>NZ_BOMZ01000096.1 GCF_016862455.1 Actinoplanes utahensis
GGGGCCTGCCGCAAACCCTTGGCTGGTTCTGACGGTTGTCTCGGGGTTGGTGAGACAGTGCTGGCGGCCTGCCGGAAACCCTTGGCTGGTTCTGACGGTTGTCTCGGGGTTGGTGAGACAGCGCTGGCGGCCTACCGGAAACCCGGCTGGCTCTCACTGCTGATTCGAAAGTCGGCCATCACCGCAGCTCAGGCCTTGATCGAAAGCGTTATGTCAACCGCGCCCAGTGGCCGACTTTCACGCACGGCATGGGCGTCGCAAGGACACGGATGGCTGTCTCGTCGGGCGGGAGGCAGCGGTGAGAGCCAGCCGGGCAAGATCCGGTGCTGCGGCAGGATCCGGTGCTGCGGCAAGGTCGGGTGCTGCGTGGACAGGTCCGTTCGGGCGGTCGCGGTGGGTCGCTGTGCGACGGGCGCCGGTGGTGGCCCGGCGGTGGCTGAGCCCGCTCAGGGGTGCTGGCCGGAGGTGAAGAAGTCCTGGTCGGGGTTGTGGCGGTGGCCGGTGGTGACGTCGGTGAAGTATTCGGCGAGCGGCGGTTGGGCGAGCGAACCGCCGATCAGGGCGCGCCACTGGGCGAAACGGTCGGTGCGGCGGAAGTTCTGCTCGTGGGCTTCGACACTGTCCCACTCGGTCAGCAGGACGAAGCGTGTCGGCGTCTCGAGGCCGCGCTGCAGGCGGAGCGAACGGCAGCCGGGAGTGCCCGCCACCACGGGACGGGCCAGTTCGTAGGCGTTGACGAAGTCGTTCTCCCGGCCCGGCAGAACGTCGATCAGTGTGACTTCGAGAACCATGCCCGCAAGCGTCCCATACGCACCGGAAGGTCAGCTTACTAGGATGCCGCAGGTGCGGTGCAGGCGCCGAACCCCGGGATTCGCGCTGGTCAAGGCGTAGGGTGAGGAAGACGGTGCTGGGGGAGTCGATGTTCCGGTCCGGCGGCGAGGGCTACTGTCCGAAAAAAGCGGTTCGACCGCGAGCCGCGCCACTGTCCGGCCTCCCGATGTGCCGTTCACGCCAAGGATGCGCAACAATGGCGGTGTGGGAGGGGAGTATTCCCTCGTGCCGGTCTCGTCAACACGGAACGCCTTAACCGGCGAACCCGGGGCCGGCGGTCGCGGAGAGATCCGCGGCGGAAGAGACCTCCGACAGCCGCACGTCGCTGCTCTCCACCGATCACGGGTGGGCGCAGCGACGACCCGTGTCTGCCGGAGGTTCTAGTTGAACGTTTCTGCCTGGGTGTGGGGCGCCACTCTGGTCGCCCTCATCGCCGTCCTGGCCGTTGATCTGCTCATCATCGGCCGCCGGCCACACGAGCCCAGCATGAAGGAAGCGGGTGGCTGGGTCGCGTTCTACGTGGGCCTCGCCATCATCTTCGGCATCGGGGTCTGGGTGACCGCCGGCGGTCAGGCCGCCGGCGAGTTCTACACCGGCTGGCTCACCGAGTATTCACTGAGCGTCGACAATCTCTTCGTCTTCGTGATCATCATGGCCCGGTTCGCGGTGCCACGGCATCTCCAACAGAAGGTGCTGCTGATCGGTATCGTGCTCGCGCTGGTGATGCGTGGCGCGTTCATCGCGGCCGGCGCCGCACTGATCTCCGAGTTCTCCTGGGTGTTCTACATCTTCGGCGCGTTCCTGGTCTACACGGCGATCACGCTGGTCAAGGGCGAGGACGACGGCGAGGATTTCAAGGAGAACATTCTGATCCGCTGGGCGAAGCGGGCGCTGCCGCTCTCCTCGTCCTTCGGTGACGGCCGGTTCAGTGTCGTCACCGAGACCGGCAAGCGGCTCTTCACCCCGATGCTCATCGTGATGATCGCGATCGGCACCACCGACCTGATCTTCGCGCTCGACTCGATCCCGGCGATCTTCGGTATCACCAAGGAGCCGTACCTGGTCTTCACCGCGAACGTCTTCGCGCTGATGGGTCTGCGGCAGCTCTTCTTCCTGCTCGGCGGTCTCCTGGAACGCCTGGTCTACCTGAACATCGGCCTTGCCGTGGTGCTCGCCTTCATCGGCGTGAAGCTGGTCCTCGAGGCCCTGCACACCAACAACCTGTCCTTCATCCACGGCGGTGAGCCCTTCCACTGGGCGCCCGAGATCCCGATCTGGCTCTCCCTGATGGTCATCCTCGGGACCTTGGCCATCGCCACCGTCGCCAGCCTCGTCAAGACTTCCCGCGACAAGAAGCGCGACCTGCAGAGCACCCCGCAGTAGCCCCGAACTCAGGAACGGGCGTAGACGGCATACCGTCTGCGCCCGTTTCGCGTTCCCGGTCCCCCGGCGGCGAGGCACCCAGAGGACTCGTCCCGAGTCGGCCCCGGGACGCGCGGCCAGGGCGGAACCGGTGCCTTCCCCGTACCAGCAAAGGCCCGAAAAGAAGCCGCAAGCAAAAGCCGACCGCAAGCGGAAGAGCAGACCTCAAGCAGAAAAGCAGACCGCAAGCGG
>NZ_BOMZ01000097.1 GCF_016862455.1 Actinoplanes utahensis
CAAGGCCGCAGGCGTGACGCGGACCGGGACCAGGCGACCACGCAAGGTTTTGGGCGGCGCCTTGCCCACGGAGGGATCAAGCCTGACCGCCCGGAGTGGGCAAGGCGCCGCCCAAAACCGTCCCCCGGTAGGCCGGAAGCAAATCCGGCCCGCCCAAAACCGTCCCCCGGTAGGCGGAAACGTTTCCGGCCCGCCCCGAAAGATCGAGGCGGGCCGGAAAGAAGAGCCGGAAAGGCTTACTGGTGCTTACGCCGGGCCGCGGTACGCCCACGAACCGTCTGGTCGAGCTCCACCTTCCGGATCCGAACCGCCACCGAGGTGACCTCGACGCATTCGTCCTCGCGGCAGAACTCGAGGGACTGCTCCAGGGACAGCTTGCGCGGCGGGATCACCTTCTCGGTGTTGTCCGCGCTCGCCGCACGCATGTTGGTGAGCTTCTTCTCCTTGGTGATGTTGACGTCCATGTCGTCCTCGCGCGAGTTCTCGCCGACGATCATGCCTTCGTAGACCTCGGTGCCCGGCTCGACGAAGAGCTGGCCGCGCTCCTGGAGGTTGATCATCGCGAAGCCGGTGACGGCGCCGGCCCGGTCGGCGACCAGGGAGCCGTTCTGGCGGGTGCGCAGCTCGCCGAACCACGGCTCGTGCTTCTCATAGAGGTGGTGCATGATGCCGGTGCCGCGGGTCTCGGTGAGGAACTCGGTGCGGAAGCCGATCAGGCCACGCGCCGGGACCAGCCACTCCATGCGGAGCCAGCCGGTGCCGTGGTTGATCAGCTCCTCCATCCGGCCCTTGCGGGTGGAGAGCAGCTGGGTGATGGCGCCCATGTACTCGTCGGGGGCGTCGATGGTGACCCGCTCGACCGGCTCGTGCACCTTGCCGTCGACGACCTTGGTGACGACCTGCGGCTTGCCGACGGTCAGCTCGTAGCCCTCACGGCGCATCTGCTCGACGAGGATGGCGAGGGCCAGCTCGCCACGGCCCTGGACCTCCCAGGCGTCGGGGCGGTCCGTCGGGAGGATGCGGAGCGAGACGTTGCCGATCAGCTCCTTGTCGAGGCGGTCCTTGACCATGCGGGCGGTGACCTTGGCGCCCTTGACCTTGCCGACGAGCGGCGAGGTGTTGGTGCCGAGGACCATCGAGATGGCGGGCTCGTCGACGGTGATCAGCGGCAGCGGGATCGGGTTCTCCGCGTCGGCGAGGGTCTCACCGATCATGATCTCCGGGATGCCGGCGAGGGCGATGATGTCGCCGGGGCCGGCGCTCTCGGCGGGCTTGCGCTCGAGGCCCTCGGTGACCAGCAGTTCGGAGATGCGCACGTTGGAGATCGTGCCGTCGGTCTTGCACCAGGCGACGGTCTGGCCCTTGCGGATGGTGCCCTCGTGCACGCGACAGAGCGCGAGACGGCCGAGGAACGGCGAGGCGTCCAGGTTGACGACGTGTGCCTGGAGCGGGGCGCCCTCGGTGAACGTCGGCGCCGGGATGGTGTCGAGGATCGTGCTGAACAGCACCTCGAGGTCGGTGGAGTCCTCGGGGACGGTGCCGTCCTTGGGCTGGGTCAGCGAGGCGATGCCGTCGCGGGCGCAGGCGTAGACGATCGGGAACTCGATCTGGTGCTCGTCGGCGTCGAGGTCGAGGAACAGCTCGTACGTCTCGTCGACGACCTCCTTGATGCGAGCGTCGGGCCGGTCCACCTTGTTGATGATCAGGATGATCGGGAGCTTGGCGGCGAGGGCCTTGCGCAGCACGAAGCGGGTCTGCGGCAGCGGGCCCTCGGACGCGTCGACGAGCAGCGCGACACCGTCGACCATGGTGAGGCCGCGCTCGACCTCGCCACCGAAGTCGGCGTGGCCCGGGGTGTCGATGATGTTGATGATGACCGGGTCGCCCTCGGCCGGCTGGTAGCTGATCGCCGTGTTCTTGGCGAGAATGGTGATGCCCTTTTCCCGCTCCAGGTCCATGGAGTCCATGACGCGGTCGGCCATCTCGCCGCGCGCGTGGGACTGGCTGCCCTGGCGCAGCATGGCGTCGACCAGGGTGGTTTTGCCATGGTCGACGTGAGCGATGATGGCGACGTTGCGTAGGTCGGTGCGGGTCTGCATGCCGTCCATTGTTCCCGGCTCAGGTTGCCGTTCGCGACACGGGGTCAAGTCCCGAATCTTGTGGCCTTCTGTCCGGATTTCCGGCCTGCGAAGATCATCTAGCCGCTGATAACGTTCGCCTTCGATGTTCAACGGGGAGGTGTCCGTCGATGGATAGGCGTGTCAGCGTGGCGGCCGCGGTGGTCGCACTGGTGGTCACCGCCGGGTGCGGGCTTCTGGGTTCGGGCGGCGACGACCGGGCCGCGGCGCCGGATCCGGCCTCCGAGTTGGTGTCGGTCGCGCCGGCCACGACCGAGCCGACCGTGGAGCCGACGGTCGAGCCGACGACACCGTCGCCGGCGCCGACCACGGTGAAACCCTCGGCGACCACGAAGAAACCGGCGCCGAAGCCGACGGCTCCGACGTTCAACACCCAGCTTCCGGACTGTGTGCGGTACGTCGGCAAGCCGGTCACCTACGCCAAGGCGAAGGCGGCGCTGAACGCGGCGGCGAAGAAGACGTACTGGCCGGGCTCGGCGCCGGATCTGAAGGTGCCGGCCGACCTGATCCGGGCGACTGCGTGGCACGAGAGCGGCTGGACGTCGAACATCGAGAACTGTGACGGCGGCTTCGGCCTGATGCAGGTGATGCCGGACACCGAGGCGTTCATCAACCAGCGGTTCGAGCAGTCGTACGACTATCGCGACTACCGGCAGAACGCGATCCTCGGCGCCAACCAGCTGGCCTGGCTGACGAGGTACTTCGGGGAGAAGTATTTCAAGAAGAACTACGACCTGGGCACCGCGAAGTGCAAGTCCGACGCCTCACCCTGCCTGCTGAACCTGGTGATCGACGGGTACAACATGGGCTACGGCTCGACCGAGGCGGCGTTCGTGGCGGGCAAGAAGCTGTCCAACCCGAAATACGTGCACCTCATCCGGGCGAACATGCGCGAATGTGACTGCGACACCCTCTGATCCGGGGCGGTCCCGGGGCCTCCGGAGTCGCGAGCTACACTGGTCGGCGGACCCGAGACCCCGCTTACCAGCCGTTTTGACCCTGTCGTCGACGCGGTAGTAAGGTCTCGGGGTTGTCGTGTGTCGTTGATGCTGGCGAGCTGCGTTGTCTCGGCCCGCAGCTCACCCTAAGGAGCCTTACCCAATGCCTCCCAAGAAGAAGACCCATGAGGTAACCCTCGCGCTTGAGGCGGGTAACGCCGCGATGGTCGACCTCGGTAAGATGCTCGGCCCGACCGGTGCCAACATGCGTGCCGTCAAGGTCGAGTACGACGAGGCCACCGCGAAGAACCGGGGCGAGATCATCCCGGTCATCGTGTCGGTCTACGAGGACCGCAGCCACACGCTGGCCTACAAGACGCCGCCGACCAGCTTCCTCATCCGGAAGACCCTGGGCATCAACTCCGGCGCGGCCAACCCGCTCACCACGACCGTCGGCACGCTCAGCGCCGACCAGGTCAAGGCGATCGCGGAGCGCAAGCTGCCCGACCTCAACGCGAACGACCTCGACGCCGCGATCAAGATCGTGGCCGGCACCGCCCGCTCCATGGGTGTCAAGGTCGCTGTCTGAGGTTCCTGATCTGAAGCGCGGGCCCCGGTGTCTCACCGGGGCCCGTTCTTTTTCGGTGTCACCACCTCGTCGATCAGTCCGTACTCCAGGGCCTCGGCGGCGCTCAGCGCCCGCCCGGCGGACAGGTCGTCCTCGATCCGGCTGCGCGGTTTGCCGGTGATCGCGGCCAGCCGGACCACCACCTCCTCCAGCTCCCGCAGGTGCTGCCCGGCCGCGGCGGCCACCTCGTCGGCGGTGCCGGTCACCCCGGCGGCGCGCGGCTCGGAGAGTTTGAAACGGGCGTGCCGGTACGCCGCCCGCTGATCCGCCGCCGCCAGCACCGCCAGCGCCGCCCCGCCCGCCTCGGACGTGACGAGCGCGTGCACCGGGGCGGACAGCGCGTCCAGCACGTCGACCACCGACAGCGCGGCGCCCAGCCCTCCGCCCGGACTGGACACGTGCAGGTGGACCACCTCCGGCCCGGCCGAGTCGAGGGTGAGCAGCGCCGCCGCGATCCCGGACGCGGTCTCGTGGGTGATCTGGCCGCGCAGCATCACGATCCGCTGGTCGAAGAGGCGCTCCTCGAGCCATCCCGGGAAGCCGGGGGTGAGGGCGGGCGGATGTGGCGGTTGCCATTCGGGCTGATGGTGCGGGTGCGGGAAGAGCGGCATGACGCCAGCGTAACCAGGCGGCCGCGAAACGTGCCGATAACCGGAGGCGGCTAGGGTCCGGCCATGTCCGGGCCCGGCGGCGTTCCGCCCTGCTCGCCCGGCTCGCCGATCGGCCGGCCGGCAGCGCCGGAACGCGATCGTCGACGAGTTGCGGTCCATCATCCTGTACGGCGAGGTGCCGCCCGGTTCGGCGATCCCGGTCGATGCGGTGGCGGCGGCGTTCGGGATGAGCCGGACCTCGTGGAACCTCTACAACAACCCGGAGGTGATCCACTACACCCTGGAGACGCTGGGCGCCTTCATCGGCCCGCTCGTGAGCGGTCCGGCGTGGACGGCTACGTCGTCGCCTGCTTCGGCGACCCCGGGCTCGACGCGGCCCGGCACGCCCCGGACCACGACGGCTCCGACGTCATCGTGCTCGGCTGCGCCGGGATGGCCGGGCTCTGCGCCGAGGTGTCCGCCGCCCTGGGCGTGCCGGTCGTGGACGGGGTGTCCGCGGCCACCCTGCTGGTGCAGTCGCTAGTGACATCGGGGCTGCGCACGTCGAAGCGGGACGAGTACGCTGCGCCCCCGGTCAAGCCGTACACCGGGATCTTGAACGGCTTCATGCAACCTGCGGGAGGTGAGAGTCGTCAGGGAGGCGTGAAAGCAAAGGAGGGACTCGTGTGAAGAACGAGCGTGATGAGCAATTCCACCGGTTCGTGGCCAGCCGGAGGGCCGCGCTGGTGCGGACGGCGACTCTGCTCACGGCGGGTGACGCCCACCTGGCCGAGGACCTCGTCCAGTCCACGCTGACGAAGCTGTACGTCGCCTGGCCGGCGTTCCAGCGAGCCGACAACCCGGAGGGGTACGTGCGGCGCACGCTGGTGAACGCGCTGACCGACGAGCGGCGGCGGTGGTGGCGGCGCAGTGAACGGTCGATGGCCGAGGTTCCCGACCGGGCAGCCGCGCCACATGCCGAGGGCGATCTCTCCGACGGGCTGCGCGTGGCCCTGCGGGATCTGCCACCACGGATGCGGGCGGCGCTGGTGTTCCGCTACTTCTACGACCTCGACGTCGCCGACACCGCCGACGCCCTCGGATGCTCCGAGGGGACGGTGAAGAGCCAGACCGCCCGGGCCCTCGACCGGCTCCGCGCGGTGCTCGGCTCGAACCCCTCCCTGGCAACCCTCTGATCAGGAGAAACTGAGATGATGAACCTTCACGACGGGTTGGCGCAGCTGGCCGGCCCGGCCGCTGAGCCGACTCCGGACACGGTCGCGGCCGACCTGGCCCGGGGCCGGCGGGCGCTGCGCCGCCGCCGGACCGCGCAGGCCGCCGCCGGATCCGCCTTCACCGTCGCCGCCGTGGCCGCGGCGTTCGCGTTCGCCACCGCCGGTTCGACGGCGCCCACTCCCGGCCCGGTCGAGGCGAAGGCCCCGGCCACCGTCGCCACGATCCCGGCCGGCGGTTTCAAACTGGTCGACTACCGCGGCGCCCAGCCGGAGGCCTTCACCGTCGGCAAGGTCCCGGCCGGCTGGGAGGTCCAGGGCGTCACCGTGAGCTCCCTCACCGTCGGCCCGGTGGGCATGGCCGACAAGGACCCGAACAGCTTCGTCGGCAAGGTCGCCGTGATGCTGCAGTCCGCCGACGAGCACGGCGAGATGCCCGGCACACCGACCCGCGTGCGGGTCGGCGACCAGGAGGGCTTCTTCGTGCAGCGAACCGGCTCCCAGGGGGTGACGCTGTTCGTCAAGCAGCCCAACGGCATCAACCTGGAGATCCAGGTCTGGGAGGGCATCGACTGGACCCGTGACCAGATCGTCGCGTTCGCCGAGGGCGTGCACGTGAGCCCGGACGCCAAGCAGGGCGTGGGCTGACAGTAAGGAAGAGGACGGGGAGACCGGGACGAGGTAAGCGCCCCGGTCTCCCCGCGTCCGGTCACCAGCTGCGGGCGCGCCACTCCGGCAGGTGCGGGCGCTCGGCGCCGAGGGTCGAGTCCCTGCCGTGGCCGGGATAGAACCAGGTGTCGTCGCCGAAGCGGCCGAAGATCTTGTGCTCGACGTCGTCGATCAGCGAGGCGAAGTCCTTCTTCACCCCGCGCGTGTTGCCCACCCCGCCGGGGAAGAGGCTGTCGCCGGTGAAGAGGTGGGCGCCCCGGTAGGCCAGGACGATCGAGCCCGGGGTGTGCCCGACCACGTGGATCACGTCCAGGACGTGGCCGCCGACCTCGACCGTGTCGCCGTCACGCAGCGTGCGAGTCACCACCGGGATCTCCGCCGCGTCGTCGGCGTGGGCCAGCGACTCGGCGCCGGTGGCCTTCACCACCTCGGCCAGGGCCTGCCAGTGGTCGCCGTGCCGGTGGGTGGTCACGACCGTGCGCAGGCCGGCCGGGCCGATCAGGTCCAGCAGGGTCGCCGCGTCGTTCGCCGCGTCGATCAGGAGCTGCTCGCCGCCGGCACTCAGCAGGTAGGCGTTGTTGTCCATCGCGCCGACCGAGACCTTCGCCAGGGTCAGGCCGTCGCCCAGGTCACGGACGGCGGGCTCGCCGCCGCGGACGACGTCTCCGGTGTATGCGGTGCTCATCTACCACCCCGGTATGCGGTGCTCGTCTACCACTTCGCGGGCGTGGGAAGCTCGCCGTCCGGCGAGACGGTCAGGTCGGCGCCGTCGGCCCGGCCGGCCAGCCAGGCCGCGAGCGACCGGGTCGGCCCGCCGATCACCGGGCCGTCCGCCGAGCCGATCACCAGCGGATGCTCCAGACCGGCCGGGCGCAACACCATGTCGGGCGAGCCGGGCGGCGGGTCGCCGACGGTCGTGCGGAGCAGCCGCAGCGCGAACGCCTCCGGCCAGTCCCCCGGGGTGTAGCCGCGGCCCAGATCGACCCGGTGGATCTCCACCTCGCACAGCCGCAGCCACGGCACCACCGCCGCGCTGCGGGCCATCGGCAGCGGGGTGGCCCAGGCCGCCGCCGGCATCGCCGCGGCCGCGTCGGCGAACCGCTCGTGCGCGGCCCGGATGTCGGCGACCTGCTCGGCGACCGGGCGGGCGGCGCCCGCGGCGATGCCGGCCTCGCGGGCCTCCGGTGACGCGTAGGCCGGGGTCTCCACTCCGGTCCGGGCCCAGGTCAGCAGGTTGGTCAGAGCGTCCGCGTTGCGCGCCAGATGGGTCAGCACATGCCCGACGGACCAGCCGGGCAGCAGTGATGGGGCGCCGACCTCGCCGTCGGACAGCGGCTCCGCGGCGCGCAGCAACGCCGCGGTGGCGTCCTCCACGTCGGTCATCAGCACGAGCGGATCGATCGTCACCCACCGACCCTAACCGGCCGGGGCGGAATTCGCTTTCGCGCCGCATCCCTCCGCCGTACCGTCGTTGCCAGACACGATCGTTCGACCCGCGGAGGAGGTGAGGACCGTGCAGTTCCGAGTCGCCGTGTCCCTTCACCAGGGGGCCTTCGCCTGATCTCGCAGGCCACGCCGTCCCCGAAAGACCGTAAAGGGTTCCCATGTCGTACCACCTGTCCCAGCTCGGCTGGGACGAGCACTTCACATCCTCGTTCCGCCGGTTCGACCGGGCCGACTCCAGCCCGGGGCGGGTGCTCCGCGCCGACCGCGGCGTCTGCACGGTGCTGACCGCGGACGGGCCCACCCGGGCCGGTCTCGGCGGGTCCGTCATGCTGGACGCCGCCCGGGATCCCGCCAACCTGCCCTGCACCGGCGACTGGGTGGTGTTACGCCACTGGCCGGACCGGCGCACCACGATCGAGCTGGTGCTGCCGAGACGTACCACCCTGATCCGGCGCACCGCCGACAAGGACTCGTCCGGGCAGGTCCTGGCCGCCAACATGGACACCGTCGCGGTCGTCGAGCCGATCCATCCCGAGCCCGACGACACCCGGGTGGAGCGTCTCCTCGCCCTCGCCTGGGAGTCCGGCGCCGACCCGATCCTCGTCCTCACCAAGAGCGACACCACCACCGATCCGGCCGCCGTGGCCCGGCAGCTCGGCGACCTCGCGCCCGGCGTGCCGGTCCTGCCGGTCAGCGTCCAGCGCGGCGAAGGACTCGACGCCCTGCGCGGGTACGCCGGCCCCGGCCGCACCCTGGCCCTGCTCGGCCGGTCCGGCGCCGGCAAGTCGACGCTCGTCAACGCCCTCGCCGGGACGACCGTCATGCCGGTGCAGGCGATCCGGGACGCCGACGGCAAGGGCCGGCACACCACCGCCTACCGCAACCTGGTCGTCGTCCCGGGCGGCGGCACGGTCATCGACACCCCGGGCATCCGGGGCGTCGGCCTGCTCGACACCGGCAGCGGCCTGGAACGCGCGTTCGCCGACGTCACCGACCTGGCCGGCCGGTGCCGCTTCGACGACTGCTCGCACGACAGCGAGCCGGGCTGCGCCGTCCAGACCGCCCTCGCCGACGGTTCCCTGCCACCGCGCCGCCTGGCCAGCTGGCGCAAACTCCGCCGTGAGGTCGAGGTGGAGAGCGGCCGGCGCTCGGCCCGGCTGGCCCGCCAGCGCCGCATTCCCACCCCGCCGAGCGCCCGGCGGCTGTGACCGGTCACCGCGGCGCCGGACGTCGCGGACGGGCCCTCTGGCAGAATTCGGCCGGTGCATGCGGCTGACGAGATGACCGGGGAGCCGGCGGCGCAGGTCGCGGAGCGCAGGCCGCGGCGGTGGCGGTGGCGGTCGATCGACACCGTGGTCCTGCTCGGGTTCCTGGGGCTGGCCGTGCTGGTGCTCGGCCGGCTCTGGGCCGACCCGAACGGGCGGGTGCTCGACGGCAACGACGACGACCACGGCATCTTCCTGTTCATGCTGGCGCACGCCGAACGGGTGGTCTTCGACGGCGCCGCACCGTTCGTCACCGACCGGTTCAACGTGCCGGTCGGGGTCAACATGATGGCGAACACGTCCATCCTGGCCCTCGCCCTGCCACTGGCCCCGCTGACGCACTTCCTCGGCGGCGGGGTGACCGTCGCGCTGCTGATCACCGGCGGCCTCGCCGGGACCGCGTTCGCCTGGTACTGGGTGCTCTCCCGTCATCTGCTGGAGAGCCGCCTCGCGGCCTGGATCGGCGGGCTCTGGTGCGGGTTCGCGCCGGCGATGATCTCGCACGCGGCCGGGCATGTGAACTTCGTCAACAACTACGTGCTGCCGTTCATCGTCTGGCAGGTGCTGCGGCTGGCCGAGCCGGGCCGGGTCCGCCGGGGCGGGATCGTCCTCGGGCTGCTGATCGTGCTGCAGATCTTCATCAACGAGGAGGCGCTGCTCTTCACCGCGCTGACCCTGGGCGTCTTCGCGGTCGCCTGGGCCGCGATGGCGCGGGACGAGGCGCGGCGGGTGTGGCGGCACTTCACCGCCGGGATCGGGGTGGCCGCGCTGACGTCGGGCGTGCTGCTGGCGTACCCGCTCTGGTATCAGTTCTTCGGGCCCGGCAACTATCATGGGCAGCCGTTCCGGCCCACCGACTACGTCACCGACCTGGCCTCGCTGGGTGCGTTCCCGCGGCAGTCGGTGGCCGGCAGCGAGGCGATCGCGCAGCGGCTCAGCGTGAGCGCCACCGAGGACAACACGTTCTTCGGGCCGGCCGGGCTGGTGATGATCCTGGTGGCCGCGGTGGTGCTGTGGCGTTCGGTGGCGTTGCGGGCGACCACGATCGCCGGGCTGGTGCTGCTGCTCATGTCGTTCGGGCCGAAGCTGCGGGTGGCCGGGCAGGACACCGGGATCCCGTTGCCGTTCGGCCTGATCAGTCATGTGCCGGTGATCGACCTGGTCAGTGTGACGCGGTTCGCGATGGTGCCGGCGACGGTCGCCGGGGTGCTGCTGGCGTTCGCCGCCGACCGGATCCGGCGCCGGCGGCGGCTGTTCTGGATCGGGATGGTCCTCGCCCTGGTGCCGCTGGCGCCGAAACCGCTGCCGGTGGTGCAGGGGATCCCGATGCCGGAGTTCCTCACCGCGGGGACCTGGCGGCAGTACGTCCCGGAGGGCCGGACCCTGGTCACGGTGCCGCTGCCGGACGTGACGAGTGGCCGGACCGGGCAGCGCTGGGCCACCCTCAACAATCTGGACTACCCGACGCCGCGCGGCTACTTCATGGGCCCGGCGCGGCCACCGTTCGACGACACCGGCTCCTGGTCGGCGCCGCACACCTACACCTCGCGGCTGCTGCTGAACGTGCAGATGTACAACCGGCCACCGGTCGCCGTCGACCGGGCCGCCGTGCTGGCGGACCTGGCGTACTGGCGGGCGGCCGTGGTCGTGCTCGTCCCCGGGGTCCGCAACGGCGACCTGCTCCGCACCGTCCTGGTCGGGGCTCTCGGCGAGCCACAATGGGTGGGCGGCGTGGAGATCTGGCGGGTTCCCCCGGAAGAGTGAGGGGGCTGCTGCCGGAAAATGTCGTACCCCGTCGTTAGAGTGACTGGTCGACTTCAAACACCTGTACGGACTCGCCTTCAAGGCAGAGAGGCTGGCCGTGGCCGACCGACTGACAATCCGTGGCGCGCGCGAGCACAACCTGCGCGACGTCAACCTCGACCTGCCCCGCGAAGCCATGATCGTCTTCACCGGGCTCTCCGGTTCGGGCAAGTCCAGCCTCGCGTTCGACACGATCTTCGCCGAGGGGCAGCGGCGTTACGTCGAGTCCCTGTCGTCGTACGCGCGGCAGTTCCTCGGCCAGATGGACAAGCCGGACGTCGACTTCATCGAGGGTCTGTCGCCGGCGGTGTCGATCGACCAGAAGTCGACGAACCGGAACCCGCGTTCCACCGTCGGCACGATCACCGAGGTCTACGACTACCTGCGGCTGCTGTTCGCCCGGACCGGCATCCCGCACTGCCCGGTCTGCAAGGAGCGGATCAGCAAGCAGACCCCGCAGCAGATCGTCGACCGGGTCCTGGCGATGCCCGAGGGCACCAAGTTCATGGTCCTCGCCCCGGTGGTCCGCGGCCGTAAGGGGGAGTACGTCGACCTCTTCGCCGACCTGCAGGCCAAGGGCTACGCCCGGGCCCGGGTCAACGGCGTGGTGCACGCGCTCACCGAGCCGCCGAAACTGAAGAAGCAGGAGAAGCACACCATCGAGGTGGTCATCGACCGCCTCAGCGTGAAGTCGTCCAGCAAGCAGCGCCTCACCGACTCGGTCGAGGCCGCGCTCGGCCTGGCCGGCGGCATCGTCCTGCTCGACTTCGTCGACCTGCCGGAGGACGACCCGGACCGGGAGCGGCGCTTCTCCGAGCACCTGGCGTGCCCCAACGACCACCCTCTCGCCATCGAGGACCTGGAGCCGCGGGTCTTCTCCTTCAACGCGCCGTACGGCGCGTGCCCCGAGTGCACCGGCCTCGGCACCAAGAAGGAGGTCGACCCCGAGCTGATCATCCCGGACGAGG
This sequence comes from Actinoplanes utahensis, assembly GCF_016862455.1. Taxonomy (GTDB): domain Bacteria; phylum Actinomycetota; class Actinomycetes; order Mycobacteriales; family Micromonosporaceae; genus Actinoplanes; species Actinoplanes utahensis. Next base: position 11,678 of record NZ_BOMZ01000097.1, read on the forward strand.
AGAAGAGCCTCAGCGCCGGCGCGATCCAGCCGTGGGCCGGCGGTACCACCCAGGAGTACTTCCTGCGCCTGCTGGAGGCCCTCGCCAACGCCGAGGGCTTCTCCCTGGACGCGCCCTGGCGGGCGCTGCCCAGCCGGGTGCAGAAGACGATCCTGTACGGCGCCGACGACCAGGTCCACGTGCGGTACCGGAACAAGTACGGCCGCGAGCGCTCCTACTACACCGGCTTCGAGGGCGTGGTGCAGTGGATCGAGCGGCGCCACAACGACACCGAGAGCGACTGGTCGCGCGAGAAGTACGAGGGGTACATGCGCGACGTGCCCTGCTCGGTGTGCGGCGGCGCCCGGCTCAAGCCCGAGGTCCTGGCCGTGACGGTGGCCGGCAAGAGCATCGCCGAGGTCTGCAACCTGTCCGTCGGCGACTGCGCTCAGCTGCTGGCCGGTCTCCAGCTCGACGACCGGCAGAAGATGATCGCCGAGCGGGTGCTCAAGGAGATCAACGCCCGGCTGCGGTTCCTGGTCGACGTCGGCCTGGACTACCTCTCGCTGGACCGGGGCGCCGGCACGCTGTCCGGCGGTGAGGCGCAGCGCATCCGGCTCGCCACTCAGATCGGCTCCGGCCTGGTCGGCGTGCTCTACGTGCTGGACGAGCCGTCGATCGGCCTGCACCAGCGGGACAACCACCGGCTGATCGAGACCCTGGTGCGGCTGCGCAACCTGGGCAACACGCTGATCGTGGTGGAGCACGACGAGGACACCATCCGGCAGGCCGACTGGATCGTCGACATCGGCCCGGGCGCGGGGGAGCACGGCGGGCAGATCGTGCACTCCGGCACGGTGGACGGGCTGCTGGCCAACGAGAAGTCGCCGACCGGCGCCTATCTGTCCGGCCGCAAGTCGATCCCGGTGCCGGCGACCCGGCGGCCGCAGACGCCGGACCGGGAGGTCGTGGTGCACGGCGCCCGCGAGCACAACCTGCGCAACATCACGGTGCCGTTCCCGCTGGGCCAGTTCATCGCGGTCACCGGGGTGAGCGGTTCGGGTAAGTCGACGCTGGTCAACGACATCCTGCACACCGTCATGGCGAACCAGATCAACGGCGCCCGCCAGGTGCCGGGCCGGCACACCACGGTGACCGGCCTGGAGCACGTGGACAAGGTCGTCGGGGTGGACCAGTCACCGATCGGGCGGACCCCGCGGTCCAACCCGGCCACCTACACCGGTGTCTTCGACCACATCCGCAAGCTGTTCGCCGAGACCACCGAGGCCAAGGTCCGGGGGTACGGCCCGGGCCGGTTCTCGTTCAACGTCAAGGGCGGCCGCTGCGAGAACTGTTCGGGCGACGGCACCATCAAGATCGAGATGAACTTCCTGCCGGACGTCTACGTCCCCTGCGAGGTGTGCAAGGGCGCGCGGTACAACCGGGAGACCCTGGAGGTGCACTACAAGGGCAAGACCATCTCCGAGGTGCTGAACATGCCGATCGAGGAGGCCGCGGAGTTCTTCTCGGCGCTCCCGGCGATCCACCGGCACCTGCGCACGCTGAACGAGGTCGGCCTGGGTTACGTGCGGCTCGGCCAGCCCGCCACCACCCTGTCCGGCGGTGAGGCCCAGCGCGTCAAGCTCGCTTCCGAGCTGCAGAAACGCTCCACCGGCCGGACCGTCTACGTGCTCGACGAGCCGACCACCGGCCTGCACTTCGAGGACATCCGCAAGCTGCTGCTGGTGCTCAACGGCCTGGTCGACAAGGGCAACACGGTGATCACCATCGAGCACAACCTGGACGTGATCAAGACCGCGGACTGGCTGATCGACATGGGCCCGGAGGGCGGCAGCAAGGGCGGTCTGGTGCTGGCCACCGGCCGGCCGGAGGAGCTGGCCGAGGTGGCGGAGAGCCACACCGGGCAGTTCCTGCGGCACATGCTCGGACTGTCCGGGGAGGCGGCCGGGGCGGCGGCGGCGACCGCGCGGGCGGCCAAGGCGAACGGCGCCGCGCCCAAGACCCGGGCCACCCGCTCGCGGGCGAAGGCGACCGCGGCGACTTAAGAAGTTCTTAGACGACTCTCAGCGACCGCACCTGGTTGATCTCCTAAGGTCGGCCGGGTGCGGCGGTGGGTCGGCACCCCGACGGACCGACGGGCAAACGCGGAGAAAGCGGGAGAATCTCGCTTTGGTTACGTTGAACTGATCACGGCATCGATCCGTACTCCGTAGCGACTCCGCGTGACATTGGCGGCAGAGAACAGGTAGTGGAGGGCGACAAATGACTGACGTGCAGCCGAGGACCGACGCCGAGATCCAGCAGGACCGTCCCGGGACCACCTCGACCCGCCGCGTCGTCCTGATGGGGGCCGGGGCGCTCGGCGCGACCGCGGTCCTGGCGGCCTGCGGCACCGACTCCAGCGGCTCCAACCCGAACGGCTCCGACTTCGCCGACAACCCGATTCCGGCCGGCAGCACGGCCGCCGACGGCAGCACCAGCGGCGGCGCCGGCGGCACCGTCCTGGTGGCGGCGGCGAAGGTGGCCGTCGGTGGCGGCGTGATCCTGGACGATCTGGTGGTCACCCAGCCGACCGCGGGCACCTACAAGGCGTTCAGCAACATCTGCACGCACCAGCAGTGCAAGGTGTCGGAGGTCAAGAACGGCTCGATCGTCTGCCGGTGCCACAACAGCCTGTTCTCGATCAACGACGGGGCGCCGTCCTCGGGCCCGGCCAGCACGCCGCTGTCCGAGACCAAGGTCGAACTGGACGGCGACAACGTGGTGACCGCGGCCTGACGGAGGTCAGGACCGGAGACCCGGGCCGTGGCGGCGGCGCCGGGCCTCCGGCCGGGCAATTCTGTCAGTCCCACGCACTATCGTTGAGCTTGTGCCAGACCCGTCCACTTATCGCCCCGCTCCCGGTACCATCCCGGAGTCTCCCGGCGTCTATCGTTTCCGCGATCCGGCCGGCCGGGTGATCTATGTCGGCAAGGCGAAGAACCTGCGTAACCGGCTGAATTCCTATTTCGCCGACGTCTGGTCGCTGCACGCCCGGACGCAGCAGATGGTCACCACCGCCGCCGGTGTGGACTGGGTCACCGTCGGCACCGAGGTCGAGGCGCTGCAGCTGGAGTTCTCCTGGATCAAGGAGTTCGACCCCCGCTTCAACGTGAAGTATCGCGACGACAAGTCGTATCCGTTCCTCGCCGTCACCCTCGACGAGGAGTTCCCCCGCCTCCAGGTGATGCGCGGCGCGAAGCGCAAGGGCGTCCGCTATTTCGGGCCCTATTCGCACGCCTGGGCCATCCGCGAGACCCTCGACCTGCTGCTGCGGGTCTTCCCGGCCCGCACCTGCAAACTCGGCGTCTTCCAGCGCGCCCACCAGATCGGCCGGCCCTGCCTGCTCGGTGACATCGGCAAGTGCTCGGCCCCGTGCGTCGGCCGGGTCAGCCCCGAGCAGCACCGGGCGATCGTCGACGAGTTCTGCGACTTCATGGGCGGGCGCACCGACCTGTTCCTCAAGCGGGTCGAGCGGGAGATGCTGCAGGCCTCCGAGGACCTGGAGTTCGAGCGCGCCGCGCGGCTGCGTGACGACCTGATGGCCCTGCGCCGGGCTCTGGAGAAGCAGGCGGTCGTGCTGGGCGACGGCACCGACGCCGACGTCGTCGCGTTCGCCGAGGACCCCCTCGAGGCCGCCGTCCAGGTCTTCCACGTGCGTGGCGGCCGGATCCGCGGTGAGCGCGGCTGGGTGGTGGAGAAGGTGGAGGATCTGACCACCGGCGACCTGGTGCACCACTTCTGCCGGCAGATGTACGGGGAGGAGCAGGGCGAGGGCGACGTGCCCCGGGAGATCCTGGTGCCGGCCCTGCCCGACGACGCCGACGCGCTCGCCGTCTGGCTCTCCGGGCGGCGTGGCAGCCGGGCCACCCTGCGGGTGCCGCAGCTCGGCGACAAGAAGACGCTGATGGAGACCGTCGCCCGCAACGCCTCCGGGGTGCTGCAGCGGCACAAGCTGCGCCGCGCCGGCGACCTGACCACCCGCAACAAGGCGCTCGAGGAGATCGCCGAGGCGCTCGGCATGGACAGTGCGCCGCTGCGGATCGAGTGCTTCGACGTGTCGCAGATCCAGGGGACCGACGTGGTCGCCTCGATGGTGGTCTTCGAGGACGGGCTGGCCCGCAAGAGCGAGTACCGCAAGTTCATCGTCCGGGGCAATCCCGACGGCAGCGGCCTGGACGACCTGTCGGCGATGAGCGAGGTGATGCGGCGGCGGTTCGCGCGGGTCAAGGCCGCTCCGGCGGAGCCCGCCGAGGGCGAGATGCCGGGGATCGACCCGCTGACCGGCAAGGCGCGCAAGTTCGCCTACCCTCCTCAGCTGATCGTCGTCGACGGCGGCCAGCCGCAGGTCAACGCGGTCGCCGAGGTGCTGTCCGAGTTGGGTGTCACCGACGTCGCGCTGTGCGGCCTGGCCAAGCGGCTGGAGGAGGTGTGGCTGCCCGCCGACGACTTCCCGGTCATCCTGCCGCGCACCTCGGAGGCGCTCTACCTGCTGCAGCGAGCGCGTGACGAGGCGCACCGGTTCGCCATCACCTTCCACCGGCAGCGGCGGTCGCAGCGGATGACCGAGTCCGCCCTCGACGACGTCGCCGGGCTGGGCGAGGTGCGGCGCAAGGCCCTGCTCCGGCATTTCGGGTCGCTGAAACGGCTCGCCGAGGCCACCCCGGAGGAGATCACCGAGGTGCCCGGAATCGGCCGGCGGACCGCGGAATCGGTGCTGGCCGCGCTGCGTTCACCCGAGACGGGGAAGACCGCGGAGGGATAGCCCTTCCCGGCCTACCATGTTGTGTCCGCGAAACCGACGCAGGAGGCGTGCGTGACCGAAGCGATGCCGGACCTCGGAAACGACGAGGTTCTGGAACCCGACGAGGCCGGGACGGACCTGGTGGTGGTGACCGGGCTCTCCGGCGGTGGGCGCAGCACGGTCGCTCGGGCGCTGGAGAACGTCGGCTTCTACGTGGTCGACAACCTGCCGCAGGCGCTGATGCTGGAGATGGCCGAGCTGGCGTTCGCGGCCGGCGGCGCCGCCCGGCGGACCGCCATGGTGCTGGACGTGCGCAGCCGCGCCTTCTCCACCGACCTGGCCGGCGCCGTGCGGGCGCTGAAGGAGCGCGGTTTCTCGCCGCGGGTGGTCTTCGTCGACGCCGACGACGAGGTGCTGATCCGGCGCTTCGAGTCGGTGCGGCGCTCGCACCCGCTGCAGGGCGACGGGCGGCTGGCCGACGGCATCGCCGCCGAGCGCAAGCTGCTCGAGGAGGCCCGCGAGCAGTCCGACGTCATCATCGACACCAGTCACCTGAACGTGAACCAGCTGCGCCGCCGGGTGGAGGAGCTGTTCGGCGGGGAGGACAGCCGCAAGCTGCGGATCACCGTCCTCTCCTTCGGCTTCAAGTACGGCCTGCCGCCGGACGCCGACTACGTGCTGGACGCCCGCTTCCTGCCCAACCCGTTCTGGGTTCCCGAGCTGCGCGAGCACACCGGCCTGGAGGAGGGCGTGAGCAGTTACGTCCTGGGCCAGGAGGGCGCCACCGACTTCGTGGCCACCTACGCCGGCCTCATCGCCGCCACCGCCCCCGGTTTCGAGCGGGAGGGCAAGCGCTACCTCACCGTCGCGATCGGCTGCACCGGCGGCAAGCACCGCAGCGTCGCCATCACCGAGGAGCTGGCCGCCCGGCTCAGCGACATGCGCCTGTCCGCCCACACCTCGCACCGCGATCTGGGGCGCGAGTGACGGCGATCCGGGTGGTCGCCTTCGGCGGCGGACATGGGCTGAGCGCCTCGCTGCGGGCCCTGCGGCACAGCGCACGGGACCTCGACCTGGAGATCACCGCCATCGTCACGGTGGGCGACGACGGCGGTTCCAGCGGCCGGCTGCGGGTCGAGCGGGACGCCCTGCTGCCTCCCGGCGACCTGCGCCAGGCCCTCGCCGCGCTGGCCGCCGACAACCCGGCGCACCGGCTCACCGCGACCCTGATGCAGCACCGGTTCGCCTCGATGGCGCCGGGGGCCGCCCCGGCCCCCGGCCGGGGGCCGCGCGTCGAGCGCCGCGCCGACCGCAGCAAGGACACCCTGGCCGGGCACGCGGTCGGCAACCTGGTGCTGCTCGGGCTGATCGAGATGCTCGGCGACCCGGTCGCGGCCCTGGACCACGCCGCCGCCATGGTCGGCGCGCAGGGCCGGGTGCTGCCGATGGCGCTGCACGCGGTCGGGATCGAGGCCGACGTGGTGGCGCCGGACGGTGCCCGGGTCACGGTCTCCGGGCAGCACTCGGTGGCGGTCGCCGACGGCCGGGTGGTGTCGCTGCGGCTGCGGCCGGAGCACCCGCCGGCCTGCCCGGAGGCGGTCGCCGCGGTCCGCGACGCCGACTGGCTGATCTTCGGCCCCGGCAGCTGGTACACGAGCGTCCTGCCGCACCTGCTGGTCCCGGACCTGGCCGCCGCGATCGTGGCCAGCCCGGCCCGGCGGCTGGTCACGCTGAACCTGAGCCCCGACCGGGAGACGTCCGGGCTGTCCACCGCCGACCACCTGGCCGCCCTGCACTGGTACCTGCCGAACCTCCGGGTCGACACGGTGGTCGCCGACGCCAAGTGGGTGGGCGAGCCGGAGCCGGTCCGGGCCGCCGCCGCGGAGCTGGGCGCCGACCTCGTTCTGGTACCCGTCGCCGTTGCCGACGGCAGCCCACGGCATGATCCTGAGTCATTGGGCGCCGCCCTGGTGCCAGTATTGGGCGCCACTCGTTGATTAGAGACGTAGTGCGGCACACCGAGGCTTGTTCATGACCCACCTCGGCCCCGGTGTCGCCGAAGGTAAGGACGACGGTCCCCACCGTCGTGAGTAAGGCTCAGTTGTTCAAGATCCGGCGCATGAGGTGACAACACGATGGCGATGACGGCAGCGGTCAAGGACGAGCTGAGCCGGGTCGACGTGCCCAAGCCCTGCTGTCGCCGGGCGGAGATGGCCGCTCTGCTGCGCTTCGCCGGTGGCCTGCACATCGTCTCCGGCCGGGTGGTCGTGGAGGCGGAGCTGGACACCGGCGCGGTGGCGCGGCGGCTGCGGCGGGAGATCGCCGACGTCTACGGGTACCCGAGCGAGGTTCACGTGCTGGCCTCCGGCGGCCTGCGCAAGGGCAGCCACTACATCGTCCGGATCGTCAAGGACGGCGAGGTCCTGGCCCGCCAGACCGGCCTGCTCGACGTGCGCGGCCGTCCGGTTCGGGGCCTGCCGCAGCACGTGGTCAGCGGCAACGTGTGCTGCTCGGTGGCGGCTTGGCGGGGCGCCTTCATGGCACACGGCTCGCTCACCGAGCCGGGCCGCTCCAGCGCGCTGGAGATCACCTGCCCGGGCCCGGAGGCGGCGCTGGCGCTGCGCGGCGCCGCGCGCCGGATCGGGATCACCGCCAAGGACCGTGAGGTCCGCGGCGTGGACCGGGTGGTCATCAAGGACGGCGACGCGATCGCCGCGCTGCTCACCCGGGTCGGCGCGCATTCCAGTGTGCTGGCCTGGGAGGAGCGGAGGGTGCGCCGTGAGGTGCGCGCCACCGCGAACCGGCTGGCCAACTTCGACGACGCCAACCTGCGGCGCTCGGCCCGCGCGGCGGTCGCGGCCGCGGCCCGGGTCACCCGGGCGCTGGAGATCCTCTCCGAGGAGGCGCCGAACCACCTGACCTCCGCCGGCCAGCTGCGGCTGGAGCACCGGCAGGCGTCGCTGGAGGAGCTGGGCGCCCTGGCGGACCCGCCGCTGACCAAGGACGCGATCGCCGGCCGGATCCGGCGGCTGCTGGCGCTCGCCGACAAGCGGGCCCGGGACCTCGGCATCCCGGACACCGAGGCGGCGGTCACCCCGGAGATGATGGTCTGCTGATCGGGTGATGCCGATCACCCCCGCGGGGGGACCTTCGGTCCTTATCGCCGAGGGGACCGGCGGGGAAGGCTGAAGGTGCTTCCGGTAACGCCGCCGTGATCCAGTTAGGTAACGTTCAGGTCGCGCCCCGGCGCTTCGTGGGCATACGGGCTCGGATAGGGTCACTGGTGACGGCGACGGTGCCGGCAGTCCGGTCGAGCCCCCCGTCTTCGCTTGTGGGCGCGGCAGCTGGACGCCTTGTGCCGGCCGTTCACCCGGTCGGCACGCAGACCCCTCCGCCGGTCGCAGATTCCGGCGGACCGTAAAGAGGAGACCACCTGTGACCATCCGGGTTGGCATCAACGGCTTCGGCCGTATCGGTCGTAACTTCTTCCGGGCGGTTCTCGCCTCCGGCGCCGACATCGAGATCGTCGGTGTGAACGACCTGACCGACAACGCCACGCTGGCTCACCTGCTGAAGTACGACAGCATCCTGGGCCGCCTCGGCCAGGAGGTCAAGGCGACCGCGTCGGACATCACGGTCGGCGGCAAGACGTTCCGCGCCTCGGCCGAGCGTGACCCGAGCAAGCTGGCCTGGGACGCCGTCGGCGCCGACATCGTCATCGAGTCGACCGGCTTCTTCACCGACGCGCAGAAGGCGAAGGCGCACGTCGACGCCGGCGCCAAGAAGGTCATCATCTCGGCTCCGGCCAAGAACGAGGACGTCACCATCGTGATGGGTGTGAACGACGGCACCTACGACGCCGCGGCGCACACGATCATCTCGAACGCGTCCTGCACCACCAACTGCCTCGCCCCGATGGCGAAGGTCCTGAACGACACGATCGGGATCGAGAAGGGTCTGATGACCACGATCCACGCGTACACCCAGGACCAGAACCTGCAGGACGGCCCGCACAGCGACCTCCGTCGCGCCCGCGCCGCCGCTCTGAACATCGTCCCCACCTCGACCGGCGCCGCCAAGGCCGTCAGCCTGGTGCTGCCGGAGCTCAAGGGCAAGCTGGACGGCTTCGCGCTGCGCGTGCCGATCCCGACCGGCTCCGCCACCGACCTGACCTTCACCGCCGCCCGTGACACCACGGTCGAGGAGGTCAACGCCGCGATCAAGGCCGCCGCCGAGGGCCCGCTCAAGGGCATCCTGGTCTACACCGAGGACGCGATCGTGTCGGCCGACATCGTCACCGACCCGGCCTCCTGCATCTTCGACGCCGGCCTGACCAAGGTCATCGGCGGCAACCAGGTCAAGGTCGTCGGCTGGTACGACAACGAGTGGGGCTACTCGAACCGCCTCGTCGACCTGGTCAAGCTCGTCGGAGCCTGATCTTGAAGACTCTCGACGACCTGCTCGCCGAGGGTGTCTCGGGTCGGCGCGTCTTCGTGCGCGCCGACCTGAACGTGCCCTTCGACAAGAGCAAACCGGGTGTCATCAGCGACGACGGCCGTGCCCGCGCGGTGTTGCCGACGCTGATCGCCCTGCGTGACGCGGGCGCCCGCGTGATCGTGGCGTCCCACCTCGGCCGCCCGAAGGGCGCGCCGGACCCCAAGTTCACCCTCGCGCCGGTCGCGACCCGTCTCGGTGAGCTGCTCGGCTCGTCGGTGGTCTTCGCTTCCGACACCGTCGGCGTCGACGCTCAGGCCAAGGCCGGGGCGCTCGCCGACGGTGAGGTGCTCCTGCTGGAGAACCTGCGTTTCAACGCCGGCGAGACGTCGAAGGACGACGCTGAGCGGGCCGCCTTCGCGGACCAGCTGGCAGCGTTCGCCGACTTCTACGTCGACGACGCCTTCGGCGCCGTGCACCGCAAGCACGCCTCGGTGTACGACGTCCCCGCCCGTCTCCCGCACTACGCCGGTGGTCTCGTCCTGAAAGAGGTCGAGGTCCTGCGCAAGGTGTCGGAGACGCCGGAGCAGCCCTACGTGGTCGTGCTCGGCGGCTCGAAGGTCTCCGACAAGCTCGCCGTCATCCAGGCGCTGCTGCCGAAGGTCGACAAGCTGCTGGTCGGCGGCGGCATGTGCTTCACCTTCCTCAAGGCCCAGGGCCACGAGGTCGGCAAGTCGCTGCTCGAGGACGAGATGGTCGCCGTCTGCGCGGACCTCCTCGCGCAGGCCGACGGCCGGATCGTGCTGCCCGTCGACGTCGTGGCCGCCACCGAGTTCTCGGCCGACGCCACGCACGACGTCGTCGCGGCGTCCGAGATCCCGGCCGACCGGCTCGGTCTGGACATCGGCCCGAAGTCCACGGAGCTGTTCGCGTCGGCGATCGCCGGAGCGAAGACGGTGTTCTGGAACGGCCCGATGGGCGTGTTCGAGCTGGCGCCGTTCGCCGCGGGCACCCGCGGCGTGGCCCAGGCGATCACCAAGATCGACGGCTTCTCGGTCGTCGGCGGCGGTGACTCCGCGGCCGCCGTGCGCACGCTCGGCCTGGACGAGTCCGCGTTCGGTCACATCTCCACCGGCGGGGGCGCGTCCCTGGAGTACCTCGAAGGCAAGACGCTGCCGGGCGTCGCCGCTCTGGAGAAGTGATGGGTGACGTGACCCGCAAGCCGATCATCGCCGGCAACTGGAAGAGCAACCTCAACCACTACGAGGCCAATCTCCTGGTGCAGAAGCTGGCCGCCAGCCTGACCCCCGAGCAGCTCGCCGCGGTCGAGACCGTGGTGCTGCCCCCGTTCACCGACCTGCGCACCGTGCAGACCGTGATCGAGGGCGACAAGCTGGCCATCGGGTACGGCGCGCAGGACATCTCGGCGCACAACGGTGGCGCGTACACCGGTGAGATCGCCGGGTCCTTCCTGGCGAAGCTGGGCGCCACCTACGTAGTGGTCGGGCACTCCGAGCGCCGTGAGTACCACAACGAGAGCGACGAGCTCATCAACGCGAAGAACAAGGCGGCCTTCGCGGCCGGCCTCGTGCCGATCTTCTGCGTGGGTGAGGGCCTGGACATCCGCGAGGCGGGCAACCAGGTGTCGCACGTGCTGGCGCAGGTCGACGCGGGCCTCGAGGGCCTGAAGACCGAGCAGCTCCAGCAGATCGTGATCGCGTACGAGCCGGTCTGGGCGATCGGCACCGGCAAGACCGCGACGCCGGAGGACGCCCAGGAGGTCTGCGGCGCGATCCGGGGCCGCCTCGCCGAGAAGTTCGGCGCCGAGGTGGCCGACGTGGTCCGCATCCAGTACGGCGGATCCGTCAAGTCCGGCAACATCGCGCAGATCATGGCGAAGCCCGACGTGGACGGCGCCCTGGTCGGCGGCGCGAGCCTGGACGCCGAGGAGTTCGCCTCCATCGTGCGTTTCCCGGAGCACGTCGCACGCTAGAAGCAGAATCGCGCGTGCCCGGCCGTATCATGCGGCCGGGCACCCGCTATTGTGGGACCGCTGCTGTGCCCTTCGAGAGGAATGACCCGACGATGCCGATCGCGTTCGCTTACACGTTGATCGTGTTGCTGATCATCACGAGCATCCTGCTGACGCTGCTGATCCTGCTGCACCGGGGCAAGGGCGGCGGCATGTCGAGCATGTTCGGCGGCGGCGTTACCTCCAGCCTCGCCGGATCCTCGGTCGCGGAGAAGAACCTGGACCGATACACGGTGCTGGTGGGAATCATCTGGTTCGCCTGCATCGTCGGGTTGGGCTTCTGGCTGAAGGTCCAGATCGCCTGACAGCGCGCCGTAGTCGTACAATCTGCCGCGCGGCCGGTTCTTCCGGCCGCGCGGTTTTTCGTCTCCGCTGTCCGGTTCAGCCCTCCCCGCGGTGGCGGACAGCCTTCGAGGCCCCTCGAGACAGGAGTGACGTCCGTGTCCAGTGGCAGCGCTATCCGCGGTAGCCGCGTCGGGTCCAGCCCGATGCGTCCCGACGAGCGCACCGAACCCGCGCCGCGCAGGCAGGTCACCTATTACTGTGCGGCCGGGCACGACAGCATCATCTGGTTCGCGGCCGAGGCCGCCAACCCCGACACCTGGGACTGCCCGCGGTGCGGGCAGCCGGCCGGGCTCGACCGGGCCAACCCGCCGGGAAAGGCGCGTACCGAGCCGTACAAATCGCATCTCGCGTATGTGAAGGAACGCCGCAGCGACGAGGACGCCGCAGCGATCCTCGCCGAGGCCCTCGCCAAGGTCCGCCGCCGCCGCGGCGAATGACGACCGGCGTACGGAGTTCGGGCGCGCACATGACGGCCGGACTCCGCACGCCGGTGACGGCTGGTGTCGCGGCCGCGCTCCGCACGTCGGGGGCGGCCCGCACCGCACAGGTCAGAGAGGGCTGGTGTCGCGGCCGACGAAACGCGCGCCGGCGTCCGCCACCTCCAGGTCGTGGAAGCCGAGCCGGCGGTAGAAGGCGTACGCGCCGTGGTTCTCCGCCGCCATCCCGAGGTGCACCCGCAGGACCCCGGCGGCGCGCAGACCGTCCAGGAAAGCCCTCATGAGCCCCTTGCCCTGGCCCTTGCCCTGCCAGTCCGGCAGCAGGTCGATGTGCAGATGTGCCGGGTAGTCCGCGAACTCCGGGCGGATCATCCGCTCCGGGTTGCGGTGCAGGGCGGCCAGTTCCTCGTCGTCCACGAACCGGTCGATGGTCGCCGGCAGCCACGTCGACCGGTACCAGTCCACGAAGGCCGGGGTGTCGGCAGTGCCCAGGATGTAGCCGACCGCTCGGCCGGTGCCGTCGTCGAGGACGTGCGCGTGCTCCGGCTCCCGGGTCACGTAGGGGGCCGCCCACACGTCGCCGAGCAGGCGGTCCGAGCTGTGCCTGCCGCGTGCGTCACCACCGGACGCGGCGGTGCGCACACAGATGTCGTAGATCGCGTCGAGGTCGCCGGGCCGGTAAGCACGGATGATCGGCTGCATCCCGGAAGTTTATGATCGTGACCCGCATCACATCGACCCCGCCAACCTTCCCGGGGGCCGCGCGTCTACTCCTGCGACAGCGCAAGCAAGGCGATGACAAGCAGGAGAGTCCCGATGCGTATCTCGTCCCGTGGCCTGGCCATCACGTTCGGCGCGGCAGCAGTCCTGGCGGTCGGCGGCCTGTCGGCGGCGGCGTTCGCCGACGACGCCGCCCCGGCCCCGAAACCCGCCCCCACGACGGCCGCCCCGGCGCCCGCGGAGCCCGCCGCGTCCCCGACGGCCGCGCACCCGGCGCCCGCGAAGCCCGGCGCCACCCCGTCGGCCTCGCACCCGGCCACGGCGGCGCCCGCGAAGCCCGGCGCCACCCCGGCAGCCTCGCACCCGGCCACGGTCAGGCCCGCGAAGCCCACCGTCAGCCCGGCACCCGGGAAGCCGGCCGCCACCCCCGGGTCCGGGAAGCCAGCCGCCACCGCAGCGCCCGGGAAGCCGGCTGTCAGCCCGGGATCGGGCAAGCCCGCCGCCACCCCGGCGCCCGCGAAACCGGCCCCCACGCCGTCGCGGTCGCTCTGACCCGGAAGGTACCGTTCGTTTCCGCCGATCGACCTCCGAGGCCGCGCCTGTGATCTCCGTTCTGCCGTTCCCCGCACTGCTGGCCTGGCTGCGTGGGCTCTCCGCCGGGGTGTGGACCCCGGGCCGTGACGCGCCGGACACGCCGCCCGCGATCAACGAGCTCTACCACGCACGGCGGCTCAGCCTGGTCCGGCTGGCGGTGCTGATGGTCGACGACCTGCCCACCGCGGAGGACATCGTGCAGGACGTGTTCACCGCCCTCTACCGCAAGCACGGGCCGGAGCTGCGGGGCGTGACGGATCCGCACGCGTACCTGATCACCGGCGTGACCAACGCGGCACGGTCCGCGCTGCGCCGCCGCCGGACCGCCCGCGCCTATGTTCCACCGCCACCGGGCGCGGTGCCGGCGGCGGAGGACGAGGCGCTGCTCGGGGCGAGCGACCGGGAGATGCTGCGGGCGCTGCACGGCCTGACCGCCCGGCAGCGGCAGGTGCTGGTGCTGCGCTACTGGTCGGAGCTCTCCGAGGGGGAGATCGCCGACACGCTGCGGGTCTCCCGCGGCACGGTCAAGTCGACGGCGCACCGGGCGCTGGCGATCCTGCGGGACAGATTGGGGGAGCGGTGACCGATCAGGTCGAGGCACGGCTGAGAACCGCCCTGGCGGCCCGGGCCGCGCAGATCACGCCTGACCGGCTGCGGTTCGGAACGCCGCCGACGCTGGCCACGGCACCCGCCCGATCACCGTGGCGGCGGTGGCTGCCGCTGCCGGTCGGGGTGGGGATCGCGGCGGGGGTGCTGGCGTTCACCCTGCTACCCGGTTCCCCGCCGCCGGACCCGCCGGCCCCGCCCGCCGGGCCGGCGGTGGTCACGCCGTCGCCATCGTCCGTCTCGCCCACACCGACGGCCTCCGGGACGCCGTCGCCGTCCGGCTCCCGGTCACCGGCGGTGTCCCGTTCGGCGTCACCGGCGACGTCCGCGCCGGGCAAGCCGGCCGTCTCGACGGGCTCCCCCCCGGACACCGCGGCCCCTGAGGCGACCCCAGCCGGCTGAAGCAGCCCGCCGCAGGTCACCACGCCGCCGCGCCGCAGGTTGGGTGGTGTTCTGCGGCGCGCAGCGCGCCACACGTCACCACAATGCCGTGGCGCGGATTGTCGTAGCGTGCCGCGGGCCGCCACCTTCCTCGTACTGCGGATGGTGTGGTGTTCTGCGGTGCGTGGTGCGCCACAGGTCGCCACCTTGCCGTGGCGCGGGTTGTCGTAGCGTGCCGCGGGCCGCCACGTTCGTCGTGCTGCGGGTGGTGTGGTGCTCTGCGGTGCGTGGCGTGCCGCAGGTCGCCACGCGGCCGCGCTGCGGGTTGTGTGTGGTCTCTTGCGGCCCGTAGCGCGCCGCACGTCGCCACGCAGCCGCGTTACAGCCCGTGTGGTGACCTGTGGCTCGATTCGAGCCACAGGTCACCACACGGGTTCGCGGGGGTTATGGCTGAGCGGGCACGTTCGCGGCGGCTGCCTTGTCCAGGAGCCAGAGCGTCCTGTGTACGCCCGTCGCGTTCGCCGCCGGCAGATGGCCGCCGGACAGCACGGTGCCGATCGGGGCGGCCTTGTCCGGCCCGGCCGCGATCAGCCACACCTCGTCGGCGCTCTGGATGGTCGGCAGGGTGAGCGTCACCCGGACGGGCGGCGGTTTCGGGCTGTCGAAGGTGGCGGCCGTCGTGCCGGTCTCCTGCAGCACCGGGTGGTCCGGGAAGAGTGACGCCACGTGCCCGTCCTCGCCGACGCCGAGCATCAGCACGTCGAAGCGGGGCAGCGGGCCGGCGCCGGGACCTGCTGCGGCGGCGAGTTCGCCGGCGTACCGGCCGGCGGCGGCGATCGCGTCCCCACCGTCCGGGCCGTCGGAGGCCGGCATGGCGTGCACCCGGGCGGGGTCCAGCGGCAGTTCGTCGAGCAGCGCCTCGCGGGCCTGGGTCTCGTTGCGGTCCGGGTCGCCGGATGGAAGGTACCGTTCGTCGCCCCACCACAGGTCCACCCGGGACCAGTCGATCGCGGCGGAGGCGGGTAGTTCCCGTACCGAGCGCAGCACCTTCGCCGCGACCCGGCCGCCGGTCAGCACCACGCTCGCCGAGCCGTGCGCCGCCTGAGCGTCGATGATCTTGATGACGAGCCGAGCCGCCACCGTGGACGCCAGGATGTCGGCGTCCGGAACCACCACGACCACGGTCTCACTCAATGGGGTTGTCTCCCTTATGAAGCGGCCGCCCACCGCGGTGCGGCGGGCGGCCTCGATCTTGAAACTTGCGGTGTGTGCGGTTCGGCCGCGGTGTGCGCCCGAACCACTCACATGGATATCTAGGCGGGCGAGCCGGCGATCGCGGCGAGCGCCGGATCCTTCCAGACGTGCACCCGCTGCGGGCTGCGGTGGTCCAGGCCGGACAGGCCGGCCATGGCGCCGAGCGCCTCCGCGTAGATCTGGTCGGGGTCGAGACGGCGCAGCTCCTCGGCCAGCTCGTCACCGACCGGCCGCTTCGGCAGCGGCATGTAGCGGTCCTCCTGGCCGGTCCGGCTGAACAGCGCCGTGCCCTCCTCGCGGGTGACCCGGACGCAGTCGCCGTTCTCGCACTGCAGCTCCACCGCGTGCATGCGCGGAGCCCGGTCGGTGTGCTCCAGCACCGGTTCGATACCGAGCCGGGACTTCAGCCAGCCGAGCATCAGCCAGGCGGTGGGGTCCCGGTCCGGCGCCACGATCCGGGCGCCGATGACGCGCGCCTCGGTGCTGTCGAACGCGCCGGCGACCAGGGTCCGCCACAGCGTGATCCGGGTCCAGGTGAGGTCGGTGTCGCCGGGCGCGTAGTCGACGGCCCGCTGCTTGAGAGCGGCGACCGGGTCGGGCGACTGTGCGCTGTCGGTGATCCGCCGTTCCGAGACGACGCCCAGGAAGTCGTTGGCGATCATGTTCGGCGGCTCCTCGTGCCACCAGGTGACCACCGGCACGTCCGGGGCGAGCAGCGGCATCACGACCGACTCGGCGTGCAGGGCGAGACGGCCGTACATCCGCATGACGACCGCCTCGGCCGGGCCGAGACGCCCGCCTACGACGATCTCGGCGTCCAGCCGGCTGCGGCCCTCCAGGTCGGAGCGGACCACGATGAGCAGGCGGCACGGGTGCGCGGCGGCGGCGATGGTGGCCGCGGCCTCGGCCTCCCGGACCTTCTTCTCCTCGACCACGGCGATCAGGGTCAGCGCCAGGCCGGAGGCCACGCCGCCGGCGCTGCGGCGCTCCGCGGCCAAGGCCTTGACGACCTCGTTGCCGGTGGTGTCCCACAGACCGATCATGCCCGCCTCCAGGTACGGCCTTCACGCGCCAGCATCTCGTCGGAGGCCCGTGGCCCCCACTCGCCGGCCCGGTACGGTTCCGGCTTGGTGTCCGCCCAGGCGGCTTCCAGGGGGTCGATGACCCGCCAGGACTGTTCGATCTCGGCGGCGTCCGGGAAGAGGGTCCGGTCACCGATCAGCACGTCCAGGACGAGACGCTCGTACGCCTCCGGGCTGGACTCGGTGAACGCCTCGCCGTACTGGAAGTCCATCGCGATGTCGCGGACCTCCATCGAGGTGCCCGGCACCTTGGAGCCGAACTTCAGGACCACGCCCTCGTCCGGCTGCACGCGGATGACCAGCTGGTTGTGGCCCAGCATCTCCACGTCGGCCGGGTCGAACGGCAGGTGCGGCGCCCGCTTGAAGAGGATCGCGATCTCGGTGACCCGGCGCGGCATCCGCTTGCCGACCCGCACGTAGAACGGGACGCCGGCCCAGCGCCGGTTCTGGATGCCGAGGCGGACGGCCGCGTACGTCTCGGTGGTGGAGCCGGCCGGGATGTTCGGCTCCTCCAGATAGCCGACGGCACGCTCACCGGCGACCCAGCCGGGAAGGTACTGCCCGCGGACGGAGCCGGTGGAGATGTCCGGCGGCAGACTGATGGCCCGGAGGACCTTCAGCTTCTCCGCGCGTACCTCCTGGGGGTCGAAGCTCGTCGGCTCCTCCATGCCCACCAGGGCGAGCAGCTGCAGCAGGTGGTTCTGCAGCACGTCGCGGGCGGCGCCGGAGGCGTCGTAGAACGCCGCCCGGGTGCCGATGCCGACGTCCTCGGCCATGGTGATCTGCACACTGTCGACGTACTTCGAGTTCCACACCGGCTCGAACAGGCTGTTCGCGAAGCGCAGCGCCAGGATGTTCTGGACCGTCTCCTTGCCGAGGTAGTGGTCGATCCGGAAGACGTCCTGCGGGTTGAAGACGTTGTCGACCAGCTCGTTGAGCTGCACGGCGCTCTGGTAGTCGTGGCCGAACGGCTTCTCCACGACGACCCGCCGCCAGCCGCCGGTCTTGGCGTTGTCGGCCAGGCCGGTCCGGTTCAGCTGGTTGAGCACCAGCGGGAACGCGGCAGGCGGGATGGAGAAGTAGAAGGCGGTGTTGCCGGTGATGCCGTTACGGACGCGGAGGTCGTCGAGGGTCTCGGCGAGCTTGTCGAAGTCCTCGTCGTCGTCGAACGATCCGGGAACGAAGTGGAACTGGCTGGTCAGGCGCTGCCAGACATCCTCGCGCCACGGGGTCCGGGCGCCCTTCTTGGCGGCCGCGTAGGCCAGCGACTCGAAACTGCCGTCACCCCAGTCGGCGCGGGCGAAGCCCACCACCACGAAACCCGGGGGCAGCAGACCGCGGTTGGCCAGGTCGTACACGGCCGGGATGAGCTTCTTTCGGGACAGGTCACCGGTGACCCCGAAGATCACCAGAGCGCAGGGCTCCGGGATCCGTGGTAGCCGTCGGTCCTGTGCGGTGCGCAGCGGATTACCCACGTTGCCATCCTGCCAGTTTTTTGAAGACGGAGCGGCCTGTCGCGAGGTCTCCCGCGACAGGCCGCTGATGCTGCTCGTCAGGCAGCGTCGCTGGGGTTCTTCGCGCCGGAGGAGGCGGCCTTGAGGGACTTGGCGACGCCCTCCAGGAGCTCCTTCCAGCTGGCCTCGAACTTCTCGACGCCCTCGTCCTCCAGGACCGTGAAGACGTCGGCGAGGTCGACGCCGACGGCCTCGAGGTCGCTGAAGACCTTGTGGGCGTCCGCGTAGGCGCCGGTGATGGTGTCACCGCGGGTGGTGCCGTGGTCCTCGTACGCGAAGATGACCGACTCCGGCATGGTGTTGACCGTGCCCGGCGCGATCAGCTCCTCGACGTAGATGGTGTCGAGGAAGTCGGGGTTCTTCGTGCCGGTGGACGCCCAGAGCGGACGCTGCGGGTGGGCGCCGGCGGACTCCAGGGCCTTCCAGCGGTCGGTGCCGAAGACCTCGGTGTACGCCTCGTACGCCAGCCGGGCGTTGGCGATGGCCGCCTTGCCCTTGAGCGCCTTGGCCTCGTCCGAGCCGGTCTTGTCGAGGCGCTTGTCGATCTCGGTGTCCACGCGGGACACGAAGAACGACGCGACCGAGCCGATCTTGGAGAGGTCGTGGCCGTTCGCCTTCGCCTGCTCCAGGCCGGCCAGGAACGCGTCCATGACCGCCCGGTAACGCTCGACCGAGAAGATCAGCGTGACGTTGACGCTGATGCCCTCGGCCAGCACCCGGGTGATGGCGGGCAGGCCGGCCAGCGTCGCCGGGATCTTGATGTAGAGGTTGGGCCGGTCGACCAGCCACCACAGCGTCTTCGCCTCGGCGACGGTGGACTCCGTCTCGTGCGCCTTGCGCGGGTCCACCTCGATCGAGATCCGGCCGTCGACGCCGTTGGACGCGTCGTACGCCGGGCGGAACACGTCGGCCGCCCAGCGGACGTCCTTGGCGGTCATCAGGCGGATCGCCTCTTCGACCGTCACACCCTGCGCGGCCAGGTCACGCAGCTGCTCGTCGTACGCGTCGGCGTCGGACAGCGCCTTCTGGAAGATGCTCGGGTTCGTGGTCACGCCGACCACGTGCTGCTCGGTGCGCAGCTTGTCCAGCGAGCCGCTGGTCAGCCGGACCCGGGAGAGGTCGTCGAGCCACACCGCGACACCCTGGGCGGACAGTTCGGCCAGTCTGTCGGTCATTTCCCTCAACTCCTGAATGAAGGTCGAATCGAATAGAAGTCAGTTGCCGGTCTTGTGACCGGTGATCTCGCCGACCCTGGCAAGGGAGGCATGGGCCTTCGCGACGACGTTGTCAGCGGTGAAGCCGAACTGCTCGAACAGGACCTTCGCCGGCGCGCTGGCGCCGTAGTGCTCGATGCTGACGGCCTCGCCGGCGTCGCCGAGGAGACGGTCCCAGCTCATCCGGATGCCGGCCTCGACGGTGACGCGGGCCTTCACCCCGTTCGGGAGGACCTGCTGCTGGTAGGCGGTGTCCTGCTGGAAGAACCACTCCTGGCAGGGCATCGACACGACCCGGGTCGGGGTGCCCTCGGCCTCCAGGCGCTCCTGCGCGGTCAGCGCGATCGACACCTCGGAGCCGCTGGCGATCAGGATCACGTGGGGCTGGCCGCTGGACGCCTCGGAGAGGATGTAGCCGCCCTTGAGGGTGCCCTCCGCCGACGCGTACTTGCTGCGGTCGACGGTCGGCAGGTTCTGCCGGGACAGCGCCAGCGCGGTCGGCCGGTCGGTGTGCTCCAGGGCGCCACGCCACGCGTACGCGGTCTCGTTGGCGTCGGCCGGGCGGACCACGTCGAGGCCGACGATGGCGCGCAGCGCGGTCAGCGTCTCGATCGGCTGGTGCGTCGGGCCGTCCTCGCCGAGACCGATCGAGTCGTGCGTCCACACGAAGACGACAGGCAGCTTCATCAGCGCGGAGAGGCGAACCGAGCCGCGCATGTAGTCGGAGAAGACCAGGAAGGTGCCACCGTACGGCCGGGTGCCGCCGTGCACCGCGATGCCGTTGAGGATCGAGCCCATGCCGTGCTCACGGATGCCGAAGTGCAGCGTGCGGCCGTACTCGTGGCCGGGGAACTCCTTGGTCGCGTACTCCGTGGGGATGAAGGACGGCTCGCCCTTCATGGTGGTGTTGTTGCTCTCCGCCAGGTCGGCGGAGCCACCCCACAGCTCGGGGAGCACCGGCGCGAGCGCCTCCAGGATCTTGCCGGACGCGGCGCGGGTGGCCAGGCCCTTCTCATCCGCGGGGAACTCCGGCAGCGCGGAGTGCCAGCCCTCCGGCAGGGTCCGGGTGGAGAGCCGGTCGAACAGCGCCTTGCGCTCGGCGTTGGCGGAGGCCCAGGCGTCGAACTTCTGCTGCCACTCCGCGTGCGCGGCCTTGCCCCGCTCGACGACCTGCTGCGCGTGCTTGACGACCTCGTCGTCGATCGCGAAGGGCTCGTCGGCGAAGCCCAGGATCTCCTTGGTGGCGGTGATCTCGGCGGCGCCCAGGGCGGAGCCGTGGATCTTGCCGGTGTTCTGCTTCTTCGGCGCCGGGTAACCGATGATCGTCTTGAGGACGATGAACGACGGCTTGTCGGTCACCGACTTGGCGGTCTGGATCGCGTCCCAGAGCGCCTCGACGTCCTCGTTGTACTCACCCTCGCCCCGCCAGTTGACGGTCTGGACGTGCCAGCCGTACGCCTCGTAGCGGGCGCCGACGTCCTCGTTCTTGGCGATCCGGGTGTCGTCCTCGATGGAGATCTCGTTGTCGTCGTAGATCACCACGAGGTTGCCGAGCTTCTGCACCGACGCGATGGCGCTCGACTCGTGGCTGACGCCCTCCTCGATGTCGCCGTCGGAGGCGATCGAGTAGACGTAGTGGTCGAACAGGGACTCACCGGCCGGGGCGTCCGGGTCGAGCAGGCCGCGCTCCCGGCGGGCCGCCATGGCCATGCCGATCGCGTTGCCGATGCCCTGGCCGAGCGGCCCGGTGGTGATCTCGACGCCGGGGGTGTGCCCGTACTCCGGGTGGCCCGGGGTCAGCGAGTCCCACTGGCGCAGGGACTTGAGGTCGTCGAGGGACAGGCTGTATCCGTTGAGGTACAGCTGCACGTAGAGGGTGAGGCTGGAGTGACCGCAGGACAGCACGAACCGGTCGCGCCCCGCCCACTCCGGGTCCGTGGGGTCGTGCCGCAGCACTTTGTTGAACAGCAGGTAGGCCGCGGGCGCGAGGCTCATGGCGGTGCCGGGGTGGCCGTTGCCGGCCTTCTCCACGGCGTCCGCGGCCAGCACCCGGGCGGTGTCCACCGCCTTGCGGTCGAGGTCGGACCAGTTGAGAGCGGGGTTAGTGGCAGCCACGTCGGTTGTGCTCCTCGGGCAAAATTATGGAACCCTTTTCGGCTTGACCCTATCCAGTAGGGCTAAACGTCCGCGCAGCGAACGCCCCAGGCACATACGCTGTGAGCGGACACGCCAGTTCAACGGATGTGACCGTCTGCACCCGTACCGGGTGCCCCCAGCAGCGGAGACGACGGCGCGTAGGCTGTCCGGGCGAGCCGCCGGGTCGTACCCGGTTCACGGCCGCGAAATAAAGCCGATGCCGGAAGGTGGCTGTCCGTGAGCATGATCACCGAGCGTCCCGTCCAAAGGCGGACGCCCGGCGTGGCAGAGCGCCCTGCGGGCGCCGAGGCCCGGCGGAGCTGGCTCGCGCTCTTCCGGGCGTACCTCGCCCTCACCAAACCGCAGATCGTCGAACTGCTGCTGGTCACGACCGTGCCCACGATGATGCTCGCGGCGAAGGGCTGGCCGGATCCGGTCACCTTCGCTGCGGTGCTGGTCGGAGGCGGTCTGGCGGGTGGCGCGGCGAGCGCGCTCAACTGCTACATCGACCGTGACATCGATCAGGTGATGCGGCGTACGAAGCGGCGCCCGCTCCCGGCGAACGTGATCACCCCGAAGGCCGTGCTCATCTTCGGCCTGACCCTGGCTGTGATCTCGGTCGCGCTGATGGCGGTTCTCACCAATTGGTTGGCCACCGCGCTGACCGCCTTCTCGATCTTCTACTACGACGTCGTCTACACGCTCTGGTTGAAGCGGCGCACCCCGGCGAACACGTTCTGGGGTGGCGTGTGCGGCGCGGCGCCGGTGGTCATCGGATGGGCCGCGGTGACCGGGACGATCCCGGCGATGGCGTGGGCCCTGTTCGGCATCGTCTTCTTCTGGCAGATGCCGCATTTCTACGCACTTGCCGTGAAGTACAAGGACGACTACGCCCGGGCCGGCATTCCGATGCTGCCGGTGGTGCGCTCGATGCAGCGGGTGAACTTCGAGATCCTCGTCTACACCGTTCTCACGGTGGTGGTCTCGCTGGTCGCCTGGCCGCTGGGGCACGGACTGGGCCCGATCTACGGGGTGACGGCGATCGTGATGGGCGGTGTCTTCCTGGCCGAGGCGATCCGGCTGGTCCGGCAGACCCGGGCCGGCGTGACGGTCAAGCCGATGCGACTGTTCCATCTGTCCATCACGTACCTCACGGTGGTCTTCATGGCCGTCGCGGTCGACGCTCTGATCTGACCCGGCCGTCGCACAGGATGCCCGGATTGCCCACTAGTGCTAGTTACTGTCCGTCACTCGAAGGGCGGATTGGCGGGCGCGTCGCAATTCGGGCGTAATCGGTCTAAAACAATGGCCCGAATCTTGAAACCTGCAGGTAACACGAGTCACAAAAATCGATCGGAGTGCACACGGCGCGCCGGTTGACTGCTTAGGCTGCGGACCATGGCAGAAGGTTCCGTAACGACGCTGACCTCAGAGATCAAGTCTTTCGCCGCCGGTCACGGCGGCGCCAAGGCGGTGATCGAGTACGTCGGCAAGCGCGGCGCCCGCATCGTCCTCGTCGGAGGCGACGGCGAGTGGTCCGACCAGTTCGCCCCGGACACCGGTGTCGCGCGTGAGGCGTGCGACCACGCGGGCGTCCAGGTGGAGAACGAGTGGGAGCGCGAGCTCCTGGAGCAGATGCGGCCCAGCAACGACCTGTGGCGTTCGATGTCGCGGCGGAGCATGGCCCGCTGATGGGCCGTGACGCCCGGATCGCCCTGGTCACCTCGGCGGACCTCCCCGATCTGTGGGACGACGACCACCCCCTGCGCGACGCGCTGCGCGAGCGCGGGGTGACCGTCGAGGCGGTCCGCTGGGACGATCCGGCGGCCGACTGGTCCGGCTACGACCTCGCGGTGATCCGGTCCCCATGGGACTACGTGGCCCGCCGTGAGGAGTTCGTCGCCTGGGCCCGCACCGTCCCGCGCCTGGCCAACCCGGCCGCGATCGTCGCCTGGAACACCGACAAGCGGTACCTGCGCGACCTCGCCGCGGCCGGCATCCCGATCATCCCGACCGAGTTCATCGGCCCGGGGGAGAGCTGGACCCCGCCGTCCCAGGGCGAGTGGGTGGTCAAGCCGACGATCAGCGCCGGCAGCCAGGACACCTCCCGGTACCGGCTCCCCGGCGACGCCACGCTCGCCACGGCACATGTGGAGCGGCTCACCGGCGCCGGGCGGACCGCGATGATCCAGCCGTACCTGTCCGCGGTGGACACCGCCGGCGAGACCGCGGTGCTGTGCACCCCGGACGCCTCCGGCGAGCTGACGTTCAGCCACGGCATCCGGAAGGCGCCGATGCTGACCGGGCCGGCCGGCGCGCCGATCGACGCGAGCTCGGAGCGCATCACCCCGCGTGACCCCTCGCCGGCGGAGATCGAAGCGGCGGCGCGGGTCCTCGCGGTCATCCCGGGCGGGGCCAAGCAGCTGCTGTACGCGCGGGTCGACCTGATCCCCGGCCCGGACGGCACGCCGACGCTCATCGAGCTGGAGCTCACCGAGCCGTGCCTGTTCCTGCGGACCGCACCCGGTTCCGCCGACCGCCTGGCCGACGCGATCCTGGCCCGCCTCTGACCCGGCGGCGGCCCTTGCCCGCCTCCGGCGCGGCGGCGTTCATCGCCGTCTCCGGCACCACGAAAGGCCGCCTCCGGCGGCCTTTCGTATGCGGGGACCGACCGGTCTTCCCTGGTGCTGCCGCGGCCCATCGCGTCGAGTGGTTCCGCAGTTCTGCGTGGACAGCTGCGGTCCGTTTCGTGCCGCAGCTGTCCACGCAGTGGTGGGGGCGGTTGTGTGGTGGGTTGCGGTCCGTTTCGTGCCGTAACTGTCTACGCAGTGGTAGGGCTGGTTCTGTGGTGGGTTGCGGTCCGATGCGAGCCGCAGCTGTCCACGCAGCCCTGCCCGTCCCGGTCGGGGTGACCGGGACGGGCATGCATGATCGGCACCGGGGGACGGCCGGGAGGGAACGCCTGCCGCAGCCGCCGCGAGTCACGGGACCTTCGTGGCGCGTACCGGAGAAGGGTCTGGGAAGAGCAACCGCGGACCGTCAGCCGGGGGTTATGCCGGGATCGGTTCGCTGACCCGGGCCGGGGTGGCGGGGGTCAGGGCCGGGCGGGAGCGCAGCGACCACAGCACCGCCAGGGTCGAGGTCCAGACCAGCGCGGAGCCCAGCATGTGCGCGGCGACCAGTGCCACCGGCAGGTGGGTGAAGTACTGCACGAAGCCGATCAGCCCCTGCCCCATCTCGACCCCGAACAGCACGGCGGCGGCCCGGACGGCGGCGGCCGGGGCGTTCACGGCGCGCAGCGCGAACCACAGCGCCACGGTCAGGCCGATCAGCAGGAACACCAGGTCGGCGTGCACCTGGGAGATCTGCACCGGGTCCAGGCCGTTGCGCTTGGCCCCCTGGTCGCCGGAGTGCGGGCCGCTGCCGGTCACCACCACGCCGGCGGCGATCACCGCGAAGCCGGCGGCGACGGTCACCCAGGCCAGCTGCCGCAGCGGGGCGGGGACCAGCGGGACCGGGTCGCCGTCGCCCTCGTCCACCCGGCGCCACAGCGCGTACGCCCCGGCGACCAGCGCGATCGACAGGATGAAGTGCAGGCCGACCACCCACGGGTTGAGGTTCGTGAGCACCGTGATGCCGCCGATGACACCCTGGCCGGGGATGCCGATCGCGACCGCGACCGCGAGCTTGACCAGGGAGCGGCGCCGGCGGGCCAGCGCGCCGAGGACGCAGGCGATCGCGATCGCGACGAGCACGAAGGTGAGCAGCCGGTTGCCGAACTCGATGACGCCGTTGATGCCCATCTCGGGCGTGGTCGTGTACGACTCGTCGGTGCACCGGGGCCAGGTCGGGCAGCCGAGCCCGGATTTGGTGAGGCGGACCGCGGCGCCGGTGACGATGATGCCGATGTTGGCGATCAACGAGGCGAGCGCCAGGCCGCGCAGCGAGGAGCCCAGCCGGCGGAGCGGGCGGGAATCCAGGACGGCGAGCGCCCGGTCGCGCGGGGAGGGCCGGGATCCGGGGAATCCGGACGCCGGGCGCACCTTGGAGGACTTCACCCCGCGCATCGTACGCGCGCGCCCGAGCGTGATTTCCCCAGCTCCGGTAGCCGGTGGGGTGGATCACCGGGGTGCGGTTTGCAGGGGTCGAAGGAAATACGTAACGTTGGCGTAGTGAAAAACGAGGTGTTGATCCAGATCGGCGTGGCGGCTCCGGCCGGCGCGGCCGACGGTCGCACCCGTGACCGGGTCGCCCAACTGCTGCTGAAGCGTGGCGCGACCACCGCGGCCGAGCTCGGGGCCGCGCTAGGCTTGAGCTCCGCCGCCATCCGCAAACACCTCGACGCGATGCTCGCCGAGAACCTCGTGGAGACCCGCGAGGTCCGCCGGGACAAGCCGCGCGGCCGGGGCCGGCCCGCCAAGGCCTTCGTGC
The DNA here is from genome assembly GCF_016862455.1 of Actinoplanes utahensis. Classification (GTDB taxonomy): domain Bacteria; phylum Actinomycetota; class Actinomycetes; order Mycobacteriales; family Micromonosporaceae; genus Actinoplanes; species Actinoplanes utahensis. The sequence continues at coordinate 37,641 of NZ_BOMZ01000097.1, forward strand.
TCACCGCCGCCGCCCACGAGGATCTGAATCCTCATCACTACGACGGCATCGCCACCGCCGCGCTGCGCTGGATCGCGCAGCAGCACGGTCCGGAGGCCGTCTCCGCCTTCGCGTCCGCTCAGGTCGAGGCGCTCGAGGAGCGCTGCACGGCGGCGCTGCGCGAGGCCGGCTCCGATCCGATCGTCCGTGCCGAGGCTCTCGCCGAGGTCCTGACCGCCGAGGGTTACGCTGCCAGCGCCTCGACGATCGCGTCCGGCGGGCAGCTGTGCCAGCATCACTGCCCGGTGGCTCACGTGGCTGCCGAGTTCCCTCAGCTGTGCGACGCCGAGACCGAAGTCATCTCGCGGCTCATCGGCACCCACGTGCAGCGCCTCGCCACCATCGCGCACGGCGACGGGGTGTGCACCACGCACATCCCATCCGCGCCGGGCGCACCACCGCAATCACGGTTAGGACAGATACATGACTGACCAGATCGTCACTCAGGAAGAGCACCTCGCCGCTCTTGGTCGGTACGAGTACGGCTGGGCCGACACCGACACCGCGGGCGCGACCGCTCAGCGTGGCCTGTCCGAGGCCGTGGTGCGTAACATCTCCGGGCTCAAGAGCGAGCCGCAGTGGATGCTGGACCTGCGACTGAAGGGCCTGCGGCTGTTCGACCGCAAGCCGATGCCGCACTGGGGCGCCGACCTCACCGGGATCGACTTCCAGAACATCAAGTACTTCGTGCGCTCCACCGAGAAGCAGGCCGCTTCCTGGGAGGACCTGCCCGAGGACATCAAGGCGACGTACGACAAGCTCGGCATCCCGGAGGCGGAGAAGCAGCGTCTCGTCGCCGGTGTCGCCGCGCAGTACGAGTCGGAGGTCGTCTACCACGCGATCCGTGAGGACCTGGAGCAGCAGGGCGTCCTGTTCCTGGACACCGACACCGCGCTGAAGGAGCACGAGGAGCTCTTCAAGGAGTACTTCGGCACCGTCATCCCGGTCGGCGACAACAAGTTCGCCGCGCTGAACACCAGCGTCTGGTCCGGTGGCTCGTTCATCTACGTGCCGAAGGGCGTGCACGTGGACATCCCGCTGCAGGCCTACTTCCGGATCAACACGGAGAACATGGGCCAGTTCGAGCGGACCCTGATCATCGCCGACGAGGACTCGTACGTGCACTACGTCGAGGGTTGCACGGCGCCGATCTACTCGTCGGACTCGCTGCACTCCGCGGTCGTCGAGATCGTCGTGAAGAAGAACGCCCGGGTGCGGTACACGACCATCCAGAACTGGTCGAACAACGTCTACAACCTGGTCACCAAGCGCGCCACCTGCGAAGAGGGCGCGACCATGGAGTGGGTCGACGGCAACATCGGTTCCAAGGTGACGATGAAGTACCCCGCGGTCTACATGACCGGCCCGCACGCCAAGGGCGAGGTGCTCTCGATCGCGATGGCCGGGGCGGGCCAGCACCAGGACTCCGGCGCCAAGATGGTGCACGCCGCGCCGCACACCTCCTCGACGATCGTCTCCAAGTCGATCGCCCGGGGCGGCGGCCGCACGTCGTACCGGGGTCTCGTCCAGGTCCTGGAGGGCTCGTCCAGCTCGAAGAGCACGGTCAAGTGCGACGCGCTGCTGGTCGACACGATCTCCCGGTCGGACACGTACCCGTACGTCGACATCCGCGAGGACGACGTCAACATGGGTCACGAGGCGACCGTCTCCAAGGTCAGCGAGGACCAGCTCTTCTACCTGATGAGCCGGGGCCTGACCGAGGACGAGGCGATGGCGATGATCGTGCGCGGCTTCATCGAGCCGATCGCCAAGGAGCTCCCGATGGAGTACGCGCTCGAGCTGAACCGCCTGATCGAGCTGCAGATGGAAGGGGCCGTGGGTTAACCGACCCGCCCGGCCATCAGAAGAAGCGGACATAAAGGACGAAATGACTACCGAGGCCATCGCCCCGCCGAGCACCAAGTCGCAGGTGCTGCGCTCCTTCGACGTCACCGAATTCCCGGCTCTCAACGGCCTGGAGGAGGAGTGGCGTTTCACTCCGCTCAAGCGGCTGCGTGACCTGGTCACCGCCACGTCGCTGACCGGGGCGGCTCCCACGGTGGAGTACGCCGACCTGCCCGCCGGTGTGACGGTGTCGGACGCGGACGACGTGGAGCCGGTGCTCACCCCGTTCGACCGGGTCAGCGCTCTCGCGTACGGCTCGGCCGCCGGCGTCACCGTGATCGAGGTGGCGCCCGAGGCCGAGCCGGCCGAGGCCGTGGTCATCCGGCTGATCGGCAAGGGCGGTGACGCGGCCGCCGCGCGCACCTTCGTGAAGGTGGGCGCCTTCGCCAAGGCGACGATCGTGCTGGAGCAGACCGGCACGGTCACCCTGGCCGACAACATCGAGGTCGTCGTCGGCGACGGCGCCCAGCTCACCTTCGTCACGCTGGCGGAGTGGGAGCGGGATGCGGTCCAGGCCCAGCACGTCAAGCTCCGGGTCGGCCGGGACGCCCGGGTGCAGCACGTGCAGGTGACCCTCGGTGGCGACCTGGTCCGCCAGTTCACCTCGGTGGAGTACACCGGCCGCGGCGGCGACGCCGAGCTCTGGGGGCTGTACTTCGCCGACTCCGGCCAGCACCACGAGCACCGCCAGCTCGTCGACCACGCGGTGCCGGACTGCCGCAGCAACGTCGGCTACCGGGGGGCGCTCCAGGGCAGGTCGGCGCAGACCGTCTGGGTCGGCGACGTGCTGATCCGGGCCGCGGCGACCGGCACCGACACGTACGAGATCAACCGCAACCTGCTGCTGACCGACGGTGCCGTCGCCCACTCGGTGCCGAACCTCGAGATCGAGACCGGTGAGATCGCCGGTGCCGGGCACGCGAGCGCGACCGGCCGGTTCGACGACGAGCAGCTGTTCTACCTGATGGCGCGCGGCATCCCGGAGAAGGAGGCCCGCAAGTTGGTGGTCCGCGGCTTCTTCGCCGAGCTGATCAACAAGATCCCGGTCGAGAGGCTGCGCGAGCGGCTCGGCGACGCCATCGAGGCCCGGCTGGTCGACAGTGGCCTTTGAGAACGTCGGCCCGGTGACCGACATCGCGAAAGGCACCGTGCTCCAGGTGGAGATCGACGGTGTCGAGATCGCGGTCGTGCACGCCGACGACGACAACTTCTACGCCGTCCGCGACGAGTGCAGTCACGCCTCGGTGGCGCTCTCCGAGGGGGAGGTGGACGGGTGCACGCTGGAATGCTGGCTGCACGGCTCCCGGTTCGACCTGCGCACCGGTGAGCCCTCCGGGCCGCCTGCCTTCAGTCCGGTGGCGGTCTACCCCGTCGAGATCCGCGACGGCGACATCTACGTTTCGACGACACCTAGCAATGGAGTAGAGCCGTGAGCACCCTGGAGATCCGCGACCTGCAGGTTTCGGTGAAGCTGCCGGATGGCGAGCTGAAGCCGATCCTCGCCGGGGTCGACCTCACCATCAAGTCGGGCGAGACGCACGCCATCATGGGCCCGAACGGCTCCGGCAAGTCGACCCTGGCCTACTCCATCGCCGGCCACCCGAAGTACGAGATCACCGGTGGTTCGGTGACCCTGGACGGCCAGGACATCCTCGAGCTGAGCGTGGACGAGCGCGCCCGGGCGGGCCTCTTCCTGGCGATGCAGTACCCGGTCGAGGTCCCCGGTGTCTCGGTGGCCAACTTCCTGCGGACCGCGAAGACCGCGATCGACGGTGAGGCGCCGAAGCTGCGCACCTGGGCCGGCGAACTGCGCGGCGCCATGGAGAAGCTGCAGATGGACCCCGCGTTCGCTCAGCGCAACGTGAACGAGGGCTTCTCCGGCGGTGAGAAGAAGCGGCACGAGATCATGCAGCTCGAGCTGCTCAAGCCGAAGATGGCGATCCTCGACGAGACCGACTCCGGCCTCGACATCGACGCGCTGCGTGTCGTCAGCGAGGGCGTCAACCGGGTCCGCGAGACCGGCGCGACCGGCTTCCTGCTGATCACCCACTACACCCGGATCCTGCGCTACATCAAGCCGGACTTCGTGCACGTCTTCGTCGCCGGCCGGATCGTCCAGGAGGGCGGCCCGGAGCTGGCCGAGGAGCTCGAGGCGTCGGGTTACGAGAAGTTCCTGACCAAGGCCTGATCTTTCTTCTTTGGAGAAGCCGTGAGTTTCGACGTCGAGCAGGTCCGTAAGGACTTCCCGATCTTCCAGCGGGAGGTCAACGGTCACCCGCTGGTCTACCTGGACAGCGCCAACACCTCGCAGAAGCCGGTTCAGGTGCTCGACGTCATGCGCGCGCACCAGGAGCGGTACAACGGCAACGTGTCCCGCTCCGTGCACACGCTCGGCACCGAGTCGACCGAGGCCTACGAGGGCGCCCGGGCGCGCATCGCGACCTTCATCGGCGCGGCGAGCCCGGACGAGGTGGTCTTCACCAAGAACTCCACCGAGGCGCTCAACCTGGTCGCGCACTCGGCCGGGCAGCACCTGCGGCTCGGCCCGGGCGACGAGATCGTGATCTCCGAGATGGAGCATCACTCGAACATCGTGCCGTGGCAGCTCCTCTGCGAGCGGACCGGCGCGACCCTGCGCTGGTTCGGGATCACCGACTCCGGTTTTCTGGACGAGTCGAACCTCGACGATCTGATCAACGAGCGCACCAAGATCGTCTCGCTGGTGCACATGTCGAACGTGCTCGGCACGATCAACGACGTGTCCCGGATCGCGGCGCGTGCCAAGACGGTCGGTGCGCTGCTGGTGCTGGACTGCTCGCAGTCGGTGCCGCACCTGCCGATCGACGTCCGGGAGCTGGGCGCCGACCTGATCGCCTTCACCGGCCACAAGATGCTCGGCCCGACCGGCATCGGCGTCCTCTGGGGCCGTTTCGACCTGCTGGAGCAGCTTCCGCCGTTCCTCGGCGGCGGTTCCATGATCGAGACCGTCACCATGACCGGTACGACCTACGCCGCCCCGCCCGCGCGCTTCGAGGCGGGCACTCCGCCGATCACCGAGGCGATCGGTCTCGGCGCGGCGGTGGACTACCTGACCGGGCTCGGCATGGCGGCGATCCACGAGCACGAGCAGGCGATCACGTCGTACGCCCTCGACGCCCTCACCTCGGTGCCCGGCGTCCGGATCTTCGGGCCCGCCTCGCCGGTGGGCCGGGGCGGCACGGTGTCGTTCGGCGTCGAGGGGGTACACCCGCACGATGTGGGACAGATCCTGGACGCGCTCGGTGTCGAGGTGCGGGTCGGGCACCACTGCGCGCGGCCGGTGTGCGCGCGGTTCGGTGTGCCGGCGATGACCCGGGCCTCGTTCTACCTCTACACGACCACGGACGAGATCGACGCTCTGGCGCGCGGCCTCGACCAGGTGAAGAAGGTGTTCGGCTGATGATGCTCGACGGTCTCTACCAGGAGATCATCCTCGATCACTACAAGAACCCGCACGGCCGTGGCCTGCGGGATCCGTTCGACGGCGAGGCGCACCACGTCAACCCGACGTGCGGCGATGAGATCACGGTCCGGGTGAAGTCCGACCTGACCGACATCTCGTACGACGGTCTCGGCTGCTCGATCAGCCAGGCCTCGGCGTCCGTGCTGCACGAGCTGGTGCAGGGCAAGACCTCGGCGGAGGCGTCGGAGATCCACCACGCCTTCGTGGAGCTGATGCAGGGCCGTGGTCAGGTCGAGCCGGACGAGGAGGTCCTCGGCGACGGGATCGCGTTCGCCGGTGTGGCCAGGTTCCCGGCCCGGGTGAAATGCGCGCTGCTGCCGTGGATGGCGTTCAAGGACGCGGCGGCGCGTGCCGGCGTGGAGGTGGGCGTGAGCCCGGAGGTGAAGGCATGAGTACAGATCAGACCGATACCGCTCGGACCGTGGCCTCGGTGCCGGCTTCCGGGGCGGCTCCCGGCGCCGGGGAAGAGGTGCCGGACTGGCTGGCGGAGGAGCGGGCCGCCGCTGCCGAGGCCGGCGAGCCGGTGGAGACGCCATCGGTGAGTGTCTCGGCCTCGCCGGACGCCGCCTTCGGCGGGGACGCGCCGTCGGCGGCCGACGCCGCGGTGGGCGCGGACGCGGCCCCGGCCGACGCGATCGCCTCCGACTCGATCTCCGGCGGAGGCCCGGCCGACGAGGCGCCCACCGGCGATGTCTCCGGCGCGGCGAAGGAGCCGATCGAGGGTGCCGCTTCCGGCAAGCCGAAGGCGTCGCTCGCCGACATCGAGGAGGCGATGAAGGACGTCGTCGACCCGGAGCTCGGCATCAACGTCGTCGACCTGGGCCTGGTCTACGGCACCCACGTGGACGACGACAACGTGGTCACCATCGACATGACGCTGACGTCGGCGGCTTGCCCGCTGACCGATGTCATCGAGGACCAGACCCGGCAGGCGCTGACGGGCGGCCCCGGCGGCGGCCTGGTGAACGACTTCCGGATCAACTGGGTGTGGCTCCCGCCGTGGGGCCCGGACAAGATCACCGATGACGGCCGCGACCAGCTGCGGTCGCTCGGCTTCAACGTCTGACAAGGGTTTTTCACCCGCAGAAGCACCCCAGAGGCACCCCGGAGGGCGGTACGCGTTCGTGCGTGCCGCCCTTCACCGTGCCCGGTGGTAGAAACCGGGGCATGACTTCGACTCCGCCGTTTCCCGAGCTGCTGTCGCTGATCGAGGCCCGGTCGGCGGCGCTGCGCGCGGCCGCCGCCGTCGTGCCCGACCGGACCGTCGCGGTCCCCGGGTGCCCCGGCTGGTCGCTCACCGACCTGATCACCCACCTGGGCGGTGTCCACCGTTTCTGGGCCGCCACCGTGGCTCTCGGCGACGACTCCGGCCCGCCCGCGCCCGAGCATCACGGTGACCTCGCCCCGCACGGTGACCTCCTCGACTGGTCGGCCGCCTCGACCGAGCTGCTGCTCAGCCGGTTGCGGGAGGCCGGTCCGGAGGCGCCGTCGTGGGCCTGGTGGGCCGGGTCCGATGCGGCGCCGCTGACCGCCGGCGCGATCGCCCGGCATCAGGTGCAGGAGGCGGCGGTGCACGCGTTCGACGCCCAGGAGGCCGCCGGCCGTCCCGAGCCGCTTCCGGCCGCGGTCGCGGTCGACGGGGTGGGCGAGTTCCTCACCGTCTGGATGGGGTCGCGGGAGGCGTGGCCGCACCGGCCCGCGCGTGTCGCGTTCCAGGCGATCGAGGGCCCGTCCTGGACGCTCGACCTCTCTCCGGCGGGCGCCCGGACCGATCCGCCGGCCAGCGGTGATCCGGTCACCCGGGTGCAGGCGACCGCGAGCGATCTGGTGCTCGCCCTCTACCGGCGCATCCCCCTGGCGGACGTCCGGGTGGACGGTGACCGTGAGGTCGCCGAGCAGTTGGTGGAGTGGAGCAGAATGGACTGATTTGCGAGTGTGCGGGCGGGCCGGGGAGGAATCCCCGGCCCGTTTTATTTTTTAATGGTTCGGCAATTCTTGCTTGTCACCCCGGAAACGCGATGGTGACCTGCGACTCACTTAACTGCAATTGCGCCTTCCGGTGACGAACGGCACACCGTCCACTGTGGCCTGCAAAGACGCTCGAGTAACCCACGCTTAACCGGTTCAGGACTTGACGCCACGAGGCGGTCACCGCCAGTGTTGGGAGCGCTTCCATCGAAGGTTTCCGAACGACGCGAAGCGTTGCGCGAACTCTCGCGGAAAGGTCAATGATGAGTTCAAGTGTTGTCTCACGGCCGGTCACCGGCCTCCCGGAATATGTCGGTGACGGCATCTATCTGCACGTCGACGGGGAACGGTTCGTCGACTGCGCCTCCGGGACGTTCAACGTCTCCCTCGGTTACTCCACGCCGGAGATCATCGACGCGCTGCACGGCCAGCTCGACCGGGTCGCCCACCTGTCCTCGGAATTCACCCGGGCCAAGTCCGCCGAGATCTTCGAGCTGATGCGCCCCGAGCTGCCGCCGCAGATCGGCGCCTTCTGGTTCCGTGACATCACCGGATCCGGGGCCAACGAGGCGGCGATCAGAATCGCGCAGAAAGCGACCGGCAGGTCCGACATCTTCTCGTTGTTCCTGTCGCATCACGGACAGACGGTGGGCACCACCGGAATCTCCGGAAACGCTTTCCGGAATCGCAGTTTCTCGCTGCCGTTCGCGCATTCCGTCAAGATCCCCGGACCGGACTGCGCGAACTGCTTCTACGGCCAGGTCCCGGGCAGTTGCGCGATGATGTGCGCCCGGCGGCTCGAGGACTTCGTCGAGTACGCGTCGAGTGGCCAGGTGGCCGCCCTGGTCGTCGAGCCGGTGATGGGCAACGGCGGCAACATCGTCCCGCCGCCGGACTACTACCGGGTCCTCCGGGAGACCTGCGACCGGCTCGGCATCCTGATCATCGCCGACGAGGTGCAGACCGGCTTCGGGCGTACCGGATCGTTCTTCGCCTCCACCGGTTACGCCGCCGGCCTGCGCCCGGACATCATCACCTTCGCCAAGGGCGCCGGTGGCGTCGGCATCCCGGTCGCTGGTGTCCTGATGCGCCCCGAGCTCGACGTCCTCGAGTCGTGGGAGCACTCCAGCACCTCCGGCGCCAACCCGCTCGCCCTGGTCGCCCTCGAGGAGACCGTGCGTTACATCCGGGACCGCGGCGTCCTCGGCAACGTGACGGCGGCCGGCGCCCGGCTGCACCGCGGCCTGCTCGCCCTCTCCCGGACCTTCCGCGACATGACCGGTGTCCGCGGCGTCGGCCTGATGCAGGCGTTCGACCTGCCCACCAGCGTCGACGTCGAGCAGTTCATCGCCCTCGGGCGGCGGCACGGCCTGATCCTGCGCGGCAGCCGGTACGGCTTCGGCCGCGCCGTCAAGGTCCGCCCGCCCCTGATCATCACCGGCGAGCAGGTGGACGACCTGCTCGACCGCCTGCACGCGACCCTGCAGTCCTTCCAGAAGGAGGCCACCCGGCCGTGAAAGCACTCAAGTTCCGCAGCGCCTGGGACGTCGACCTGGCCGAGGTTCCGGACCTGCACGTGATCGGTGACGACGACGTGGTCGTCGACATCAAGTTCTGCGGCGTCTGCGGCACCGACCTGGGCATCGTCTCCGGTTCCTACCCGGTCGCCGTCCCCGGGGTCACTCTCGGCCACGAGGCGAGCGGCATCGTCGCCGAGACCGGCGCCGCGGTCACCACCGTCGCGCCGGGCGACCGGGTGGTGATCAACCCGACCCCGTACTGCGGCCGCTGCCGGATGTGCCAGACCCAGCGGATCAACCACTGCGTCAACAAGCACGGCACCGAGAGCGGGGTCAGCTACGACGGCGCGTACGCCGGGAAGTACCGCACCACCTCGGCGTTCGTGCACCGGGTGCCGGACGACGTCTCGCTGCGGGCGGCCGCCCTGACCGAGCCGCTGAGCTGCGTGGTCGCCGGTGCCCGCAAGATCCAGCCGCCGTCGCTGAGTGCGTTCACCTACGTCTTCGGCGCCGGCCCGCTCGGCCTGCTCTACACCTGGGTGCTGTCGCTCAAGGGCCTGACGCCGGTCGTGATCGAGCACTCGGCGGCCCGCTTGGAGTACGCCCGGGACCGCCTGCCCGACGGCACCGCCGCGTACGCCTCCCTGGAGGAGGCCCGCACCAAGTACTTCAACGACCCGCAGGCGCCGATCGACATCGTCGTCGACACCACCTCGATGCTGCTGGAGGACCTCTTCCCGCAGATGGCGCCCGGTGGCACGTACATGTCGATCGGCCTGAAGGAGAAGCTCGCGTCGATCGACACGATGCTGCTGGCCGACCGCAGCCTGTCGGTGATCGGCTCGATCGACTCCCTGCACGGCTCGTTCACCGAGGCGTTCCACCTGATCACCACCGGCCGGATCCCGGCCGAGCGGCTGGTCAGCCACGTGATCCCGCTCGACGACTTCGCGACCGGGTTCGCGGCGCTCGGCTGCGACATCGACGGCAAGCGGTTCGGGCCCGCCGACCAGGCCAGCTGCAAGGTGCTGATCGCTCCCGGAGGCATCGATGAGTGAGCCCCGGATCAGCGTGATCATCCCGTACCGGGACCGGGTCGAGAACCTGCGCCTCGCCCTGTCCGCGCTCGCCGAGCAGACCCTGGCGGCCGGCGCCTTCGAGGTGGTGCTCGGCGTCCTGGACGACAGCGGGGAACACGCCGAGGTGTGCCGGGAGTTCGCCGGCCGGCTCGACATCGTCACGGTGTCGTCGGCCCGGCCCTGGCAGGTCGGCCTCGCCCGCAACCTGGCGCTGCGGCAGGCCACCGGCGAGACCGTGGTGCTGATGGACGTCGACATGGCGCTGCCGCCCCGCTGCCTGGAGGATCTCTGGGACCGGCACTTCGCGTACGGGCAGCGGATCTGCGTGGTCGGCCAGATGATCGACTACGACAACAACACCGGCGACGTCACCGAGGTCGGCGTCCTGCCCTATGAGCACTACCGCAAGCTGCTCGCCGATCTGCAGGTGACCGGCACCGGCGACCAGGACCCGCGGATGACCGCCGAACACGTCATCCCGTGGTCGTTCGCGTGGACCGCGCTCGTCGCGCTGCCCCGTGAGCTGGCCGGGGATTTCGACCTGAACTTCCACGGGTACGGGGTCGAGGACCTGGAGTGGGCGTACCGGGTGTCCCGCACCGGGACGCCGGTCGTGATGGGCCGCGACTTCTTCGGCGTGCACCTGCCGCACGTGCGTGACGTCGCCGCCAACAAGCGCACCGAGGCGCCCAACTACCGCTACTTCCTGCGCCGCTGGCCGGGCGCCGACGTCGAGTTGGCCTGCGCGTTCGGCGACTTCGAGGCCAACGAGCGGTACCCGGGGTTCCGCCGGGCCGTGGCGGAGGCCACCGGGGTGCCCGGGGGCACGCTGACCGTCGTACACGGAAAGGTCGAAGGTCGGCGCGAACTGGTGGTCGGTGTGCCCGCCGGAACCACCGCCGTGCTGCCCGCGACGGCCACCGAGGTGGAGGTGCTGCCGCTGGCGGGGCTGGCGCTGCCCTACGCGGACGGCGCCGTCGACCGCTGCCGGGTGCTCGGCCCGGTGACCGCGCTGCCCGAGGTGTACCGGGAGCGGATCCTCGCCGAGGTCCGCCGGGTCAGCCGCCTGGTGGGGCCCTGAGGTGCCCCTCGTCGAGCTGCTCGACGCGGCGGTGGCGGCGGCCCGGGCCGGCGCGCGGGTGATCCGGGACGCCGGGACGGTCCAGGCGATCCGGCACAAGTCCAGCGGCACCGACCCGGTGACCGAGATCGATCTGGCGGCCGAGGCCGCGATCACCGCGTCGCTGTCCGCCGCGCGGCCGCACGACACCCTCATGGGCGAGGAGGGCACGGCACGGGCGGGGACCTCCGGCTTGCGGTGGGTGGTGGATCCGGTCGACGGCACGACCAATCTGCTGTACGGGTCTCCGCACGTCACCGTGAGCATCGCCGCCGAACGACAACTCCCGGACGGCGCCTGGCGGGCCGTCGTGGGCGTCGTCGCCGACCCGTCCCGCTCCGAGATGTTCACCGCGGCGCTCGGCCGCGGCGCCCGCCGCAACGGCACACCGATCCGCGTCAACGATCCGGTGCCGCTCGACCGGGCCCTCGTCACGACCGGTTTCGCCTACCTTCCGGAGTCCCGGGCGCGGCAGGCGGCGGTCGTCGCGGACCTGCTGCCCCGGATCCGGGACATCCGCAGCCACGGCAGCGCCGCCCTGGAACTGTGCTGGCTCGCCGCCGGCCGCTGCGACGCCTACTACGAGGACGAGCTGGCGCCCTGGGACTGGGCGGCCGGGGCGCTGATCGCCGCCGAGGCGGGCGCGGTCGTCACCCCGTTCGGATCCGGGGTGCTGGCCGCCGGGCCCGCCCTCCAGCCGGCGCTGGCCGGACTACTGCAGACAAGGACAGGACATGCAGCCGTACCGCATTGATCACATCACCGACCGCAACCCGCCACGCCTGCGCGTGCTGTACGCCGTCTTCATGACCCTCGCCCCGATCTTCGTGGTGTGGCGGACCGCCGTCGTCAACTGGACCGTCTGGTACGGGCCGGTGGCCTGGGCCGCCGAGATGTTCGCCGTCGTCACCACCGCCATGTTCGTGGTGTCGCTGCGCACCCGCACCCGGCCCGTGCCGCTGACCGTCACCACGCCGGTGAGCAGCACCGTCGACATCCTGGTGCCGACCGTCAACGAGCCGCTGCCGGTGCTCGAGCCGACGGTCCTCGGCGCTCTGCGGGTCCGCGGCGTCCGGGACGTGATCGTCCTCGACGACGGCGACCGCGCCGAGATCCGCGCGATGGCGGCCCGGCTCGGCGCCCGGTACCTGCCGCGGACCACCAGCGAGGGCGCCAAGGCCGGCAACCTCAACCACGGGCTGAGCGTCACCGACGCCGAGTTCGTCGTCACGCTCGACGCCGACCACATCCCGCTGCCGGAGTTCATCGAGAAGACCCTCGGCTACTTCGCCGACCCCGACGTGGCGGTCGTCCAGTCGCCGCAGTCGTTCTACAACACCGAGTCGTTCACCTTCCGCCCGCGGCGCGGGACCGAGGCGGCCTGGCACGAGCAGGAGATGTTCTACGGCGGGGTGCAGCCCACCAAGAACAGCACCAACAGCGCCATCTACACCGGGACCTCGGCGATGCTGCGCCGGTCCGCGCTGGACGCCGCCGGCGGCTTCGCCGAGGACACGTCCACCGAGGACATCCACACCTCGCTGCGGCTGCACGCCCGCGGCGGGAAGTCGGTCTATCTGGAGGAGCCTCTGGCGTACGGGCTCGAGGTCGACAATCTGCGCCAGTACTACGGGACCCGGCGGCGGTGGGCGATCGGCAGCCTGCACCTGCTGCTGCGGCACCCCGACTCGCCGCTGCGGGCCCGCGGGCTGACGTTCCACCAGCGACTCAACTACACCAGCGCGATGATCGCCCACTTCCAGGGGCTCAACCGGCTGCTCTACCTGCTGATCCCGGTCGCGGCGCTGACCACCGGCGTGGCCCAGGTGACCGGCCCGTACGCGGTCTACGGCTTCGCGTTCCTGGCGTTCACCGTGTTCTCCATCCACACCGTGGTCAGCTTCGGCCGGGGGCACTACCACATGCTGCACAGTGAGGCGTTCGCCGTGGCGGACACCCTGCCGATGCTCGCGGCGCTGCCGGCCGCGCTGTTCGGGGAACGGCAGTTCGGCGTCACCCAGAAACGGGCGCGGCGCACCACCGATGCCCCGCTCAAGTGGGCGTACCGGGTGTTCGCGCTGGCCGAGGTGGGTGCGCTCGGGTTCGCGGTGACCCGGCTGATCCAGGGCGAGCACGTCGTCATCGCGGCCTGGGCGGCGGCGTCCCTGGCGCTGAGCGCCGGGTACACGCTGTTCTTCCTGGCCGGGACGGAACGGTACGAGCGCAGGCCGGTCACCCCCTGGTACACCGACCTCGCACCCGCCGACCTGTATGAGCGCATCGTCGCCCTCTCCGCGCCTTCTCCCGCCGGTCCTCCCGCCGCTGATCCTTCTGTCGCGGGCCCCGGCCGGGAGAAGATCCCGGCATGACGATTCTCGGCGCGGTCTGTCTGCCCCAACTGCCACCGGAACGCCTCCGCGGTGTCGCCGAAGCCGCCGACGAGGCCGGCCTCGACGAACTGTGGCTGTGGGAGGACTGCTTCCTGACCGGCGGGGTGGCCACCGCCGCGGCGGTGCTCGCCTGGACCCGCCGCCTGCGGGTCGGCGTGGGCCTGCTGCCGGTGCCGCTGCGCAACGTGGCCCTGACCGCGATGGAGCTGTCGGCTCTGCACCGGCTCTTCCCGGACCGGGCGATCATCGGGGTGGGCCACGGCGTCCAGGACTGGATGGGCCAGGTCGGCGCGCGGGCCGATTCGCCGATGACGCTGCTCCGGGAGTACGTCACCGCCCTGCGCGCCCTGCTCGCCGGGGAACGCGTCACCGTCGACGGCGCGTACGTGCGCCTCGACGACGTCGCCCTGGACTGGCCGCCGCCGCGTCCCGCGCCGATCCTGATCGGCGGCACCGGCCCGCGCACCCTGCGGCTGGCCGGTGAGATCGGCGACGGCACGATCCTCACCGGCGGCACCACGCCGGGCCAGGTCCGCCGGGTACGGGAGTCCCGGGGTGACGGGAACCTGGTCGTCTACCTGCACGCGGCCACCGGCCCGGACGCGGAGGCCCGGATGGAGGGGGAACGGGTCCGCTGGGGGTACCCGTCGATCACCGACCGGGCCGTGACCGGGGACGCCGGTGCGATCGCGGCGGGAGTCCGCCGTTGGGCCGAGGCCGGCGCCGGCACGGTCGTGCTCCAGCCGACCCCGGACGACCCGGACCCGGAAGGTTTCGTCCGTTTCGTCGCCCAGCAGGTCCGTCCCCTGCTCACCTCGTAGCGCCCGCCGAAACCCCGGCTGGTCGTCCGGGCTGTCTCGGTGCCGTCGAGACAGCCCGGACGACCAGCCGGACCGCCTCAGGCGGTGGCGACCGCCGCGGTGGCGTCGGCCCGGGGATGGGCGTCCAGCTCGCGCCACGCCGGGAAGACGAACGGGGCGGCGGTCACCGCCAGATAGCCGCCGGCCGCGACCAGCGCGGCGGTGCGCAGGCCCAGCAGGTCGGTGGCCCAGCCGCCGACCACGCCGCCGAACGGGATGCCCGCCCAGGAGACGGCGATCAGGACGCTGATCGCCCGGCCGTGCAGATGCGTCGGCACCCGGCGGTAGACCGCGGCCATCAGGATCGGGTTCACCGTGGACATCAGCGCACCCGCGCACGCGGCCGTGACCAGGACCATCCACACCCGCTCGCTCAGGGCCAGGGCGAGAAGCTGGGCGGGGCCGCCGAGGAAGAAACAGATTCCGAAGGTACGGCGGCGCGGCAGTCGCGGGGCCAGCAGGGTGTAGAGGATGTTGCCGGCGACCGCGCCCAGGCCGAACGCGGTCCCGATCGCCCCGAGAGCGGCCGGCCCGTGCAGGCCGTCACGCACCCACACCGGCACGAACACCGTCGCGAACGCCTGGTCGAACATGTTGGTGACCAGCAGCATCGACATCACGCCGAGGATGAGACGGTCCGACCGTACACATCGGAACCCGTCCCGCAGCGCGTCGGCGTACCCCTGCTCCCGGCTCTGGGCCAGCGCCGCGGCGTCGGCGGAACCGACCCGGACCGCCGTCGCGATGATCAGCGCGCTGGCCGCGAACGACAGCGCGTCGAACAACAGCACCGCGGCCGGGTGCGACGCCGCGATCAGCAGCCCGGCCAGTGGCAGGCCGACCAGGGTCGAGGCGCGGCAGATGCCGTCGTACATCGCGGTGCCGCGCTCGGTCGACACGCCCGCCGCGGCGAGGGTCCGGGGGAGCAGCGCGCGCTTGGCCGCGTCGCCGAACCCGCGCAGCGCCCCGGCCAGCGCGATCAGCATCATCAAGGCGGTCAGCGACATCCCGTCGCAGTAGGCGACCAGCGGGATGCCGGCGACCGCGAGCACGCTGGCGGTGTCCGCCACGACAGCGGTCGGCCGCGGGCCGACCCGGTCCACGATCGGCCCGCCGATCAGTCCCGCCAGCACGTACGGCAGCATCTCGGCCAGCCCGGCCAGCCCGGCGAGCAGCGCGGAGTCCTGGGTGGTGAGGACCAGCCAGGGTACGGCCACGAAGGTGATCCGGCTGCCGAGCATGGAGATCGCTTCGGCCGTGAGAAGCGCACCGAGCTGGCGGTTCACCGGTCGGCCGGATCATTTAAATAGACCATCATCAATGTCTGAGGGTATGTCACGCCGGCGGCAGATGGTCGATCACGTTGTAGCGGTCCAGCGTCAGCGTCCCGGACGAGCCGTCGAAACGCGAGATCGAAGCATTGCGTACGCTCCCCGCGTCCCGCTCCACCTCCAGCACCTCGTCCCAGCTCAGCTGCTCGATCACGGCCCGCATCATCAGCACCACCGCGTCGTGGGCGACGACGATCACCCGCTCGCCGGCATGATCGGCGTGCAGGTCGTCGAGGAACGACGTCAAACGGACCGCGATGTCGGCGAACGACTCGCCGCCCGGCGGGGCGTACTCGAACTCGCCCGCCTTCGCCCGCCGCGCCGCCTCATCCGGGAAGCGGGCCGCCACCGCCGCGCGGGTGAGCAGCTCCAACTCGCCCATCAACCGGTCGACGAGCCGATCATCGGTCCGGGGCTCCGGCAGAGCCAGCCCGGCCGACTCCGCGGCGATCCGCCACGTCTCCCGGGCCCGCAGATAGGGCGAGGTGATCACCACCTGCGGTCGGCGATCCTCCGGAAGCGTGGCCAGCCAGCGGCCCAGCGCGGCCGCCTGCTCCGCGCCGGTCGCGGTGAGAGGCACCTCGGCGTCACGCCCGCTCACCGCCGCTTCCATCAGCTCGTCCTCGTCGGCTGCGGGGAAGGCGACATTGGCCAGGCTCTGCCCGTGCCGGACCAGAATCAGTTCAGCGACCATGATCGGACCCTATCGGCCCGACCGCCCACCGGTCACGCACCGGATTCACCGGCACCGCTCCGAGTAACCGCACCCTCCGCCGGAAACGACCCGCCATTGCATCAGCAGATCCATTCGGACGTGCGGCACCCTTCTCCCTTCCGGTGTGGGATGAAGGCCGGGGTGGTGGCGAGGGACAGCCGGCCCGCCGGCGGGCAAGCCCGGTACCGGCTTCCTTCCGGCTGGTCGTCACTGCTGACCTGCTGGTCAAATGCTTGCCCGCCGGTTGTCGATCTTGCGAGGTCGTGGTGAATCGGTTCGTCCGAAATTCACTAGACCTCGCGCGGAAGGGGTGTCTCCGGCCCGGGCGGGCGGGTTTTCGTCGCTGGGTCGGATCTGGTGAGCGAGGGGTGGCGCGGACAGCGCGATCTCCACCATCGACAACGGCCGGCGAATTGGCCGGCAGGGTCGCTGCTGTCTCAACGCGCGGGAGACGGCACTGACAGCCGGCCGGGGAGATCCGGCGCTACGCGGACAGTTCCGGTGGCGATGCGGATCAGCCGGTTGCGGGAGGTTCCTCCGGGGCGCCGCCTGCGGTGAGGTGGTGGGGAAGGGTGCTGGTGTCGCCCGCGGCGGTGCGGGCGGGACGGACCGCCTCGGCGGAACCTCGATGTCGAGGCCGGAACTTTCTCTATGTCGAGGCGGTGTCGGGCTCGTCGTCGCGGCCGAGGCGGCGCAGGTGGGTGGCGAGGGCGCGGGCGGCGTGCCGGTCGGTGGCGCCGAGCACGCCGAGTTCGGCCCAGCGGCCGGCGCGGGCGAGGAGGTCCAGGTGCCACAGGTGGCTGTTGTGCCGGAAGGGGTCGGCGCTGTAGCACTCCGCGTGTGGTGCGACGAGCGCGATCGCCCTGTCCCAGTCGCCGTGCTCCTGGGCGGTGATCGCTTCGTCATACCACTCGTACGGCTCGTCGGTCATAGGTGTTTGGCCGCCTCCCGGAGGGAGAGAGGGGACAGGCGGTCGGCGTGGGCGGTGAGGAACGTCCGGACGGCGCCGGGGTCGGTGCGGGCGTAGTGGCGCAGGGCCCAGCCGATGGCTTTGCGAACGAAGAAGTCGGGGTGGCCGGCCTGACGGGCGCAGTAGCCGAAGAGGCGGTCGGTGTCGGTCTCGGCGCGGTAGAGCAACTGGTGCAGGATCGCGGTGCGGATCAGCCACACGTCGCCGGCGATGGACCACTCGTCCACCCGGGTGATCAGGGCGGGGTGGCGGCGGACCAGGCCGGCGACGACGTGGGTCGCCAGCGGGTCCACGGTGTCCCACCAGGATCTCGTGGTGATCAGCTCGGCGACGGTGTCGAGGAAGGCCGGGCCGGGGACGCGCACGTGGGTGGTCAGGTAGTCGCAGGCGAACTGCTGGAACTCGCGCTCCTCCCGCGCCCAGCAGGCCAGGGCCACGGCACGCAGGTCGGGCTCGGAGGGTTTCGGCAGACCGGTCAGCGCGACCGTGGCCCGGGCGCGGCGGACGGCGCTGGTCAGGCCGAGGAACGGGAACTGGTCACGCATGTAGGCGGCCGCTCCGACGGCCCGCACCGGGTCGCGGGCGGTCTCGAACGCGCCGGTGAGGCGGTCCATCAGCACCGCCGCGAAGTCGCTCATGCCGGGAATGATGCCAGCGGGGTATGACAGGAATCGGCGCGTCACCCCGTACCGGGAAGAGAAGTGGGCCGGAAGCCGCGGCGACCGGAAGCGGAACGCGGACCCGGTGAGGCGGGTGTGGCGGGGGACCGCGGCGGGCGGTCGTAGGCTGGGGGGATGGCGGAACGGGCGGCGGCCGGTGGCGGCAAGTGGGTCGATGTCGCGCCGGAGCGGCTGCCCCGGTGGCTGGAGAATTTCGCGACGCGGCACGGGGCGTACACCGCGGAGGGATTGACCCTGACCGCGGCGGACGGCGCGGTGGCGACGCTGCACCTGCCCCCGGGGGCCGGCCCGGTGACGACGGTGGATGACCTGATCCGGGAGGCGCGGACCCCACGCCGGCTGGGACTGCTGCTGGCGCGCAAGGGCGCGGTGGCGGTCGGCATCGCCGACGGTGAGGAACTGACGGCCTCCAAGGTGGACACCCACTATGTGCAGGGGCGCACGGCTGCGGGCGGCTGGTCGCAGCAGCGCTTCGCGCGCCGCCGGGACAATCAGGCGAAGGCGGCGGCTGCGGACGGCGCCGGGATCGCGGCCCGCATCCTTCTCCCGGAGGTACGGTCGATGGCCGCGCTGGTGACCGGCGGCGACCGTGCCGCGATCGACGCGATCCTGGCGGCGCCCGCGTTGGCGGCGGTGGCCGCGCTGCGTGCCGGACGGGTCCTGGACGTGCCGGAGCCGCGGCACGCGGTCCTGGTGTCCGCCGTGGCCGCGGCTCGAGCCGTGCCGATTCTGATCAGCGAGCCGGTTACCCCAGCGCGCCGGCCTTGAAGGTGTCGCACTGCTTCGGGTCACCGGATTCGTAACCGACCCGGAACCAGTGCTGCCGCTGCTCGGACGTGCCGTGCGTGAACTGCTCGGGGTTGATCTCCCCGCCGCCGCGCTTCTGCAGCGTGTCGTCCCCGATCTGCCCGGCGGCCTGGATGCCCTCCTGGATGTCGGTCTCGGTGAGGCTGGTGAAGATCTTGTCACCGTCCTTGTCGACGGTGTTCGCCGCCGCGTGCGCCCAGGCGCCGGCGTAACAGTCGGCCTGGAGCTCCAGTTTCACCGACTCCTCGTTGGCGCTGCCCGGGTCGCGCTGCTGGCGGCGGCGCATCTCCGCCTCGGTGCCGAGCACGTCCTGCACGTGGTGGCCGTACTCGTGGGCCAGCACGTACGGCTGCGCGAACTGGCCCGGGGCGCCGAGCTGTCCCGCCAGCACCTCGTAGAAGGCCAGATCGATGTAGACCTTGTCGTCGGCGGGGCAGTAGAACGGCCCGACGCCGGAGTCGGCGGCGCCGCACGCGGTGTTCACCGCGTTCTTGAACATGTTGGTCTTGGCCGGGACGTACTGTTCGCCGAACGACTCGGGAAGTTCCTGACGCCAGTAGTTCTGGATCGACGTCACGTAGAGCGCGTTACGGCACTCCAGCACCTTGAGCTGCTCGGCGCCGGTGGTGCACTGCGTGACGGGGGTGCCGGCCGTCTCCTGCCCGTCGCCACCGCCCATGGTGTTGATCCCGAAGTATCCGCCGACCAGAGCGATCACCAGGGTGACGACGATGCCGGCCAGACCGCCACCGCCGATCGGCAGGCCGCCGATGCCGCCCCCGCCCGATCCCCGGCTCTGCTCGATCTGACTGGAGTCGATGTCGGCGCGTTCATTCAGTTCCATCTCGTCCCACCTTCACCACGGTTGTCCGCCGGGTACCCGCTGACCTCGTGGATTAATCGGGTGGGAAGCGTGAGTGAGCGCCCGGTAGGATGGCCGGGTGCTGCTCTGCGAAGGCTGACCTGCCCCGGCGCCGACCGTCATCCCGATGGCCGGCGCTTTTCTGCGCCCTGAGTCAGCCCGTACACCGAGAGCGAGAATTTCATGATCACCGCCACCGGACTCGAACTCCGCGCCGGCGCGCGCATCCTCATCTCCCCGACCACGCTGCGGGTGCAGCCCGGCGACCGGATCGGCCTGGTCGGCCGCAACGGCGCCGGCAAGACCACCACGCTGAAGGTCCTCGCCGGGGAGGGGATCCCGTACGCGGGCACGGTCGAACGGACCAGTGAGATCGGTTACCTTCCCCAGGACCCGCGGACCGGCGACCTGAACGTGACCGGCCGCGACCGGGTGCTGTCCGCCCGCGGCCTGGACACCATCCTCGCCGAGATGCAGAAACTCGAGGTGCAACTCGAGGAGAGCTCCGAGGACAAGCTGGTCCGGCGATACGGCCAGCTGGAGGACCAGTTCTCCGCCCTGGGTGGGTACGGCGCCGAGGCCGAGGCCGCCCGGATCTGCGCGAACCTGGGCCTGCCCGAGCGTGCCCTCGCCCAGACCATCGGCACCCTCTCCGGCGGTCAGCGCCGCCGGATCGAGCTGGCCCGCATCCTGTTCGCCAACTCCGGGCAGAACGGCAAGGGCATCCTGCTGCTCGACGAGCCGACCAACCACCTCGACCAGGACTCGATCGCCTGGCTGCGCGGTTACATGGCGCAGCACAAGGGTGGCCTCATCGTGATCAGCCACGACGTGGAACTGCTCGACGCCGCCGTCAACAAGGTGTGGTACCTCGACGCCAACCGCGCTGTCGTCGACATGTACAACATGGGCTGGAAGACGTACCTGGAGGCGCGTGAGACCGACGAGCGCCGCCGTCGCCGGGAGCGGGCCAACGCGGAGAAGAAGGCCGGCGCCCTGATGGCGCAGGCCGACAAGATGCGGGCCAAGGCCACCAAGACGGTCGCCGCGCAGAACATGGCCCGTCGTGCCGAGAAGCTGCTCGGTGGCCTGGATGAGGTCCGGACCTCGGACAAGGTGGCGAAGGTCCGGTTCCCGAGTCCGGCGCCGTGCGGCAAGACGCCGCTGACCGCGTCGGGGCTGTCGAAGTCGTACGGATCCCTGGAGATCTTCACCGACGTCAGCGTCGCCGTGGACCGTGGCTCCCGGGTCGCCATCCTGGGCCTCAACGGCGCCGGCAAGACCACCCTGTTGCGGATGCTCGGCGGCCTGCTGGAGCCGGACACCGGTGAGGTGCGGGCCGGGCACGGGCTGCGGCTGGGCTACTACGCCCAGGAACACGAGACGCTCGACGTGGACCGGACGATCCTGGAGCACATGCGCAGCGCCGGGTCCGAGCAGACCGACACCGAGCTGCGGAAGATCCTGGGCGCGTTCCTGTTCTCCGGCGACGACGTGGACAAGCCGGCCGGGGTGCTCTCCGGTGGCGAGAAGACCCGTCTCGCGCTCGCCACCCTGGTCTGCTCCGGGGCGAACGTGCTGCTGCTGGACGAGCCGACGAACAACCTCGACCCGGTCAGCCGGGAGCAGGTCCTCGACGCGATCGCCAACTATCCGGGGGCGATCGTGCTGGTCACCCACGACGCCGGTTGTGTCCAGGCGCTCAAGCCGGACCGCGCGATCCTGCTGCCGGACGGCGACGAGGATGCGTGGAGCGACGATCTGCTGGAGCTCGTCGAGCTGGCCTGAGGCCCGATCATCAACGATCGTCAGTTGTCAACTGGTGCCCACACAGACAGTGCGATGTTCGGGCGTTTCCGAACAGGTCGGGCACCCGTCGACCGGTACGCTGCAAGGTCGAGAGTCACTCCACGGAGCGATCACAGCACTCTCCGGAGCGATCGAGGGCGCGCTCTCGATCGAGTGTTTCCGCAGGTGATCGATGGTCTTGGGCGGTCGGTCACCGGGCCGGAAATGCGCGCCGAGAGAGCCCGGCCAAACTGTCTGACATTGATGCCCGTGGTAACCGTCAAGTTCCTGACAGTAATAAATGGGCACGTTCACGGGGGCGAGATGCCTGGCGCATGATCGTTCGAGACGGTGTAATAGGTGGGACCGTATCTGACCGCACTGTCTGCGACGTGAGGATTCAAGATGGCAGCCACTGGCACAGCTACCAGTACTGAGAAGGGTCGTCGAATCGTCGGTAGCGAGCGGCAGTCGCTCGCCAAGGACCTGGTGAAGCGTTACACGTCCGGCGAGAGCATCCGCGCGCTGGCCGCATCCACCGGCCGTTCCTACGGATTCGTCCACCGCGTGCTCACCGAATCGGGCGTGCAGTTGCGCCAGCGTGGCGGCGCACGCCGCCGCAAGAAGGCGTGACGGCCGCCGACGCCGGACCGGTTCCCGCCGACGAGGTAGGCGTTCGCTACGAACAGGACGGGCCGGTCGCGACGGTGACGTTGTGCCGGCCCGGTGTTCTCAATGCCCAGACTCCGGCGATGTGGACGGAGCTCGGCAACATTTCCCGGAAATTGCCGGGGGGAGTACGGGTCGTCATTGTCCGGGGAGAGGGGCGCGCGTTTTCCGCGGGCCTGGATCTGTCGGTGGCGAAGGGCGACGGCGATTCTTCACTCACTCGGCTGGCGCAGTTGTCGGCAGCCGAGTGCGCGGATCGGATAGCCGGCTTCCAGACCGCGTTCACCTGGTTGCGCAGTCCGTCCATTGTGACGATTGCGGCGGTTCAAGGACACGCGATCGGCGCCGGCTTCCAGTTGGCGCTCAACTGCGACATGCGGATCCTCGCCGACGACGCGCGGTTCTCCATGGCCGAGGTCGCCCTCGGCCTGGTGCCCGACCTGGGCGGCACGAAACGGCTCACCGAACTCGTCGGCCCGTCCCGTGCCCTGGAGATCTGCGTCACCGGTCGGCGGATCTCGGCGGACGAGGCGGACCGGATCGGCCTGGCGACGGCCGTCGTGCCGCCCGCCGAGCTCGACGGAGCCGTGTCCGACCTCGCCGCGGCGGTCCTGGCGGCGGACGGTGGCGCAGTCGCCGAGATCAAGGCCCTGCTCGCGGGCGCGCCCCTGCGGTCGTACGCGGAGCAGGACCGGGCCGAACGAGAGGCCCAGACACGGCGTCTCAGCGACCTGCTGGGCGCCGGGGAGTAAGGCACCTCCCGGGATTGTCGTACCCACGGGGCAGACTTACTGCTGCCCCGTCGAACGACGCCCGGGAGGTGACATGTCCACGAGCTGGAGTGTGCTGCGCTCGATCCAGAACGCGGATCGGGTCAGCAGGCACCAGGTGCGTGCGGGCACCACACAGCGGATCGTCCGGTTCGCGGTGCCGTACCGTCGCGACATCACGGTCTTCCTGCTGACCGTGGTGCTCGCCGCCGGTATCGGGGTGGCCACCCCGCTGCTCGCCGGTGACGTGATCAACTCGATCACCTCCGGGGAGTCCTCCGCGGTGGTGCGGCTCGCCCTGATGATCGCCGCGCTGGCCGTCGCCGAGGCGCTGCTCTCCCTCGCCCAGCGGTGGTACTCGGCTCGCATCGGCGAGGGCATCATCCTCGACCTGCGCACCCGGGTCTACGACCACGTGCAGCGGATGCCGTTGCAGTTCTTCGCGCGCACCCAGACCGGCGCGCTGGTCAGCAGGCTCAACAACGACGTGGTCGGCGCGCAGCGGGCGTTCACCTCCACCCTCTCCGGGGTGGTCAGCAATGTCATCCAGCTGGTGCTCACGGCCGGCGTGATGTTCACCCTGTCCTGGCAGATCACCGGGTTGTCGCTGCTGCTGCTGCCGGTCTTCATCGTGCCGGCCCGCCGGGTCGGGAAACGGCTTGCCGAGATCACCCGGGAGTCGTACAACCTCGACGCGAAGATGAACGCGACGATGACCGAGCGGTTCAACGTCTCCGGCGCCCTGCTGGTCAAGCTGTTCGGCCGGCCCGGCGCCGAGGCCGCCCGGTTCGGCGAGCGGGCCACCCGGGTCCGCGACATCGGCGTCCAGCAGGCGATGTACTCCCGCACCTTCTTCGTCGCGATGCTGCTGGTGGCCTCGCTGGCGCAGGCCCTGACGTACGGGCTGGGCGGCTGGCTGGCCGTCCAGGGCAGCGTCTCGGCCGGCACCGTCGTCACCCTGGCCCTGCTGCTCACCCGGCTGTACGGTCCGCTCACCGCGCTCAGCAACGTCCGGGTCGACGTGATGAGCGCGCTCGTCTCGTTCGACCGGGTCTTCGAGGTGCTCGACCTGGAGCCGGGCATCACCGAGAAGACCGGCGCCGCCGAGATCCCGCCCGGCTCGGGGCGGATCGAGTTCCGCGACGTGCGGTTCCGCTACCCCAGCGCCGACCAGGTCTCCCTGGCCACCCTGGAGGACGTGTCCACCTTGGACGCCCGGGAGAACGAGGAGGTCCTCACCGGCCTCGACTTCACCGTCGAGCCGGGGCAGATGGTCGCCCTGGTCGGGCCGTCCGGCGCCGGCAAGTCGACGCTGTCGATGCTCGTCTCCCGGGTCTACGATGTCACCGGCGGGTCGGTGCTGATCGGCGGCGTCGACGTCCGGGACGTGACGCTGGACTCGCTGCGCGACACCGTCGGCGTCGTCACCCAGGACTCACACCTGTTCCACGAGACGATCGCCGAGAATCTGCGGTACGCCCGGCCCGGCGCCACCGAGGAGCAGATGTGGGAGGCGCTGACCGGGGCCCGGATCGCCGCGCTGGTGCGGGCTCTGCCCGACGGCCTGGACACGGTGGTGGGCGAGCGGGGATACCGGTTCTCCGGCGGGGAGAAACAGCGGCTCGCGATCGCCCGGCTGCTGCTGAAACAGCCGTCGATCGTGATCCTCGACGAGGCCACCGCCCACCTGGACAGCGAGTCGGAGGCGGCGGTGCAGCGGGCGCTGACCGAGGCGCTGCAGGGGCGGACCGCGCTGGTGATCGCGCACCGGCTCTCCACGATCCGGGAGGCCGATCAGATCCTGGTGCTCGACCGCGGGCGGATCGTCGAACGCGGCACCCACACCGAGCTGATCGGCGCCGGTGGCCTTTATGCCGATCTCTACCGGACGCAGTTCGCCGACGCGATTCCGGCGCCGATGAGGGACGAGGAGATCGAGATCGTGACCGTTCCGGCGAAAGTCATCGAACCATGATCGAATTCGCCGTCTTCGCGTTGATCTTCGCAGCGATGCTTTACGCGTTCGCTCGTTTCGCCCGGTGGGTCAAGCGAAAAGGGATCGGCGGCGGAATCATGGGGCCGATCGACGAGGCATGGCATCCGTCGGCCGACCGTTTCCGGCGCGAGATCGCCATACATGAACAGCGGGTGCTGCCACCCCGGCCCGGCGACGACAGGGACCGTCCATAGTGCACCGGCTGGGCTAGGGTCGGCGGCATGGAAATGGTGGCACACAACCCGGCCGACGGTGTCTACGCGGCGACCAGTGACTATGTCCATGCCATGGAGGTTCGCGGGGCGCAGCGGATGCTCTTCGTCTCCGGGACGATGGGGCTCGACCCGGCGGGGAAGCCCGGCGCCGGCCTGACCGAGCAGCTCCGGCTCGTGTGGGACAACATCCGGGCCATCCTCGCGTCCGCGGGGATGACGGTGGACCACATCGTCCGGCAGACCAGCTATCTGCGGGACGCGGCGTACGCCGAGGAGAACGCGGCGGCGCGGGTGGCCGCACTCGGCGGCCGGGCCATCCCGACGACGGCGATCGTGGTGCAGACCCTGGAGAGCGACTGGCTGATCGAGCTGGAGATCGTCGCAGTCGCCTGACCTCTTCCGACC
>NZ_BOMZ01000098.1 GCF_016862455.1 Actinoplanes utahensis
GGGCTTTCGTGGGCCGGGCCTCTTCCGGCTGGGTCTTCGCGGAGCAGGCCGTGTCGCCGCGTCTCAGGCTCAGAGGATGGTGGCGCGGAGCGCGGCGAACTCGCTGATCAGGGCTGGGAGCTGGAAGTGGGCGTTGAGGCCGCTCGGGTTCGGCAGCACCCACACCGGCACGCCGGAGATCGACTCCTCTTGACGGCCGATCTGGGCTTTCGGGCGCCCGAAAGCGGCCCGGTAAGCGGTCACGCCCAGCACGGCCAGAACCCGGGGCTGTAGCCGGGCCACCCGTTCGGCGAGCCGGGCGCCGCCGTGGACGAACTCCTCGGGGGCGAGTTCGTCAGCGCGGGCCGTGGCGCGCGCGACCACGTTGGTGATGCCGAGACCGAGAGCGGGCAGCAGATGCTGCTCCGAAGGGTGCAGCAGCCGGTCGGTGAAACCGGAGCCGTGCAGCGCCGGCCAGAACCGGTTGCCGGGGCGGGCGAAGTGGTGACCGGTCACGGCCGAGTACAGGCTCGGATTGATGCCGGAGAACAACACCAGCAGATCCGGGCCCTCGACGTCGGGAATGGTCCGCCCGGCTGCTGCCGCCATCTCCTCGGCACTGGGCCGGGCCGCCCGCGCCGCCACCGTGCCGGGCCGACGGCGGCCCTCCGCACCGGGCCGGCCCTCCGCACCGGGCCGGCCCGCCGCGCGCCGGGGTGAGGGCGATCCGGCGGTGGGACCGGGCGGGTCGGCGGTGGGACCGCGTGAGCCGTCGGCGGGACCGGGCGGGTCGGCGGTGGGACGAGGTGGGCCGTCGGTGGAGCGGGATCGGCCGGCGGTGGGGCGGGGCGGGGTGGTCACAGGGTGCGGAGGGCGCCGCCGTCGACCGCGACCGCGACGCCGGTCACGTAGCTCGCTGCCGGGGACAGCAGGAAGGCGGCGACACGGCCGAACTCGGAGGGCTCACCGATGCGGCGCAACGGCACCGAGGAGGCCACCTTCTCCGCCGCGTCCACCGGGTCGTCGGTGGCGGCGAACAGCTCACGGCTGCGGTCGGTCATGAAACGGCCGGGAAGAATGCTCAGGACACGTACGCCGCGCGGGGCGAACTCGTCGGCCATGTCCTTGGCGACCATCGCCAGTCCGGGCCGGAACCCGTTCGACAGGCCGAGACCGGTCAGCGGCGTCTTCACCGACGTGGACAGCACCAAGCCGATCGCCCCGCCCTCCGGCAGCGACGACGCGAACGTCCGGGCCGCCCGCACCGAACCGAGGAACACCGTCTCGAAAGCGCTCGTCCATTGGTCGTCGCTCATGCTCGCCGCGGTGCCCGGAGCGGGACCGCCGACCGAGATCAGCGCGCCGTCCAGCCGGCCGAACCGTTCCTGCGCCGCGTGCACCAGTTCGCGCGGGGTGCTGGGGTCGGCCAGGTCGGCGGTGACTCCCAGCGCGTGCTCCGGGCCGCCCAGCGCGGCCACCGCGTCGGTGACCCGGTCCTCGTCGCGGGAGGAGATCACCACCCGGGCGCCGTCGCCGACGAGTGCCTGCGCGGTGGCGAGCCCGAGCCCTCGCGAGGCCCCGGTGAGGATGAAGACGCGATCAGCGAGCCCAAGGTCCATACTTCGATCCTGCCATCCCGGCCGGCGCCGGTCACCGGGCCCGTGCGGCGCCGGCGATCGCGCCGCCCGCGCCGCCCGCGCCGCCCGCGCCGCCCGCGACGACCGCGCCGCCCGCGACGACCGCGACGACCGCGTCGAGGGCGCCGCCGAGCACGATGGCGAGCAGTCGGCTGTCCACGTCGGGCCGGAACTCGCCGGACGCCGCCGCGCCGTCGATCAGCGCGGCGAGCGGCCGCCGGCGGGCTTCCGGCCGGGCGCGGTCCCGGATGCCTGTCCCGTTGCGTTCGTCGAGCGCCTCGACGATGACCCGGACGTGCTCGGGATGGGCGGCCAGGTGGGCGATCATCGCCCGCAGGTACGCCTCGACCGCCTGAGCCGGGCCGGCCGCCGCCTCGACGGCCGCGCCGACGTGCCCGGTCCGGGCGGTGATCACCGAGGCGTACGCCGCCCGGATCACCACGACCACATGGTCAGGGAACTGAGCGCGTGGTAGATCGTTACACCCGTACGCCGCAAGGTTTCGTCATGTGCCGATCCCCAGCGCCGCCGCGGTCGCCGCGTCGGCCGGCAGGAACGCCTCGATGGCCAGCTCGGAGAGGGTCACGTCACGTGGGGTGCCGAGCACCGACGTGATGCTGAAGAAGTTGAGGCCGTCGAAGCGCAACGGGACGACCAGGCCGTCCGGGCGTTCCGGGACCGCGCCCCCGGGATAGCCCGCCAGCTCCGCACGAAGCTCCCGCAGCACCGGGTCGGCGGTGGCGGCGGCCTGCCTGTCGAGCCGGTGCAGGATGTGCGTACGCCATTCGGCGAGATTGCCGATCCGCGGCGCCATGCCCGCCGGATGCAGCGCCAGGCGCAGCACGTTGACCGGCGGGGCCAGCAGCTCCGCGGCACAACCGGCGGTGAGCCGGGCCACCCCGTCGTTGGCGTCCACCATCGTCCAGTGCCGGTCCACCAACACCGCCGGGTACGGGGAATGACCGGCGAGCACGTTGCGCAGGGCCGTCAGCACGTCCGCCAGCGGCGGCCCGTCCAGCTCCGACTCCGGGTGCGCGGGGGCGAACCCACCGGCCAGCAGCAGCTCGTTACGGGCGCGCAGCGGAACGTCCAGCTCCTCGGCCAGCCGCATCAGCATCCCCCGGGTCGGCTGCGAACGGCCGGTCTCCACGAACGACAGGTGGCGGGTCGACACCCCGGACCGGCCGGACAGATCGAGCTGGCTCATCCTCCGGGCGTCCCGCCAGCCGCGTAACAGCCTGCCCACGTCGCTCATCCCCGCAGCGTAGGAAGCGGCGCCGAACGTCCGCCATTACCCGTGAGGTAATCGACGGCCCTACCTCCGCCCCGGCAGGCTCGGTCCATCAGCGGATCACCCCCGGGCCGGGCCGGCCTGCACGGGATGACAGGAGAGGGCGAGAAGAATGAGCGACTTCGGCAATGTGATCGAGCGGTACCTCGCGGTGTGGAACGAGACCGACCCGGTCGCGCGCCGGGCGGCGATCGACGAGCTCTTCGCGGAGAACGTCCGCTACGTCGACCCGCTCGCGGCGGTCGAGGGGCGGGCGGCCCTGGACGCGCTGATCGGCGCGGCGCAGCAGCAGTTCGCGGGGCTGGTGTTCAGTTCCGGCGGGCCGGTGGACGCGCACCACGACCAGGCCCGGTTCACCTGGAACCTGGGCCGCCCCGGCGAGGAGCCGTTGGTGGTGGGCTTCGACGTGGCCGAACGGGACGCCGGCGGCCGTATCGTCCAGGTCCTCGGCTTCATCGACCGGGCCCCCGGTTCCTGACCGCCGCTCCGCCGGTTTCCGGCGAGTGCGAGATCGGCCGGTCCATCTCCTGACCGCGCTCCGCCGGTGCCCGGCGAGTGCGAGATCGGCTGGTCCATCTCCTGGCCGCCGCTCCCCGCCGGTTTCCGGCGAGTGCGAGATCGGCTGGTCCATCTCCTGACCGCGCTCCGCCGGTTTCCCGCGAGTGCGGGGCGGCGAGGGTGGTCAGGGAGTGGAGGGTTTGCGGACGGCTTCCTCCACGACGTCGAGGACGCGAGTCAGGTCGCCGGGTGGGCGGCCGGTGGCCAGGTGCAGGACCAGGCCGTCGTAGGCGAGCTCGAGAAACTGGGTGAGGACCTCGACCGGGACGTCCTGGCGCAGCACACCGGCGTCGCGCTGGCGTTGCAGGCGGTCGCGGGTGGCGTCGGCGATGGCGGCGGAGCGCTGGGCCCAGCGTTTCGCGAAGGCCGGGTCGGTGCGGAGCCGGTGCGAGACCTCCAGCTGGGTGCCGAGCCAGCCGGCGGTGTCGCCCTCGCTGTTGCCGGCCCGGTCGAGCAGGTCGCGCATCACCTGAACGAGGCCGTTCTCGGCGACGGTCTCGACCATGGTGACGGCGTCGTCCTCGGCGACGGCGAGGAACAGCGACTCCTTGTCCCGAAAATGGTGGAAAATCGCGCCACGGGACATGCCGGTCGCCTCTTCGAGGCGGCGCACGGTGGCACCGCCGTAGCCGAACCGTGCGAAGCAGTGGCGGGCCGCGTTGAGGATCTCGTGGCGGCGCGCGTCTAGCTGGTCCTGACTCACCCTGGGCACGTCACCGATCGTTTCACGGCCCTGGACCGTCTTGCAAGCCGTACGTACGGTTTACAGAAGTCCGGCGTACCCCGATCGGATGATGCGAATTTCGTCATGCTCCCAGCGTTTTGTTAACAGTCCTGGGCTGTTCGGTTCCGTGAGCGCTCACGTAAAGTGCCCGCGTGCCTCTAGTCTTCCTCTCCCTGGACGACACCCTGCTTGATCGCAGCGGTGCGTTCCGGTTGTGGGCTAAAGGTTTCCTCGACGAGATCTCCGCACCGCAGGACGATCTGGAGTGGCTGGTCGCGGTCGACGCGGACGGACTGACCTCCCGATGGGACCTCGCCGACCGGATCCGGGACCGTTACCGGCTGCGGGTGCCGTCGATCGACCTGGTGGACGAGTTGAAGGCCGGGCCGCTCACCTATGAACGGCTCGACCCGATGGTGGGTTGCGCGCTGGAGATCGCGGGCGACGCCGGGCTGGTTCCGGTGGTGGTGACGAACGGGCCCACCGAGCAGCAGGAGTCGCGGATCCGACGGACCGGACTGGACCGGTATGTCGCCGACTGGGTGATCTCGGAGCAGTGCGGGGTCAGCAAACCGAACCCGCGGATCTTCGCGATGGCCGCTCAGCGGGTCCGGATGCGGCTGGCCGGCGCCTGGGTGCTCGGGGACAGCCCGGAGTCGGACATCGGCGGGGCGGCGGCGCTCGGGCTGCCGAGCGTGTGGTTGCACCGCGGGCGGGACTGGGTGGACAACCGGTTCGCGCCGACGAAGGTGGTCGGCAACGTCATCCAGGGCATCTCGGCGATCATGGCTTCGCGCTGAGCGGGTCCGCGAGAGCTGAGCGGGTCCGCGAGAGAGCTGAGCGGGTCCGCGAGAGAGCTGAGTGCGGTTCCGAGATGAAGCCGAGCGGGGTTCCGCGATAAATCGGTTGCGCGCCGGACCGGCATGCGCAAAAGTCGACCGCGCGAACCGCCACGGCTGCGCCTGAGCCGGGCTTCGTGGACCGTCGAGTGACCTTGCGAGAGAGAAGGGGGTGGGACCAGATGGCTGTCGTTGTGCTGCCCGCAGTCGCCGCTTCCCTGTTCACTTCTTTCTCCGAGGAGACCCTCCCGTGCGCGAGCACTCGACCATGCGTAACAAGCGTCGCAAGTTCGATGACGACGACAGTGACTTTCTGAAGATCAGCCGGCTGACGCCGGCCCTCAAGGAGGATCCGGACCTGCCCGAGGAGGGTGACCGGTGGTCCACCTGGGACGGCGCCCTGCACGGTCCGGAGCCGAGACCCGATTGGGTACGCACGGAGCACGCCGCCGTCGACACCGAGCTGGGGATGCTGAAGACCGGCAAGGAAGCGGACGTCTTCCTGGTGCGGCGGGCGATCCCGGGCACCGACCGGATCAGCATGCTGGCCGCGAAGCGCTATCGCGACGGCGACCACCGCCTCTTCCACCGGGACGCCGGATATCTCGAGGGGCGCCGGGTGCGGCGGTCCCGGGAGATGCGGGCCATGACGAACCGCACCTCGTTCGGCAAGGAGATGATCGCCGGGCAGTGGTCGGCGGCCGAGTTCGACGCGCTGGGCCGGCTGTGGCAGATCGGCCGGGAGAGCGGGCTGGTCCACGTGCCGTACCCGGTGCAGCTCATCGGCACCGAGCTGATGATGGAGTTCATCGGCGACTGGGAGACCGGCGAGGCGGCGCCCCGGCTCGCCCAGGTGCGGGCCGAGCCCGATCAGCTCGCCGATCTGTGGCGGCAGATGACCGACGCGCTGTCGGTGCTGGCCCGGGCCCAGGTGGCACACGGTGACCTGTCGCCGTACAACACGATGGTCCACCAGGGGCGGCTCGTCATGATCGACCTGCCGCAGATCATCGACGTGGTCGCCAACCCGCGCGGGGCCGAGTTCATCGCCCGGGACGTGCACAACGTGGCCGGCTGGTTCCGGCAGCGGGGATTGCCGGTCGACGCCGAGGAGCTGACCGACCGGCTGCTGTACGAGGCGGGGCTGCGGTGAGCCGCGGCCCCCGGCCCGGTCCGCGGCCGCCGCACCCGCGGCGGCCGCGGCCGGGACCGCGTCACTGGATGTAGTGCTCCACCTCGTCGGTGCTGTGCGCCTGCTCGGCGTCCGGGTCGTGCCCGGCGTCGCGGGCCGCACGGCGCCGGCGCAGCAGGTCCCAGCACTGGTCCAGGGACTCCTCCAGCTCCTTGAGGCGGGCGTGCTCCTCGTCGGCGGAGATCTCGCCTGCACTCAGCCGGTCACGGAGCTTGTGCTCCTCGTCGACGAGCTCGTTGATCCGGCCCAACACGGTCTTGTCATCCATTTCTGGATGGTATTCACCGGACGCGGTGAGCGCCGGTCAGGATGGCAAGATCACAGGATGACGCTTGAGGAGCAGCGGGAGCACATTCTCTCCGGCCGGATGTACGACGACCTGACGCCTGAGCTCGTGCAGGCGCGGGAACGGACCGTGCTGCTGACCGACGAGTACAACCGCAGCTTCGGGCGGCCGCCGGCCGAGCGGCAGGCGATCCTGCGGCGGCTGCTCGCGTCGGTGGGCGAGGGGTGCCACTTCGAGCCCACGTTCCGGTGCGAGTTCGGGTTCAACATCAGCGTCGGGGACCACTTCTACGCCAACTTCGACTGCGTGATGCTCGACGGCGGTGGGATCACCATCGGGAATCGTGTGCTGTTCGGGCCGCGGGTCGGGATCTACACGTCGAACCATGCGATCGACGCGGCGGAGCGGGCGGCCGGTGGCTGCTACGCCAAGCCGGTGACGATCGGCGACGACGTGTGGGTCGGCGGCGGCGTGACGATCAACCAGGGTGTGACGATCGGGGACGGCGCGATCGTCGGGTCCGGCAGCGTGGTGACCAGGCCGATTCCGGCCGGTGTGATCGCGGTCGGCAATCCGGCGCGGGTGCTGCGGGAGATCACCGGCGCGGACCGGACCGGCTTTCGCCCCTGACCGGTGCCGGGGCGATCCGCCGAGCCTCTTGCGGCGAGCCGGGGCGCGTGGCCCGTACCCCCGAAGAAAAGGCGGAAGCCCCGCCCTCCGGAAGAGGAGGGCGGGGCTTCTTCAGCGAAGCGGGCAGCGTCAGCTGCGGAGCATCTTGCGGAGCACGTACTGCAGGATGCCGCCGTTGCGGTAGTAGTCGGCCTCACCGGGCGTGTCGATGCGGACGACCGCGTCGAACTCGATGCCGGTGTCGGTCGTCACCTTGACGGTGCGCGGGGTGGCGCCGTTGTTGAGCTCGGTGACGCCGGCGAACGAGAAGGTCTCGGTGCCGGTCAGGCCCAGGGACTCGGCGTTCTGCCCCTGCGGGAACTGCAGCGGGAGCACGCCCATGCCGATCA
Source organism: Actinoplanes utahensis (assembly GCF_016862455.1). Classification (GTDB taxonomy): domain Bacteria; phylum Actinomycetota; class Actinomycetes; order Mycobacteriales; family Micromonosporaceae; genus Actinoplanes; species Actinoplanes utahensis. The sequence goes on from NZ_BOMZ01000098.1 coordinate 7,526, forward strand.
GGTTGGAGCGGTGGATGCGCTCGTAGCTCTCGGCGATGACGGCGCGGACGCCCAGCAGCATGGTGCCCTTGGCGGCCCAGTCCCGGGACGAGCCCGAGCCGTACTCCTTGCCGGCGAGGATGACCAGCGGGATGCCGGCCTCCTTGTAGGCGACGGAGGCGTCGTAGATCGTGGTCTGCTCGCCGGTCAGGTGGTTGAGCGTGAAACCACCCTCGACGTTGTCCAGCAGCTGGTTGCGCAGCCGGATGTTGGCGAACGTGCCCCGGATCATGACCTCGTGGTTGCCGCGGCGCGAGCCGTAGCTGTTGAACTCGGCGCGCGGGACGCCGTGCTCCGCGAGGTACTTGCCGGCGGGCGAGTCCGGCTTGATCGAGCTGGCCGGGGAGATGTGGTCGGTGGTGACCGAGTCGCCCAGCTTGGCCAGGACGCGGGCGCCGGCGATGTCGGTCACCGGGCTCGGGTCGGCCTGCATGCCCTCGAAGTACGGGGGCTTGCGGACGTAGGTGGAGTCGTCCGCCCAGGCGAACGTGTCACCGGTCGGGGTGGGCAGCGCCTGCCACTGCTCGTCGCCGGCGAAGACGTCGGCGTACGCGGTGCTGAAGCCCTCGGCGCCGATGGCCTGCGCGATGGTCTCGTCGATCTCGGCGTTGGTCGGCCAGATGTCGTTCAGGTAGACCGGCTTGCCGTCCGAACCCGTGCCGAGCGGTTCGGTGGTGATGTCGATGTCCATCGAACCGGCCAGCGCGTACGCCACCACCAGCGGCGGGGACGCCAGGTAGTTCATCTTGACGTCCGGGTTGATCCGGCCCTCGAAGTTCCGGTTGCCGGAGAGGACGCTGACCGCGGTCAGGTCGGCCTCGTTGATGGCGGCCGAGACCTCCTCGGGCAGCGGGCCCGAGTTGCCGATGCAGGTGGTGCAGCCGTAGCCGACCAGGTTGAACCCGATCTTGTCCAGGTACGGGGTGAGCCCGGCCCGGTTGTAGTAGTCGGAGACGACCTTCGAGCCCGGAGCCAGGGTGGTCTTCACCCACGGCTTGCGGGTCAGGCCGCGCTCGACGGCCTTCTTCGCGAGCAGGGCGGCACCGATCATGACCTGCGGGTTCGACGTGTTGGTGCAGGACGTGATGGCGGCGATGACGACGGCGCCGTGGTCCAGCTCGTACTCGACGCCGTCCTCGCCCTTGACCAGGGTCGGCTTCGACGGGCGGCCGTCCGCCCCGTTCGCGGCGCTGAAGACGTGCGGCTTGTCGGCCGGGTCCTCGACGCCGTTGGCCGGCGAGTCGCTGGCCGGGAAGGACTCCTCGCTCGCCTCGTCGGCGTGGCCCTGCGGCTGCACGTAGTTCTTCAGGGCGTCGCGGAACATCGGCTTGGCCTCGCTGAGCAGCACCCGGTCCTGCGGGCGCTTCGGGCCGGCCAGCGACGGGACGATCGTCGACAGGTCCAGCTCGAGCTTCTCCGAGTAGTCCGGCTCGGCGTTCGGGTCCAGCCACAGGCCCTGGCGCTTCGCGTACGCCTCGACCAGCGCCACCTGCTGCTCGGTGCGGCCGGTCAGCTTGAGGTAGTCGATGGTCTGCTCGTCGATCGGGAAGATCGCGACGGTCGAGCCGTACTCCGGCGACATGTTGCCGATGGTGGCCCGGTTCGCCAGCGGGACGGCGCTCACGCCGGGGCCGTAGAACTCGACGAACTTGCTGACCACACCGTGCTTGCGCAGCATCTCGGTGATGGTGAGCACCAGGTCGGTGGCGGTGGTGCCGGCCGGCGCCTCGCCGAACAGCTTGAAGCCGACGACCCGCGGGATCAGCATGCTGACCGGCTGGCCGAGCATCGCGGCCTCGGCCTCGATGCCGCCGACACCCCAGCCCAGCACACCCAGGCCGTTGACCATGGTGGTGTGCGAGTCGGTGCCGACCACGGTGTCGGGGTAGGCCTGGCCGTTGCGCTCCATGATGGTGCGGGCCAGGTACTCGATGTTGACCTGGTGCACGATGCCGGTGCCCGGCGGGACGACCTTGAACTCGTTGAACGCGGTCTGGCCCCAGCGCAGGAACTGGTAGCGCTCGCGGTTGCGCTGGTACTCCAGGTCCACGTTGCGCTGGAAGGCGTCCGCCCGGCCGAACAGGTCGGCGATGACCGAGTGGTCGATGACCATCTCGGCGGGAGAGAGCGGGTTGACCTTGGTGGGGTCGCCGCCCAGGTCCTTCACGGCCTCACGCATGGTGGCCAGGTCGACCACGCAGGGGACGCCGGTGAAGTCCTGCATCAGCACCCGTGCCGGGGTGAACTGAATCTCGACGTTGGGTTCGGCGCTGGAGTCCCAGCTGCCGAGCGCGTTGATGTGGTCGGCGGTGATGTTCGCGCCGTCCTCAGTGCGCAGCAGGTTCTCCAGGAGGATCTTCAAGGAGTAGGGCAGACGTTCGTGCCCCTTCACCTTGTCGATCGTGAAAATCTCGTAGCTCGCGTCTCCGACGCGCAGCTCGCTCTTCGCACCAAAGGTGTCGAGGCTGGCCACCGTCTTCTCCTTCACACCCAGCGACTGGAAGTCAAGTCTTTCGCACCGAAAGGGCGACCTCTTGGTTAGGTATGCCTAACTCTCGGTTGCGCGTCTTCGGTAAACCGTACGTCCGTCTTGCTAGAGGTTGCAAGGCGGGTCCCACGCGACGATCCTCCCAGTCCGTCGTCGGGACACCCGGAAAATGTCGTATCCCGCTGCGATGATGTGCCGGTGACGACGGTCGAGATCACCGCTTCCGCCCCGCCGATCAGTGCGGCCGCGCCGGCCGGCCGCACCGATGTGCGCTGGCTGATCGTTCACTATCAGCGGCCCGACGGTGACTACGCCGACTGGGTCCTGCACGCCTGGGGTGACCTCGCGCCCGGCGCCGACCTGGTCTACCCCGACGGCGTCCCGTTCGCCGGTGAGGACGCGTGGGGGCGTTTCGCCTGGGTGCGGGTCCGCGAGGACGCGCAGGAGATCGGCTTCCTGGTGCTCAGCCGGCAGGGCGCCAAGGACGTCGAGGTGGACCGCTGGGTCGATCTGCGCAAGACCGGCGAGATCTGGGTGACGGCCGGCGACCGCCGGGTCTCCACCACGCCGCCCGAGCTCCCCGGCCCGCCGCCGGACACCGTCGTGATCCATTACCGCAGGCCGGGCGGTGATTACGGCGGGTGGGGCCTGCACTGCTGGGAGGGCGTTCCGGTCACCGAGAAGACCCGGTGGGGTTCACCGCACATGCCCACCCGTTTCGATGCCTTCGGGGCGATCTTCGAGGTGCGGGTGCGGCCCGACGCCGTGGGCCTGCGCTATGTGCTGCACCGGGGCGAGGAGAAGGATCTTCCCGACGATCAGCGGCTCGATCTCACCGTGTGCCGGGAGGTGTGGCTGACCGCGGGGTCCTGGGCGCCGGTCCGCCCGGATCTCGGGACGCTGGGGCCGGAGCTGGATCCGGCTCGTGCCCATGCGGTGTTCATCGACCGGTCGACGATCGCCCTGCCGGAGTGGTTCGCGGCGCGCGCCGTGTCGTTCACGGTGAACGGGCTTCCGCTGGTGCCCCGGCCCGGCGGCCTCTTCCAGGCGCAGAGCCGGCGCTTCCCGCACCTCCGGGCCTACCGTGCCTTCGCCGTCAAGGAGCTGGGCGACGCGGCGCTCGGTGACCTGCTGCGCGACCGGCTGCTGATCGAGGGCCGGGACGCCGCGGGCGACGTGGTGGCCGTCACCGCCGTCCAACTCGCCGGCGTCCTCGACGATCTCTATGCGGACGCCGCCGACGCCGAGCTCGGCCCGGTCGTCGACGACCGGGACAAGCCCCGGCTGTCGGTGTGGGCGCCGACCGCCCGCAAGGTCGAGCTGGAGCTCTTCCGCGAGCCCGGCGAGGAGCCACGCGTCCTGCCGATGGAGCGCGACGACGTGACGGGCGTCTGGTCGATCACCGGCAAGCGCAAGTGGCTGAACAAGTGGTACCGCTACCGCGTCGAGGTCTGGCAGCCGGCCGCCCAGCGGGTCGTGACCACCAGCGTGACCGACCCGTACTCGGTGTCGCTCGCCACCGACTCCACCCACAGCCAGCTCGTCGACCTGTCCGACCCGGCACTGCGCCCACCCGGCTGGGACACGCCGGCCAAACCGCCCGTGGTGGCCCCGGCCCGGATGCAGATCACCGAGGTCTCGGTCCGGGACTTCTCCATCGCCGACGCCTCGGTGCCGCCGGACGAGCGCGGCACCTTCCTGGCCTTCGCCCGGCACTCCTCCGACGGCATGCGGCACCTGCGCTCCCTGGCCGACGCCGGGCTCACCCACGTGCACCTGCTGCCGGTCAACGACTTCGCCACGGTGCCCGACCGGCGGACCGACCAGGCGGTGCCGGCCTGCGACCTGACCGCGTTCCCGCCCGACTCGCCGGAGCAGCAGCGCGCCGTGATGGCCGTCGCCGACACGGACGGGTTCAACTGGGGTTACGACCCGTGGCACTGGACGACGCCGGACGGCAGCTACGCCACCGACCCGGCCGGCCCGGCCCGGATCCGGCAACTGCGCTCGGCCGTGGCAGGGCTCAACGCGGCCGGGCTGCGGGTCGTCCTCGACGTGGTCTACAACCACACGATGGGCGACGGGCTCGACCGGTTCAGCGTCCTCGACCGGATCGTCCCCGGGTACTACCACCGGCTCCTGGAGGACGGCAGCACCGCCGAGTCCACCTGCTGCCCGAACACCGCGACCGAGCACCTGATGATGGGGCGCCTGGTGGTCGACTCGCTGGTCACCTGGGCCCGGGAGTACCGGATCGACGGCTTCCGCTTCGACCTGATGGGCCACCATCCGCGGGCCAACATCCTGTCGGCGCGGATCGCCCTGGACCGGATCGACCCCGACATCACGCTGTACGGGGAGGGGTGGAACTTCGGCGAGGTGGCGTACGACGCCCGGTTCACCCAGGCCACCCAGGTCAACATGGCCGGCACCGGGGTCGGCACGTTCAACGACCGGTTCCGGGACGCGATCCGGGGCGGCGGCGCCTTCGGGGACGACCCCGGCACCCGGGGTTTCGCGACCGGGCTCGGGTCGGCCGTCCCGCTGTGGCTGCACGACCGGATCAAGGTCGGCCTCGCCGGCGGGCTGGCCAACTACCGGTTCGTCTGCCACGACGGGGTCGAGCGCAGCGGCGCCCAGATCGACTACAACGGCTCGCCCAGCGGTTACGCGCACACCCCCGGCGAGACGGTGAACTATGTGGACGCCCACGACAACGAGATCCTGTACGACGCGATGGCGTTCAAGCTGCCCCGCGACCTGTCCCAGCTGGACCGGGCACGGATGCAGGTGCTCGCCCTCGCGCTGGTGGTGCTGAGCCAGGGCGCCGGGTTCGCGGCCCTCGGCACCGAGCGACTGCGTTCCAAGTCGCTCGACCGCAACTCGTTCAACTCCGGCGACTGGTTCAACCAGATCCGCTGGGATCCCGCCCTCGGCAACGGGTTCGGGCTGGGCCTGCCCCCGGAATCCGACAACGGCGACAAGTGGGATTACGCCCGGCCGCTGCTCGGCGACCCGTCGCTGGTCCCGGCGCCCGACGTGATCACGTTCGCCGCCGAGCGTTACCGGGAGCTGCTGCGGATCCGCCGGTCCTCCCCGGTCTTCGGCCTGCCGGACGCCGAGGAGGTGCAGCGGCGGCTGTCGTTCCCGCTCGGCGGCCCCGGCGAGCAGCCCGGCGTGATCGTGATGGAGCTGGACTCCACCGGCCTGGACCGGCGCTGGGGCCGCATCGTGGTCGTCTTCAACGTCACCGGGTCGACGGCCTGGCCGGCCGTGCCGGACGCCGGCCGGCTGCGCCCGCACCCGGAGCTGACCGCCTCGGCCGACCCGGCGCTGCGTGCGGCCACCCCGGGGGAGGCGCCGCCTCGCTCCGTCACGGTCTTCGTCAGCGACCTCGCCTGAGCGTGCCGGAGGAGCGTGGTTGCGCTACATTGCGCCGCGACGGTGACTGTGGAGCGGAGGTCGTGGTGCGGGTAGAGCGTGCCCTGTGCGCGTTGATCCTGATCGGGCTGGCCGGAGGGTGCACGTCCGGCGAGAAGGAACCGGCCGTGGTGGATCCGGCGCCGACGGCCGGGGCGTCCGCGCCGGCGTGGAGCGAGCCGGCGAACTACAGCTTCGTGCTGAGCCGGGGCTGTGACGCGGCCGCCCCGCTGGGCCGTTACCAGGCGACCGTGACGAACGGCGCGGTGACCGGGGCGACCCGGGTCGGCGCGCCGGCGGCGGCGCCGTCGGCCTCGGCCGAGGTGGATCTCGGGCCGGTGACCGGCGACGAGGGCGAGGAGATCGACGTGCCGACGCTCGGCGAGCTGGTCGCGATGGCCGAGACCGCCCAGGAGGACGGTGCCCAGGTGTCCACCGAGTTCGACCGCACCGACGGCCACCCGGCCAAGGTCACCATCAACGTGACCGACACGCCCGGCGGCGCCGAGTGCTGGATCATCAGCGACTACAAGGTGTGATCCGTGGGGTTCGGGCGCACCCGAACCCCACGGCACTCAGTCCGTGACCGCGGCGATGGCGGTGCGGATCAGGTCGGCGACCTCCCGGGGATGCGACAGCATCACCAGGTGGGAGGAGTCGATCTCGGTGGTGCGGATGCCGGCGCGCTGGTAACCGAAGCGCTCGACGTCCGGGTTGATGGTGTGGTCCGAGGAGGCCACCACACCCCAGGCGGGCTTCGTGCGCCACGCCGCCGCCGACGCCGGCTCACCGAACGCGGCCGCGGCGAGGGGCCGCTGCGACACCGCGAGCACGCGGGCCAGGTCCGGGTCCACGTCGTGCGCGAAGATCGCCGGGAACTTCGCCACGTCGACGGACACGTCGGTGCCCGGCTCGGTGGAGCCGTCGACCGGGTACGGCGTGTAACGAAGCGCCGCGGCCAGGTCCGAGTCCGGGAAGCGGCCCTGCAGCTCGCCCAGGCTCTCGCCCTCCTCGAGCGCGTACCCGGCCAGGTAGACCAGCGCCTTCACGTTGTCGGCGACACCGGCGACGGTGATCACCGCGCCGCCGTACGAGTGCCCGGCCAGCACCACGGGACCGTCGATCGAGGCGAGAACCGACGACAGGTAGGCCGCGTCGCCGGAGAGCGAACGGTTCGGCACCGGCGGGACCAGCACCGTGATGCCGTCGTCGAGCAGGTCGGCGACGACCGGGGCGAAGCTGGACGCGTCCGCGAACGCCCCGTGCACGAGGACCACGGTGGGCGCGGTCACGAGTGCAGCACCGATCGGAGGAACGCGCCGCCCTGCGCGGTGGCGGCCTTCGCGGCGTGGGTGTCCTTGAGGGCGTTGAGCAGCACGAAGTCGTGGATGATGCCCTGGTATCGGACGGCGGTCACGTCGACGCCGGCGGCGCGCAGCTTGGCCGCGTACGCCTCGCCCTCGTCCCGCAGCACGTCCGCCTCGGCCACGATGACCAGCGCCCGCGGCAGGCCCGCGAGCTCCTCGGTGGTGGCCCGCAGCGGCGACGCGGTGATCTGCGCGCGCTCCGCCTCATCGGTCGTGTACTGGTCCCAGAACCACTGCATGCCGTCGCGGCGCAGGAAGTAGCCCTCGGCGAACTGGTGGTACGAGTCGGTGTCGAAGTTCGCGTCGGTCACCGGGTAGAACAGCAGCTGGCCGGCGATCGCCGGGCCGGAACGCTGCTTGGCCAGGATGGTCAGGGCGGCCGTCATGTTGCCGCCGACCGAGTCACCGGCCACGGCGATCCGGGTGGCGTCCAGGTCGTGCTCGGCGCCGTGCGTGGCGACCCACTCCAGGGCGGCGTAGACCTGCTCGACGGCGACCGGGTACCGGTTCTCCGGCGAACGGTCGTACTCGACGAACACGGTGGCGGCGTTCGCGCGTACGGTCAGCTCCCGGACCAGGCGGTCGTGGGTGTTCGCGTCACCGAAGACCCAGCCGGCGCCGTGCGTGTAGATCAGCACCGGCAGCGGCCCGGTCACACCGGCCGGGCGCAGCAGGCGGACCTTGACCTCGCCGGTCGGGCCGCCCGCGAAGGTCAGGTCCCGCACGTCGGCGGCGGGCACCTCGACACCGGCGCCGTCCTGCACCGACTCGACGGCCTTGCGGCCCTCCTCCGGGCCCAGGTCGAACAGGTACGGCGGGTTCGCGGTCGCCTCGACGAACGCCTGCGCGGCCGGCTCGAGAACGGGCTTGGGGTAGCTCATCGGTTCCTCCTGAAGATTTCAGACGAGGATCAGGTAACCGGAGCGCTGTGCACGATCAGTGCATCGGCGGTGCACTGATGGCCGTGACCTTGGCGGTGTACTCGTCGACCTCCGTGTCGCCCCAGATCGCCCGGTAGTCGGCGGCGTGCCGGGCGGTGATCTCGTGGAAGCGGGCGGCGGCAGCGGCGGCGCGGGCATGGTCGCCGACCTTGTCGGCGGCCTCCGCCCACAGCGCGTACATGTGGAACATCGGGAACACGTCGGCCGGTGCCAGCTGATCCACCGCGATCTCGATGTATCGCAGAGCGGTGTGCGGGTCGTCGAGCAGCAGGTGGATCTCGGCGAGCTTGGCCGGCGCCTCGCAACGCAGATCGGCGATTCCGTGGGTGAAGACGAACCGGAACGCCTCCTCCCCGACGGCGGCCGCCTCCGCCAGATCACCGTGGTCACGCAGCTCACCGGCGAGCGCGGACAACCCGTACGTGACGATGCACGGGTCCCGCGACCGCCGGGCGAAGTCCAGCGTGAGCCGGGCCCGGCGGAGCCGTTCCGCCGGGTCGCGGGTACACGAGACCAGATTGCGCCACACATGCGACTGGCCGCCCGCGTCCCCGATTCGCTCGTAGAGCGCCAGCGCCCGCCGCAGCCGCAGCTCGGCCAGATCCGGCTGGCCGGCCCGGATACCGAGCGCGGTCTCCCGCAGCATGCCGGCCTCCAGCAGCGGATCGCCCAGCCGGTACGCCGCCGCCAGCGCCCGCTCGGACTGTTCGCGGGAGTCGGCCGGCGGCTCGATCCGGCTGCTGCGCTGGGCCCGTACGTCGAGGATGATCTGGATCGCCTCCCGGTCCCAGCCGCGGGCCAGCGCCAGATCGACGATCGCCCGCAGGGCGCGTCTCTCCCGGATGTACCACTCCAGCGAGGCGTTGAAGTCCGCCGGCTCCTCGACCACCACACCCTGCGTGACCGGCCCGAGGTCGGTGAGCGGGGGGCGGCCGAAGACCAGGTAGCCGTGCCGGGCGCTGCGCAGGTAGTGCTCGACGAGCCGGCGTTCCGCATCGAGGCGCTCCCGCTCGCCGAGGAGCTCTCCGGCGTAGGCGTGCAACAGGTCGTGGACCGTGTAACGCAGCCGGCCCGCCTCGGTGATCATGTTGGCGGCGCTCAGCTCGATCAGCAGGCCGCGGGCGGCATCGCTGGCGCCGGCGATGCTGGCGGCGGCCTCCGCCGAGATCTCCGGCCCGGGGTGGACGGCGAGCAGCCGGAACATCCGGGCCGCGGCCGGGCTCAGCGCCCGGTACGACCAGGACAGCGCCGACCGCACGTCGTCCGACGTCTCCCCGGTGGCGAGCGCGTCCAGTTTCCGCGACGACGACTCCAGCTCGTCGACGACGTCCTTGAGTTTCATGTCGGGGCGGACCGCCGCGTACGCCGCCGCGATCGCCAGCGCCAGCGGCAGCCCGGCACAGAACCGGACCAGCTCCCCGGCGGCCTGCGGCTCGGCGCTCAGCCGGGGCGCCCCGATCCGTTTCGCCAGCAGCTCCAGCGCGGCCGCGTCGCCGAGCCGGCCCACCATGACCGGCCGGGCGCCCTCGTGCGCGATCAGTCCGGTCATCCGGTTCCGGCTGGTCACGATGACCAGGCAGCCGGACGTGCCGGGCAGCAGCGGCCGGACCTGCTCGGAGTCGCGGGCGTTGTCCAGCAGCAGGATCATCCGCCGGCCGACCAGCGCGGACCGCAGCCGGGCGGCGCGGGTGTCCACGTCCGCCCCGGCCAGCGCGACCAGGGCCACCCCGAGCGATTCGAGGAGCACGTTCAGGGCTTCGGACGGCTCGACCAGCCGCCCGCTCGGGTCGAAACCGCGCAGGTTGAGGTAGAGCTGACCGTCCGGGTAGCGGGGGGCGAGCCGGTGCGCCCAGTCCACCGCCAGGGCGGTCTTGCCGATCCCGCCCATGCCGCTGAGCACGACGATGCCGGTGTCCGCGGTGGGCAGCTCGCCGCGGGTCACGAACCCGGCGACCCGGCGCGGCAGCTGCACCGGCCGGTGGGCGGCGGGCGGTTCCGGGTCGTCGTCGGCGAGCGCCTGCAGGTGCGCGGACCGCAGTTCGGCACCCGGGTCGGCGCCGAGCTCGTCGGCGAGCAGGCGCCGCACCTCGTCGAACAGGACGAGCGCCTCGGCCCGGCGGCCGGTCAGCGCCAGCAGCCGGACCATCCGGGCCTGCAACGGCTCGTGCAGCGGCGCCGACACGGCGATCCGGTGCAGCTGGGGGACGCTGCGCAGGGCGGCGGGTTCGGTCAGGGCCAGGTCGGCGGCCTCGACCGCGATCTGGATGCGTTCCTGCTGCAGCGCCACGAAGGCCGGGTGGTCGAGCACCTCCGGGTCCAGTCCGGCGAAGACCGGCTCGTGGGCGCGTTCGAGGGCCTGGGCGTACGCCTGGGAGGCCTCTCGGGGCAGGCCGGCGGCGGACGCGGCCCGCGCGGAAGCAAGGAACGAGCGCACCGCCATCAGGTCGCAGGTCCGCTCGTCGGCGACCAGCCGGTAGCCCTGCCCGGCGGGCTGCACCCAGCGGCCCGGCGCCCGGCTCGCCAGCTGCGGCTCGAAGAGCCGGCGCACCTGGCCGACCAGCCGGTGCAGCTGGTTGACCGCGCTGGGCGACGGCTCGGCGCCCCAGATCAGGTCGATCAGGGTGTCCACCCCCACCACACCGCCGCGGGCCGCGAGCAGCGTGGCGAGCAGAGTGCGCAGCCGGGGAGCCCCGATGTCGACCTCGGCGCCGGAACGCCACATCCGCAGCCCGCCGTAGGACCGCAGCCGCACGGCGGGCTCGATGTCGTTCATGAGTCGATCTTCCCCGAGGGTCAGCCGGGCAGGCGAGGACCCGCCTCACGCTGCGACGCCAGCCACTTTTCCACCTCGGTGGAGGTGCGCGGCAGACCGGCCGACAGGTTGCGGCAACCGTCCGCGGTCACCAGCACGTCGTCCTCGATCCGGACGCCGACGCCACGCAGCTCCTCCGGCACCAGCTCGTCCTCGGGCTGGAAGTAGAGGCCCGGCTCGACGGTGAGCACGTAACCCTCCTTCAACGAGCCCTCCCGGTACGCCTCGTTGCGCGCCGCCGAGCAGTCGTGCACGTCGATGCCGAGCATGTGCCCGAACCCGTGCAGCGTCCACCGCCGGTAGACGGTGCTGTCGTCGCTCATCGCCTCGTCCACGCTGACCGGCAGCAGCCCGAGGTCGTGCAGGCCCTCGGCGAGCACCCGCATGCAGACCTTGTGCACGTCCTTGAAGACCACACCGGGTTTGATCGCGTCCATGCCGGCCTGCTGCGAGGCGTACACGATGTCGTAGACCTGCCGCTGCAGCGGGGTGAACGTGCCGCTGACCGGCACGGTCCGGGTCACGTCGGCGGTGTAGAGGTTGTGCCCCTCCACGCCCATGTCCATCAGCAGCAGCTCACCGGGCCGGGTCACCCCGGTGTTGCGCACCCAGTGCAGGATCGTCGCGTGCGGGCCGGCGCCGACGATCGAGGAGTACCCCACGTCGTTGCCGTCGTGCCGGGCACGGAGCCCGAAGACGCCCTCGAGCAGCCGCTCCCGCACGCTGCGGTCGGCCGGCAGGACCCGGGCCACGTCCTCGAAGCCGAGGACGGTCGCGTCGATCGCCTCCTGCAGCTGGGCGATCTCCCACTCGTCCTTGACCAGCTTGAGCTCGGAGATCACCCGGGCCAGCTCCCGGTCGCGGGGCTTGGCCCGGTCCGGCTCGTAGGCGAGGACGGCACGGTCCACCGCCGGGTCGAAGCCGCGCAGCACCCGGGTGCGGCCGGGCGCCGAACCGGCCAGGGCCGGGCCCAGGTCACCGAGCGCCGCGGTGGCCAGGCCGAGCTCCGCCGACTTCTCGGCGAGGGTGTGGGTCCGCCCGATCCACAGCTCGCCGTTGCGGTCCCGGAAGAACCGGTCGGTGTCCTTGGAGTTGCGCTGCCGGGTGTAGAGCACGGCGTCGTGGCCGGAACCGCTCGGGTGCAGGATCAGCACACTGTCCGGGTCGCGGTCGCCGGTCAGGTAGAAGAAGTCGCTGCCGGGGCGGAAGGTGTAGTCGGTGTCGTTGGCCCGCACCTTCTCCACACCGCTCGGGATGATCAGCGTCTCGCCGGGGAAGGCCTCGGAGAGCGCGGAACGGCGCTTCGCGTAGTTCGGCACCTCGGGCAGGGCGGTGACGGCCAGCGGATCCTCCCGCCAGCCCTGGCGCATGAAGCTCAGGAACGCCTCGGGGAAGTCCGGGTCGTGTGACTCCGTCTTCGGCGCGGGCTGCTTCTTGCCGCTGTTCTCGGCCATCGTGGGTGCCTCCGTCGTTCTCGGTGCCCCCGACGTTACCGCCTGATCCACGGGGCCCGGCAGAGCCGGGCCCCGGCGGATTCAGCCGCGGCCGGGCCGGTTCTGGTACGTGGCCCGGATCCCGTCACGGGTCAGGCACGCCAGGCGGGGGCCCGCGGTGCCGGCCTGGCCCGGGGCGGTGTGCGTGTGCTCGGCGTGCAGCACCAGCGACCACGGCGGCCGGGACTCGTCGAACGGCCACTCCTGGACGCTGACGGCCTTCCCGGTGCCGAACGCGTCGGTGGTGAAGTCGAGCCAGATCTCGTTGCGCGGGTTGGCGAACGCCGGGTCCACCGAGGGCTGGCCGGGCGCGGCGGCGGGGTCGACGCTGTGCTGGTAGTGCGGCCCGGCGTCGGCCGGATCCTTGCCGCACCGGCTGGTGTGCAGGTGGGCGCCGTACGCGTGCCGAGGCTTGAGCCCGGTGGCGAGCAGGTTGACCCGTACCCCCGTCTCGGTGTCGTGGACGGTGAGCCGGGCCCGCGCGCCCGCCGGAACCACCGCTCGGTCGTAACTGAGGAAGGCGCCCGCGGTGTCGGGCGCCGGGCCGGGCGCCGGAGCGGCGCCCGTGAGCAGCAGCGGCGCCGCCAGGGCTAGCAGTCTCACATTCATCGGCGAATTATCCCAAATTCACCCATATTGACGCGTTGATCGGGGGAGCCTGGCCCACGAGTGCCGCGGGAAGCCTGGGACCCGGCGACGCCGGATGAAAGGCTGGGGCGGTGAGCTACGCGATGGTGATGGGCGAGGCGCTGATCGACCTGCTCGAAGTGGACGACCAGACCTACCGGCAGGCGATCGGCGGCGCGCCGCTGAACGTGGCGGTCGGCGTGGCACGACTCGGCGGTGAGGTGCGGTACGCCGGATCCCTCGGCACGGACGTCCTCGGCGACCGGATCGCCGCCTTCCTCCGCGAGGCGGGCGTCGGCGATCAAGGGGTACGCCGGGTGCCCGCCCCCACCACCCTCGCCGTCACCACCTTCGACGGCGCCGAGCCGACCTTCACCTTCTACGGCGAGCCGCCCTCCTACGCGCTGCTCGGCCCCGGCGACCTGGATCCCGCCGAGGTGGCCGGAGCGACGGTCCTCTACACCGGCTCGATCAGCCTGCTTCGTGAACCGTTCGCCGGCGCCGCCCGGCAGGCCTGGGCCACCGCCGGACCGCTGCGCGTCTTCGACCCGAACGTGCGGCCCACCCTGCTTCCCGACCAGGCCACCGTGCACGCCCTGCGCGAACTCGCCGAAGAGTTCTTCGCCACCGCTGACCTGGTCAAACTCAGCTCAGCCGACGCGATCACGCTCTATGGCGAGCAGGATCCGGCGGCCGCGGCGGCGCACATCCGCGGCCTGGGCGCGGCGACGGTCGTGGTCACCTGCGGCGCCCGCGGCGCACACGTCGCCACGGACGGCGGCGCGGTCATGATCCCCGCCCCGGCGGTGAACGCCATCGACGCCACCGGCGCCGGCGACTCCGTGATGGCCGCCCTGATCAGCCGCCTGCTGGCCGGCGGCCGCCCCGCCGACCCGGCCGGCTGGACGGACCACGTCCGCTTCGCCCTGTCGGTGGCCGGCCTGGTGTGCGAACGACAGGGCGGCGCCACCGCGATGCCGACCCCCGGCGAGCTCGCGGTCCGCTGGCCTGCTCTTTCCTGACTCGCCGGTACGGGCCACGGAAGTCCCGTGCCCGTCCACGCGAGGTCCGCGCCACGCACGGCCGCAGCACGGGCTGCGGGCTGAGGCGGTGGCCCGGGCCCCCGAGACGACCCTGAGGGCGGGCCGGGGCCGGGGTCGGTTGTTCGGCTGGTGGTCACGGTTGTCTCGGGCGGTCGGAGACAGCCGTGAGAGCCAGCCGGGGTTCGGGCGGTTGTCACGGCTGTCGCCGAGTGGCCGGAGACAGCCCGGCGGGCCAGAGGTTCAGTCGCCGAAGGCGCGGGCGATGAAGGTCCGCCGGTCGACGACGGCACGTTCGATACGGACCGCGGCGACCAGGGTCTCGCCGTCGTGCACGGCCACGTCGAAGAACAGCTTCGGCCCGTCCACCTTGGTCAGGGTGGCATGCGCGGCGACCCGGCGGCCGAGCGGCGTCGGCGCCCGGTGCTCGATCTCCACGCGGACCCCGACAGTGGTGAGGCCGCCGGGGATCTGCCGCGCGGTGGTGAGGACGGTCGCCGCCTCGGCGAGCGCGAGCAGCCGGGGTGTGGCCAGCACCGGCACGTCGCCGGAGCCGAGGGACTGAGCGGTGTCGGCGTCGGTGACCGTCAATTCGACCCGGGCGCCGAGACCGGGCGCGAACTCCGGAAGCTCCATCGTCAAAGCTTACGGCCGTGCGGCCGGCAAAGCTGCGGGGAGCGGCGCCGAAGCTCGCGACCGGGCGGCTGGGTAAGGCTGCGAGGGCGGTGCCGAAGCTCACGGCCGGGCGGCTGGGTAAGGCTGCGAGGGCGGTGCCGAAGCCCATGGCCGGGCGGGCCGGACGGCAAGGCTCACGGCTGCGAGGGCCGCTGCCAGAACGTCTCGTCGATCGGCTCGGTGGAACCCGGCGCGCCAGGGCCCGGGTGTGCTGAACCGGGTTGGCCTGACGTCGGGTGTGCCGAATCGGGCCGGCCTGACGTCGGGTGCGCGGAATGGGGCGGGCCGGCGAGCGGGGTGAAGCCCTGCGGGTCGACGACCGGCGGGGAGACGACCGGCGGGACGGCGGACGGGGTGATGACCGCGGGGTTGACGGGTGCCGGATCCATGGATGTCGGGATGACGGCTGCCGGGGTGACGGGCGTCGGCGGGCCGACCGCGGGAGAGGCGGGGGCGGTGCGGGCCTGGCGGGCGCGGGTGGCCAGTTCGTCGGCCAGGGCGTACGCCTCGGCGAGGTCCCGGTCCCGGGCCGCCCCGGCACGCCCGCCGGCGGTGTCGGCGTAGACGGTG
This sequence comes from Actinoplanes utahensis, assembly GCF_016862455.1. GTDB lineage: Bacteria > Actinomycetota > Actinomycetes > Mycobacteriales > Micromonosporaceae > Actinoplanes > Actinoplanes utahensis. Next base: position 22,998 of record NZ_BOMZ01000098.1, read on the forward strand.
GCCAGCCCGAACCGGCGCTGCAACGGCCCCTGGACGACCCGGACGCTCTGCACCCGCGCGTACGGCACCAGGGTCATCTCCCGGGTGACCCGCCCCGAGCGGCTCACGAAGACCTCCGCGGTCAGCCCGGCGCCGTGGAAGCGCAGGCCGATCGGATGCAGCCAGCGGGCCCGGCGGGGTGGCGGCGAGGTGGCGAGCACCGCCAGGTCGACTCCGGGGAGGGCCGCGGCGACCAGGGCGCGGGCGGCGGCCGGGTCACCGACCGGCATGAGACGGTCGGAGCTCTTGTCGTCGCCGGCCTCCGGGCGGGACAGCCCGGCGACGTCCAGGCTCAGGTGCAGCCACCGTTTGGCCCGCCACAGGAACGGCCAGGTGACCCGGACGGCCTGCACCCGGTGCGGCGGCACCACCTGGCTGCGGGTCTCCAGCAGGCCGTAGTGCAGGACCAGGCGGTCGCCGCGGATCAGCCGGAAGTTCCAGTCGCGAAGCACCCGCCGGACGGGTTGCAGGATGACGCCGGCCATCGCGGTCATCGTGCTGGCGATGCCGATGAACGTCCACGAGCCCTCCATCACGAACTGGGTGATCACCCAGGCCACGCCGAACGGCAGGAAGAACGCCTGCGGGGTGAGCAGCTGGCTGACCAGCAGGTCGGTGTTGCGGACCCGGTAGAGCGGGAGCGGCTCGGTCACCGGCGACCCGGGTGCCGTGGCGGCGGTCGTGCCCGCCTGCCCGGAGAGTGAGAGCAGCCGCTCGCGCAGCGCGCCGGCGTTCTGCACGGTCAGATAGGCCAGCGGCGCCTCGGTCTTGCCGCCGCCGACCACCTCCAGGCGCAGCTCGGCGAGGCCGGTGAGCTGGGCCAGCAACGGCCGGCGCACCTCGACGGCCTGGAGCCGGTCGAGCGGGATGGCCCGGTTGCGCCGCCAGATCAGCCCCTCGGTGATCCTCAGCTCACGTCCCACCACGTGATACCCGGTGTTCCACCAGCCGATCCCCGAGAAGATCACCACGGCCACCGCCAGGGCCAGCACGATCAGCACGAAGTCGGTCGCCCCGACCTGCCCGAGGGTCTGCCAGGACAGCGCCGCGACGATCACGACGATGCTCTTCGCGCCCTTGAGCAGCGGGCTCAGCGGGTGCAGCCGCTGCCGCGGTTCGGCGCCGGGCTGCTCACCGGCCGCGGCTTGCGGTTTCCCGGCGGTCGCCGAACCCCCCGGCGGTACGGGTGACGCGCCGGCCGGCTCCACCCACGGACCGGCGGGCGCGGGGGCCGAGGTGGGTTGCTCCGGCCAGGCATCGGCGGGCGTGGGGGAGACGCCGGCCGGCTCCGGCCACGGGCTCGTGGGCGCGGGCGAGGCGGTGGGCGGCTCGGCCGGGGAAGGGGCTGGTCCGAAGCTGGTCATAGCCCCTCGGCCCGGTCCTCGCCGAGCGCGGTCAGCCGGTCCCGGAGGCGGGAGGCCTCCGCCGGCGGCAGTCCGGGAACCCGCGCCTCGCTGGCCGCCGCCGCGGTGTGCAACTGCACCGTGGCCAGCCCGAACGCCCGTTCCAGGGGGCCGGCGGTGACGTCCACGTACTGCATGCGCGCGTACGGCACGATGGACAGGTGCCGGACCAGCAGGCCGTGCCGGACCAGCAGGTCGTTGTCACGCTCGGCATAGCCCCAGGCGCGGACCGCGCGGGCCGCGATCACGGTCCGCCAGACGGCGAGGACCAGCGCCGCGGCCATGCCGAGCAGCCACCAGAGGCTCGACGAGGAGGTGAGGACCAGCCCGGTGATCAGGCCTGCGAGCAGCACCACGGTCCAGGTGGCGATGCCGATCAGGTGGACGAGGAAGAGCCGGCTGGAGACCGGGCGCCACACGACCGTTTCCGGCCAGGGCTCGAGGGCATCGACGGTGGTTGGCGTGGACGGCTCGGTCACATGTGAAGACTAGGCCCTGTCCGCCGCATTCCGCCCGGCCGCGGGAGCCCGGCTCAGGAGACGGCGGCGCTCTCCGGAGCGATGAAGGGGGTGACCTCGCGCAGGAACCCGCGCGCGTCCAGGAACGAGCCGAGGGTGGGCCGGTGGTCGTCACAGGCCAGCCAGGTCTTCCGGCGCTCCGGAGTGTGGATCTTCGGGTTGTTCCAGTGCAACTGCCAGGTGGCCGTGGCACGGCAGCCCTTGGCGGAACACTGGGGAGCGATTTCCTCGACCATGCCCTGAACCCTACGCACCTGCGCGGGTGGGGTGGGAGTTTGAGCGCCGGGCGGCCACGGGGGAAGCCGCCCGGCGACGAGCCAAATGCTACACGCTTCACATGGTCACGTATGCACCCGGTGACCTGCCCGATCCGGCGGATCGCGCAGAAAGATCAACACAGTTGGCCGATGGCGTTGCGGGCTGCTAAGACATCCGGATCCGGCGATGATGACGGCCGGATGACGACACGGCTACCTATGCTGCCGGTCAGCGCGGCCGGTCGGCTCGAAGGAACCTCCCAGCCGCATGTTGTTGTGTGTCGTGTAAGTCTTGAGCGTCGGCGGGGCACCGTGGACGAGGATCTCAACAGGAGGACCGGTGGCGCAGCCGAGCACGCCCGAGACCGAGACCAGCGCGGACAGCGGTGCGCCGGTGCCGCCCGCGCAGGACGCGTCACAGCTCGAGCGCGCGATGTTCGAGGTCAAGCGGGTCATCGTGGGCCAGGACCGGATGGTCGAGCGGATGTTCGTGGCGCTGCTGGCGCGCGGCCACTGCCTGCTCGAGGGGGTGCCCGGCGTGGCCAAGACGCTCGCCGTGGAGACCCTGGCCAAGGTGGTCGGCGGCACGTTCTCCCGGGTGCAGTTCACGCCCGACCTGGTGCCCTCCGACATCGTCGGCACCCGGATCTACCGGCAGTCCAGCGAGCAGTTCGACGTGGAGCTCGGCCCCGTCTTCGTGAACTTCCTGCTCGCCGACGAGATCAACCGGGCGCCGGCCAAGGTGCAGTCGGCGCTGCTCGAGGTGATGGCCGAGCACCAGGTGTCGATCGGCGGCAAGAGCTACGACGTGCCCGACCCGTTCCTGGTCATGGCCACCCAGAACCCGATCGAGCAGGAGGGTGTCTACCCGCTGCCCGAGGCCCAGCGGGACCGGTTCCTCATGAAGATCATCGTGGGGTACCCGACCGACACCGAGGAACGCGAGATCGTCTACCGGATGGGCGTCAGCGCGCCGGAGCCGAAGCAGGTCTTCACCCCCGACGACCTGCTTGCCCTGCAGCGCCGTGCCGACCAGGTGTTCGTGCACAACGCGCTGGTCGACTACACGGTCCGCCTGGTCCTGGCGACCCGGGCCCCGGCCCAGCACGGCATGCCGGACGTCGCCCAGCTGATTCAGTACGGCGCGAGCCCGCGCGCCTCGCTCGGCATCGTCCGCGCCACCCGCGCCCTGGCCCTGCTGCGCGGCCGGGACTACGCGCTCCCGCAGGACGTGCAGGACATCGCGCCGGACATCCTGCGGCACCGCCTGGTGCTCAGCTACGACGCGCTGGCCGACGACATCCCGGCCGACCACATCGTCGCCCGCATCATGCAGGCCGTCCCGCCGCCGCAGGTGTCGTCCCGTCAGGGCTCGCCGAGCGGCCAGCCCGGGCAGCCGGGGCAGTTCGGCCAGCCCGGTCAGCCCCAGCCGGGGCAGTTCGGCCAGCCGGGCCAGCCTCAGCCGGGGCAGTTCGGCCAGCACACACCGCCCGGCCCGCTGACGCCGGTCGCGGCCGGCCCGCCCGCCGCGCAGTACGTCGCCGGCCCGGCCGGGGTCCAGCCGACCAGCGGCGCTCCCGCCGCCTTCGACAGTCGGCCGCCGCAGGACAACCGGCCGCCGCAGGGCAACGGCGCCTGGCCCACCCCGTCATGACCGGGCCGCCCCTCTCGATGCCGCTGGCGCCGGACGAGGCTGCGCGGGCCGAGGCCGTCCTCGCCAAGCTGCAGCTGCTCGTCACCCGGAAACTGGACGGCCTGCTCCAGGGGGACTATGCGGGGCTGCTGCCGGGGCCGGGCAGCGAGGCCGGCGAGTCCCGGGAGTACCGGCCGGGCGACGACGTGCGCCGGATGGACTGGCCGGTGACGGCCCGGACCACGCTGCCGCACGTGCGCCGCACGGTCGCCGACCGGGAGCTGGAGACCTGGCTCGCGGTGGACCTGTCGGCCAGCCTCGACTTCGGTACCGCCAAATGGCTCAAACGGGACCTGGTGGTCGCGGCCGCCACGGCGATGGCCCATCTGACCGTCCGGGGCGGCAACCGGATCGGGGCCGTGGTGGGCACCGGCTCCGGCGTACCGCAGAAGGAGGGAACCCGCGGCTGGTGGCGCCGCAAGGCGGAGGCGAAAGCCGAGCCACCGCCTGCCGCCCCGGTGTTGCGGCTGCCCGCCCGGCCCGGCCGCAAGGAGGCGCAGGCGCTGCTGCGGGCGATCGCCGGGACCCGGATCCGGCCCGGCCGCACCGACCTGGGCGCCCTGATCGACATGCTGAACCGGCCACCGCGGCGGCGCGGCGTGGCTGTGGTGATCTCCGACTTCCTGTCGCCGGTGGAGGGCTGGGCCCGGCCGGTGAAGAAGCTCGCGGTCCGGCACGACGTGCTCGCGATCGAGGTGGTCGACCCGCGTGAGCTGGAGCTGCCGGACGTCGGCGTGCTGACCCTGGCCGACCCGGAGTCCGGGATGCTGCACGAGGTGCAGACCTCCGACGACGGCCTGCGCCGGCGGTACGCCGAGGCGGCGGGGGAGCAGCGCGCCGCCATCGCCCGCGCGCTGCGTGCCGCCGGGGCCTCGCACCTGCGCCTGCGCACCGACACCGACTGGCTGCTCGACATGGTCCGCTTCGTGGCCGCTCAGCGCCACGCCCGTACCCGAGGGACCACACGATGATCCGTTTCCTGGAACCGTGGTGGCTGCTGACGCTGCTGCCCGTCCTGGCCCTGGCCGGGCTGTACGTCTGGCGGCAGTTCCGCAAGCGGCAGTACGCGATGAGGTTCACCAACGTCGAGCTGCTGCGCACCCTCGCACCGAAGGGTCTGGGCTGGCGCCGGCACGTGTCGGCGGCCGCGTTCCTGCTGATGCTGGGCGCGCTGGCGGCGGCGACGGCCCGCCCGTCGATCGACAAGGAGGAGCCGCTGGAGCGGGCGACCGTGATGCTCGCCATCGACGTGTCGCTGTCCATGCAGGCCGAGGACGTGGAGCCGAGCCGGATCGAGGCGGCGCAGGAGGCGGCCAAGCAGTTCGTCAACGAGCTGCCGCCCAGTTACAACCTGGGCCTGGTGTCCTTCGCGCAGGCGGCGAACGTGCTGGTCCCGCCGTCGAAGGACCGGGCCGCGGTGGTCGCCGCGATCGACGCGCTGACGCTGGCCGAGGCGACCGCGACGGGCGAGGCGGTCTTCACGTCGCTGGACGCGATCCGGTCGGTGCCCGCGGACGGCGCGGACGGCGCCCCGCCGGCCCGGGTGGTGCTGCTCTCCGACGGCTACCGCACGTCCGGGCGCTCCATCGAGGACGCGGCGGTCGCGGCGGCGCAGGCGAACGTGCCGATCTCCACGATCGCGTTCGGCACCGACACCGGTGTCGTCGACATCCGCGGCGACATGAAACTGGTGCCTGTCGATCGGCTGTCGTTGCAGCAGCTGGCCGAGCAGACCGACGGCTACTTCTACGAGGCGGCCACGGTGGGTGAGCTGAAGAACGTCTACAAGGACATGGGCAGCTCGATCGGCCATCGTGTCGAGTCCCGCGAGGTCACCCAGCTGTATGCGGTGGCGGGCCTGTTCCTGGGCCTGATCGGCGCCGCGACGAGTCTGCTGTGGACGTCCCGCCTGCCCTGACCGGGCGAGCGGGCCCACCGCACGGGGCCTGGGCGGACACGAGGTCGACCGAGCTGATCTTGTTGTCGGCTCGGGCGTGGGTGCCGGTGAAGCGGGTGCCCACGCGGGAGCCGGGGGCGATCGTCGATGCGTCAGGGCGTGTTGTGTGCCAGCACGAAGAGCACGACGACCCAGGCCGAGAGCAGGGTGAAACCGAGTGGTGCGACAAGCTTCTTCACGATGGAAACCGTCTTCCGCTGGTGACTGAGCTGAGGCAGGGTCACTTCGCGGCCGGAACCACCGCACGCCACGGGGGCCGGCCCGAAGAGGACCGGCGGCGTGCGGGTGGGGGTCTGGTCAGCGGTCAGAGGCGCTGACGAGCGTCCCGGCCACGACTAGGAGGATCGCTATCTCGCACAGCGATCACCTCCATACGTCGTCGGGCCTGGACCGTGGCAGCGTACTCCTTAAGCGCCACTTAAGAAAATCGACGTGTCCCTGAACGGGGTGTAAGTCAACGGGACCGTCCCTCGGCGGTGGTACGCCGGGCCGATAGTCTCGCATTTCAGAAGGGTTCTGGTGACCCACTGTGAACTCGTGGTGACATGTCGATTGGAGTGTGTTGTGGCTCGCACCGTTCTGGTGACCGGAGGAAACCGCGGCATCGGCCTGGCCATCGCGCGAGCGTTCGCCAAGCAGGGCGACCGGGTGGCGGTCACGCATCGTGGCTCCGGGGCGCCGGAGGGCCTGCTCGGGGTGCAGTGCGACATCACCGACTCGGCCGGCGTCGACGCCGCGTTCACCTACGTGGAGAACGAGCTGGGCCCGGTGGAGGTGCTCGTCGCCAACGCCGGCATCACCGACGACACCCTGCTCATGCGGATGAGCGACGAGCAGTTCGAGCGGGTGATCGACACCAACCTGACCGGCGCGTTCCGCTGCGCCAAGCGGGCCAGCACCAAGATGCTGCGCGCCCGCTGGGGCCGGATCGTCTTCATCTCCTCCGTCGTCGGCCTGTACGGCGGACCCGGCCAGGTGAACTACGCGGCGAGCAAGGCCGGCCTGGTCGGCATGGCCCGTAGCATCACGCGTGAGCTGGGCGGCCGCAACATCACCGCGAACGTGGTGGCGCCCGGGTTCATCGAGACGGAGATGACCGCGGTCTTGCCCGACTCGCGCAAGGCCGAGATCATCAAGGCCGTCCCGGCCGGTCGTCTCGCCAGTGCAGACGAGGTAGCGGCAGCCGTGACGTTCTTGGCCAGCGACAGTGCGGCGTACATCTCGGGCGCCGTGCTGCCGGTCGATGGTGGTCTCGGCATGGGCCACTGAAGTCCCGAGAATCTTGTCAGGAGAGTATTTTCGTGTCTGGACTGCTGGCCGGTAAACGGCTGCTCGTCACCGGTGTGATCACCGACGCCTCGATCGCCTTCTCGGTGGCGAAGCTCGCTCAGGAAGCCGGCGCCACGGTGGTGCTGACCGGCTTCGGCCGTCTCTCGCTGGTGGAGCGCATCGCCAAGCGGCTGCCCCAGCCGGCGCCCGTCATCGAACTGGACGTCACCAATCAGGAGCACCTGGACGGCCTGCCCGCCAAGGTGCGGGAGCACGTCGACGGACTCGACGGCGTGGTCCACTCGATCGGGTTCGCCCCGCAGAGCGCCCTCGGCGGCACCTTCCTGGAGACGCCGTGGGAGGACGTCTCGCAGGCGCTGCACGTGTCGACGTTCTCGTACAAGTCTCTCGCCGTGGCCTGCCTGCCGCTGATGGACGCCGGCGGCTCGATCGTCGGCCTGACCTTCGACGCGACCAAGGCCTACCCGCTGTACGACTGGATGGGCGTCGCCAAGGCCGGCCTCGAATCGGCGTCCCGCTACCTCGCCATGTACCTGGGCAAGCACGGGATCCGCAGCAACATGGTCGCGGCCGGCCCGCTGCGTACCATGGCCGCCAAGTCGATCCCGGGCTTCAGCAACTTCGAGGACGCCTACTCCCAGCACGCGCCGCTCGGCTGGGACCTCAACGACCCGGAGCCGACCGCCCGCGCGGTCTGCGCCCTGCTGTCCGACTGGTTCCCCGCCACCACCGGTGAGATGGTGCACGTCGACGGGGGCTACCACGCGCGAGCCGCCTGACGCGGTGGCAGGATGGGCGGGTGGTTTACGACGCGTTCGTCCTGCTCTCCTTCGGCGGGCCAGAGAAGCCCGATGACGTGATGCCGTTCCTGCGCAACGTGGTGCGCGGGCGCGGTGTCCCGGACGAGCGCCTCGCCGAGGTGGCCGAGCACTACATGCACTTCGGCGGGGTCTCCCCGATCAATCAGCAGTGCCGCGACCTGCTCGCGGCCATCGGCGCCGAGTTCTCGGCGCACGGGATCGGCCTGCCCACCTACTGGGGCAACCGGAACTGGCAGCCGATGCTCGCCGACACCGTCGCGCGGATGCGCGACGACGGGATCGAGCACGCGCTGGGCTTCGCGACCAGCGCGTACGGCGGCTACTCCTCCTGCAAGCAGTACTGGGAGGACATCGCCGCGGCCCGGGCGCACGTCGGCCCCCGGGCGCCGAGGATCGCCAAGCTGCGGCAGTTCCACGACCACCCGGGATTCGTGAACCCGCACGTGGAAGCGGTGCAGGCGGCTCTGACGACCCTCGACCCGGCCCGCCGGGAGACCACCCGTCTGGTCTTCACCGCCCACTCCATCCCGGTCACCATGGCGAAGACCGCCGGGCCCACCGGCGGGCGCTACAACGCCCAGCTGGAGGAGACCGCCCGGCTCGTGCACGCCGCGGCCGCCGCCGACCTCGGTTACGACCTGGTGTGGCAGAGCCGTTCCGGCCCGCCGCAGGTGCCCTGGCTGGAACCGGACATCAACGATCACCTCGCGCTGCTCGCCGAGAAGGGTGTGACCGACGTGGTGGTCAGCCCCATCGGTTTCGTCTCCGACCACCTCGAAGTCCTCTGGGACCTCGACAACGAGGCCAAGGACACCGCGGCCGGCCTCGGCCTGGGATACGCCCGGGCGTCGACACCCGGTGTTCACCCTTCCTTCGTCGCGATGATCCGCGAGTTGGTGCAGGAGCGGACCGATGATCAGAATCGGGCGGCGCTCGGTACGCTGCCGACCTGGGACGTCTGCCCCGCGGACTGCTGTCCCCCACCCGCGCGACGAAAGGCACCCTGATGAAGGAGCGCAAGGCGATCGAGAGCTGGCTCACCGACATGGACGGCGTCCTCGTCCACGAGGGAGAGCCGGTGCCGGGCGCCCCGGAGTTCGTCAACCGGATGAAGGAGAGCGGCAAGCCGTTCCTCATCCTGACGAACAACTCCATCTACACGCCGCGTGACCTGCAGGCCCGCCTCTACCGGATGGGCTTCGACGTGGACGAGGGCTCGATCTGGACCGCCGCCCTCGCGACCGCGCAGTTCCTGGCGGACCAGCGGCCCGGCGGCACCGCGTACGTGATCGGCGAAGCCGGCCTGACCACCGCCATGCACGCGGCCGGCTACATCCTCACCGAGTTCGAGCCGGACTACGTGGTGCTCGGCGAGACCCGCACCTACAGCTTCGAGGCGATCACCAAGGCGATCCGGCTGATCAGCGCCGGATCCCGGTTCATCTGCACCAACCCGGACGCCACCGGGCCGTCCAACGAGGGCCTGCTCCCGGCCGCCGGCTCGGTCGCGGCGATGATCTCCAAGGCGACCGGGGTGAAGCCGTACTTCGTCGGCAAGCCCAACCCGATGATGATGCGGTCCGCGCTCAACGCGATCGGCGCGCACAGCGAGACCACCGCGATGATCGGCGACCGGATGGACACCGACGTGCTGTGCGGTCTGGAGGCGGGGCTGGAGACCATCCTGGTGCTGACCGGCATCAGCAGCCGGATGGAGAGCGAGACGTACCCGTACCGCCCGTCCCGCATCATCAACTCCGTCGCCGACCTGATCGACGAGATCTGAGCCCGGCCGTGCCGTGGGAGGAGTCGTACCTCGGGCGGTTGCGGGCGCTCACCGGGCCGGAACCGGTCCTGATGACGATCGGGGCGCGGGCCGTGCTCCGTGACGACGGCGGCCGCGTCCTGCTGATCCAGCGCAACGACAACGGCCGGTGGGCGCTGCCGGCCGGCACCATGGAGCTGCGCCAGACGCTGCGGGACTGCGCGATCCGGGAGGTGTACGAGGAGACCGGCCTGACCGCCCACACGGTCACCCCGTTCGCCCTGTACTCCGGGGAGCACCTGCACACCAACGCGTTCGGGGCCACGTACCAGCACGTCTCCCTGGCCGTCCGGGTCGACTCCTGGTCCGGCGACCTGGTCCGGGTCACCGACGAGACCCTCGACGCCGCGTTCTTTCCGCTCGACGCCCTGCCGGAGGACCTCTCCGGCTCGGTCCGGCCCACCCTGGCCGACCTGGGGCGGTTCGAGTCCGGCGACCCGTTCCGGCTGGCATGACAGCGCCCGCACTGGTCGTCGCGGCCGCCTGGGTCTGCGTCCGGAACCGCCGGGTGCTGACCGTCCGGGCGGCCGGCTCGGACGCGTTCTACCTGCCCGGCGGCAAACCGGAACCCGGCGAGACACACGCCGAGGCCGCCGCCCGCGAGGTCCGCGAGGAGGTGGGCCTGCACGTCGACCCGGCCGCTCTCGAGGCGTTCGTCACGATCGACGCCCCGGCCCACAACCGCCCACCGGGCACCCGCGTCCAGCTGGTCTGCTTCACCGGCCCGGCCACCGGCGACCCCGCCGCAGCCGCCGAGATCGCCGAACTGGCCTGGTTCACCTCCGCCGACCGCGGCCGCTGCGCCCCCGCCATCCGGCTCCTCCTCGACGAACTCGTCATGGCGGATTCGATCGACTGAGCCGGGCACGGATCGACACGGCCCCGGCGTCGCGCACGGTCCGATGGACGCCGCTGTCGCCGAGTACGTAGCGGATGGTCTCGGGTGCAGGTGCCCTACGCCCGGCCCTTCGAGCCGGCTTCCGCCGCCTGAACGTTCAGCAACGGCACGAATGCCTGCCCGCCGTTGCCTGCGTTCGTGAAGTTCAGTAACGCGGGAGCACGTCCATGCGCGAGATCTTGTTCCGGCGGTTCCGGACAAGCAGCGAAGCGCCGGAGACGTAGACGTGGAAGGGCCATTCCCGTGCGTCTCAGGCCGACGATTTCCGGATTCTCTCGCCGTACGCCGATGAGGTGATGCGATCAGGCTCTCGGGTGATTCTGGGCCGGTGCGCTTGCGGGTAACGTAAAGATCGCCGCATCGATAATGCTCCTCTTTTACCGCGATCCCGGATTCGGAGAATGCATGGCCAATGAGACCGACGGCCGGGCCGCCGGCTCTCCGTCGGCCGTTCCCGATGCGGCGAACCCGGGGTTCAGGCATGGCCCGCCGTTCGACGGGCGCCGGCCGGGGCCGGCCTCGTCGACGACCCGCTATCTCTGCGCGGCCGCCTACGTGTCCGAGGAATACGCCGACCGGGTCGTCGAGCACCTGGTCGCCGACAGCCACCGCGCGGTCTCGCCGGCGCTGGGCTACGACACGGCCCTCGTGGTCCGGCACTGCCTGCGGGCCCAGCGTCTCCGGCTGGCGCAGAGCGCGGTGGTCTCCGTGATTCTGACGGTCGGCCTGTGCGCCTTTCCTGCCCCGGGCCTACTGGTCTTCCTGATATGTCTGGTGGGCTCGCGGATGCTGCGGGGAAGCCGCCGGGCGGCGAAGGGGTCGATCGGGCGGACGGTGACGGTCGCACTGGTCGTCATGACCGGTTTCTCATGCCTGGCCCCTTCCTTCGTGGCGGCTTTCGGGACGGTTGCTCCCCGTGAGGACCCGATGCTCGACGCGAACCTGTTTCCCGTCCAGGCGACGGCGATCTTGGTGACCGCCTATGTGGCGGTGACCTGGGCGCGATACCGCATCATCACCACGATCGTCGTGGATCTGGCCCACGGCCGGATCCCGCCCGCTCCGGAAGCGGTCCGATGGGAGATCGAGCAGCGCCTCGGAGTCGTGGCCCAGGCGCAGGCGGGGAACATCGTCCTGCACGGCGATGTCGAGCCGTTCGTGGGCGCCGGGGAGCAGGTCGACTCCTGGTCCGTGGCGACCGAGCTGAAAGCCACCGAGTACCCGGAGGCGATTCCCTCCAGCGGGCACTACGGGGCCGCCGGCTCGCGGGGGCACGTCGTGATCGACCCGGTCGATCTGGTGCGATACCTGAAGTGCCGGCTCGCGGAGCTGCGCTCGCCGGCGTTGCCGGAATCCGAGCGGATCACCGGCCTGCTGCTGAGCGACCAGATCATCTCCTCGGGCACCCGGTGGCGTGGCCATCCGCTGGTCGATGATCGATTGCGGCTACCGTTCTCGCACGCCGAGCCGGAGGCGGTGCGCATGATCATCCAGCATCCTCAGGCCGGCGCCCGCCACTTCCTGCGGGCCACGGTCGGTGTAATGGACGAGGCGGGGGTGGGCGACGACGGGCACGCCATCATGCCGGCCGAGCGCCAGAGCGCGATTGCATCCACCTACATCCATGTGGCTGCCGCGGGGGCGATGCTGTACGTCGAGGTGGTCGCGTTCGTCCTCGGCCCACTGGAGCAGCGGTTCCTCGACATCGACGGGTACGACATCCGCGCCAACTCGTTGCGTACCGCGTTCCGCGAGGCGGCGTGCCGGTTCATGGGGGCGACGGTGGCCGCCCCGCTGGATCTCATTCGCTCCAGTGTCAGGTTCACCTCGATGTCGGGTGCCATCCGCCGGGCGGATCAGGAGTCCCGGACGAAGTCGGTGTACGACTTCGGGGCCGTGGTGGATGCGCGGCAATTGGCGTCACGTACCGGTTTCGCGAATAATCTGCAGCGCCTGGACTCGGAGAAATGTCGGCGGATCATCAACCGGCGCGTGACCGAGGCCATCGGGGAATTTCTCTCAGATCACGGCGTCGACAATTCCGCCTTCTCGCGCAGCGTCAATCTCTATCAGTACAACGGCGTACACATCTTCGGGGACAACTACGGGCCGGTGGCCGCGGGGGACGGCGCTTCCGCGAGAGCCACGAACACCAGAATCGGAGGTTTGGATGACTGACCATCTGTCGATCGGTGGAAGCAGTTTCGGGCCGAACGCGGTCGGGCACGGGGCCCGTGCCGAGCAGCGCGACGTCGCCATCCACACGACCACGGCAGGCGACGATCGGTTCGCGGCGGCGCTCGCCGAGTTGCGCCGGCAGTTCGCGCAGCACCGTGCAGAGATCCCGGAGTCGGACTGGGTCGAGCGTGACTTGAAGAACCTGGAACGGAGCGCTCAGGAACCCGACCCGGACCCGCAAAACCTCCGCGACACGATCAAGCGGATCGCCGGCCGGGTCGCGATGTCGGCTCCGGTGATCTCCGCGGTCAACGACGTCCGCCAGTTGATCGAGGCCATGGCAGGCTGAACCCGGTCACGCCTTGGAGGTGAACCAGCGGGTGGCGACGGCGGTGTGGATGCTGAAGCCCAGCTCGGTCGGGCCGTAAAGGACCTCACGGCTCAACGTCTCGTCGGTGGCCGGGGCGGGCGGCAGGTGGGCCGGGCTGGGCAGAGCCGGCAGCAGGCCGAACACCAGGATCGTGCCGTCCGGCGCGCTGATCGTGTCGTAGAGGCGGATCGCGGCCGGATCGGCCTCGACCCCGGTCTCCTCGAACAGCTCGCGCACCGTGGCCGCCTGCCACGTCTCACCCATGTCGATGAAACCGCCGGGCAGCGCCAGCCGCCCGTGAGCCGGGGCGACGCCGCGGCGGACCGCGAGCAGGCCGGAGCCGACCGGCTGGACCGCGACGGCGACCGGACTGGGGTTGAGGTAGCTGATCTGGCCGCACGCCCCGCACTTGCGGGGCCACGGCTGGCCGAGAGTGAACCGGGCGCCGCAGAAGCTGCAGTGCGCGTAACGGTCGGGGGCGGTCACGGCTGCAACGGGGAGTTGCAGGCCGCGACGAGGGCCTGCCGGCAGGCGGCGGTGAGCGGGCGCAGAGCCTCGTCCCGCTGCTGCGCCTCGTAACCGTTGACGGCGCCGCCCGGCGCGTTCGACCCGGCGAGGGCGAGCACCTGGTCGAGGATGCTGGCGCGGGCGAACAGCCGGCGTGACCGCGGGTCGAAGCCGGGGGGCAGGGTCTCGGTGCTCTCCGGGCGGCGCAGCGCCTGCAACGCCCCGGCCAGCTCCGGTTTCCACTGCGCCACGTCCAGCCGGGTGAGCCGGGCGGTGGCCTCGCCGAGCGCGGCGGTGAGCTCGGCCTCGGCCTCGGCGGCGCCCATCTGGAAGACCGGGCGGTGCTCCGGCGCGGGCAGCACCCGCCACAGCACCGTCTCGAACTCCACTCCGGAGCCGGAGGTGTGCCGCCGGACCTCCGGCACCACACCGAACGCCGGCGTCATCACCGCCTCGCCGGCCAGCAGCGCGGCGCCGGTCAGATCGCTGGGGCCGGGCAGGCCACGTGGGTCGCCGGGAACGGGGAGGACCAGCCGGATCTCGTCGGGACGCAGTTTCGCGAAGATCGGCAGGCCCTGGCTGAGCGGGACGTCGGTCCAGGTGCCCGGGGCGTCGGCGACGAGGTGCTCCTCGCCCGCGGCGATCTCGTCGGCCAGATCGTCGAACGGGACGAGCCCGGCGCGCCAGGCGCGCACCCAGGCCACGAACCGGGTGGACCGGCGCGCGGCGCGGACGGCCGCATCGGCTGCGGAATGCATGCGAGCAAGGGTACGTGCCGGTGCAGACAGTTGTCTCGGCTCGGAGCGTCACCATCGGTGTGTCCGTGATCGCGGGTTACCGTGCGATTCATGTATGGGGAGGATGTGATGGCGGGCGACTGGCGCCGCCGCAAGGTGATACCGGAGGTGGAGGCCGAGACCGATCTGGTCGTCGAGGACGCCGACTCCGGGTTCTGTGGCGCGGTGGTCGGCTTCGAGCTCGGCGCGGTCGTCCTGGAGGACCGGTTCGGCAAGCGCCGCAACTTCCCGCTGACCCCGGCCGCGTTCCTGCTGGACGGTCAGGTGGTCACGCTGATCAGGCCGGCGCCGAAGCAGCAACCGGGACGGCAGCGCCGGGTCACCGCCTCCGGGTCGATCGCCGTCGACGACGTGAAGGCCCGTGTCGCGAAGGCCAGCCGGATCTGGGTGGAGGGCATCCACGACGCCGCCCTGGTCGAGCGGATCTGGGGCGACGACCTGCGGATCGAGGGCATCGTGGTGGAGCCCCTGGACGGCATCGACGATCTCGCGGGCGCGGTTCGCGAGTTCGGGCCGTCCCGGACGAGGCGGCTCGGTGTGCTGGTGGACCATCTCGTCGCCGGTTCCAAGGAGAGCCGGATCGTCGCCGCGGTCAAGGACCCGAACGTGCTGGTCACCGGCCATCCCTACGTGGACGTCTGGCAGGCGGTCAAGCCGGAACGGGTGGGCTTGCGGGCCTGGCCGGTCATCCCGCCCGGCCGCCCGTGGAAGGAGGGCGTCTGCGAGGCCGTCGGCGTACGCCAGCCGGCCGACATGTGGCGGCGCATCCTCGCCTCGGTCAGCTCCTACAAGGACGTCGAGACCCCGCTGATCAACTCGATGGAGCGGCTCATCGACTTCGTGACCGTCCTGGACGACTGAGACTGCCGGTGTGCCGAGTCCGGCCGCGACTCACCCGCCGCCGGGGGTGAGGGCGCGGCCGATCCGGGCGGCGGCCTCGGCGAGACGGTCCGGTGAGTGCGCGGCGTAGCCGATCACCAGGCCCGGCGGGCCGGTGCGGCGCCGATGCCAGGACAGCGGGTGCACCAGTACGCCCTCCGCCGCGACCCGCTCGGCCAGCAGCACGTCGTCGTCCGTGCCGGGCAGCGTCACCAGCAGATGCAGCCCGGCCGCGACGCCGGCGACGCGTGCCCGCGGCAGATGCGCGCGCAATCCGGTGAGCAGGGCGTCACGGCGCGACCGCTGCCGGGTACGCACGGCGCGCAGATGCCGCTCGTAGTCCCCGGACGCCAGCAGCTCCGCCAGCACGAGTTGCGGGATCACCGGGTTGCCGAGGTCGCTGGCGTGTTTGGCGGCGAGCAGTTCGGCCTGCATCGGCCGGGGCGCGATCAGCCAGCCGATCCGCATGCCGGGCGCGAGAGACTTGGAGATGCTGCCGAGGTACGCCACCCGGTCCGGCGCCGACCCCTGCAGGGCGGCCACCGGCGCCCGGTCGTACCGGTGCTCGGCGTCGTAGTCGTCCTCGACCACCAACCGGTCCCGGTCCGCCCAGGTGAGCAGCTCACGGCGCCGGCCGGGGGAGAGCACCACCCCCGTCGGGAACTGGTGCGCGGGGGTGAGGACCGCCGCGCGCACCCCGGTCGCGGCCAGTTCGCCGACCCGCATGCCGTGCTCGTCGACCGGGATCTCGACCGGCCGCATCCCCCAGTACGTCATCTGGTCCACGGTGCCGCGCGACCCGGGCTCCTCCACCGCCGCCGCGTCGATGCCCCGGGCTCGCAACACGTGCGCGAGCAGGGCGAGCCCTTGCGCGACGCCCGCGGTGACCACGACGTCGTCCGCCTCGCACCGGACCCCGCGGGTACGGGCCAGCCAGCCCACCAGCTCCGACCGCAGCCGTGGCGTCCCACCCGGGTCGCCGTACCGCAGGTCGGCGGCGGTGATCCGGTCCAGCACCGCGCGTTCGGCCCGCAACCACGCCGCCCGCGGGAACGCCGACAGATCCGGGATGCCCGGTGACAGGTCCAGGTCGACGCCGTCCGGAGTGGAGATCGGCAGCCGTAGCTCGTCCAGGGTCCGCCGCCGGTCCACGGCCGGCCGTCCCGCGTTCGGCGTCCCGCGCCCGGTGACCACCGTGCCCGCGCCGGTCCGTGCCGCGGCCAGCCCCTCGTCGACGAGCCGCTGGTACGCCTGCACCACCACACCCCGGGACACGCCCAGCTCCGCCGCGAGCAGCCGGGTCGCCGGCAGCCGGTCCCCGGGCGCCAGCCGCTGGGCCGTGATCGCCGACCGCAGCCCCTCGGTCAGCCACGCGGTGAGCCCTTTCGCCGGGGCGTCCGCCGCCCGCAGCTGCAGGAAGTCCGACCCGCCGATGCCCGCCCCCCGACCCACGCCGCTCCTCCCCGCCACCGCAACCCGAACCCGTCCGGCCGGGGCCGCCCCTGATCCACCCGATCCGCCCCGCCCACCGCAACCCCGGATCGGCCCGGTTGGTCGCCTCCCGCCCACCGCAACCTCGGATTGGTCCGGTTGGTCGCCTCCCGATTGGTCCTCGAACCGGACCATACCGCGGTGCAGCATCGAAGGCATGAAAGCTCTCCCCGCCCTCGCCGGCGCCGCCGGCATGGTCTTCGTCGGTGGCAGCGTCGCCGTCTCCGGGCACCTGACCGACGCCCCGATGTTCACCGTGCAGGCCCTCCGCTACACCGTGGCCTGCCTGTTGCTGCTGGCCTGGGCCCGCGCGACCCGGTCGCCGGTGCGCCCGCCCCGAGGCCGGGACTGGCTCTGGCTGACCGGTGTCACCCTGACCGGCCTGGTGATCTTCAACGTGGCGCTGGTCCAGGGCTCCCGGCACGCCGAGCCCGCGGTCATCGGCGTCGCCGTCGCCTGCGTCCCGATCGTGCTGGCCGCGGCCGGCCCGCTGCTGGAGGGCCGCCGCCCCGCCGCCCGGGTGCTGGCCGCCGCGGTCGTGGTGACCCTCGGCGCCGCGCTGGTGCAGGGCCTCGGCCGGACCGACGCCGCCGGGCTGCTCTGGGCCTTCGTCACGTTCGCCTGCGAGGCGGCGTTCACCCTGCTCGCCGTGCCGGTGCTGGGCCGGCACGGGCCGCTCGGGGTGTCCGTGCACGCCACCTGGCTGGGCGCCGCGATGTTCGCCGTGATCGGCCTGGCCGCCGAGGGGCCCGCCGCGGTGACCCGGTTGCACGCCGACGACGTGCTCGCCGGTGTGTACCTGGCCGTCCTGGTCACCGCCGTCGCGTTCGTCCTCTGGTACACCTGCGTGGCCCGGATCGGCTCCGGCCGCGCCGGCCTGCTGACCGGCGTCGCCCCGATCGCCGCCGCGGCCGCGGGCGTCGCCCTCGGCGGCCCCGCCCCGGCCCCCGCCGTCTGGTTCGGCATCGCCACCGTCGCCGCCGGCCTGGCCCTCGGCCTCACCGCCGCCCGCACCCCGTCCCGCCCCCACCCACGGCTGGTGCTGGCCGCTGTCTCCCCGCCGTCGAGACAGCCCTGACAACCAGCCAGGGCCGCTGATTCGGCCCGACCCGACTGGTGTGGCTGCTGTGTCCGGGGGTTGAGGCAGCGGTGAGAGCCAGCCGGGGGTGGTGGTTTCGTGCGGCTGGTTGTGGCTGCCGTGTCGTGAGGTTCAGGTAGCGGTGGGAGCCAGCCGGGGGTGGTGGTCTTGTCCGGCTGGTTGTGGCTGCTGTGTCCCGGGGTGAGGCAGCCTGCCGTGGCCGCCGCGAGTCACGGGACCGTGGGTGGCCCGTACCGGAGCATGGGTTTGATCGTGATTCAGGCGAGGTGCATCGGGTCGCGGCTGAAGACGAAGGTGGCGATGTCGAGGTGGGTGGGGGCGCCGTCGGGGGAGCGGAGGATGCGCAGGACCTCGCCCTCGTTGGGGCCGGAGAGGCCGCGCCAGCGGTCCGGGGCCTCGCGGGCGAAGCGGGTCGGGGCGCCGGGGCCGCTCATGACCAGGGTGTCGCCCTCCGGGGTGATCGAGTGCTCGCGGCCCATCCACCACCAGCGGCCGCAGATCTCGGCGGCCTCGCCCTCGGGAGCGGTGGGCGGCCGCCAGGGGGTGATCGGGTCGGGTTCGCTGTCCAGGGTGGCGGTCAGCGTGGACAGGCTGACCTGCTGAACGGTGGTGCCGTCGAGGCCGTAGGCGTTGGCGAAGACGATCACCCCGAACCGGCTGCGCCGATGAACCACGATATGAGCGACATATCCTGGCATGGAGCCGCCGTGTCCGACGTAGACGCGCTCGCCGACCCGGAACAGTTGCGGCCCGAGCCCGTGGCCCGCGGTCCACGACTCCAGGTCGCTGATGACCACGGGCGCGCACATCTCGTCGACGGTCTCCCGGGACAGCACCGCGGGCGCCGGATCGGCCAGGAACCCGGCCCACTTGGCCATGTCGGTGACGGTCGACCAGAGCTGACCGGCGGGCGCCATCGCGCCGGTGCCCGGCCGTGGCTCCTCGTGCAGGGCGCCGGTGAGGGCGTGCACGACATAACCCCTGGCGTACGGCTCCACCGGCGAGAAGGTGGTCCGTTTCATGCCGAGCGGGTCGAGGACGCGTTTGCCGACGAGTTCCGACCAGCCCATCCCGGTGACCTTCTCCACGACCGCGCCGAGCAGGCCGTACGCGAGGTTGGAGTAGCGGTAGCGCCGGTACGGCGGCCCGGCCAGCTTCTCGTAGGTCAGCTCGGCCAGCAGCTTGTCCACGTCACCGCCGGGGTTGCGTTCCCACCACGGGCCGTCCGGCTCGCGCTGCAGGCCGGAGACGTGCCCGAGCAGTTGCCGCAGCGTCACGCCGCCGATCGGGGTGCCCGGCAGGTGCCGGTAGAGCAGGTCGTCGAGGGCGAAGAACCCCTCGTCGCGCAGCTGCATGACGAGCGTCGCGGTGATGGTCTTGGTGATCGAGCCGAGCCGGTACTGCGTCTTCGGGTCCGGGCGCGGCTGCTCCCCGGCGGCCGCGAAGTGCAGCACCGCCCGATCGCGGACGACGGCGAGAGCGAGCGACGGCACCCGGCCGCCCGCCTGCGCCCGGGCGGCGATCTCATCGATCCGGCGAACGGTCTCCGGAAGCAACGACACGATGGTCCCTCTCCTCGTACGAACTCATGGGTCTAACTGTTTCGAGCGGCTCCGGCTACTGCCCGTACGTGCTCGGGCGTGCCACGATCGAGGGGTGGAAGCCGTTCTCTGGATCGTCCTCGCCATCGCGCTGGCCATCGGCGAGGCTTTTACCGCGACGATTCTCGTCATCTTCTTCGCCGCGGGGGCCCTGGCCGCGGCGGGAGCGGCCGCGCTCGGCGCCGGCCCGCTGGTGCAGGTGATCGTCTTCGCCATCGTCTCCGGCATCTCGGTGGCGGCGGTCCGGCCGATCATCATGCGGCACGCCCGGTCCGCGCTCGAGACCGGGGAGACGCCGTTCGGTGTCGAGGCGATCGAGGGTTCTCGCGGCACGGTCGTGGACGCGGTGGACAGCGACCAGGGCATGATAAAGATCGACGGGGAGCTGTGGCAGGCCCGGTCGTTCGACGGTAACGAGACCTTCGCACCGGGTGAGCACGTCCGCGTCGTCAAGTTGCGCGGCACGACTCTCCTGGTGTGGCACGACGATTCGCCCCACATCTAGGGAGTGGCGTCATGGAATTCCTGATTCCCCTGCTCGGGCTAGTGATCCTGCTCTTCGCGGTGACGACGCTCGTGAAATCGGTCCGGATCGTCCCGCAACAGCGGATGGACGTGATCGAGCGGCTCGGCAAGTACAAGCGCACCCTCTCGCCCGGTCTCAACCTGCTGGTGCCGTTCGTCGACGCGGTGCGGACCAAGGTCGACATGCGCGAGCAGGTGGTCTCCTTCCCGCCGCAGCCGGTGATCACCTCGGACAACCTGGTGGTCTCGATCGACACGGTGCTCTACTTCAAGGTGGTCGACCCGGTGCGGGCCACCTACGAGATCTCGCACTTCCTGCAGGCGATCGAGCAGCTCACCGTCACCACCCTGCGCAACGTGATCGGCTCGCTGGACCTGGAGCGGGCGCTGACCAGCCGCGACCAGATCAACAAGCACCTGTCCAGCGTGCTCGACGAGACCACCGGCCGCTGGGGCATCAAGGTCACCCGGGTGGAGCTCAAGGCGATCGAGCCGCCGCCCAGCATCCGTGACTCCATGGAGAAGCAGATGCGCGCCGAGCGGGAGCGCCGCGCCACCATCCTGAACGCGGAGGGCCACAAGCAGGCCGCGATCCTCACCGCCGAGGGTGAGAAACAGTCGCAAGTGCTGCGCGCCGACGGAGACCGGCAGGCCCGGATCCTTCAGGCCGAGGGCCAGGCCAAGGCGATCCGCACCGTTTTCGACGCCATCCACCAGGCCAATCCGTCACAGAAGGTGCTCGCCTACCAATACCTGCAGTCCCTGCCGCAGATCGCCAACGGCACTGCCAACAAGGTGTGGATCCTGCCGACCGAGCTGACCAAGGCCCTGGAAGGCCTCGGCGGTGCGCTCGGCGGCCTGGGAAACATGGTCGGCGACGAGCCCCTGCAGAGCGTCGACTCGGAGGCGGCCGAGCGTGAGGCCCTGGCCGCGGCCGAGGCGGCGGCTGCCGAGGCGAAGAAGGTGGACGCCGAGGTGCGGCAGGCCGAGGCGGACGTGTCCGGCGGCCAGCAGGGTCTTCCCGCTCCGCATGCGATTCCTCCGGCGGCGGCGCTCGGCGGGGCTGACTACGATGGGTCGGCGCATGTGGAGAAACGCTGATTTTGTGAGATCGGCCGCATCGCCGTGTGAATTTTTGGCATGCTTCCCAGCAGGATTCCCGACCGGTGCCCCCGGCCGCTCGGCTTGTTGCCCCTGCTAGTGAGGCGGAGCCATGAGCATCAGCCCTCGTCAGACGGCGAGTGGCCGGCCCTTGCGGGTCGCACCCGCATGGGTCGGCGCCCCGACCCCGACCCCCGTCGAGACGGACGGACATCTCCTGCCGGTTCGCGACGCGATCTGGATCTGGTCGGTCCGCAGATACGCGCGCCTGGCGCTGTGGGCGCTGCCGATGGCGGCGGTGCTCTACGGCTGGCTGACCCTCGGCGTGCAGGGCCCGCCCGGCCCGCTCGCCGTCGGCCTGCTCGCCGGATGGCTGGCCACCATCGCCCTGATCGCCCTGGCCGGGCTGCTCGCCGGATCCCGGACCCGGGTGTGCGCCCTGGCCGGGCTGCTCGTCACGCTGGCCGGTGTCACCCTGCTGGTGCCGCTGGCGGCCCTGTCCGAGGACGCGGTGGTGGCGAGCGCCCCGATGGCCGCCGGGCACGTCCCCGACCTGCTCACCACCGCCGCGGCGATCGCCTCCTCCGGGCTGCTGCTGCTCGGCTGGGCGGTCTTCCGGTCGAAGCTGGTCAACCCGGCCGACGGGGTGCTGCTGATGCTCGCCGCGGTGGCGATGGGCGCCGGCACCTCGATGTCCCAGCCGGTGCCCACCGTCGGCGCGTTGCTGCTGCTCGCCGCGGGCATGGGCCTGGCCTGGACCGGCGGCCGCCTGGTCCCGCTGCACTGATTCAGCGGGTCAGCTCGTAGAACGCGATCGCCGCCGCCGTCGCCACGTTCAGCGAGTCGACGTTGTTGTACATCGGGATCACCACGCGGGCGTCGGCGGCCTCCAGCGCGGTCCGGGTCAGTCCCGGGCCCTCCGCGCCGAGCAGCAGGGCGGGCCTCTTCCGCTGCTCCTCGCCGAGGCTCTGCAGGGCGACCGCGCCCTCGCCCGGCGTGAGGGCGAGCAGGGCGAAACCGGCCTCCCGGATCGCCTGGAGCGTGCCGGGCCAGTCCTCCGACTTCGCGTACGGGATGGCGAACACCTCACCCATGCTGACCCGGACGGCCCGGCGGTAGAGCGGATCCGCGCAGTTCGGCGACAGGATCACGGCGTCGATGCCGAGAGCCGCCGCGCTCCGGAACAGCGCGCCGAGATTGGTGTGGGTGTTGAGCCCCTCCAGGACGGCCAGCGTCCGCGCCTTCGCCAGGACGTCCGCGATGTCGGGCAGGTCCCGGCGGTGGAACGAGGCGAGGATGCCCCGGTGCACGTGGAACCCGGTGATCGTCTCCAGGATCGCGGGCGGCGCCGAGTACAGGGGCGCGCCGGCCGGCAGCCCGGCCAGCTGATCGACCCGCTTCTCGTCGACCAGCGCCGACCGCATCCGGTACCCGGCCCGCAGCGCCCGCTGGATGACCAGCTCCCCCTCGGCGATGAACAGTCCGTTCGGCGGTTCCCACCGGGTCCGCAGTTCGACGTCGGTGAGGGCGCGGTAGTCACCGATCCGCGGATCGTCCGGGTCGGTGATGGTCAGAGCTGGCACACCGGCATTCTGCCGGGTCCCGATTTCCGTCGTCCCGCCGAGCCGCCGCGGGTAGGGTCGATGCTGTCGAGACCGCCGGGGGTGTCCGTGTCGTCTGGTTCGGGACCGGGATCTGACCCGCATCTGCTCAGCCTGCTGCGTGCCATCCGATTGCGCCAGAACGCACCCGATGCCGCCGCCGCGGGCGCGGCCGACACCGCCGCCGCCCTCTCCGAGCCGGCAGCCGGGAAGGACAAGGCCGAGGAGACGCCCCCGCAGGCGCCGCCCGCCGTCGAGCCGGTGAACCCACCACCCTATTTCTCCGGCCGCCGCCCCTCCGACCACGACCGGGTCGCCGCCGAGAACGCGCGCTCCGCGGCGCAGGAGCCCTCACTCTGGCGCGGTGACCCGGGGGCCACCCTGGGCCGCGCCGGCCTGCAGCCACGCGCCGCCGCCCGCGGTTCGGTGCCACCGGTCGGCGGCATCACCCCGTCCGGCCCGACCACCCCGGTGCCGAACGTCCCGCCGGTCGCCGCCATCCGCCCACCCGCCGCGCCCGGCACCGACCTCCCGCCCCCGGCCGCGCCACCCCCGCCCGGCGCCTTCCTGCGCGGCGGCGGCTCCGCCCGGCGCGGTGGCCTCGGCAGCGACGGCATGGACCCGGCGGACGACGCCGCGCTGCTCGCCACCCAGCGCCTGCTCAGCACCAGCATCACCTTCGCCGGCGGCGTCGACGAGGTCGCCCAGCGCCTCTGGCAGGCCCTGCGCCAGGCCCAGCCCGAGCTGCTCACCGCGCTGCCCGGCGACCCGGAAGCGCAGCGGGCCCACCTGGCCGCCGCGCTCACCTGGCTGGTCCACCACATGGAGAACCCGCCGGCCCTGGTCTCCGGCTGCGGCCGGCTCGGCGCCGTCCTCGCCGTGTGCGGCGTCCAGTGGAAACAGCTGCAACTCGTCGGCGCCGCCCTGGCCGAGTCCCTGCGGGCCGGCATGTCCCCGGGCAACTGGCGGCAGGACTTCGACCACGCCTGGCGCTGGACCTGGCAGCACACCTACGAGTGGATCGTGCACGGCGGGACGCTCGCCGCCTACCAGCCGACCGTCTGGGACGCCGAGGTCGTCGCGCACGAACGACGCCGTTCCGACCTCGCGGTCATCCGGGTCCGCCCGTTCCTGCCGATGCCGTTCCGGCCCGGACAGTTCGCCCGCTTCGAGATCCCCGGCATGCCCGGCGTCTGGCGGCCGTACTCCCTGGCCGGCGCCCCGCACCGCGACTCCCTGATCGAGCTGCACGTCCGCGCCAAGAGCGAGAACGGCGTCAGCGGCGCCCTCGTCCACCGCGTCCGTCGCGGCCACCGCCTGCGGCTGACCGGCGCCGAAGGCGACATGGGCCTGCCCGAGACTCCCGGCCGCGGCGTCCTCATGATCGCCGGCGACACCGGGGTGGCCCCGATGAAGGCGATGCTCGCCGAACTCGCCGCCACCGAGGACACCCGCCCCGCCGTGCTCTTCTGGGGCGTCCGCGACCTGGACGAGCTCTACGACATCGAGGACCTCACCGACCTCACCGCCCGGATCCCGCGCGCCACCGTGGTCCCGGTGATCGCCGAGGGCGACTCCGGGCCGTACCTGTCCGGCCTGGTCACCGACGCCGTCGCCGCCTACGGCGAGTGGTCCCGCCACGAGGTCTACCTGGCCGGCCCGCCGCTGATGCTCGCCAACACCAGCGCCTCCCTGCTCCGCCTGGGCATCGAACCCGCCCAGATCCACCACGACCCCCCGGAGTAGCCGCATGCCGGGCCTGCGGTCCGGTCACGGTGATCCCACTTCGCAGAACCGGCGATTCGTACGCTCGGGACCGGCCACGAACACACAGCGGCCGTCCCGTGGCCCCCGCGCGAGGTCCGCGGGGCTACTGCCGAAACGCGGCCGCCGGGCCGAATGCGGTGGTCGCCGCTACCCCTCGGGTCTTCTGGTCTGTGGGTCGCGAGCCGTGCGCCACGTGCGCGGCGGTCGCGTGCGTGGCGCACGGCTGACCGCTGATGCGCGGCCGTGGAGATGCCGATCAGCGCGCGACGGTGCCGATCAGCGCGTGAGCGTGCGGAGGACGGCGTTGATGAGGTCGGCGTTCTCACCGGCGGCGCCACCGGGGAAGCCGAAGCGGCGGCGGGTGTAGGCATAGGTGATGCCGTGAGACGGGTCGGCGAGCGCATGGGTGCCCGCGGCGCCGCTGTGGCCGAAGGCGGACCCGCTCAGGCCGGGATAGCGGGGGTGCTGGGCCTCGAAGCCGAGACCGAAGTGGCTGTCCTCGCCGGTGACCCGGTCGGAGCCGGCGGAGGAGACGGCGGCGAACTGGTCGATGGTGGCCCGGTCGAGCAGGGGATCGGCGCCGTCGGCGCCCCAGAGGGCGGCGGCGTACATCCGGGCCAGGCCGCGGGCGCTCGCCACACCCCCGGCCGAGGACTGGCCGAGAGCCCGTACCGCCGGGATGTCGATCCATTCGACGAGGTCGGTGGGCGGATCGGCGTTCAGGTTGAACGCGATCCCGGTGAGGCTGAGCGGCGCGATGTCCGGTTTCTGGGAAGCCGGCAGCACCGGTAGATAGCGAGCGGCGGGCGTGCCACCGGCAGTCGGCGTAGTACGAGCGGCGACCGGCGTGGCGTCGGCAGACGGGGTAGTGCTGGCGGCGGCCGTGTCGCCTCCGGTGGGCGGGGCCGGCGTGTCGGTGGTGAAGGACGGGTCGCCGAGGAAGACGTCGACGGCGTAGGGAGTCCGGATCAGGGAGTGGAACAGTTCCTGGACGGTGTGGCCGGTGGCGCGTTCGGCGACGGCGCCGAGCAGGGCGCCGATCACGAAGGCGTGGTACCCGTAGGCGTGGCCGGGCTTCCAGAACGGCTTCTGGCGTACCAGTCGGTCGGCGAGGATCCGGTCGTCGGCGAGCTCGACGGTGTGGAAGCCGCCGTCGACGCCGATCAGGCCGCTGCGGTGGGCGAGCAGGTCGCGCAGGGTCAGGTCGTCCTTGCCGTCGCCGGCGAACTCCGGCCACCACGTGGTGACCCTGCGGTCCAGGTCGAGCACCCGGTCCTGGACGAGACGTGCGATCACCAGGTGCGCGGCGCCCTTGGTGGCGGAGAAGACGCCGGTCAGGGTGTCCGGGCCGGCCGACGCGGTGGTCCAGAGGTCGACGACGAGCCGGCCCTCCACGTAGACGGCCAGCTGGGCGGCCCAGTCCTCGGTGACGACCTCGGCGAACACGTCGCGGACCTCGGCGTACGCGTCTTCGGTGGTGCCGTTCACGTAGTCCATGGCCAGGGAACCTATAGTCACCGAATATGATAGTCAATGGAGGTGATTATAAATGAATGTTACCATCTCGCGAATGCGGCGCAGTGAACGCAAACAGCAGGAGCCGGACCTGGGTGTGCTCGCCAGCCGGCTGCTCTTCGGGGTGCAGAGCGAACTCTTCGCCACCCTGGCCCAGCAGGGACACGCCGGACTCCGCCCGCAGCACGGCGCGGTGCTCGCCCACCTGGACGCCGAGGGCAGCCGCGCCACCGACCTGGCCCGGCACTCCGGCCAGCACAAACAGGTCGTCGGCAAGCTCGTCGACGAGCTGGAGCAACTGGGTTACGTGGAGCGCCGTCCCGATCCCACGGACCGGCGCGCCAAACTGATCGTCCCGACCGCCCGCGGCCTCGACCAGATGGAACGCTCCGACGCCATCGTCGCCGGCATCGAGGAGCGTGCCGCCTCCGCGGTGGGCGCGGAGGCGTACGCGACCTTCAAAGATCTTCTCCGGCGGGTGAGCGCACACCAGCGCGGCGGGTGAGGCCCGGGCGCTCAGCGCGGTCGAGCCCCGATCTGGGCA
>NZ_BOMZ01000099.1 GCF_016862455.1 Actinoplanes utahensis
CCGATCCGGGCGCTCAGCGCGGTCGAGCCCCACGCCCGGAGAGCGCGGGAGGCGTCAGGCGACGGCCTCGTCGAGGATCTTGCGGTAGGCGGCCGGGATGTGGTGCGGGCCGCCGGGGGTGAAGACGTTGGAGTGCGAGGCGTCGGCCCACGCCGGGTCCGGGACGGCGGCGCGCAGCGCGACCAGCACCGGCGCGTCGTCGGTCAGGAGCGAGAGTGCGACCAGGCACTCCTCGGCCTCGCCGACGCACTCGAACGGCTTGTGCGCGTCGATGCCGAGCAGCTCCAGGAAACCGGGGGTCTGCGCGGGGTCGGCGAACAGGTCGCGGCCGAAGATGTGCGCGAGCCGCTCCCGGGACATGTGCGGAGCCATCGCCAGGAAGACGAATCGACACTTCGGACAGTCACCGCACCACCGTGCCGTCGGGTCGTGCAACTTGAACGCCTTGTTACAGCTGGTGACCACATCATCGTACGCGGTGTGACCGGCGAAGAGCTGGGCGATGTGCAGCTCGGACAGCGGCCGCAGCAGTGAGAAGTACGGCTCGGTCAGCCCGGTGTACGCCGCGACAGCCGTCCGCAACAGCCCTTCCGCCTCGACGCCCTTGGACCACTGGTGGTTGACCTCGTGACCGTTCCAGATCAGGTTCGGGTCGGAGGCGGACCGTTCGTTGGACATCACCACCGGGCCCAGGCCGTGCCAGACCGCGGTGGCCACGGCGATCAGCGAGTTGATCGCGGTCACCGGGATGTGCCCGTTCAGAGCGCCGGCCTTGTTCAGCGCGAACAGGCTCGGGTCCAGCTTGCGGCGGGCGGCCAGGGCGCTCAGGCCGGAGGCGGCGTTCACGTTGTCGATCACCGGGTTCGGGTTGACCGAGAACGGCACCGGGTCGAGCCCGGCGGCCCGCAGGATCTCCAGGGTGACGATCGAGTCCTTGCCGCCGCCGACCGCGGAGAGCGGCCGGCCGGTGGCCGCCTCGATCGGGTCGGCCATCGGCGCCGTGCCGGGCGACTCGACGGTCAGCTCGAGCACGTGCGGAAGCCGGTTGCGGTATGCGTACTCCGCCATGCCCTTGGTGTAGACGGCCGTGAAGAAGTCGACGACCTGCGGCGGGACGGGTTTCGGCGCGACCACCCGGGCCGGCGCGCCGACCTTGAAATAGCTCACCCCGGCCACCACGTGCAGCAGGTCGAGCACCCGGTGGAAGGCCGCCGGCACATCCCGGCCGTCCGGCACCGGGAACGTGATGGTCTCGGTGAAGCGCAGCGGCTCCGGCCCGTCGAGCAGGTAGTCGAACGTCGCCACCCCCGTCGCCGGATCGAAGGCGTACGAAGGGAAGCGCATCACGTCGAACTGCACCCGGGAACTCCTGTCATCTGGCCGACGGGCAATATTAGTTCGTCCGGCGGAGCAGCGCCGGGGACGGGACTCACCGGAGGAGACGACGTGCGCCTGGCAGATCTGCGTGGCCGCTCGGTGGCGGTCTGGGGGACCGGCCGAGAGGGCCGGGCCGCGGTGACCGCTATCGCCCGGCACGAGCCGTCCCGGCTGATCGCGGTCGACGACAGCGCCGATTACCTGTCCGTCGACTGGACCGGTGATCTGGCGGAACTGGCTCCGCTCGCCGGTGGGGAACACGCCTTCGCGGCGCTGGCCAGCGCGGACGTGGTGGTGCGGTCGCCGGGGGTGCCGTCCACCCACCCGTACATGGTCCAGCTCCGCGAGCGCGGGATCACCGTGACCGGCGGCAGTGCCCTGTGGATGGCCGACCATGCCGCCCGCACCGTCGGGGTGACCGGCAGCAAGGGCAAGAGCACCACGTCCAGCCTGATCAGCCACCTGCTGGCGGCGGTCGGGAAGCCGAACGCGTATGGCGGGAACATCGGGGTGCCGCTGCTCGACCTGCCCGAGGCCGAGCTGTACGTGCTGGAGCTGTCCAGTTACCAGTGTGCCGACCTGACCGACTCGCCCCGGGTGGCGGTCGTCACCTCGCTGTTCCCCGAGCACCTCGACGCGCACGGCGGCGAACGCGAGTATTACCGGGACAAACTGAACATCCTGGCGTACGGGCCCGAGCTGATCGTGGTGAACGGCACGGACAAGCGCCTGCGCGACGAGATCCGCGGGCTCACCGACGTGAACCGTTTCCCGCCCGTCCCGGCGGCCGCCGAGGACTCCCGGTTCCGGGTCGAGGACGGTCAGGTCTGGTGCAGTGACGAGCCGCTGTTCAGCCGGGACGCGCTCGTGTTGAAGGGCCGGCACAACGAGGGCAACCTGTGCGTCGCGCTGGCCGTGCTGGACGGCATGGGCGTGGACGTGCCGGGCGAGCGGGCGGTCCTGGAGGCGGCGGTCCGGTCGTTCCGGGGACTGCCGCACCGGCTCGCCGAGATCGAGGACCCGTCCGGGCTGACCTTCGTCGACGACACCCTGTCGACCAGCCCGTACGCGGCGATGCACGCCATCGAAGCCTACGAGAACCGGCCACTCACCGTGTTGGTCGGTGGCAGCGACCGTGGGCTCGACTACTCGCCGTTACGAGAGTTCCTCGCCTCGCGCGAACTCACCGTGATCGGCCTGCCGGACAGCGGGCCGCGGATCCTGGAGGCCCTCGCCCGGCTGCCGCGGGTCCGCACCGAACCGGCCGAGGACCTGGTCGACGCGGTCCGGCTGGCGCGCAGGGTCACTCCGGCCGGCGGGGTGGTGCTGCTGTCGCCGGCCGCGCCGAGCTACGGCAGGTTCCGCAACTTCGAGCACCGTTCCGAAGTGTTCGCCCAGGCCGTCCGCGACACCGCCGAGTAGCCACCCCACCCGCCCTCGTCCCCCTGCCCGAACGGCGAACCGCCGGCGGTCACCACCAGCCCTCCGCCTCGCTCGCCGTCGAGGGCTGCGTGGTGATGTGCGGTTCGCCTCGGACCCCCGCTGTCCCCGCAGTGCCGTCGAGCGGTGGCGTGGTGGTGTGCGGTTCGTCTCGGGCCGCAGTTGTCCACGGGGTGCTGAGGTGGTGTGCGGTTCGCCTCGGACTGCCGCTGTCCAAGCAGTGTCGTCGGGCGGCGGTGGTGGTCTGTGGTTCGTTTCGAGCCGTGGCTGTCCGGGTGGGTGTGTCAGCACACCGGTGGGTGTCCGCAGAGGGACTTGCGGGACTTCAGGAGTTCGCGGCGGACGCCGTCCGACTCGGCGGCCAACGTCAGCGTCGTCGTGGTCGACACGACGACCGCGGAGCTGATCGTGCCCGCCGGAGCGGCCGCGGCCGTGCTCCCCGCTGCGGGGCGAGGAGGCGTTTCTCCTGTGGCCGGAGGCGGGGGCGCTTTTCCGGCGGCAGATCCGGGGGAGGCCGCCGGTTCGGGGTCGAGGGAGGCGGCGGGTTCGGGAGACGCCGTCGGTTCGGGGTCGAGGGAGGCGGCGGGTTCGGGAGACGCCGCCGGTTCGGGTTCGGGGGAGGTGGCGGGTTCGGGGCAGGGTAGGCCGGGAGTCGGAGGGGCGGTCGTGCCCGAGATGCCGGCCTCGGGGCCGGTGATCCGGACGGCTCGGATCGCGCCTTCCGGGCCGCGGTCGATCGTCCGGGTCAGGAACTCGGTGGCGAACTGCCGGGCGTGCACCGAGCGCACCGGCGGGGTGCCGGCCGGGCCGCACACCACCGAGTAGACGTCCTCGATCAGGATGCCCTTGGTGAACTTCAGGTTCGCCGCACGCGCCCGCAGCGTCGGCTCGTCCCAGCCGAAGCTCCGGCGGAGGTCCGTGCCGTCCACCGAGCCGGTGCCGGCCTTGAAGTCGAACCGTACTGCGGCGTGCGCGGGTGCGGCCGTCAGCGCGCCGAAGGCGACCGTGACGCCGGCGACGATGGCCATCGCCGCGCGGGTGGCTTCGGCAACCGTGCTGTCGGCGCCTGGAGCAGCGGTGACCGTGTGGTTGGCGCCCCTGGTGTCGGCAGCCGCGGCATTGGTTCTCGGGGCACCGGAGACCGGCCCCGCCCACCTCGGCGGTGGGCTGACCACGTGGTTGGTGTCCGAGGTGTCGGTGACCGTGCCGTAAGTGACCGCGCCGTTGGCAACGGGGGTGTCGGCGACCGCGCCGTTGGCAACGGGGGTGTCGGCGACTGCGCCGTTGGCAACGGGGGTGTCGGCGAG
>NZ_BOMZ01000100.1 GCF_016862455.1 Actinoplanes utahensis
CGCCGTTGGCAACGGGGGTGTCGGCGACCGCGCCGTTGGCAACGGGGGTGTCGGCGACTGCGCCGTTGGCAACGGGGGTGTCGGCGAGCGTGGGGTTGGCGCCGGGGGTGTCGGCGAGCGTGGGGTTGGCGCCGGGGGTGTCGGCAAGCGCGGGGCTGGGGCCCGGGGCGTTGGCAGGCGTGGCGTGGGCACCGGGCGTGGAAGGGATTACCAGTCGCATGCCTTTTCTCCTGGATTGCGGTGCAATCATCCTGATGTTTCCACGGCCCTCCGGGAATGCTCAGCAAAGGGAAGAATTCCGGCCATAAGGATGACGTAGCCGGTGACCACCGCCTCCGCCCGCAGCATGCGGGCCGGCCTGTCGCCGCAGCCCGCGGCCCCGGATGTGGCGTGCATGTGTGGTGTGCCAGCCCGCGTGCGAACCCGTACCGGAAATTTTTTTGATCTTGTTTCTTGAGTGACGGCCACGTTTCGCCGCGTGACGGAGACTGACCGATCGAACTATCGCGCATAGCCTGAACGGCCGAGCATTCATCACCCGAACGGGCTAGGCCGAAAACGGTCTTAAATCGGACATGTGATGGCGGCCACGTCGTATCGGCCATTTGCGGATCGATGGCTGTCATCCGGCCGCGCGAAACATCTGTTCATTCGGCTTGCGGCGGTAACGATCTGAAAACTTCCTTCACAGCCTTGACAGGAAGGGGCCCTTAGTAAGAACTTTTACCGCGACAGTAAACAGTCCTTCCTGAAAGGGTGTCCGATGGCTGAGCCGGAGATGGACGGCACCGCGTCGACCGCGGTGACCACCTCCCTGGTTCGCGACCAGGCTGCCCGTAACGGGAGCGATCAGGCCGCGATCGGGGGTGAGCGACTCGCCGACGGCGTCCTCGCTCACGTGCGGTCCCTTCTACCGGATTTCACCGGTGCGCTGCAGCGGGTGGCCGAGCAGGTGCTCGCCGACCCCGCCGCGGCCTCCCGGGCCACCATCGTCGAGCTCGCCGAGCGCAGCGGAACCTCGCCGGCGACGATCACCCGGTTCTGCCGGGCGGTCGGTTTCGACGGGTACGCGGACCTTCGCCTCGGCATCGCGGCGGAGACCGGCCGGGCCCGCTCGGCCGGCTGGACCGTGGACATCGGCCGCGAGATCCAGCCCAACGACCCGCTGGAACGGGTCCTGGGGCAGATCATGGCGGCCGACACCCGGGCCATGCACGACACCGCCACGCTGCTCGACCTGGGCGAGGTGGAGCGGGCCGCGGTGGCGATCGCCGCCGCTCCGCGCGTGAACATCTTCGGCGCCAGCGGAAGCGCGCTGGTCGGCGAGGAGATGCAGTTCAGTCTGCACCGCATCGGCATTCCGGTGTGGGCCTGGACCGACGTGCACAACGGTCTGGCCAGCGCCGCCCTGTCGAGGCCCGGCGACGTCGCGCTCAGCATCTCGCACAGCGGCGAGACCGGCGAGACGATCGAGCTGCTCGCGGAGGCGAGCAGCCGGGGCGCCACCACGATCGCGCTCACCAGCTTCCCCCGTTCCCCGCTGGCCGAGTTGGCGGACATCGTCCTGCTCACCGCAACCCAGGCGACGACCTTCCGGCCGGACGCGCTCAGCGCACGGCACCCGCAGCTGGTCGTGCTCGACCTGCTCTACGTCGCCGTCGCACAACGCACCCATGAACGTTCGCACGCCGCGTTCCAGCGCACCGCCCAGGCGGTGCACGGGCACAAGGCAGCGAAAGACAGCTGAACCCTTTCTCAAGATTTGAATCCCTCGGGAGGAACTGTGAAGCGCAAGATTGCGATCGCGGCGGCGCTCGCCGCCTCGCTCCTCGGCACCGCCGCGTGCGGTTCCAGCGGCGGCGACAGCGCCGGCACCATCTCGGCCGACGGCAAGGTCGACGGCAAGGGCAAGACCATCAAGGTCTGGCTGATGGTCGACGCCCAGAGCGGCTGGAAGAGCGTCGTGGACGACGCCAGCAAGCGGTTCACCGACGCCACCGGCGCCAACGTGACCGTCGAGTACCAGCAGTGGGCGAACGTGCTCACCAAGCTGGACGCCTCGCTCGCCGGCTCGGACGTCCCGGACGTGGTCGAGCTCGGCAACACGCAGTTCCCGAAGTACGTCGACGCCGGCGCCTTCGGCGAGGTCAAGAAGGACACCTTCGAGAACTCCGCGAGCTGGCTGCCCGGCCTCTCCGCCGCCTGCGAGATGGACGGCAAGACCTACTGCGTGCCGTACTACGCCGGCGCCCGGGTGCTGATCTACCGCACCGACCTGTTCAAGGCCGCCGGTGTCGCCGACGCCCCGAAGACCTACGAGGACTTCATCGCGGCCGCCGACAAGGTCCAGGCCGCCAACAAGGACCCGAAGTTCGGCGCCGTCTACATGCCGGGCCGCTACTGGTACGCCGCGATGTCCTGGGTCAAGGCCAACGGCGGCGACATCGCCAAGAAGGACGGCGACAAGTGGGTCGGCCAGCTCTCCCAGCCGGCCTCGCAGGACGGCCTGAACAAGTGGGTCGACCTGGTCAAGAAGTACTCGAAGGCGGACGTCACCAAGGACGAGGCCGACCAGTACCTGGTGTTCAGCCAGGCCAACGCCGGCATGTTCTACGGCAACGGCTGGGAGCAGGGCTCCGCTGAGCAGGTCCGCAAGGACCCGAACGACGCGAACTCGCCGCTGGTCGACACCAAGGTCAAGGGCAAGCTGGCCGCCGCCCCGATGCCGGGCATCCCGTCGCTGCTCGGCGGCTCGAACGTCGGTGTGCCGCTGAAGAGCCAGAACCAGGAGCTGGCCGCTCAGTGGATCAAGTACTTCACCGACAGCACCTCGATGAAGGGCCTGATCAAGGCGAACGCGCTGCCGAACGCGACGGCGATGCTCGACGTGGCCGCCTCCGAGAACCCGGCGCTCAAGGTCGGCGCCGAGGCCGCCAAGAACAGCTGGGCGGTGCCGAGCTCCGGCAAGTGGGCCGACGTGGAGAAGGCCAACGTGCTGCAGAACATGCTGTCGGACATCCTGACCGGCAAGAAGTCCGTCGCGGACGCCTCCGCCGCCGCCGACGAGCAGATCGCCAAGATTCTCAACGGCTGATCCGGGCGTCGCCCGCCCGCCTCTCACCGAGGCGGGTGGGCGGGCCTTTCGAGGAGAGGAAGTTCAGATGTACGCCGTGGAGACTCCGCCGGCTCCGGTGCAGGAGAGCCCGCGCCCGCCGGTGACCCGGAGGCGGAAGCGCGGCACCGGCAAGGCCCTGCCCTGGCTGCTGGCCGGCCCGGCGCTGGCGCTGCTGGCCGCGCTACTGGCCTACCCGATGGGCCGGATGATCGTGCTCTCCTTCCAGGACTACGGGCTCAAGCAGCTCTGGAGCGGCGCCACGGCGCCGTTCGCCGGCCTGGAGAACTACCTGGACGTGCTGACCGACTCGGCGTTCTGGGCGGTCGTGCGGCGTACGATCCTCTTCACCGCCGTGTCGGTGCTCCTGACCGTGCTGATCGGTCTGGGCGTGGCGCTGCTGATGCGCCGGGTCGGCAAGACCGTCCGGCTCATGATGATCGTCGCGATGATGTTCGTCTGGGCGCTGCCGGCGCTGGT
The DNA here is from genome assembly GCF_016862455.1 of Actinoplanes utahensis. Classification (GTDB taxonomy): domain Bacteria; phylum Actinomycetota; class Actinomycetes; order Mycobacteriales; family Micromonosporaceae; genus Actinoplanes; species Actinoplanes utahensis. The sequence goes on from NZ_BOMZ01000100.1 coordinate 3,593, forward strand.
GCAGGCGCAGGTGTTCAAGATGATGACCGACTCCGACGTCGGCGTCCTCAACTACCTGATCGACAAGCTGCCGGGCGTCGACTTCCAGAACCACTCCTGGTTCTTCACCCCCACCCAGGGCTGGATCGTGATCACCTCCTGCGTGGTCTGGGCGGGTGTCCCGTTCCTGGCGATCACCCTGAACGCCGGCCTCACCCAGGTGCCCAAGGAGCTGCTGGAGGCGGCGACCGTGGACGGCGCCAACGCCTGGCAGTCGTTCCGCGCCATCATCGTCCCGATCCTCAAGCCGCTGCTGGTGATCGTGACGACCCTGTCGGTGATCTGGAACTTCGGGCTGTTCACGCAGAACTGGGTGATGCGCGACGGTAAGCCGGAGCCGGAGTTCCAGACGCTCGCCACATACTCGTACGTCCAGGCGTTCGCGCAGAACAAGTACGGTCTCGGCTCGGCGATCTCGGTGATCACCGTGCTTCTGCTGCTGGGCGCGATGGCGATCTACATCCGCCAGATGTTCAAGATCGGAGAGGTGGACTGATGGCCGCCGACCAGGGCACTCTCACCGTCGGGCGCAGCCGGATCGGCACGTTCTTCGCCAACTTCGGTGGCGTCGTCTTCTCCATCGTGATGTTCTTCCCGGTCTACTGGGTGCTCGTCACGTCGTTCAAGCCGCAGACCGAGTGGTCCAGCTTCACCCCGACGTTCATCCCGGAAGCCCCCACCCTGGACAACTTCACGTCCGCGTTCAACGCGCCGAACTTCAAGGCGTCCCTGGTCAACGGGATCGTCGTGACCGCTGTCGCGGTGCTGTTCTCGCTGATCATCGGCTTCCTGGCGGCACTCGCGGTGGCCCGCTTCCGGTTCTACGGGCGCCGGGCGATCATCCTGGTGGTCCTCGCGGTGCAGCTGGTCCCGTTCGTCGCGCTGCTGATCCCGATCTTCCTGATGCTGCAGAGCGCGGAACTGACCGGTGACAGCATCATCGGCGTGACGCTGGTCTACGTGGTGCTGCTGCTGCCGTACACGGTGTGGACGCTGCGTGGCTTCATCGCCGGCATCCCGCGTGAGCTCGACGAGGCCGCGATGATCGACGGCTGCACCCGGGCCCAGGTGTTCTGGCGGGTCATCCTGCCGCTCACCGGGCCGGGCCTGGTCGCCACCTCGGTCTACGGTTTCATCCAGGCCTGGAACGAGTTCATCATCATCAACACGCTCAACGACCCCGAGCACCAGAACCTGATGGCCTGGCTGATGCAGAACCAGACGAGCCGGGGCACCTACTGGGGTCCGCTGATGGCGGGCGCGATCATCACCTCCATCCCCGTCGTGATCTTCTTCCTCGCCGTCCAGCGCAACATCGCCTCCGGTCTCACCGCCGGCGCGGTCAAGGGCTGACGTTTCACAACCTGAAAGGACATCGATGTCTGAGATAACGAACTCCGAGCTCGACCGCCGTACCGTGCTGCGTCGTGCTGCCGCGGTGGGCCTGGCGGCGACCCCGGCGGCCGGCCTGCTCGGCGCGTGCGTCGGTGGTGGCTCCGAGGAGCCCGCCACCCAGGCGACCGGCGCCAAGTCCGCCGACAACCCGCTCGGCATCGACCCGAAGTCGCCCGTCGAGATCGTCATCTTCGACGGTGGTCTCGGCACCAAGTACGCCACCGACGTCGACACCCCGATGTACAAGAAGAAGTGGCCGGAGTCCGAGGTCAAGTACTCGGCCACCCAGGAGATCGCGACCACGGTCCAGCCCCGGCTCAACGCCGGCGACGCCCCCGACATGATCAACAACTCGGGCGCGAAGATGATGGACTTCGGCGCGATCGTCGCGGCCGGTCAGGCGCAGGACCTCACCGACCTGTACGCCGCCCCGTCCTTCGACATCGCGGGCAAGACGGTGGCCGAGACCCTGGTCCCCGGCACCCTCGAGTGGGGCAGCTACAACGGCAAGCCGTACGCGGTGAACTACTCGTACACCGTCTTCGGCATGTGGTACAACGCCGAGCTGTTCAAGAAGAACAACTGGACGCTGCCGGCCACCTGGTCCGACTTCACCGCCCTGTGCGACAAGATCAAGGCGGCGGGCATCGTCCCGTTCGGCTACGCCGGCGCGAACGCCGCGTACTACATGGTCCGTGCCCTGCTCACCAGCGCCGGGAAGATCGGCACCGAGCAGGTCCTCAAGGACATCGACAACCTGAAGGCGGGCGCCTGGACCGCCCCGGCCGTCCTCGAGGCCGCGAAGGCCTGGGGCGAGATCGGCAACAAGTACCTGGACAAGTCGTTCCTCGGCCTCAAGCACACCGAGGTCCAGCTGCGCCAGAACCAGGACAAGGTCGCCTTCTACCCGTGCGGCTCCTGGCTGGAGAACGAGCAGGCCAAGGACACCCCGCCGACCTTCAAGTACGCGGTGGCGCCGTACCCGAGCGTCACCTCCGCGGACAAGCTCCCGGCGGCCGCCCTGAACGCCGCGGCCGGCGAGATCTACTTCGCCTCCTCGAAGGGCAAGAACCCGCGCGGCGGCATGGAGTACCTGCGGGTCATGCTGTCCAAGGCGGCGGCGACCGAGTTCACCAAGCTCACCAAGAGCCTGACCGTGGTGACCGGCGCCGCCGACGGCGTCGAGCTGTCGCCCGGCCTGACCAGTGCCAACGAGGCGCTCGGCAAGGCCGGCAAGGACGTCTTCATGGGCTACCTGTTCGACACCTGGTACAAGAAGCTGAACGACGAGTCGCTCAGCGCCGTCAACGACCTGATGTTCAAGGGCGGCGACGCGCAGAAGTTCTGCGACCGGATGGAGGCGGCCTCCCAGGCGGTGGCCAAGGACTCCTCGGTCCAGAAGCAGACCCGTAGCTAGTAGAGGACGAAGGTAGAGCGCCATGCGGCACGGTAAGTATCCCTTCATCATCGGCTTCCTCGCCGTGCCCGTGGCGCTCTACGCCATCTTCGTGGTGGCGGCGTACATCCAGACCTTCCAGCTGGCGTTCACCAGCTGGTCCGGCTTCGGCCCGATCACGTACGTCGGCTTCGACAACTTCGTGAAGCTCGCCGACGACCCGCTCTTCAAGAAGTCCCTGCTGCACAACGGTTACCTGCTGATCCTGCTGCCGATCGTGACGATCGCGCTGGCCCTGGTCTTCGCGTTCCTGCTGAACGTCGGCGGCGGCTCCAAGGGCGGGATGACCCGGGGCGTGTGGGGCTCCAAGTTCTACCGGGTGATCTTCTTCTTCCCGCAGCTGATGGCCCTCGCCATCGTCGCGGTGATCTTCGGCCGGGTGTTCGCCTCGGACAAGAGCGGCATGCTCAACGGCCTCTTCCCGGACTCGTGGGCGCCGTGGCTGTTCCTGGCCGACGAGCGCTGGGCGCTGACCTGCATCCTGGCCGTCCTGGTCTGGCAGGCGGTCGGCTTCTACGTGGTGCTGTTCTCCGCCGGGATGGGCTCGATCGAGCACGAGGTCTACGAGGCCGCCGCGCTGGACGGCGCCACCCGCGTCACGCTCTTCTTCCGGATCACCGTGCCGCTGCTCTGGAACACCATCCAGACCGGCTGGATCTACCTGGGCATCGCCGCGTTCGACGCGTTCGCACTGGTCAACATCATGACCGTGGACCGTGGTGGCCCGGACGGCGCGACCTCGGTGCTGGCCATGATGATCTACCGCAACACCTTCGAGTACTCCCAGGTCGGCTATGCCTCCGCCCTCGGCGTGGTGCTGTTCTTCCTGACCCTGACCTTCGCCGCGCTGACCCTGCGGGTCACGCGCCGGGAAGCCGTCTGAGAGGCGACGCCATGAGTAACGTCACCACCGTGGCCGCCCCCGTGAGAGCCGTCCGGCAGAGCGAGAAGACCCACCGCGAGGTACGGGCCTTCAACGGCCTCGCGCACATCGCCCTGGTCTTCTGGGCCCTGGTCACCGCCGGGCCGCTGATCTGGGTGGTCCTGGCCTCGTTCAAGACCAACACCGAGATCTTCCTCGGCGAGCCGTTCGCGCTGCCGGCCACGTTCTCGCTGGAGACCTACTTCTCCGCGTGGGACCAGGCGCACATCGGCCGGTACTTCCTCAACAGCGTCGTCGTGGTGCTCGTGGCCACCGCCGGGACCATGCTGTTCGGGGCGATGGCCGCGTACGTGCTGGCCCGCTACACGTTCTTCGGCAACCGGGTCATCTACTACCTGTTCGTGTCCGGGCTGGCGTTCCCGACGTTCATGGCCCTCGCGCCGCTGTTCCACATCCTCAAGAACATGGGGCTGCTGAACTCGTACGTCGGCCTGATCCTGGTGTACATCGCCTACTCGCTGCCGTTCACGGTGTTCTTCCTGGCCGCCTTCTTCAAGACGCTGCCGCACGAGATCGACGAGGCCGCGACCATGGACGGCGCCTCACACACCCGCAAGTTCTTCCAGATCATGATGCCGATGGCGAAGTCCGGCCTGGTCAGCATCACGATCTTCAACATCGTCGGGCAGTGGAACCAGTACCTGCTGCCGCTGGTGATCATGCAGGGGCAGGGCGCCGAGGAGAAGTGGGTGCTCACCCAGGGCATCGCCAACATCTCGACGCAGGCCGGTTACCACGCCGAATGGTCGACGCTGTTCGCCGCGCTCACCATGAGCATCATCCCGATGATCATCGTCTACGCCATCTTCCAGCGGCAGATCCAGGCCGGCCTCACCGCCGGCGCGGTCAAGTAGCGACCCGCGGTCACAGGGCAAGCGGGTCGACATTGCAGTCGGCCCGCCGACCCGCGCTCCTCGGCGCGCGCCGGTCCAGCGCCCGCAGATCAAAGGCGAGATTCCCCGCGACAGCGAGCGCTACCCGGGAGCCGGAGGCTGACGCCGCGACCGTGCGCCATCCGGTGAGTGTGCGGGACGCCGGGGCCGGGAACTGCCAGGTGGCTGATTGCGCTACGGCAGGAGCCGTCCGGACAGCTTCGCTAGGCGGGTCCACCCGGGAGGATCCGGGCGAGCCAGCCGGCCAGTTCGGCGGGCTCCGCCGCGCCCGCCAGCTCGCGGTGCAGCGCCGACACCAGATCGGGGTGCTGGAGAAGGACGGTGCCGGCCGCCGTGTCACCGGAGCGCCGCAGTGCCAGGCCGAGGCCGGTCCAGGCGTCCGCCGACTCCGGGTCCGCGGCCAGGTCGGCGGTGAAGAGCCGGACGGCCGAGGTGGCGTCACCGGCGAACAGCCGCAGGTCCGCCGTGCTGAGCCGAGCTCCCCAGCCGGTTCGGTGGGCCTCGGCGTACTGGTCCGGGGCCACCAGGCGGCATCGGGCCAGTCCCAGCCGGGCACCGGACCATCGCCGCATCGCCGGGTCGGGCCGGACGTCGGCGCCGGGAGCGCCGGGCCCGGGTTCGGTGCCCTCGCGCCACGCTTCCGCCAGGGCGGCCACCCGATCGGGGTGTGGGTGCCGGTGCCGGATCAGCCAGCCCGCCCGGTGGCTGTCGGTGACCAGGGCGGCGAGTTCCGCGGCCTCGGGATCCAGGTCGTCGTCCGACCAGTCGTCCATCGAGGCGGCCAGCCGTTCGACGAATCGGCGGCCCCAAGGGGTGAGGACGCCGTCGGCCAGGACGATCCTGATCGCGTGCCGGGTCTGGGCGCGGCTGTAGGCGTACTCGAAGTCGGGGAGGCTCGGGCGGGGGTGGCCCGGGACACGCCGCTGGGATCGCCAGAATCCGGCGATGCCGTGGAACGCGTAGATGCCCTGCAGCAGGCCGCCGGCCGGGCGGGGATCGTCGCGCCACGGTGCGTAGAGGCAGGGGATGCCCGCGCCTTCGCTCAGTTCGACCAGGTGCATCAGGCCGTCCAGTTTGATGTGCCGGAACTCGTGTGCCAGTGCGACCGCGAGGGTGACCGCGTCCGGGGGCAGTGAGCACAGGATGGTGCCGAAGGCCTCGCCGCTCGACGCGCTGCGGGTGTCCCCGTCGTGTTCGGCGGGAAGGGGAACCAGTGAGGTGAATCCGGCGGCGAGACCCTCGGCCGCCGGGCGGTGATGCGTCACCAGAAGCGTCCACGCCTCCTGGAGCAACCGTTCCCAGGTGGCGAACTCCGCCGGGCTGAGCCGGACCGGATCGATCGGGTCGGCGACATCCCGCCACGGGTCCAGGTCGTCGACGAAGACCGTGAGAGTGAGGCCGTCCGCGGTGGCGGTGACGGAGCGGAGTCCAGCCCACCCGGGTGTGTCGGTCGTTCCGGAGGCCTCGACGGTGACCGCGCCGTGGCGCAGGTGGATGACGCCGCCGGTGGTCCAGGCGTCGGCGAGGTCCCAGGGTGGGCAGTCGGCGAACTCCGCCATGCCGAATCGGGGGATCGAGACGCGCCCGGCCCGTAGCGGTACCCGCGTCCGGTGCGGGAGACCCGCGATGGCCGAGGCCGCGAGGGCGAGGGTGTTCAGCTGGCCGAAGTCGATGTGGGCGGGTGTACGGCCGCCGGTGCCGCCGTGGTGCCGGCGCATGAGGTGGGCCAGCCAGCGGCCGACCGGGGGATGGAGGAGCACCGCTGCCACCGCGTCCGGGGCCTGCGCCTGGATCTCTTCCAGGCTGTCCCAGGTCCGCTCAGCCGACGGCAGCGGACCGGCCGAGAAGGGGTTCTCGGCCGCCGCCTTCAGCGTCGCCAGGAGCAGGGCCAGGCGCCGGCTGTGCTCGATGGCGATCAGCTGCCGGATCACCCCCGGCCCGGTGTCGCCGGCCGCCAGCCGGTCGAAGTCCTCGGCGCTGAGCTGGATCGGTACCGGGTCCGTGCTGCTGGTGATGGTCATCGGCCGTCCTGCTCTGCGTCGGGGGTTCGCGGGCCTGTGCCGGGGCGTCGATCAGTCGCTGTGCCCGGGCGGGCCGGATCCGCCCAGGTTCGCGCTCGGGTGTTCGACCTGACGCAGCACGATCCGCACCGTCTCGGTGAGTGCCGGGCTGTTGTGGAAGCGGAGTTCTCGCAGGGTGTACTCGGTCAGCGAGGCCATCTGGGTCTCGACGACGGGAGCGGGCGGCGAAATCAGCATCAGCGATTTCCTCCATCTAAAGAGGTAAAATGCCGTGATGCGGAGAAGGGGAAGATTGCCCCGCTCCTGCACCGGCTGGTGAAGAAACATAGCCGATGCCGGTTCCGTCCGCGGGGTAATCCGCAAAGCCGTACTCGCCACGTCAGGTGGACGTCTTTCGTCCGGCCGGAAGTGTCATACCCCCGGGTGAGAATGACGGCATGTTGGTGGCGGTGATCCCCGAACCCGGCGGCCCGGGAGGCAGCCTGGTCGATCTCGCCGACGGTGCCCCGCCGGCACGCGTCGATGATCTGGCCGCCGCGATCGCCGGGCGGGAGGCCACCCACCGCCCCCGCTGGATCTGGACCAGCACCGCCGACGTCTACCCCGCGCTGCTGCGGGCCGGGGTCCGGGTCGCCCGCTGTCACGACCTGGAGCTCACCGAGGCCCTGCTGCTGGGGCACGCCGGCCGCTGGGGCGCGCCGCGCGGGCTCGCCGCCGCGCTGGCCCGGCTGCACGGGCTTCCGGTTCCACCGGACCGGCTCCGGCCCGAGGCCGAGCCGCCGGGCTTCGCGCAGGGTGCGCTCTTCGACACGGTCCCGGCCGGGCAGGTGGAGATCAAGGACCTGCTGACGGTGTACGAGGACCAGGCCCGCCGCATCCAGGAGACCGGCCATCCCGCCCGTTTCCGGATGCTCGTCGCCGCCGAGTCGGCCGGCGCCCTGATCGCCGCCGAGATGGGCCACACCGGTCTGCCGTGGCGCGCCGACATCCACGACGAGCTGCTGCGCGAGTTGCTCGGCCCGCCGCAGCCGGTCGGCCCGCCGCGCCGCCTCGCCGAGCTGACCGCCGGGATCAACGCCGCGTTCGGCACCCGGGATCTGCACCCCGACTCGCCCGCCGAGGTGGTCCGCGCCTTCCACCGGGCGGGCGTCGACGTGCCGAACACCCGCCGCTGGGTGCTGCGCCAGGTCGATCATCCGGCGGTCGCCCCGCTGCTGGAGTTCAAGGAGCTCTACCGGATCTGGACGGCGCACGGCTGGTCCTGGTGCGACGCGTGGGTGCGTGACGGCCGGTTCCGCCCGGAGTACGTGCCCGGCGGTGTCGTCTCGGGCCGCTGGGCCACCCGCGGCGGCGGTGCCTTGCAGGTTCCCAAGGTGGTCCGCCGCGCCGTGGTCGCCGACCCGGGCTGGCGTTTCGTGGTCGCCGACGCCAGCCAGCTGGAGCCGCGGGTGCTGGCCGCGGTCTCCGGCGACGACCGGCTGGCCCGGGCCGCCGCCGAGGGCGACCTCTATGCCGCGCTGGCCGCCGACGCGTTCGGCGGTGACCGGGCCAAGGCCAAGGTGGCCCTGCTCGGCGCGATGTACGGGCAGACCGGCGGCGACGCCGTCCCGGCCCTGGCGGTGCTGCGCCGGCACTATCCGACCGCTTTCGAGTACGTGGAGGCGGCCGCCCGGACCGGCGAGGCCGGTGGCCTGGTCCGTTCCTGGCTGGGCCGCACCTGCCCACCGGCATCGGGCGCCGGGCGGGACGCCGGTCTGGAGCCGCCGGAGGAGGTGGCGCCGCCACCCGGCCGGGCCCGGGGGCGGTTCACCCGCAACTTCGTCATTCAGGCGACCGCCGCCGAGTGGGCGCTGGTGCTGCTCGCCACCCTGCGGACCGCGCTGCGCGGCACCGCGGCCGAGCTGGTCCTGTTCGTGCACGACGAGGTGGTCGTGCACTGCCCCGCCGATCAGGCCGACAGTGTGGTCGCGGCGGTCCGGGAGAGCGGCCTGGCGGCGGGCCGGCTGCTGTTCGGCGCGACCCGGGTCCGTTTCCCGCTGGACGTCTCAGTGGTTGGTGCCTACGCCGACGCGAAGTAGAAGAGTCGGTATCGTGGGTTCTCCGGCCGAGAGGCGCTGCAGCGGGCCCACCCGTCACGCTCGACCGGTGAATCACCCGAAACAAGGGCGCCTCCGACTCATCTCGGAGGTGTTGCGTTGACTGGAACGGTCTCTGAACTGCGCGAACTGCTCGCCGAGCGCATCCTGGTGCTCGACGGGGCCTGGGGCACGATGCTGCAGGGCGCGAAACTCGCGCCGGAGGACTACCGCAGCGACCTGATCCCCGCCGACCATCCGAAGGACGTCACCGGCGACCCGGACCTGCTGATCCTCACCCGGCCCGACGTGATCCTCGACGTCCACCGGCAGTATCTGGCGGCCGGCGCGGACATCACCACCACCAACACGTTCACCGCGACCAGCATCGCCCAGGCCGACTACGGCCTGGAGCACCTGGTGCGGGAGATGAACGTGCAGGGCGCCCGGCTGGCCCGGCAGGCGGCCGACGAAGCGCGGGAACGCGACGGGCGGCGCCGGTTCGTGGCCGGTTCGGTCGGCCCGCTCAACGTGACCCTGTCGCTGTCGCCGAAAGTCGAGGACCCGGCGTACCGCGCGGTCACCTTCGACCAGGTCAAGACGACGTACGCGGAGCAGATGGCGGCGCTGGCCGAAGGCGGCGTCGACCTGTTCCTGATCGAGACGATCTTCGACACGCTGAACGCGAAGGCGGCCGTCGCGGCGGCCCGTGAGGTCGCCCCGGAGATCCCGCTGTGGATCTCGGTGACCATCGTGGACCTGTCCGGGCGGACCCTCTCCGGGCAGACCGTCGAGGCGTTCTGGCGGTCCATCGAGCACGCCGACCCGCTGATCGTGGGGGTTAACTGCGCGCTCGGCGCGACCGAGGCCCGCCCGCATGTCACCGACCTGGCCCGCCTGTCGAACGTGTACGTCGCCGCCCACCCGAACGCGGGCCTGCCGAACGCGTTCGGCGGCTACGACGAGACACCCGAGGTCACCGGCGGGCTCCTTCAGGGTTTCGCCGCCGACGGCCTGGTCAACATCGTCGGCGGCTGCTGCGGCACCACCCCGGCGCACATCGCGGCGGTCGCCTCCGCGGTGGCCGGCGCGGCTCCGCGCGTCATCGACCCGCCCGCGCCGACCACCCGGTTCAGCGGCCTGGAGCCGTTCGCGATCGGCCCGGACACCGGCTTCGTGATGATCGGTGAGCGGACCAACGTCACCGGCTCGGCCAAGTTCCGCCGGCTCATCGAGGCCGACGACTACCAGGCCGCCGTCGACGTGGCCCTGGAGCAGGTGCGCGGCGGCGCGAACCTGCTCGACGTCAACATGGACGCCGACCTGCTCGACAGCGAGCGGGCCATGGTCACCTTCCTGAACCTGATCGCGACCGAGCCCGAGGTGGCCCGGATCCCGATCATGATCGACAGCTCGAAGTTCTCGGTGCTCGAAGCCGGCCTCAAGTGCGTGCAGGGCAAGGGCGTCGTCAACTCGATCAGCCTGAAGGAGGGCGAGGAGCAGTTCCTCGCCCAGGCGCGGCGGATCCGGGACTTCGGCGCCGGTGTCGTCGTGATGGCCTTCGACGAGCAGGGCCAGGCCGACACCGCCGAGCGCAAGGTCTCCATCTGTGCCCGGGCCTACGACCTGCTGGTGGCCGACGGGTTCGACCCGACCGACATCATCTTCGACCCGAACGTGCTCGCGGTCGCCACCGGCATCGCCGAGCACAACCCGTACGCGAAGAACTTCATCGAGGCGCTCCCGCTCATCAAGCAGCGGTGCCCCGGAGCCCGTACCTCCGGAGGCATCTCGAACCTGTCCTTCGCCTTCCGCGGCAACGACATCGTGCGCGAGGCGATGCACTCGGCGTTCCTGTTCCACGCCGTCAAGGCGGGCCTGGACATGGGCATCGTCAACGCCGGTCAGCTCGCCGTCTACCAGGACATCCCCGCCGACCTCCTCGAGCTCGTCGAGGACGTGATCTTCGACCGCCGCCCGGACGCCACCGACCGGCTCGTCACCTTCGCCTCCACGGTCACCGGCTCCGGGGCCAAACGCGAGGTCGACCTGTCCTGGCGTGAGGCGCCTGTCGAGGAGCGGCTCAGCCACGCCCTCGTGCACGGCATCGTCGACTTCATCGAGGCCGACACCGAGGAGGCGCGGCTCAAACTGCCGCGGCCGCTCGACGTCATCGAGGGCCCGCTGATGGACGGCATGAGCATCGTCGGCGACCTGTTCGGGTCCGGCAAGATGTTCCTGCCGCAGGTGGTCAAGAGCGCCCGCGTGATGAAACGGTCGGTGGCGTACCTGCTGCCCTACATGGAGAAGGAGAAAGCCGAGAGCGGCAATCACCGCGGCCAGGGCAAGGTGGTGCTCGCCACGGTCAAGGGCGACGTCCACGACATCGGCAAGAACATCGTCGGCGTGGTCCTGGGCTGCAACAACTACGAGGTGATCGACCTCGGCGTGATGGTCCCCGCCGCCAAGATCCTGGACACCGCGGTGGCCGAGGGCGCCGACGTGATCGGACTGTCCGGCCTGATCACACCGTCGCTGGACGAGATGGTCGCGGTCGGCGCCGAGATGCAGCGGCGCGGCCTCAAGATCCCGCTGCTGATCGGCGGGGCGACCACCTCCAAGCAGCACACCGCGGTGCGGATCGCGCCGGCGTACGAGTCGCCGACCGTGCACGTGCTGGACGCCTCCCGGGTCGTCGGCGTCGTCGCCGACCTGCTCGACCCGGCGCGCGCCCAGAGACTCGACGAGGCCAACCGGATCGAGCAGGAGCGCCTGCGCGTGCAGCACGAGCAGCGTCACTCCCAGCCGCTGCTCACCCTCGCCCAGGCTCGCGCCAACCGCGAGAAGGTCGACTTCGAGGACCTTCCCACCCCCGCGTTCACCGGGGTCCGCGAGGTCGCGCCCACCATCGCCGAACTGCGCACGCTGATCGACTGGCAGTTCCTGTTCCTGGCCTGGGAACTGAAGGGCAAGTACCCGGCGATCCTGCAGCAGCCGGTCGCCAAGGAGCTGTTCGACGACGCCAACACGCTGCTCGACCAGATCATCGCCGAGGGCTCGTTCCAGGCCCGCGGCCTCTACGGCTTCTGGCCCGCGCACGCCGACGGCGACGACATCCTGCTGGCGAACGGGGCGTCCTTCCCGATGCTGCGCCAGCAGACCGAGAAACCGGCCGGCCGCGCCAACCGCTGCCTCGCCGACTACATCGGACCGGCCGGCTCCGGCGACCACCTGGGCGGGTTCGCGGTCGCCATCCACGGCGCCGACAAACTCGCCGCGAAGTACGAGGCCGAGCACGACGACTACCGGGCCATCATGGTCAAGGCCCTCGCCGACCGGCTGGCCGAGGCGTTCGCCGAATACCTGCACCTCAAGGCCCGGCGCGACTGGTTCGAGCCGGACGCCCAGCCGGCCATCGAGGACCTGCACGCCGAACGGTTCCGCGGCATCCGGCCGGCCCTCGGCTACCCCGCCTGCCCCGACCACAGCGAGAAGAAGGACCTCTTCGAGCTGCTCGGCACCGCCGCGATCGGGGTGGGCCTGACCGAGTCGTACGCGATGATGCCGGCCGCCGCGGTCAGCGGCCTGATCTTCGCCAACCCCGGTGCGAAGTACTTCACCGTCGGCCGTCTCGCCAAGGACCAGATCGAGGACTACGCCGCCCGCCGCGGGGTCCCGGTCGCCGAGGTCGAGCGCTGGCTGCGCCCCAACCTCGCCTACTCCATCGACTGACCCTTCCCCGCACGTCGAGGGGGGGCGCCGACCGTCCGTTGACAGGTGGACCGGTCGGCGCCCGTTCCTTCCGGCCGGCTCTCCGTGCTGTCTCACCGCCGCCGAGACAGCACTGGTGATCGGCTGGAAGACCTCGGCTGGCGCTGACTGCTGTCTCGCCGCCGCCGAGACGGCAGTGGTGACCCAGCCGGAGGACCGCGGCCGGCTGTCGCTGTTGTCGCAGCGCGCGGGAGACAGCGGTGAGAGCCGGCCGGGCAAGATCTGTTGTTGCGCGGACAGCCCCTCGGCGTATGACGACCGCTGGGGTGCCGGTGCGGGTAGGGATGCCGGTGGGGTGGCGGTGGTGTGTGAGAGTGGGCCGGTGATGGAGCCGAGCGAGGCGTTGCGGCGTCTGCACGAGCACGCCGAACACCTCGACGTCGACCGGGACACCGTCGAGTTCGTCGCCGGCACGGTGGCCGCGGCCGCCGCCGGGACCCTGCCGGACGCGCTGCGGCAACAACTCGCCCACTTCCTCCGCCGGGCCGACGCCGACGGCCGTGACCTGACCGCCCTGCTGCTCGCCGACGTCGCGGGCGTGACCGCCCTCCCCGACCTGGTGGCCGCGGCCGAGGTCGACATGGGCGACCAGTACCTGCTGCACGAGACGATCGACGGCCTGATCCGGTCCGGCGGCGCCATGGCCCGGTGGCTGCTCACCGACATGATCGGCAACGGATCGTCCGGGCAGCGCGCCGCCGCGCTGCGGCTGCTGGAGCCGATCGTCGAGCCGGCGGACGTCACCCTGCTCGGCGGGGCCGCCTCCGATCCGGATCCGAAGATCCGGGTGCCGGCGCTGGAGGCCCTCGCCGGCCTTCCCGGCGACGCGGCGGCGGTCACCCTGCTGGTCGGCGGTCTGCAGGATCAGGATCCCGGGGTACGGGCGGCCGCGATCGACCTCCTCGCCGGTCAGGGTGACCCGGCGGCCGTGGCGCCGCTCAGCCCGCTGACCACCGATCCGGAGCCGCGGGTCCGGCGGCGGCTGGCGTACGCGCTGGGCCGGCTCGGCCGGGACGAGGGCGACGGCGGCCCGGCACAGGCGACGCTACAGATCATGCTCCGCGACGACGACCCGGCGGTCCGGGACCGGGCACAGGCGGCGCTCGGCGAGATCGGTGGCGCGCAGGCGGCCGGCATGCTGCTCGCCGGGGCATCCTCCGCCGACCCGCGGCAGCGCGCCCACGCCGCGAAGGCCCTGGCCCGGCTGGTCGACGAGGATCCGCGGGCCGAGGAGCGGATCCGGTCGCTGGCACGGGATCCGGATGCGGGGGTGCGGGCCGCCGTTCTCAGCGGGCTCGCCACCGTCGGTGACATCACCGGGCGGTGGGAGTCGCTGGTCAATGCTCTGGCCGGCGACAGCGATGTGACGGTCCGTCATCGGGTGGTGGGGACGGCGGTGCATCTGCTCCCGTACCCCGATGAGATCTTGATCCTGCTCTCGACCGATCCGAGTGGTTTTGTCCGGGAGGCCGCGGCCCTCGCGCTGAGCCGCCGACGCCGCTAGGCTCTCCGGCCCGCCGTCGGTGTCCGGTGCCCGCGGGTTCGTCGCACGGCTCGCGCCGGCGGGTCCGTCGCATGTCTCCTGCCGGCGGGTCCATGGTTCCGGGGCTAAACCTGCTTTCGCGGATGTGGCTGTTCGTACCGGGAAAATGAGAGGAAAAGCCGATTCGTGGGGAATCGGCGGTGTGCTCGAAGGCTCCCGTGGTCGGCTAGCGCTTGTCCAGCCATCTTTCGGAGGGAGCGATATGAACAGGCTGACGCGAATGCTGATGCTGGGGATCGGACTGGTCACCGGCGCGACGATCGGCATGGGACCCGCCGCGGCCACGCCCATGATCCAGCAGGTGGGTTCGGCCGCCGAGAGCGCCGACGCGCATCGGATGCCGCCGCCGGGACCGCAGTCGATCGAACAGGGCATGCAGATGGCCGTCCGGCAGGCCGTCAACCAGGTGCTCCGGCAGTCCGGCTACCAGGCGCCGCCGCGCGTCGTCGACCGGGCGGTCCGGCAGTCGGTCCGGGAAGCGGCCCGATCCGTCCGCGAGAACGTCAGCCCGATGTCCGGCCACCGGGCCGTCGAGCGGGTCGTCGAACGGGCCGTGCACCACGCCGTACAGCGGGCCCTCCAGCACATCGAACGGGCGGCCCAGCGCCCCTACCGCCAGCCCGGCGAGCGTGCCGTCGCCCAGGCGGTCGACCGGGTCATCGACCGGATCCTCCAGCAGATGATCCCGCAGCCGCCGGGCCGTCCGGTCATCCAGCCCGGCCCGCGCCCGGCCGCCCAGCCCGGCCCGCGCCCGGCCGCCCAGCCGCCCGCAGCCCAGCAACCTCGGCCGCAGCGCCCTGCCGGTCAGCAACCGGCTGGTCAGCCTTCGGCGCCGCAGCAGCCGGCAGCTCAGCAGCCCGCAGCCCAGCCACCCCGGCCGCAGCGCCCTGCCGGTCAGCAACCGGCTGGTCAGCCTTCGGCGCCGCAGCAGCCCGCAGCCCAGCAGCCCACGCCGCAGCGGCCTCCGGCTCCGCAGCGGCCAGCCGGACAGGCGCCCGCTCAACCGGCCGCGCCCGGGCAGCAGTCTCCGGGTGTACCGGCGGCTGCTCAGCAACCCGCGGCCGCGCCGCCGACCGCGCCCGGGCAGCCTCCGGCCGTACAACCGCCTGCGCAGCCTGCTCCGCAGCAACCCGCGGCCGTGCCGCCTGCCGCAACCGGGCAGCAGTCTCCGGCGGTACCGGCGGCTGCTCAGCAACCCGCGGCCG
>NZ_BOMZ01000101.1 GCF_016862455.1 Actinoplanes utahensis
CGCCGCCTGCCGCAACCGGGCAGCAGCCTGGTCGGTGAGGTCGGATCGACGGGTGGGGATCGTGGGCGGTGGCTCACGATCCCCGGTAGCGCGAGGATTGGAACGGGTTCCAGCGGGCATGGCCTGAGTATGCGAGCACTGACCTGGCAGGGCACCGGAAAGGTGTCCGTGGAGACCGTTCCCGATCCGAAGATCCAAGAGCCGACGGACGCGATCATCCGGGTCACATCGACCGCGATCTGCGGCTCCGACCTGCATCTGTACGACGTCCTGGGGATGTACCTCGACAAGGGCGACGTCCTCGGCCACGAGCCGATGGGCATCGTCGAGGAGGTCGGCCCCGAGGTGACCCACATCCGGCCCGGTGACCGGGTGGTGATCCCGTTCAACATCTCCTGCGGGCACTGCTGGATGTGCTCCCGCGGGTTCTTCGCCCAGTGCGAGACCACGCAGGTGCGCGAGCAGGGCAAGGGCGCCGCGCTGTTCGGTTACACCAAGCTGTACGGCCAGGTCCCCGGTGGCCAGGCCGAGTACCTGCGGGTGCCGCAGGCCCAGTTCGGCCCGATCAAGGTGCCGGACGGCCACCCCGACGAACGCTACCTGTTCCTGTCCGACGTGCTGACCACCTCCTGGCAGGCCGCGAAGTACGCCGACGTCGAACCCGGTGACACCATCCTGGTCACCGGCCTGGGGCCGATCGGGCAGATGTCCGCCCGGATCGCCCGGCACCTCGGCGCCGCGCGGGTCATCGCGGTCGACAGCGTTCCGGAACGGCTCGCCATGGCCGAGCGCAACGGCATCGAGACCATCGACATGGGTACGGTCGACGACATCGGTGACGCGGTCCGGCAGCTCACCGGCGGCCGTGGCGCCGACGGGGTGATCGAGGCGGTCGGCATGGAGGCGCACGGCTCACCGTTCCAGTCCGCGGCGATGAAGGCGGCGGGCGCCCTGCCCGATCCGATCGCGCGCAAGGCCACCGAGGCCATGGGCGTGGACCGGATGGCCGCCCTGCGCACGGCGTTCGACGCGGTCCGCCGGGCCGGCACCATCTCGATCATCGGCGTGTACGGCGGCAACGCCGACCCGTTCCCGATGATGGACCTGTTCGACAAGGGTGTGACCCTGCGAATGGGCCAGGCCCACGTCAAGCGCTGGGTCGACGACCTGATGCCGCTGCTCACCGGTGTCGACGACCCGCTCGGTGTCGACGACCTGGTCACCCACCGGCTGCCGCTGGCCGAGGCGCCGCAGGCCTACGACACCTTCAAGAAGAAGGAGGACGGCTGCATCAAGGTCGTCCTGAAGCCGTAGGCCCGTCCTACTTGCTCGCCCAGATGTCGAGGTTGAAGCGCTCCAGCACGCCCGGGACGAACAGCCCGGCGATGGACAGCAGCGCGATCACGGTGAACGCGGTCCGCAGGACGATCACCTCGACCTTGCCGCCGACCTTGACGGCCATGCTGTTCGGGATCCCGACCATCATCCACATGCGACGCTTGATCGGGATCGGCCAGAGGATGGGCACCCCGTTCTTGGTGATCATGTCGCCGAGGATGTGCACGAAACAGCCGACGCCGACCGCCAGGCCCAGCAACGGATAACCTCTGTCGCTGGGCAGGTTGGCGGCGGTGAACCACGCGATCACACCCGACGCCAGGGTGACGATCACCCAGCCGGCCCGCTCCGCCCACTCGTCGAACAGGCCGCGCAGCGCCAGACCGCTCATGAAGAAGACGATGCCGATCACTGCCCAGTACCCGTAGCTGTCGGCCAGGGCGGTGGTGCCCCAGCCGATCAGGGCACAGAACGGCAGCGTGTGCGTGAAGGTGCGGTGCCCGTTGTTGCGCCGTGGATCCCGGCTCAGCTTCGTCGCCGTGTAGACGCCGAGCGAGAACTTCTCCACGACCTCGGCCACGAACAGCGACGCCACCCCGAACGTGCGGGCCACCGTCGCCCCGCCCTGGTTGCGGGTCACCTTGCCGGACAGGTCCAGGTCGGGCACGAGCGCGCCACCCGCGCAGATCGCCGTGCCGACCGCGACCTCCAGCGGCGACTGGCTCACAGCGGCGAACTGGTCGAGCGCCCAACTGCCGGCCAGCCAGGCGGCCGCGCCGGATAACGCGTGCGACGGACCCATCATGTGCGTTGTCCCTCCCCGAACAAAACTCGGCCACTGTGGCAGAGGGAACGAAGAAGATCAACGACTGGGGGAGCGTGTCGCGCGTGGGGTCGGCCACCCGACAGCGTTGCGTCAGTGCCGGACCCAGTGGCCGAACGAGTGCTCCGGGTGCCAGCGGCCGTAGCGGGCATGCTTGAACAGGCCGACGACCAGGAAGATCAGCGGGATCATCGGCCAGAAGAAGTCCGCGCCGGACAGCATCCACAGACCGGTGAGGACACCGGCGGCGATCAGGATGAAACTGGCATGCCGGCGCAGGGACCGGCGTGTCGCGGCGCGGGCGCCCGGGGTGCGGGCCAGAGCCTGCCGGCCCCCGTCCGGGAGATCCGCGGTCAGCGGCTGCAACTCGTCCCGGAACGTGGCGGCGTACGCGGCGGCGAGGCGCTCCTCGCCCTCGGTCAGGTCGAGGCGGCCCTCGGCCATGGCGGCGCGCAGGATCTCGGCGATCTGCTCACGCTCGACATCCGAACTGCGTACCCGGGTCCTGGTCGATCCGTTGGGTTGCATGGTCCGTCTCCTCTTCCCTCGGCGGCCGGCGGGTCGCCGGTTCTGCCATCCAGCGTCGGCGATGCGGGCGGCGGGCGCGTCGGACCGGGGACGCATCTGTTCGGCGCAGATCGGGCCGTGCGGTGAGCCCGCGCGTACGCCCCTCGGAGTAGGGGCCGGGCCCGCCGTAAGCCAGTGGGCGTACCGGGGACCGGGACCTCGGTCCGATGTCCCGGGCGCAGGGGTGACGTAGGTTCGGCGCATGAGGTATCCGGGCACCCGCCACCCGCCGTCACCGTCACCGGTGGCGCGGTCCTCGGATGCGCGGCGCCGGGCCCACGCGGCCTGGCGCCGGTTCGGCCGGGAGGCGCGTGCGCCGTGGCGGCCGGTCGAGGCGCCGGCGAGCGATGGCGACGAGCCGGCCGTCGTGCCGCCCACCGGCCGGCGGGGCCGGCCATCGTGGCAGGGACGCCGGCGGCACGCCGACTGGCCGCCCGGCGGGGCGATCGCGGCCTCGATCTTCCACCTGGCCGGGACCGGCGGCCTCGCCGACGAAGGCTACGTCCGTCTCGCCGCGGGTCCGCTCTACTACACGCTCCTGCTGGTGGGGCCGCTCGCGCTGGTCTGGAGGCGGCGGTTCCCGATCGGGGTCCTCGTGGTCGCCACGGCCGCGTCCATCCTGTTCGCGACGTTCGCCGAGCCCTACTGGATGTACGCCGTCGCGCCCGCCATCGCCCTGTTCAACATCGCCAAACTCGGCCGGCCGGCCGCCGCCGCGATCGCCGCCGCCACCGCCTGGGCCGGCTACCTGCTGGTCACCGTGGCCCTGGCCGGCCCGCTCGGTCTGCCCGCCGAGGTGCGGCCCGACCTGCGCGAGATCGTGCTCGCCGCCGTCGGGCCGGCCGCGTCGATCCTGCTCGGATCGGTGTCGCGGGTCCGTGCCGCGCAGATGGCCGCCCTCGCCCACGCCCACGAGGAGCGGGAACGGGCCCGGGAGGAACAGCAGCGCCGCCGGGCCTCGGAGGAGCGGCTGCGGATCGCGCAGGAGTTGCACGATGTGCTCGGGCACCACCTTTCTCTGATCAACGTCCAGGCCGGAGTGGGGTTGCACCTGATGGACGATCGGCCGGAGCAGGCGCGCGAGGCGCTCACCGCGATCAAGACGGCGAGCGCGGAGGCGTTGCGCGAGGTGCGGTCGGTGCTCGGCTCCCTGCGGACCAAGGGCGAGGAGGCGCCGCGGCAACCCGCGCCGGGCCTGAGCCGGCTCGCCGACCTGACCGCCGGCGCCGGGTTCCCGCTGCGCACCTGGATCAGTGGGACACCGCGGGTGCTGCCGGCCGAGGTGGACCGGGCCGCCTACCGCATCGTGCAGGAGGCGCTCACCAACATCCGCCGGCACGCCGGCCCGGATCCGAAGGCGCTGCTCGAGATCGACTACGGCGATGGCCACCTGCACCTGACGATCACCAACACGACCCGGACACCCGCCCGGTCCGACCTGCCGGGCGGTGGCCTGACCGGCATGCGGGCCCGCGCCGAGAGCCTGGGCGGCCGGGTCCACACCCGCGCCGACCCGGACGACGGCTTCCAGGTCTTCGCCGTCCTGGCCGCCCAGCCCCTGCCCGCCGCCATCCCCGACCCCGCGGAGCCGCTACCCGTGACGAACGGTCCCTCGCCCTCGCCCTTCACCCACATCCACCGCCCCGCGGACCGTGTCACCCACGATCCGTCCGCTAGCCCGGGTCCGGCACCGGTCGCCGAGGGCGTGCGGTTCCCCACCCCACCGTCACCGCCGGCATGGTCGAGCCGCCTCCACGAGCTGGCCGCCGACGCGGGCCTGCCGGTGAAGGTGTGGGAGCACGGCGAACGACGGGAGATCCCGGCCGACGTGGAGCGGGTGGTGTGCCGGATCGTCCGCGAGGCGCTGGCCAACGCGCGCCGGCATGCCGGTCCAGATGCCACCGCGGTGGTCGACGCCTCCTGCTGGGACGACTCCGTACACGTGGCCGTCGTCAACTCCGGCGACGTTCCGGCGCACTGGCCGCCGGCCGGTTCAGCGGGCGACGGCATCGCCGGGATGCGGGCGTGGGCGGAGAGCCTCGGCGGGCACCTGCTCGCCGGTCCGGGCCCCTACGGCGGTTTCGCGGTCTCCGTGGTGCTGTCGACGGAGCCGCAGCCGAGCAGCGTTCCGCCGTACGGCCCGCCGTCGTTCGAGACACCCCCGGACGAGTGGCCCGTCTCGCCGATGGAACCGTTCAACGCCTCGCCGTTGATCCCCCGGCCGGGCGTATGGCCGGAGAACGCGCGCACCGACTCCCCGTTCGGCCCTCCGTCGGCGTGGCCGCGGTTCTGCTATCCGCATTTCCTCAACCTCGTGCCGCCTCGGCAGTCGGACCCGCCACCGCCGCCACCCGTGCATCCGGCTCTCCTCGGCAGCGGCGTCCACGTTCCGCCCCCACCCACCGACGTGTGGACTCCACCTCCACCGGGCGGCGCCGTTCCCCCGCGGCAGGGCAGCGGGATCCTGCCCTCGCCGTGGGGCGGCCCGCGACCGGAGCAGGACCGATGATCTCCGTGGTGCTGGCCGACGATCAGGCGCTCGTGCGGGCCGGGTTCCGGGCGTTGCTCGACGCTGAACCGGGCATCGAGGTGGTGGGTGAGGCGGCGGACGGTCTGCGGGCGGTCGAGGTGGTGGCGGCGCAACGGCCGGACGTCGTGCTGATGGACATCCGGATGCCCGGAGTCGACGGCCTCGAAGCCACCCGGCGCATCGCCGCGGACCCGGCGCTGGCCGGCACCCGGGTGGTCATCCTGACGACGTTCGAGCTGGACGAGTACGTGTTCGAGGCCCTGCGCGCCGGCGCCTCCGGTTTCCTCGTGAAGGACACCGAGCCGGTGGACCTGCTGCGGGGAGTACGCGCGGTGGCCGCCGGAGACGCGCTCCTCTCCCCGAGCGTGACCCGGCGGGTGATCGGCTCGTTCGTGTCCGCGGCCGCCGGTGGCCGGACGCCCGAGCCGCCCCGGGAACTCGGCCAGCTCACCGACCGGGAGCGTGAGGTGCTGGTCCTGGTCGCCGAGGGCCTCTCCAACGACGAGATCGCCGCCCGCCTGGTGATCAGCCCGGCCACCGCCAAGACCCACGTCAGCCGCACGATGATCAAGCTGGCCGCCCGGGACCGGGCCCAGCTCGTCGTCTACGCCTACGAGGCGGGCCTGATCCGTCCCGGCTGGCTGGCCTGATCAGCGGAAGCGGACGCGGTCCGTCTCGTACGCCCACATGGCGATCTCCACCCGGTTCCGGGCCCCGAGCTTCGCCATCAGGCTGGCGATGTGCGTCTTCACCGTGCTGAGACTGATGTGGAACTCGGCGCCGATCTCGGTGTTGGTACGGCCCCGCGCGACCGCTCCCAGCACCTCTTCCTCCCGGTCGGTCAGCGGGTCGACCGGCTGCCGTGCCGGAGCCGCCGGTCCGGCACCGGCGAATGCCTTGAGCAGCCGGGTGGTGACGTTCGGGGCGATCAGCGCGTCACCGGCCGCGGCGGCGTGCACCGCCTGGGCGAGCAGCGCCGACCCGGCGTCCTTGAGCAGGAACCCGCGGGCGCCGGCACGCAGCGCGGCGTAGACGTACTCGTCCAGGTCGAACGTGGTGATCACCACGACGGCGAGGGGATCGGCGACGCCCGGGCCGGCGAGCCTGCGGGTGGCCTCGATGCCGTCGACGCCGGGCATCCGGATGTCGAAGAGGCACACGTCCGGGCGCAGCCGCCGGGCCAGTTCGACCGCCCGCAGGCCGTCGCCGGCCTGACCGACGACCTCGATGTCCGGTTCGGCGTTGAGGATCATCGTCAGGCCGGTCCGGACGATCTCCTGATCGTCGGCGACGACCACCCGGACGGTCATGCCGCACCGGTGGGCAGGGTGGCGGTCACGGTCCAGCCCCGTCCCGAGCTCGGGCCGGCCTCGCAGACGCCGCCGAGCAGGGCCGCGCGTTCGCGCATGCCGACCAGCCCGTAACCGCCGGCTCCGGTGGCGCCGCCCTCGCCGTCGTCGGTGACCCGCAGCCGGACCGTCTCGTCGGAGGCGGTGACCCGGACGACGATGCGGGTGGCGTTCCGGGCGTGCCGGCGCGCGTTGGTGACCGACTCCTGGGCCAGCCGGTAGACGGCGGTGGCGACGGCCACCGGGACGCCGTCGACGTCGCCGGTCAGTTCGACCTCCACGGGCGGGCCCTCCGGCGTGCGGCCGGGGAGTGCGGCTTCCTCCCGCGAGAGGCTCTCCGGCGGACGGCCGGCGAGCCCGGCGAGGTCCGCCAGGGACGGGCTCGGCGCCAGGTCGGCCGGTTCCGTGCCACGCAGCGTCCGGACCATCGTCCGCATCTCGCCGAGTGCACGGACCGCTTCGGCCTCGATGACACGCAGCGCGTCGATCGCGCCGGCCGGTTCGGTCCGGGACACGGCGATGCCCGCCTGGGCCCGGATCGCCATCGCCGACACGTGGTGGGCCACGGTGTCGTGCAGGTCCCGGGCCAGCCGCTCCCGTTCCAGGAGCTTCGCCTGGTCCAACTCCCGCGCCCGGAGCCGGGAGCGGTAGCGGGCCGCCGCCGCGACGGCGAAGACCGCGAACATCACCACGAACCCGGCGACGACGTCGGTGGGACCGATCGACCAGCCCAGACCGAACACCCCGGCCAGCCCCGACACGCTGATCTTGGCGAGGATCAGCGCCGCGCCGGCCAGGATCTCCCGGCCGGAACCCCACCGGACCAGCGCGTACGCCAGCAGCAGCACGGTGGCGCCGGAGACCAGCTCCGGCTGGCGGCCGGTGAACAACGGCGCCACGAAGGCGGCGCCGAAGACGACCGCCACCATGAGCAGCGGCCGCTGCCGGCGCCACAGCAGGGCCGGCACCACGGCCAGGGCCACGGCGAGGGTGACGGCGCGGTCCGGGACACCGGGCCGGAACCCGGCTTCCGCCAGCACCGCCAGCAGGGCCACGCCGGCCATCATCCAGTCCCGCGGGCCTCGTTCCGGCGGATCAGGTGGGCGGGACTCGGCGAGCAGCGACCGGAGCGGTTCAAGCACGCCCCGATCGTACGCAGCGCACTCGCTCCCCGGATTGGCCTGAAGTACGGTAGTCGTCCCGCACTTTCGGCCGGTACGGTCCGGGCTCGCGCTCCGATGATCCCGGACCGCCCCGGCGGCCACCATCGACGTCATGAAGTCCTCATCGAACTGGCTGATCCCCGCCGGCCTCCTGGTTCTCACGCTGGTCCCGTCGGTCGCCGGTGGACTCCGGCTCTCCGAGATGGCCGGTGGCGCCGTGGTCCTGCCGGACGGCGACCGTGTCACGCAGGCGCCTGTCGCCCTGGTGGGGCACATCGTCAGCGTCACCGTCTTCGGGATCCTCGGCGCGTTCCAGTTCGCGCCGGGCGTACGCCGCCGTCATCGGCGCTGGCACCGCGCCGCCGGGCGGATCGTCTTCGGCACCGGGCTGGTCGCCGCGGTCAGCGGTCTGTGGCTGAGCGTCCTCCTTCCGCCGGCCCCGGTGGACAGCGTGGTTCTCCTGGGCGTCCGGGTCGTGGTGGCGGTGTGGATGGTGCTCTCGCTGGTCCTCGGGTTCGCCGCGGTGCTGCGCCGTGACTTCACCGGCCATCGGGCGTGGATGATCCGTGGCTATGCGATCGGCATGGGCGCCGGCACACAGTTCTTCACGCAGGCGGTGTGGCTCCTGGCGGCCGGCCCGGTCACGCAGGCGAGCCGTACCGGCACGATGACCGCCGCCTGGGTGATCAATCTCCTGGTCGCGGAGTGGATCATCCGCCGATCCCGTGCACACCGGGCGGCGACGGGTCGCCGGCCCTCGGGAACGCCGGTGCCGGTCCCCGCGAACCGGGCGGAGGCGGTCTCGCCGGCGACGGTGCGAACGCGGTGAACAGCGAACGGGGCTACCAGCCGGGGATCATCTCGTCGCCGGGCTGGGCGAACCAGGCCGGGCCGTCCTCGGCGAGGGCGGTGCGGATGCGGTGACGGGCGTACGGGGTGAGCTCCGGCAGTTCGTCCAGCGCGAACCAGGCGACCGCCAGGGACTCGCTGTCGTTGACCCGCGCCTCACCGCCGATCACCCGGCACCGGAACCAGGTGTTGAGCATCTGGCACTGGTCGCCGTTCGGGTAGGTGACGTCGTGCAGGGCGACGCCGGCGAGCCGCTCGATCGCCACCTTGATCGAGGTCTCCTCCTCGACCTCGCGGATCAACGCGTCGGCCGGCTGCTCGCCGGGATCCATCATGCCGGCGATCAGCGTCCACCGGGCGGTGTCACTGCGCTGGTGCAGGAGGATCTCGCCGCGATCGTTGAAGATCACCGCGGTCACCGACGGGAACATGATCAGCCCGGAGCCGACCTTGGCCCGCAGGCCGGTCACATATTCGGAAGCTGGCACGCCGCCGACCCTAAGCGACGGAATCCGCCACCGGGCCACCGGTCCGGAACCCGGCACCGGGTTCCTTCCGGCTGGTCGTCACTGCTCACCCTGCCGGCTGATTCGCCGCCCTCTTGTCGATCGCGG
>NZ_BOMZ01000102.1 GCF_016862455.1 Actinoplanes utahensis
CAGCGGTGAGAGCCAGCCGGGGGCGGCTCAGCACGCGAACGGCGGAGTGACAGCTCACGAGCAGGTGGCGAGACCGGGGGGAAACCGGCAGGAGGCGCGGCCACGACTCGACGGCTGACGGCGCGTCGATGGGCGGGTGCGGGTGGTGGTTCAGGGGTCGGTGGGCAGGTGGCGGGCGACGGTGGCGACCAGGTCTGCGGCGGCGTAGGGCTTGTCGAGGAAGTCGTCGCACCCGGCTTCGAAGGCGGCTTTCTGGTCCTGTGGCAGGACGCTGGCGGTGACCGCCACCACGGGCGGTTTCCGGGAGGGGGAGTCGGCGGCGGCGAGTTCGCGGGCGAGGGTGAGGCCGTTGCCGTCGGGCAGGTTGAGGTCGAGCAGGATCAGGTCGACCTCGGTGTCGGCCAGGCGTTCGCGGGCGGCGGACAGGGTGGCGGCGTCGATGAGCTCGGCGTTGCGGACGGTGGCGATGTCGGCCCTGGCCAGGACGGCCTTGACCAGCATGCGGTTCAGTTCCTCGTCCTCGACCAGAAGGATGCGGTGCGGTTGGCTCATGGACGGTTCCTTCTGTCGGGTGGTGGGACTGCCCGGCGCAGTCTGATGGTCAGCGGAGCCCGCGCCGGGTCGTCCCGGGTGGAACCGGAGGCGGGCGAGGTTCCTGCCGCACCGGCGGAGGCGGCCTCTTCGGCCCCGCGGGCATGCGATGCCACGCCGGCGCTGACGGCATCTCCCCCCGCCGGGCCGGGCGTCGAGGCCGATCCGGTTTCGCCGGCGGGCGATGAGCCGGTGGGCGATGCGGCGGTGGGCGATCCGGCGGTGGGCGATCCGGTTCCGGCGGTGGGGGATGGGGCGGAGGGGGAGGGCGGACCGGGTTCGGTGGGTTCCGAGAGGTGCATGCCGCTGCCGCCTTCCGTGGATGAGGTGAGAACCGCCGGATCCGGCCCGGAAGCGCCCGGTACGCCGGTGGCGGGGAACGAAGCGGGCCGGGACGGGGAGGAGACGGCCGGCGGCGTACCGGAGGCAGGGTTGCGGGCGGTCGACGGGGTGAGGGCGGCTTCGGGCGTACCCGGAAGGGATCCGGTGAGGCCGCGCCCGGCCGTGGGGTGGAGATCCCACCGGGAGGGAAGGTGTTCCGTGCCACCGGAGATGGCTTCCGCGACGGCGCCGCCCACCATGGCCGTCGCGATGAGTGGCGTGGTGTCGCCGGAGGCGAGGGCCGCCGCGCTGAGGCCGAGGACGGGTGTCTGCCGGTCGGCGGAGATCTCGGCGAGGAGGCTGAACCCGTCCTCCTCCGGGGTGTGCATGTCGCAGACGATGAGGTCGAAGTTCTCGCTGCGGGACAGGGCGACCCCGTCCCGGGCGTCGGCGCAGGCGACCACGTCGGCGCCGCCCGCGCGTAGTCCTTCGGAGATGGCTTCGCGGGCCGCGTCGTCGTGGTCGACGAGCAGGACGCGGGGTGCGGGGCGGGCGGCGACGGCGTTGGCGAGGGCGCTGACCAGGGTGGGCTGGTCGACGGGTTTGACGAACCAGTCGTGCGCGCCGAGGGCGAGTCCGGTGGGCGCCTCGTCGAGGATGCTGGCGAAGAAGACCGGGATGCCGGCCAGCCGGTGGTCGGCTTTGAGGCGCCGGATCACCTCGTAGCCGTCGATGCCGGGCAGGGTGACGTCGAGGACGACGGCGTCGGGCCGGTGTTCGCGGGCCAGCGCGAGGCCGCTCTCGCCGGTGCCGGCCACCTCGACGCGGTAGCCGGCGTTGCCGAGTTGGGTGCGCATGAGTTCGGCGGACTGCGGGTCGTCCTCGATGAGCAGGACGTACGGCCCGTCGCCGGCTCCGGCGGTGGCGGGTACGACCGCGGCGGCCGGCAGTTCGACGGTGAATTCGCTGCCCCGGCCGGGTTCGGAGGTGAGGGTGATGGTGCCGTGGTGGGCGTCGACGAGCCGCCGGGTCAGGGCGAGTCCGAGACCGGTGCCGGAGTGCCGCCGGTCCGGGTCGCCGGCCTGCTGGAACTCCTCGAAGACGCGGTCCAGGTCGGCGGCGGCGATGCCGACGCCGGTGTCGGCGACGACGACCTGGACGCGGTCGCCGGCGGCGCGGGCGGTGACGGTGATCCGGCCCTGTACGGGTGTGAACTTGACGGCGTTGGAGAGCAGGTTCTCGACGATCTGCCGAAACCGGAGCCGGTCGGCGAGCGCGGTGACCGGGGCCAGGTCGGCCCGGACCGAGAGTTGTCTGCCGGTGAACAGCGGGGCCAGTGAGGTGAGCAGGTCGTCGATGGCGGTGTCGACGCGAATCGGGGCGGTGCGCAGTTCCATCCGCCCGGCTTCCACCTTGACCATGTCGAGGATGTCGTTGATCAGGCTGAGCAGGTGCCGGCCGCTGCTGTGCACGTGGTCGACCCAGACGGCGGGGACCCGGCGGCGGTCGCCGTCCGGTTCTTCGAGGCGCATCAGGTCGCTGAAGCCGATGATCGCGTTGAGGGGGGTACGCAGTTCGTGGCTCATCGCGGCCAGGAAGTCGCTCTTGGCCTGGCCGGCCCGGGTCAGCGCGGCCACCGAGGCGCTGAGTTCGGCCGTGATCGCCTGCCGTTGGGCGAGGACGCCGGCGTGGCCGCCGAGGTCGGCGAGCAGCCGCAGGTCGTCTTCGCTGAACAGGTTGCGGTGCCGGTTGAACAGCAGGACCGCGCCTTCCACGTCGGGTGGCACCCGCATCGGCAGCATGCGGACGAAGTCGTCGGCGAGTCCGGCGCCGAAGTGCGCGACGATCTCCGGGGCGGCGTCGCGCAGCCGGATCGGGACGTCGTGCCGGGTCAGTGGGGTCAGGGCTGCCCTGATCGGGTCGGTGGAGGCGGGCAGCACCGGGCCGGCGTAGGCGAGCCGGGTCAGCACGCCGCCGTCGCCGTGCAGCAGGACGGCGACCGCGTCGGCTCCGGTCTGGGCGCGCATGATCTCGGCGTACGTCTGCCAGACCTGTTCCGGTGAATCGGCCGGCGCGTGCAGCAGCCGTTCGGTGACCGACCGTGCCGCGGTCGACGAGAACAGCCGCCGCAGCCATCGCGGCGGCTGGAAGGCGATCAGGTAGCCGACGGCACTGACCAGGGCGAGGACCAGGCTGACGCCGTTGCCCCCGATCCGCAGCATGATCACGACGCCGAAGATGAAGGTGGCGCCGGCCGCGGTCATCAGGCGGGCCCGGTTGGCGCCGGTGCGCCCGCGGGCCTCCCGGAGGATCAGCATCGCGGCGATGATCTCGAAGGCGCTGAAGTACGTCACCGCGGCGAGGAGCGCCCAGCCGGGCAGCGGCCGGGGTAAGAGCACCACCGGGCCGAGTGTCGCGGCATAACCGATCAGGGCGGCCGGGAACAGGGCGCGCGGCACCGAGCGGAGCCGGCCGACGAGGCGGAGCGTGAGGTACGGCTGGCTGAGCACCGCCGCCGCGCTGACCGCGCTGAGCCATCGGGGCTGCGCGCCGCCGTTGGCGACGCGCAGCATGTCGGCGCAGAACGCCACCATCAGCGGGGCGAAGAGCAGGGTGACGTCACGGCGCAGCGGATCGCGGCGGCGCAGGTACGCCAGCAGCGCGCGGAGGAAGAGCACCGCGAAGGTGACCTCCGCAGCGAGGAGGACGAGGCGGGTCCACTCGACGCTCATATCGGGATTTATCGTATCCAAGCGGGCGTGGCGGAAGGGGCGATACCCGGCTGCCCAGGGATCGATACGCTAGGCGCATGCAGCGATGGCGGGGGTTCGAATCGGTTCCGTCCGGTTGGGGCCGGTCGGTGGTGACGATCGGGGTCTTCGACGGCGTGCACCGTGGTCACCAGGCGATCATCGGGCACGCCGTGAAACGTGCCCGTGACCTGGGGCTCCAGTCGGTGGTGATGACTTTCGACCCGCACCCGGCCGAGGTGGTGCGCCCCGGCTCGCACCCGGCCGTGCTCACCGAGCCGGTCCGCAAGGCCGAGCTGATCGAGGCGCTCGGTGTGGACGCGCTCTGCGTGGTGCCGTTCACCCCGGCCTTCTCCCAGCTGACGCCGGACGAGTTCGTGCACGACGCCCTCGTCGAGTCGCTGCACACCGCGGCGGTGGTGGTCGGCGACAACTTCCGGTTCGGGCACCGGGCCACCGGCGACGTGGCGATGCTGGAGTCGCTCGGGCGCACGTTCGGTTTCACCGTCGAGGGGGCTCCGCTGGTCTCCGAGGACGGACTGGTGTTCTCCTCCACGTACATCCGCAGTTGTGTCGACGCCGGGGACGTGCGAGCCGCGGCCGCCGCGCTCGGCCGCCCGCACCAGCTCACCGGCGTGGTGGTCCGCGGTGACCAGCGGGGGCGTGAGCTGGGTTACCCGACGGCCAACCTGATGGCGCACCGCTATGCGGCGGTGCCGGCCGACGGCATCTATGCGGCCTGGTTCACCCGGGGTGGGGAGCTGGGCGTGCGCCGGCCGGCCAGCGTTTCGATCGGCACCAATCCCACATTCTCCGGAAGGGAACGCCGGATCGAGGCTTACGTTCTCGATTTCGAGGGTGACCTGTACGGCGAGCGGGTGAGCCTCGACTTCGTCGGGCACCTCCGTGAGCAGCGCAGATACGACGCGATCGAGCCGCTGATCGCCCAGATTCGGGCCGACGTCGAAGAGACCCGGATGTTGCTGGGTTGACCCCCTGGTAGGGTTGAATCGTCGTTGGAATATCCGACACCGGTCCCGCCTGCCTGCCCGACGCCGCGGGTCGCGGGGTAACCGTGAAATCGGCAACACAGAAGTCCGGAGAACATGGCGCTCGATCAAGAGACCAAGAACAAGATCATGACCGAGTACGCGACCAAGGAGGGCGACACCGGTTCGCCCGAGGTTCAGGTCGCGATGCTCACCAAGCGGATCGCCGATCTGACCGAGCACCTCAAGCAGCACAAGCACGACCACCACAGCCGTCGTGGTCTGCTCCTGCTCGTCGGTCAGCGCCGCCGCCTGCTGAACTACGTTCAGAAGAAGGACATCGCCCGCTACCGGACGCTCATCGAGCGCCTCGGCCTGCGCCGATAGTTTCACCCCCGGGGGAGCGGCGCTCCCCCGGGAAGCACCACTGACACCCCACGGACCCGCGCGGCTCACACCCGTCAGCACCGGTCCTCGGTAGTGGTTCCCAGGTGACTTCCCTGGGCACTTCGATCGAAGACCGGCTCGACTGAACCGCGCTGTCGACCGCCGGGTCCTCGACGAAGGAGTACCGCACTTCATGACAGAGCAGAACAACAACGCTCTCGGTAACAAGATCAGCACCGCTGTCATCGACAACGGATCGTTCGGCACCCGCGAGATCGTCTTCTCCGCCGGCCGCCTCGCTCAGCAGGCCGCCGGCTCGGTGATCGTCCAGCTCGGCGACACCACCGTCCTCTCCGCGACGACCGCCAGCAAGCAGCCGAAGGAGCACTTCGACTTCTTCCCGCTGACCGTCGACGTCGAGGAGCGGATGTACGCCGCGGGCCGCATCCCCGGCTCGTTCTTCCGGCGTGAGGGCCGTCCGTCCGAGGACGCCATCCTCACCTGCCGCCTGATCGACCGGCCGCTGCGCCCGTCGTTCACCAAGGGCCTGCGCAACGAGGTCCAGGTCGTCGAGACCGTTCTCGCGCTCGACCCCGCCCACCCGTACGACGTCGTCGCGATGAACGCCGCGTCGATGTCGACCAAGCTCTCCGGCCTGCCGTTCAGCGGCCCGGTCGGCTCGACCCGCGTCGCGCACATCGAGGGCCAGTGGGTCGCCTTCCCGACCCTCGAGGAGCTCGAGCGCGCCACGTTCGACATGGTCGTGGCCGGTCGCGTCACCGCCGAGGGCGACGTCGCGATCATGATGGTCGAGGCCGAGGCCACCCCGCACGCGATCAAGCTGATCTCCGCCGGGGCCACCGCGCCGACCGAGGAGATCGTCGCCAGCGGCCTGGAGGCCGCGAAGCCGGCGATCCGCGAGCTGTGCCGCGCGCAGAGCGAGCTGGCCGAGGTCGCCGCCAAGCCGGTCGCCGACTTCCCGGTCTTCCTCGACTACCAGGACGACGTGCTGGCCGCGGTCTCCGAGGCGGTTCGCGCCGAGGTCGCCGAGGCGCTGAAGATCGCCGGCAAGCAGGAGCGCGAGGAGTCCCTCGACCTGGTCAAGGCGAAGGCGCACGAGCTGCTCGACGAGCGGTTCGAGGGTCGGGAGAAGGAGATCAGCGCGGCTTTCCGCTCGATCACCAAGTCCGAGGTCCGGCAGCGCGTGCTGCGCGAGCAGGTCCGTATCGACGGTCGTGGCCCGCGGGACATCCGCCCGCTGACCGCGCTGACCGGCGTTCTGCCCCGCGTGCACGGCTCGGCGCTGTTCGAGCGCGGCGAGACCCAGATCCTGGGTGTCACCACGCTGAACATGCTCCGCCTGGAGCAGTCGCTGGACACTCTCGCTCCCGAGAAGACCAAGCGCTACATGCACAACTACAACTTCCCGCCGTACTCGACCGGTGAGACCGGCCGGGTCGGTTCGCCGAAGCGCCGCGAGATCGGCCACGGCGCGCTGGCGGAGCGGGCCCTGGTGCCGGTGCTGCCGTCGCGCGAGGAGTTCCCGTACGCGATCCGCCAGGTCTCCGAGGCTCTCGGCTCCAACGGTTCGACGAGCATGGGCTCGGTCTGCGCCTCGACGCTGGCCCTGCTCAGCGCCGGTGTGCCGCTGAAGGCCCCGGTCGCCGGCATCGCCATGGGCCTGATCTCCGACGAGGTCGACGGCAAGACCGAGTACGTCGCGCTGACCGACATCCTCGGCGCCGAGGACGCGTTCGGCGACATGGACTTCAAGGTCGCCGGCACGGCCGAGTTCGTCACCGCCCTGCAGCTGGACACCAAGCTCGACGGCATCCCGTCGGACGTGCTGGCCGGCGCGCTGCAGCAGGCCCACGAGGCCCGCGCCACCATCCTCTCGGTGATGACCGCCGCGATCGAGGGCCCGGCCGCGATGAGCGAGTTCGCGCCGCGGGTCACCACCGTGAAGATCCCGGTCGACAAGATCGGCATGGTGATCGGCCCGAAGGGCCAGACCATCAACGCGATCCAGGACGAGACCGGCGCCGACATCTCCATCGAGGACGACGGCACCATCTACGTCGGCGCGACCAACGGCCCGGCCGCCGAGGCCGCGGTCGAGCGGATCAACGCGATCGCCAACCCGACCATGCCGAAGGCCGGCGACAAGTTCCTCGGCACCGTGGTGAAGACGGCCGCGTTCGGCGCGTTCATCTCGCTGCTGCCCGGCCGCGACGGCCTGCTGCACATCTCCAAGGTGGGCGACGGCAAGCGGGTCGACAAGGTCGAGGACTTCCTCAACGTCGGCGACAAGGTCGAGGTGTCGATCGCGGACATCGACCAGCGCGGCAAGATCTACCTGGACAAGGTCCGCCCGGAGGGCGAGGAGGCCCCGGCCGCCGCTCCCGAGGCGTCGGGCGAGGCCCAGTCGGAGAGCCGCCCGCCGCGTGAGGACCGCGGTCCTCGCGAGGGTGGCGGCGAGCCCCGCCGTCGCCGGTCGCGCCCGGCCGGTGAGCGTGGCGGCGAGCGCCGCGACTAAGTGACAGCGAACCACGAGCGCGGGCCGGCCAGCAGGCCGGCCCGCGCTTCTACCCGGACCCTGCAGGACGGTGTGAAGAAGACCGTCCTGCCCAGTGGACTGCGCGTCGTCACCGAGGCGATCCCGACCACCCGCAGCGCCGCGCTCGGCATCTGGGTCGGGATCGGCTCCCGGGACGAGACGCCGGCCCTGCACGGCGCGTCGCACTTCCTGGAGCACCTGCTCTTCAAGGGCACCCACAAGCGCACCGCCCTGGACATCTCCTCGGAGATCGAGGCGGTCGGCGGCGAGACCAACGCCTTCACCACGAAGGAGTACACCTGCTACTACGCGCGGGTGCTCGACGCGGACCTGCCGCTGGCGGTGGATGTGCTGGTGGACGCGGTGGCCGATTCGCTCCTCGACCCGGCGGACGTGGAGACCGAGCGCGGTGTCATCCTCGAAGAGATCGCCATGCACGAGGACGAACCGGGCGACGAGGTCCATGACGTCTTCGCCGAGGCGATCTACGGCGACCACCCGCTCGGGCGGCTGATCTCCGGCACCCCGGAGTCGATCACCCCGATGACCCGGGACCAGATCAACCGCTTCTACCGGCGGCGGTACACGGCCCCGGAGATCGTGGTCGCGGCCGCCGGCAACCTGGATCACGCCACGGTGGTGCGGCTGGTGCGCAAGGCCCTGGCCGGCACCCCGCTGGACACCGGACCGGCGGCGCCGGCTCAGCCACGTCCGGCGGACCGGCGGGTACGCGTCCGCAAGGCCCACGACGTCGTCCTGCACCGTGACACCGAGCAGGCGCACATCGTGCTGGGCGGTCCCGGGATGGGCCGGCACGACGAGCGGCGGTTCGCGCTCGGCGTGCTGAACAACGTGCTCGGCGGCGGCATGTCGAGCCGGCTGTTCCAGGAGATCCGGGAGAAGCGCGGCCTGGCCTACTCGGTCTACTCCTACGCCGGGCACTACGCCGACAGCGGCCTCTTCGGGGTCTACGCCGGCTGCGCCCCGGCCAAGTCGCGCGAGGTCCTCGAACTGATCCGGGCGGAACTCGCCCTGGTCGCGGAGAAGGGCATCACGCCGGAGGAACTGGTGCGGGGCAAGGGCATGGCCAAGGGCTCGTACGTGCTGGGCCTGGAGGACACCGGCTCCCGGATGAGCCGGCTGGCCAAGTCGGAGCTGCTGCACGGCGACCTGATGGGCGTCGACGAGCTGCTCGCCCGGGTGGACGGGGTCACCGTCGACGAGGTGAACGCGGTCGCCGCCGACCTGCTGGCCCGGCCGCTGTCGCTGGCCGTGGTGGGCCCGTTCGACGAGGACGAGTTACCCGCGTAGCACCTCCGCGTTCGATCCGGTGTGTCCGAGACGACACTGGAGAAAGCGCCGACATCCCGATGCCGCCGCCGGCTCCCCGGCGGCGGCTCGCCGGAACGCTGGTCCGGGTGATCGACGTCCTGGTCGGGTGGGCGTACACCGGCCTCGTCCTCCTCGCGGTAGGCCTCGGGGAGCAGCGGCGCCGTACGTTAAGTTGACGATGTGAATGATGTGCTCGAACCCCTCCGTGTCGGAGTCCTCGGCGCCCGTGGCCGCATGGGCCTGGAGGTCTGCAAGGCGGTCGACGCCGCCGGCGACCTCACCCTGGTTTCCATGATCGACGCGGGTGAACCGCTGTTCAACGCGTCCGACGCGGGCGCCCAGGTGCTCGTCGACTTCACCAACCCCGACGTGGTGATGGAGAACCTGCGCTGGGCCATCGAACAGGGCATCAGCGTGGTGGTCGGCACCTCCGGCTTCACCGAGGAACGGCACGAGCAGATCCGCGGCTGGCTCGCCGACCGGCCCGGCGTCGGTGTGCTGATCGCGCCGAACTTCGGCATCGGCGCCATCCTGATGATGCAGTTCGCCGCCCGCGCGGCCCGCTACTTCGACTCGGTGGAGATCATCGAGCAGCATCACCCGCGCAAGCTGGACGCCCCGAGCGGCACCGCGATGCACACCGCCAAGGTGATCGCCGAGGCGCGCGCCGCGGCGTCGTGCCCGCCGATGCCGGACGCGACGAAGGAGGAGCTGGCCGGCGCGCGCGGCACCGACGTCGACGGCGTGCGGGTCCACTCGATCCGGGCCGCCGGTCTCGTCGCCCACCAGGAGGTGCTGTTCGGCGCCACCGGCGAGACGCTGACCATCCGGCACGACTCGCTGGACCGGTCCTCGTTCATGCCGGGCGTGCTGCTCGGCGTGCGCAACGTGCGCAACCGCCCGGGCCTCACCATCGGCCTGGACGCGCTGCTCGACTGACCCGGCCCGGTGTGTGCTCCGGGCGCGCCGCACGGCCCGAGCACACACCGGATTCAGTCGCCGCTCACCGCGACGTGCAGCCGGATCTGGGGTACGAGCAGGTCGTCCACGTCCAGGGCGCGGCTCGCCCCGTCCGGCTCCCAGCCGGTCGAGCCGAGGAATTTCCGCATCACGCTGTCGGCGTCGTAGACCCAGGCCACCGCGGTGCGGAAACCGTCGTCGCGCCAGTTGTCGACCGCGGCCGCCAGCAGCCGGCTGCCGTGGCCGCGGCGGCCCCAGCGCGGCTCGATGAGCAGGTCGGTGACCGCCGCGACGTCGTCGGTCAGCGGTTTCTCCTCGGGCGCGAGAGCCTGCTCGTCGGCCGGCCCGGACGCGGCGAACCCGACCACGTGCGCCGAGCTCTCGCCCTGCTCGACGGCGATCAGGACGCGGTGCCGCCCGGACGGCGGCGCGGTGATCGCCTCGGTCCAGCCGCGGGCCAGGTAACCCTCGTCGAGGGTGGCCAGCACGTGCGGCGGGAACATCCGGCGGTAGGCGGTCCGCCAGGTGGTGAGCTGGACGCGGGCGATCTCCGCGGCGTCCTCGGGACGGGCGGGACGAACGAAGCCGAGAGCCATGGCGGCAACTTTGTCACACCCCACGGCTAACCTCTCTTCTCGATGGCCGTGTCTGAATCTCTCTCCGTCTCCCAGGCCCGCCGGATCACTCTGGCGGCCCAGGGCTTCACCGACCCCCGCCCGGGTGGCGCCACCGATCTGCGCCACCTGCGCCGGGTGCTGCGCCGCCTGCATCTGATCCAGATGGATTCGGTGAACGTGTTGCAGCGCGCCCACTTCATGCCGCTCTACAGCCGGCTCGGGCCCTATCCGGCAGGTCTGCTGGAGCGGGCCGCCTATCGCAGGCCCCGTGAGCTGTTCGAGTTCTGGGGCCACGAGGCCTCCCTGATCCGCGCCGATCTGCAGCCGCTGTTCCGCTGGCGGATGGCCCGGGCGCACGAGCTGGCCTGGGGCAACATGCGCCGGGTCGCGGTCGAGCAGCCCGAGCTGGTCGCCTGGGTGCTCGACGAGGTGCGGGACCGCGGCCCGATCACCGCGGCCGAGATCGAGCACGACGCCCCCCGCGCCAAGGACCACTGGGGGTGGAACTGGTCGGTCGTCAAGCAGGCCCTGGAGTGGCTGTTCTACACCGGTCAGGTGACCGCCGCCGAGCGCACCTCGTCCTTCGCCAGGCGTTACGACCTGCCCGAGCGGGTCCTGCCGGCGGCGGTGCTGGCCGCGCCCACGCCGGAGCCGGCGGAGGCGTTCCGGGCCCTGGTGGAGCTCTCCGCCCGCGCTCTCGGGGTGGCCGCCGAGGCCGAGCTGCGGGACTATTTCCGCCTTCCCGCGAAGCCGGTGCGGGCGGCGGTCGCCGAGCTGGCCGAGGCCGGGGTGCTGCGCCCGGTGACGGTGCCGGGGTGGCGATCGGCGTGGCTGCACCACGAGGCCCGGCTGCCCCGCCGGGTGGACGCGGCCACCCTGATCAGCCCCTTCGATCCGTTGATCTGGGAGCGGGCCCGCACCGAGCGCCTGTTCGGGATGACCTACCGGATCGAGATCTACGTGCCGAAACCCCAGCGGTTGTACGGGTATTACGTGCTTCCCTTCCTGATGGGCGAGCGGTTCGCGGCCCGGGTGGACCTGAAGGCCGAGCGGCGTTCCGGCGAGCTGCAGATCCCGGCCGCCTGGCTGGAGGAGGGCGCCGACCCGGAGGAGACGGCCACGGCCCTCGCCGCCGAGTTGCGCCGGCTGGCCGGCTGGCTGGGCCTGACGACGATCGCGGCCCCGGAGGGCGGCGATCTGGCGGTCCCGCTGGCCGGCGCGCTGAGAAGCCCCGCGGGTGTACCGTGACGCCCATGAGCACTGCCGAGCTGCCCTCCTGGCTGGCCGACCGGCCGGTGGAGGGCCCGCCGGTGCCCCCGGAGTGGTTCACCTACGCGCGGCCGGCGCCGGACCGGTTGACCCGCCTGGCCGACCGGCTCGCGGCGAGATCGCCGGTGTGGCTCGCCCCGCTGGCGGTGCTGACCTGCGCCGGCGCCGCGATCGGTTACACCGTGGCCACCGACCCGACCACCGCGAGCGCCGGCGACGCCCCGTCCTGCCTGCTCAAATACCTGACCGGCTTCGTCTGCCCGGGGTGCGGCGGCACCCGGGCCGCCTGGTTCCTGCTGCACGGCGACGTGCCCGACGCGGCCCGCCACCACCTGCTGTTCGTCTTCGCGGTGCCGTTCCTGGTCTATATGTACGTGGCCTGGGCCGGCCGCAAGGTCTTCGGGTGGCGGCTGCCGGAGCTCTCGATCCGTCCGTCCGTCATGATCACATTCATGGCGGTCTGGGGCGTGTGGAGCATCCTGCGCAACCTACCCTGGGCGCCGTTCACCGCTTTCTACGTGTGACGGACGCGTCCGATAGGTTGTCAGGTATGACGCACGACCCGCGGCCCTTCGGTAGGCTGCTGACCGCCATGGTGACCCCGTTCACCCCGGACGGTTCCCTGGACCTGGAGGGCGCCGCCCGGCTGGCCGCCCACCTGGTCGACGAGCAGCGCAACGACGCCCTCGTGATCAGCGGTACCACCGGTGAGTCCCCCACCACCACCGACGCGGAGAAGGAGTCCCTGCTCCGCGCCGTGATCGAAGCCGTCGGGGATCGGGCGAAGGTGCTGGCGGGCGTGGGCACCAACAACACCGCCCACACCCTCGAGCTGGCGCACACCGCGGAGAAGGCGGGGGCGCACGGACTGCTGGTCGTCACGCCGTACTACAGCAAGCCGCCGCAGGCAGGCGTCGAGCGGCACTTCCGCACGGTCGCCGACGCCACCGGCCTGCCGATCATGGTCTATGACATCCCGCACCGGGCCGGCACGGCGATCGCCACCGACACCATGCTGCGGCTGGCCGAGCACGAGCGGATCGTCGCGGTCAAGGACGCCAAGGGCGACCTGATCGGCAGTTCGCACGTGATGGCCCGCACCGACCTGGCCTACTACTCCGGCGACGACGCGGCCACCCTGCCGCTGCTGTCGGTCGGCGCGGCCGGCCTGGTCGGCACGTCGACGCACTTCACCGGTGTGCTGGCCAAGCAGATGATCGAGGCGTGGGAGCGCGGCGACACGGCCGCCGCGCTGACCCTGCACCGCACGGCTCTACCCCTGTTCACCGGCATCTTCCGGACGCAGGGGGTCATGCTGGTCAAGGCCGGCCTGAACGCGCTGGGCCTGCCCGCCGGGCAGGTGCGCGCGCCGCTGGTCGACGCCAGCGCCGAGGAATTGAACCAACTGCGCCAGGACGCCGCCGCGGCCGGCATCGTGCTCTGACAGGAAGAGGCGAATGACTAACGCTCACGTGGAGCTGGGTCCGCCGCCGCCGCTGCCGGAGGGCGCCCTGCGCGTCATCCCGCTCGGTGGGCTCGGCGCCATCGGCCGCAACATGACGGTCTTCGAGTACGACGGCAAGTTGCTGGTCGTCGACTGCGGGGTGCTGTTCCCCGACGTCGAGCAGCCGGGTGTCGACCTGATCCTGCCCGACTTCGCGCCGATCCTGGACCGGCTCGAGGACGTTCAGGCGATCGTGTTGACCCACGGCCACGAGGACCACATCGGCGCCGTGCCTTATCTTCTGGCCCACAAGCCGGACATCCCGCTGGTCGGCTCGGAGTTCACGCTGGCGCTGGTCGAGGCGAAACTCGCCGAGCGGCGGCTGGACCCGTACACGCTCACCGTCCGCGAGGGCGGTGTGGAGCGGCTCGGCCCGTTCGAGTGCGAGTTCTTCGCCGTGAACCACTCGATCCCGGACGCGCTGGCGGTCGCCGTGCGGACCCCCGCGGGCCTGGTCCTGCACACCGGCGACTTCAAGATGGACCAGGTGCCGCTGGACGGCCGGATCACCGACCTGGCCGGGTTCGCCCGGCTCGGGGCGGAGGGCGTCGACCTGCTGCTGTCCGACTCCACCAACGCCGAGGTGCCCGGGTTCGTCACCCCGGAGCGCGACATCGGCCCGGTGCTCAGCTCGATCTTCGCCAAGGCCCGCGGCCGGATCATCGTGGCCAGCTTCGCCTCGCACGTGCACCGGGTGCAGCAGGTGATGGACGCCGCCTGGGAGTACGAGCGCAAGGTCGCCCTGATCGGCCGGTCCATGGTCAGGAACATGGGCATCGCCCGTGACCTGGGCCTGCTGCGCATCCCGGAGGGCCTGCTGGTCGGCCTGGACGAGGCCACCCACCTGCCGCCGGACGAGATCGTCTTCATGTCCACCGGTTCGCAGGGTGAGCCGATGAGCGCGCTGGGCCGGATGTCCACCGGCGACCACCGGCACATCACCATCGCGTCGGGTGACACGGTCGTGCTGGCCAGCTCGCTGGTTCCGGGCAACGAGACCTCGGTCTACCGGGTGATCAACCAGCTGTCCCGGGCCGGCGCCACGGTGATCCACAAGGAGACGGCGAAGGTGCACGTCTCCGGCCACGCTCCGGCCGGCGAGCTGCGGTACCTGCTCAACGTGACCCGCCCCAGCAACCTGATGCCGGTGCACGGCGAGTGGCGGCATCTGCGGGCCCACGCACAGCTCGGCATCGAGACCGGGGTGGCGCCCGACCGGGTGGTGCTCTGCGAGGACGGTGACGTGGTCGACCTGGTCGAGGGCCACGCCCGGGTGGTCGGCCGGGTCAAGAGCCGGTACGTCTACGTGGACGGCCTGGCAGTCGGCGACGTCAGCGAGTCGCTGCTCACCGAGCGTCGGATCCTCGGCGACGGCGGGTTCATCGCGGCCACCGTGGTGATCGACTCGGTCACCGGCAAGGTGGTCGGTGAGCCGGTCATCTCGGCGAAGGGCTTCTCCGAGGACCCGGACGCGTTCAACCCGGTCATCCCGTTGCTGACCACGGCCCTGCACCGCTCGGCCGAGGACGGGATCACCGACACCCATCAGTTGCAGCAGGTCGTCCGCCGGACGGTCGGCCGCTGGGTGAACGACGCGTACCGCCGCCGGCCGATGATCGTGCCGACCGTGGTCGAAGTCTGACACTTTTTGAACCGATTGCGCTCTTCGGCGCGTACTCCCCGGCACCGGTGCCGCCCCCACGGCACCCGTGTCGGAGGGAGTGCTCCAGATGCAGCGCAGACCGATCGCCGTGGCGGCGGTTGTTGCGGTGGCGGGTGCGGCGGCGGTCGCCTTCACCCTGCCATCGCTTGCCGGAACCGAGGAGAAGAGCGGATCGCGGGCCGCGAGCGACACCCCCGGGGACCTGTCCCCGCAGTTGCTCGCCGCGATGAAACGCGACCTCGGTCTCGACGGTGAACAGGCGGCCACGCGGTTGGCCCGCTCGGAGTGGGCGGGTGGTGTCTCGGCGACCCTGGCGGCTCAGACCGGCGAGGACTTCGGCGGGGCCTGGCTGGCGTCCGACGGCACCACGCTCAAGGTCGCGGTGACCGATTCCGGCGCGGCGTCGGCGGTGAAGGCCGCCGGTGCCGTCCCGGTTCTGGTCAAGCGCAGCGAGGCCGAGCTGGACGCGGCGAAGACCCGGCTGGACGCGGCGGCGGCCAGGGCCGACGGACTGACCGGCTGGTACGTGGACGTGGCCACCAACAAGGTGGTCGTGGTCGCCGAGCCGGGCGAGAAGTCCGAGGCGCTGGCGCTGGCCAGGAAGGCCGGCCTGGCGTCCGACGCGGTCACCGTGAAGATCAGCGACGCGCAGCCGAAGCCGTTGTTCGACGTGCGCGGCGCCGACCCGTACTTCGTCGACGTCGGTGGCGGGCAGGCCCGGTGCTCGATCGGCTTCTCGGTGACCACCGGCTTCGTCACCGCGGGCCACTGCGGCGAGGAGGGCACCGCCACCACCGGCTTCAACAATCAGGCGCAGGGGACCGTCGAGTTCTCGGTGTTCCCGGGCGCCGCCGACATGGGCTTCGTGGCGGTGAACGGCAACTGGACGCCGCGCCCGGTGGTCAACGACTTCAAGGGCAACGAACTGCCGGTGGCCGGCAACACCGAGGCCCCGGTCGGCGCGGCGATCTGCCGGTCCGGTTCCACCACCGGCACGTTCTGCGGCACGGTGCTGGCCAAGAACCAGACCGTCCGTTACCCGGAGGGCGCGGTCACCGGCCTGACCCGTACGAACGTCTGTGCCGAGGGCGGCGACTCCGGCGGCCCGTGGCTCTCCGGCGATCAGGCCCAGGGCGTGACCTCGGGTGGTTCCGGCGACTGCACGGCCGGGGGCGAGACCTTCTTCCAGCCGCTCAACGAGATCCTGGCCGCGCAGAACCTGACGCTCGTCACCACGGCCGGCGAGGAGTCGACCACGCCGCCGACGGCCGCGCCGACCACCGCGCCGCCCGCGGGTGAGGGCGCGGAGGCGAGCGCGTGCGACGCGCTGCCGGTGCAGCGCGACGGCACGATCAACCGGGCCGGCCAGGCGCAGGCCCAGCCGAACGGCGGGGCCTACCGGGCCCGGGCCGGCACACACTCCGCCTGCCTGGACGCGCCCGCGGGCGCGGACTTCGACCTGTTGCTCCAGCAGCGGAACAACCGGGGCCAGTTCCGTACCGTGGCGCGGTCCACCGGTGCCGGCGACAAGACGCTGAGCTTCGCCGGCCGCTCGGGCACCTACCGGTATGTGGTCGTGGCCACCGCCGGCACCGGCGCGTACAGCCTGGGCTTCAACGTCCAGTAGTCCGGTCCCGCCGGGTCCCGGAGACCTCAGCCCGGCCGGGAATCCGAGACCCGGCGTCTGATCGGGGTCCTCACGCCGTGCGTGGGGGCCCCGATTTCAGTTCACCGAGCGCCTCGCCCAGCCGGCACCCGGTCGCCACCCCGCAGAGGATCACCTGATCCAGCTGCTCGACGGTGGCGCCGTGCTCCCAGTCGGTGGTCACCTCGCCGACGACGATGGCCTGGCCGTCGTCGGTGACCTGGACGTAGGCCTTCGGCCAGAGCTGGTCACGGTTCCACGCGTTGCAGAACTCGTAGAGCCGGGTGATGTCGTCGACGGAGAAGACGTGTTGCATCATCGCCCGAACCTGGAGGATCTCCTTCCGCTCGCCGAGCCGGAAGAAGTAGATGAGATTGCCCTGGAAGTTGCCGGCGATGTCGCCGTCGGCATCGACGAAGTAGGCGAACCCTCGTCCGTCCAGCGCGGTTTTGATCAAGTCGTTGCTGAGAGGCTGCACCTTACGATGGTAAATGCCGGGAAAGTGAAAAGCAGTCGCGGTGCGCCTTCTCGGCGGAACGGTCTCACACCGCTACCGTGACATCCATGGCGGGCCGAACTCCTCCGGCGGGCCGGAGCCGCGCCGCGTCCACGACCAAGGGCGCGGCGGTCAGCCGTGCCCGGCAGCCGGCCGCTCGCAAGAGCACCGGCGCCAAGGCGGCCGCGCGCAAGCCGGCGGCCAAACGTCCCACCGCCGTCCGTAAGGCGCCGCCGGCGGTCGGTCCCGGCGTCGCCCGCGGCATCGGCGCGGTCTGGCTCGGCCTGGCCGGCAGCGTCGGCTGGCTGGCCCGCGG
This sequence comes from Actinoplanes utahensis, assembly GCF_016862455.1. GTDB lineage: Bacteria > Actinomycetota > Actinomycetes > Mycobacteriales > Micromonosporaceae > Actinoplanes > Actinoplanes utahensis. Next base: position 17,398 of record NZ_BOMZ01000102.1, read on the forward strand.
CGCCGGCCGGCAGGCCGCCACCGCCCGCGGCATCGCGCCCGAGCACCGGCGCGACGGGGCCGGGCTGTTCGTGCTCGGCGCCGCCATCCTGATCGCGGTCGCGGTCTGGGCGGGCAGCGCCGGCCCGGTCGGCGACTGGGTGGCCGACACGGTCCGGCTCTTCCTCGGCACCCTCGCGGTGCCCCTGCCGCTGCTGCTCTTCTACGGCGCGATCCGGCTGATGCGCCAGCCCGCCGACCCCGAGCACCGCGGACGCAGCCTGGTCGGCTGGTCGGCGATCATCGTGGCCACCGGCGCGCTCCTGCACATCTCCGGGCCGGAGACCGACAACCCCACCGTCGACCAGGCGGGCGGGCTGCTCGGATTCGGCATCGGTGGCCTGCTGGAGCGGGCGGTGACCGCCTGGGTGGCCGTACCGCTGCTGCTCCTGCTCTTCGCCTTCGGTCTTCTGGTGATCACCGCGACGCCGATCGCCAAGATCCCGGAGCGGGTGGCGCTCCTGCTGGACATGGTCTCCGGCCGCTCGGGCCGGCACCAGCCGGCCGTGCCGCCTCCGCTCGTGGCGGACGACGACGAGGAGGAGACGGCCCCCGCGCCGCGCCGCCCGTCCCCGCGGCGGCGGCAGGCCGCGATGGCCGAGCCGGTCGTCCCGCTGGTCGAGGAGCCGCCGGACGACTTCGACGAAGAGCTGATCCTGCACGACACGGTGGCTCTGCCGAAGTTGCCGAAGACCCGCAAGAAGCCGGCGCCCGAGCACTCGCCGATGCCGCCGACCCGCGCCGAGCAGCTGGAGATCTCCGCGGTCAAGGGCGACTACCGCCTGCCGCCGCCGAACATCCTGGCCGTCGGCGCCCCGGCGAAGGCCCGCAGCCGCGCCAACGACGAGATCATGGCCGCGCTGACCGGGGTGTTCGAGCAGTTCAACGTCGATGCCCTCGTCACCGGGTTCACCCGCGGCCCGACCGTCACCCGGTACGAGGTGGAGATCGGCCCCGGCACCAAGGTCGAGCGGATCACCCAGCTCTCCCGCAACATCGCCTACGCGGTGAAGTCGCCCGACGTGCGCATCCTCAGCCCGATCCCGGGCAAGAGCGCGGTCGGCGTGGAGATCCCCAACACCGACCCGGAGAACGTGTCGCTCGGTGACGTGCTGCGCTCCCGGGCGGCCGCCGCCGACCACCACCCGATGCTGGTGGCGCTCGGCAAGGACATCGAGGGCGGGTTCGTGGTGGCGAACCTGGCGAAGATGCCGCACATCCTGATCGCCGGCGCCACCGGCGCCGGCAAGAGCTCCTGCCTCAACTCACTGCTGGTGTCGCTGCTGACCCGAGCGACCCCGGACGAGGTACGGCTGCTGCTGGTCGACCCCAAGCGGGTGGAGATGACCGCGTACGAGGGGATCCCGCACCTGGTCACGCCGATCATCACCAACCCGAAGAAGGCCGCGGACGCCCTGGAGTGGGTGGTCCGCGAGATGGACATGCGGTACGACGACCTCGCCGCCAACGGGGTCCGGCACATCGACGACTTCAACCGCAAGGTCCGCAGTGGCGAGATCGTCGCGCCGCCGGGCAGCGAGCGGGAGATGAAGGCGTACCCGTACCTGCTGGTGATCATCGACGAGCTGGCCGACCTGATGATGGTCGCCCCGCGCGATGTGGAGGACTCGGTCGTCCGGATCACCCAGCTGGCCCGGGCCGCCGGCATCCACCTGGTGCTCGCCACCCAGCGGCCGTCGGTCGACGTGGTCACCGGCCTGATCAAGGCGAACGTGCCGTCCCGCCTCGCCTTCGCCACGTCGTCGCTGGCCGACTCCCGGGTCATCCTGGACCAGCCCGGCGCGGAGAAGCTGCTGGGCCGTGGTGACGGTCTCTTCCTGCCGATGGGCGCCTCGAAACCGACCCGGATCCAGGGCGCCTGGGTCGACGAGTCGGAGATCGCCGCGGTCGTCAAGTTCTGCAAGGACCAGCGTGAGCCGGAGTTCCGCCCGGACGTCACCGAGGTCCCGCAGAGCAAGAAGAAGGAGATCGACGAGGAGATCGGCGACGACCTCCAGCTGTTGATCCAGGCCATCGAGCTGGTGGTGACCAGCCAGTTCGGCTCCACCTCGATGCTCCAGCGCAAGCTGCGCGTCGGGTTCGCCAAGGCCGGCCGCCTGATGGACCTGATGGAGACCCGCGGCATCGTCGGGCCGTCCGAGGGATCCAAGGCCCGCGACGTGCTGATCAAGCCGGACGAGCTGGAGGAGTCGCTGGCCGCCCTCCGGGTCGACTAGACCCGCACCGGCGCGGGGTACGGCTTACGGAAGCTGAACGCCTCCGGGCCGGGGCCGTCCGTGCCCAGCCGGTGGAGGCGCTTCAGGCCCTCCGGGACGTCCGGGATGTGGCCGGCGTCGACCCACCACAGCACCATGGCCGAGCCGCCCGGGACGAACCAGTCCCGGCGGCGGCGCAGGTAGTCGAGGTGGGAGGACTGGTAGACGTACGCCCGCAGGTGTTCCAGCGACTCCCAGACCGACATCGTGGCGATCATGGCGGGGTCCCGTGGGCCGGGCAGCGTGGACTCGTCGACATCCTCCTCCTTGAGCCGCCAGACGAAGCCGGGTGAGCGGTCGGCGAGGTCGTTCATCAGGTCGACGCCGTCACGGAACCCGGCGATCGACGGGTCTTCCAGCGGGGCTCGGAGGCGGGCGATGTTCATCTGGGCCAGGTGGAAGTCGGTCATGACGCTCACTCCACCAGCCGCGCCGTCTTTAGTCAATCAGAATTGTTTTTAGAGAGTGTGACGCAGCAGCGGTCGGGTCCCGGGTCCATCCGGGCCGTCCAGCCCGAGCCCTCCACCAGTCCGCTGATCAACTCCAGGTTCATCCCGCAGATCAACGGCGGGAACTGCTCCGCGAGCCGGTGGAAAGGGCAGTTGCGCAGCTCGATCCGGTCCACGCCGGGGATCGGCGCGTAGCCCTGCCCGGCGAGAACCTCGGCCGGATCGGCGCCGTCCCCCCGGCTCTGCCGGCCCTGCTCCCGGGCCACCTCGTAGAGGACCTGCTCGGCGCCCGCCCGCTCGACCGACTCGGCGAGCATCTCGGCGGCGCCGCGGTAGGAGCGGGGCGGCACGCTCACCGCGTGCTCCCGAGGCGCGATCCGGTACAGCTTGGCGGGACGGCCGGCGCCCGGCCCGGTGCGGCCCGAGCGGCGGGCGTACGACACCTCGAGCAACCCGGCGTCCACCAGCTTGTCCAGGTGGAACGCGGCAAGCGTGCGGCCCACCCCGAGGGTCTCGGCCACCTCGTCCCGCCCCACCGGGGCCGGTCCCGCCCCGGCCACCGCGTGGTAGGCCGATCGCCGCACCCCGTCGGTGAGTGCGGCGACCACGTCGAGATCGTTCAGATCGTCGGCACTCGTCACCCGTCGATCGTATTGCCAACCGGCTTTGGCGCTAGAGCGTCCGCCGGTTCGGGCCCCGGCTCCGGTACGGCCGGCCCACCGCGCAGCAGCTCCCGGATCACGAGCACCAGGGCGGCGAACATCGCCAGCGCCAGCAGGCGCATGTCCACCGGCCGGGGCTGGCGCCAGCCCTGCAGGTACGGCACGTAACTCAGGAACGAGGCGACCTGCACCAGGATCGGCACCAGCCGCAGCCGGGGCACCCAGAACGCCGCCACCACCGCCAGCACGTCCGCCTGCATGAAATAGCGCTCGTGCATGCCGGGCAGCAGGAACGGGGTCAGCAGGCTGGACGCGGCGGCGGTCAGCACGATCCGGGCCGGGTCCAGCGTCCCGCCCCGGATCAGCGCGATGTAGGCCAGCAGCAGCACGGCCGCGACCGCGAACAGGACGCCCGCCCGGCGGAACACGGCGAGGTCCGCCGCGGTCGGGTGGAGGAACGCGTAGATCGTCGGCGCGTTCAGGCCCAGGAGCCGGTACTGCCCGCTCTGCTTGGCGTAGACCAGCATCAGGTCGGTGAACGGGCGGCCGCACAGCCAGGCGGGCACGGCGAGACCGATGTACACCGCCGGGATGACGAGCAGATGACGCACGTGCACCCGGCCGGCCAGCAGCAGCACGATCAGGACCGGGAAAACGAAGACGGCCTGCAGCTTGAAGGAGACGGCCAGCCCGAAGAATGCCATCGCGAGCCAGAGCCGGTCCCGCAGGACGTAATACAGCCCGGCCATGGTGAATGCGCTGTAGATCGAATCGCACTGGCCCCAGAAAGCGCCGTTGAGCACCACGGTGGGCAGCAGCAGCACCACGATGCCGGCGAGCGCGGTGACCCGCCGGTCCGGCCATCGCAGGCCGACGATGCGCGCGGCGTAGACGGCGAGCACCACGTCGAAGACCACCGAGAGGGTCTTGACCAGCGTCATCACGGACAGGGGGGTGTGCGTGTGCAGCCAGGTGAGCCCGGTCAGCAGATAGAGATAAGGGGCGTTGTAGTTGGCGAAATCGTCGCCCATGGCCAGAAAGAATCCATGGCTCGCGATGTATTCGCTCCATGGCCGGACGTACGCCGTGAAATCGTGGGTGGCGAAATCCAGCCCGACGAATCTGATCATGGCGGCGACGACGACCATCGCGCTGACGAGCAGGTGATCGGGGTGCAGTAAACGGTGCTGGAATGCCCTCACGATCACGGGATTTTAATGTCTCGATGTCCGGAACGCCGTCGCTCGACCGGACGATTGGCATCTTCGGGTGAGGCGGGGTGGCCGATGGCTACCGGCCGAGCGGTGGAAGGAGGACACACCGGTGCCCGGTAACCTTGCAGGGTGTCTGCATCTCCCTCTTCCCGCCGTGTAGCCCTGCTGACGCTCGGCTGTGCCCGCAACGAGGTCGACTCGGAAGAGTTGGCCGCCCGTCTCGACGCCGGCGGCTGGGAGGTCGGCACCGACGCCGAGGGCGCCGACGTCGTCGTCGTCAACACCTGCGGCTTCGTCGAGAAGGCGAAGCAGGACTCGATCGACACCCTGCTCGCCGCCGCCGACACCGGGGCCAAGGTGGTCGCCGCCGGCTGCATGGCCGAGCGGTACGGCAAGGAGCTCGCCGACAGCCTCCCCGAGGCGAACGCGGTGCTCGGCTTCGACGACTACACCGACATCACCGACCGGCTGGAGAGCGTGCTGCGCGGCGAGGACCACCTCTCGCACGTGCCCCGCGACCGCCGCGAGCTGCTCCCGATCACGCCGGTCGAACGGCACGCCGCCAAGATCGTGGTCCCCGGCCACGCCACCGTCGACGAGCACACCCCGGCCCACCTGCGCAAGGTGTTGCGCCGCCGGCTCGACGACAGCCCGGTGGCCTCTCTCAAGCTGGCCAGCGGGTGCGACAGGCGCTGCGCGTTCTGCGCGATCCCGGCCTTCCGCGGCGCCTTCGTGTCCCGCGACCCGCAGGAGCTGCTCGCCGAGGCGGAGTGGCTGGCCAAGTCCGGGGTGCGCGAGCTGGTCCTGGTCAGCGAGAACAGCACGTCCTACGGCAAGGACCTGGGCGACCCGCGCCTGCTGGAGAAACTGCTGCCGCAGCTGGCCGCGGTCGACGGCATCGTCCGCGTCCGGGCCAGTTACCTGCAGCCCGCCGAGACCCGCCCCGGCCTGGTCGAGGCGATCGCCACCACGCCCGGCGTCGCGGCCTACTACGACCTGTCGTTCCAGCACTCCAGCGAGCCGGTGCTGCGCCGGATGCGGCGGTTCGGCTCCACCGAGCGCTTCCTCGAGCTGCTCGACTCCGCGCGCAAGCTGGCGCCCTGGGCCGGCGCCCGGAGCAACTTCATCGTCGGCTTCCCCGGCGAGACCAAGCAGGACGTGGACGAGCTGGTCCGCTTCCTCACCGAGGCCCGCCTCGACGCCATCGGCGTCTTCGACTACAGCGACGAGGATGGCACCGAGGCCGCCGGCCTCTCCGGGAAGCTCAGCGACGCGACCGTCAAGCGGCGGTACGACCGGGTCGTCGCTCTCGCCGAGGAGCTGTGCAACCAGCGCGCCGAGGACCGCATCGGCAACACCGTCGAGGTGCTCGTCGACACCGTCGACGGCGACGAGGTCGAGGGCCGTGCCGAGCACCAGGCCCCCGAGGTCGACGGATCGACCACCCTCGTCAGCGGCGCCGGGACCGAAGGCGTCGACCTGTCCGTGCTGCGCCCCGGCGACCTGGTCCGGGCCCGGGTCACCGGGACCGAGGGCGTGGACCTGATCGCGGTTCCGGTGGAGATGATCTCGGCAGCCCCGGTGAAGCGGTGACCAACGAGCCGGTGCCCGCGCCGCGCGTGGTGTCGCTCTACAACGCGGCCAACGCGCTCACCGTGGTCCGGATCGTGCTCATCCCGGTCTTCCTGGCCCTCGTCGTCGTCTCCGAGATGAACGACCCGGACTGGCGGATCGCGGCGTGCCTGGCCTTCTGCATCGCCTCGGCGACCGACTTCGCGGACGGCTGGATCGCCCGCCGGTGGCATCTGGTCACTTCGTTCGGCAAGGTGGCCGACCCGATCGCGGACAAGGCGCTGACCGGGACGGCGCTGGTGCTGCTCTCGGCGTACGGCGCGCTTCCCTGGTGGGTGACCGGCGCCATCCTGATCCGCGAGTGGGGTGTCACCGCCCTGCGGTTCTGGGTGATCCGATACGGCATCATCCCGGCGTCGCGGGGTGGCAAGCTCAAGACCGGCCTGCAGACCCTCGCCATCGCCTGGTACCTGTGGCCCGTCCCGGAGCCGTTCCATCTGATCGGGGTGGCCCTGATGGGCGGCGCCCTGGTGGTGACGGTGGTTACCGGGGCCGACTACGTGGTACAGGCGCTGAAGCTGCGGCGGGACGCCCGCCGCGCCTGAATCCTTATCGGAGGCTGTGATGGACATGTCGGTGGCCGCGGCGGCGGCCGTGCACGCCCTTGTCGAGCGCCGGGAGACCCTGGCGACCGCGGAGTCGCTGACCGGCGGTCTGGTCGCCGCGACGATCGTCGAGATCCCCGGCGTGAGCGCCGTCTACCGGGGCGGACTGGTGGTCTACGCCACCGAGCTCAAGGGGCGGCTGGCGGGCGTGCCGGAGGGGTTGCTGGCCGAGCGCGGCCCGGTCGACGGCGACGTGGCCGCCCAGCTCGCCGAAGGCGCCCGGAAGCGGTGTGGCGCGGACTGGGGCGTGGCCACCACCGGCGTGGCCGGCCCGGAACCGCAGGACGGCAAGCCGGTCGGCCTGGTCTATGTCGCGGCCGCCGGTCCCGCCGGCACCGAAGTACGGGAATTGCAACTCACCGGAAACCGGGAAGCCATCCGCACCGAAAGTGTGACGGCCGTCCTGCAATTGCTGACCGACTCTCTCCGTGCTCTGCCGGTGGAGGTCTGAGCTGGGAATACATCCGGTCCTGCGCCTGTTGTCCGGTTCGGTTACGGGCCGGGCGGCCGATTGATTCGGCGGGGCGGGATGTCGGCGCGGCTCGGGCCAGGTACGGTTGCGGGAAGCCTCCGGCTTCAGCCGGCGGCCCCGCCCGCAGGAGGAGGTGCCATGGTCCTGCTACGCCGCGTTATCGGCGACGCACTTCGTGCGCGCCGGCAGGGGCAGCACCGCACGCTGCGCGAGGTGTCGACCGCCGCGAACGTCAGCCTGGGATATCTGTCCGAGATCGAGCGAGGCCAGAAGGAAGCGTCCAGCGAGCTGCTCGCGGCCATCTGTGACGCGCTCGGCGCCCGGCTCTCCGAGTTGCTCAGCGAGGTCAGCAACACGCTGTCCCTGGCGGAGAACATGGAGGGTGTCGTGCTGGTGCCGATGGAGGACCAGGCGGCTGCCGAGCGGGACGTCTCCGTCTCGGTGCGCCAGGAATCGCCGCTGAAGGCCACGCTGCACGCCACCCGCAAACCCAAGCGGGACATCGTCTACGCCGCTTGATCATGAAAGCTTCAGAGCCGGGCCGTTCCCTGGGGACGGTCCAGCCCTTTTCATGTATCGCTCTGATTACTCAGGGGGGCGTAGCCTCGATGCCGGGGGAAGACCCTGAGATCCCCCGGAGGGCCCGTGACGCCGGTGGCGTCCAGCTGTCACGATGGGTTTCGCGTTACCGATGAAAACCACGGTGACGCGTCCGGTAGAGCGACATTGAGGGGACACCACGAGATGGCGAATCCGTTCGTCAAGGGCTGGCACTACATGATGGCGCTCTTCGGCGCGAAGATCGATGAGTACGCCGACCCGAAGGTCCAGATCCAGCAGGCCATCGAGGACGCCCAGCGTCAGCACCAGGCTCTCGTGCAACAGGCCGCAGCGGTCATCGGCAACCAGCGGCAGCTCGAGATGAAGCTGTCCCGGCAGATGTCCGAGGTCGAGAAACTGCAGGGCATGGCCCGCCAGGCCCTGGTTCTGGCCGACCGGGCCCGTGCCGCCGGCGACGAGTCCGAGGCGCAGAAGTACGAGTCGACCGCGCAGACGCTCGCCACCCAGCTGGTCGCCGGCGAGCAGTCGATGGAGGACCTGAAGACCCTCCACGACCAGGCGCTCGCCGCCGCCGGTCAGGCCCGCAAAGCCGTCGAGAACAACGCGATGGTGCTCCAGCAGCGCATCGCCGAGCGGTCCCGCCTGCTCAGCCAGCTCGAACAGGCCAAGATGCAGGAGACCGTCGCCAAGTCGCTGGAGTCGATGTCGGAGCTCGCCGCGCCGGGCAACACGCCGTCGCTCGACCAGGTGCGCGACAAGATCGAGCAGCGCTACGCGAACGCGATGGGCCGTGCCGAGCTGGCCTCCAACTCGGTCGAGGGCCGCATGCTCGAGGTCCAGAAATCCAGCCTCGACCTGGCCGGCTCGTCGCGCCTGGAGCAGATCCGGGCCAGCATGGCCGGGGAGAAACTGGGCGGCGCCACCGAGCGGCCGGCCGTCGAGCAGCCCGCCACCCCGGCCGCTGACCCGGCCGGCGTGGCCAGGCTCGACGAGATCCGCGCCAGCCTCAACCAGAAGCGGGGCGACACCAGCGCCGCGGGCTGAGCATCGCAGCGACGACGAGAGGATCGACGGTGGACGAGCGGGCCAAGCACTTCCGGCGGCTCAAGCGGCTGCGGGGTTCGGCGCGGCGGTGGAGCGTGCTGGGGGGCGGCCTGACCGCGGCCGCCACGGTTCTCACGCCGTACGCGGGGATCGGTCTCGCCGACGCGGCCTGGGCGGCCGCGGCCGGCGGATCGGCGGTGCTCGCCTGGTGGCGCTGGAGTGACCACCGGGAGATGGCCGCCACCCCCGCGCCACCGCCCAGCCTCCCGGAGGACCGGCTCACCAAGGCCCTCGAGCGGTTCCCCACCGGGCAGGCCATGGTGCGGGAGGTCCGCCGTCAGCGCAACCGTTACGCGCTGCGCGGCTCCGCGATCGCCGACGCATGGGATCGGCTGGAACGGGCCTCGACCGCGATGGCCGGGCTGGCCGGCCGTCTCACCGGATCCGGCGAGACGGCCCTGCTGGAGGCGGCGACCGCCGAGCGGTGGCTGCGCGACCTGGGCCAGCGGGTGGCGAGCGTGGAGAAAGCGATGCCGCTCGGGCCGGCCGGCCGCCGGGAGCCGCTCGCCGAGTCGCATGCCGGGCTCACCGAGCAGTTCATCGACGGTGTCCAGGCATACGAGGATCTCGTCGTCGCCGCGGCCAGCTACGTCGCGGAGGACGGGCATCCGGTCGCCGACGTCCGGCATCCGGGCCATACCAGCCTGCTCGACGCCACCGACCAGCTTCGTGGCCTCGCCGAGGCCCTCGCCGAACTGCGAGCCTCGGAGATCCGGGTGCCACCACAGTCACCGTCGGCGGCCGCGGGCTGACGCTTGCCCACGGGGCAGCGAATCTTCCGGCACCCGTGGGACCGGCGGCGCTCCGACCGCGCAAGCGATCACCGGGCGTCCGGCATGGTGGGGTTGCCACCGTGTCTCCGGCTATGACGGGACGTCAGTGGGCCGCCGGCATCGCTCTATGCGGGAGGTCAGTGGGCCGCCGGCATCACCGGCTCCCGGTCGGTGGGTGGTCAGCGGGTCTCCGGCTGGCAGCGGGGACACCAGTAGGTGACGCGTTCGTCCTGTTCGGCCTTGCGGATGGCCGTGCCGCATCGGCGGCACGGCTGGGCGCGCCTGCCGTACACATAGCTGGTCTGGCCCTTGCGCAGGGAACCGGTGGTGGTCTGCGTCCAGCGGCCGCGGTTGGAGGCCACCAGCTTCTGTGCCATCTCGACGGTGCCGGTGAGGTCCGGCACGTCGGCAACCGGCGTCCAGGGCCAGAGGCCGCGAAGGAAGAGCGTCTCCGCCTTGTAGAGGTTCCCCACCCCGGCGAGATTTCGCTGGTCCAGCAATGCCTCAGCGATACTGGCCGACGGTGTGGCCGTGATCCGGTGGACCGCCTCGGCCGGGTCCCAATCGGCGCCGAGCAGATCCGGGCCCAGATGGCCCACCAGAGTGTCCTCGTCGGCCGTGGGAATCAGCGTCACGTCGTGCAGGTGGTACCCGACGGCCACCGAACGGGCGGTCCGCAGCACCACCCGGATCAGGTGGGCGGGACGGGCGGTCCAGCGTTCACCGGGGGCATAGGCCCGCCAGGCGCCCTCCATCCGCAGATGCGAGTGCAGCGTGTGCGCGGGACGTCCGTCCCGGGTGAGCCGGAGAAGCAGATGCTTCCCACGGCTGGCGGACTCGGCGACCGTCCAGCCGGCGAGATCGGTGGTGGCCAGCCGCGGCAGCCGGAAATCGGAGCCGGTCAGGACCTCACCGGTCAGGGCCTTCTCCAGCACGCGGGCGGTGTTCCAGACGGTATCCCCTTCCGGCATGCCTCCATTCTGCCGGTTCGTGACGTACTCCGCCGGTTCGTGACCCGCCGAACTTCATCCTCGTCCCTTCCGATCGTCCCTGGCCTGTCACCCCGGCATTCCGTCTCGCTCTCGGCCGGTCCGCCTTGTCGCTGCCCTGCTCGCCTTGTTCCGGTCCGTCGTCGCAGCCTTGTAGCTGACCCGTCCCGCCCCTGTCCCTCGCTGTCGTCCTCGGAACCGGACCGACCGTTTGTCGACGGCCCGACCTGCCCCGCTCGCCCGTTCTCGCCGCCGGACTGACCCGGCCCGTCCCCGTCGAGGGCCGGGATTCCTGGCTGCTCGTGGCTTCGACCGTGAGGACGGGCATGAGCCGGCGGCGAGCGGCCGCCGTAAGGGAAGGCCTGCCGCAGCCGCCGCGAGTCACGGGACGTGGGGTGGCCCGTACCGAAAGAAGGGCTTTGTCTTCGGGTCAGCGGGCGGTGATGCGGACGGTGTCGCCGGGGACGACGGACAGCAGGACCACGGCGCGGCCGTTGTTGACGGCGATCGCGACGCGGTCGGCGGAATCGGGGAAGACCAGTAGTTCGCCGACGTTCACATCGGCGAAAGTGGTGCCGCGACGGGCCCGGACGTTGCCGTTGACGAGGAGTTCGGAGCCGAGTCCGGACAGCGCCGACGCCTCGGCTGCCAGCTGCACGTTGCCGAACCGGTCGACGGTCAGCACCTCGGCCTCGATCCAGCCGTCGCCGATGGTGACCACCGGGTCGGGCAGCCGGATCAGCGTGGCCGGATCGATCGCCGGTCCCGCCTCCGCGGGCGCCGCGCCGGCCGCCAGACGGGCCGCCGCCGGGGCGAACACGTCACGCCCGTGGAACGTGCGGGCGACGTCGCCGAGCCGCCAGTCCTCGTTGTCCAGCTCGTGAGCTGCGGTGATGCCGCCGAGGGCCACGGCCGCCCAGATCAGCAGGCCGTTGTCGGGGCCGACCAGAAGCCCGTTCGGCGTGGTCAGAACGACGCCGCGGCGGGCCGTGCCGACGCCCGGGTCGACGACCGCGAGGTGCACCGAGGCCGGCAGGTAGGGCGCGGTCTGCGCCAGGACGGCGGCGCCCCGGCTGACGTCAGCCGGCGGAACATGATGAGTGACGTCGATCACTCGGACGTCGGGCGCGACGCGGGCGATCGACCCATGGCAGGCGGCGACGAAGCCGTCGAAAGTGCCGTAATCGGTGGTGAAACTGATCCATCCATAACCGGCCATGGTGTTCAACGTTACTGCCTGTTGTCGGTCGATGTGGGGCGGGCGCGCCGCGGTGGCGTGGCAGTGTTGATCCATGCGTCTCGTGATCTTCACCGAACCCCAGCAGGGCGCCACCCACGACGATCTCCTGCGGGTCGCCAAAGCCGCCGAGGACGGCGGATACGACGGGTTCTTCCGCTCCGACCACTACCTCAAGATGGGCGGAGTGTCCGGTCTGCCCGGCCCGACCGACGCGTGGATCACGCTGGCCGCGCTGGCCGTCCAGACCTCGCGGATCCGGCTCGGCACCCTCGTCAGTTCGGCCACCTTCCGGCTGCCCGGCCCGCTCGCGATCGCGGTGGCCCAGGTGGACGCGATGAGCGGCGGCCGGATCGAGTTCGGCCTCGGTGGCGGCTGGTTCGAGGAGGAGCACCAGGCCTACGGCATCCCGTTCCCGGCGCTGGGCGAGCGTTTCGACCGTCTCGAGGAACAGCTGGAAATCATCACCGGCCTGTGGGAGACCCCGGCCGGCTCCACCTACGACTTCGGCGGCAAGCACTACCAGGTCAGCGGTTCGCCCGCGCTGCCCAAGCCGGTCCAGTCGCCCCGCCCGCCGGTCATCGTCGGTGGCCACGGCAAGAAGCGCACGCCGTACCTGGCGGCCCGCTACGCCACCGAGTTCAACGTGCCGTTCTCCAAGATCGAGGACATTCCGGCGCAGTTCGACCGGGTCCGCGCCGCCGCCGACGCTCTCGGCCGCACCGAACCCCTGGCCTTCTCCGCCGCCGCCGTCCTCTGCGTGGGCCGCGACGACGCCGAGGTCCGCCGCCGCGCCGCCGCGATCGGCCGCGAACAGGAGGAGATGCGTGCCAACGGCGGCGTCGTCGGCACGCCGTCCGAAGCGGTGGACATCATCCGTCGCTACGCCGAGGCCGGTGCTTCCCGGCTGTTCCTCCAGGTCCTCGACCTGTCCGACCTCGATCACGTCGAACTGGTCGCCTCCGAGGTCGCGCCGCGGCTCTGACCTGCGGCCGACTCTCTCCGGCTTTCGTCAACCGCGTTCGGCACGGCAGGTGGTCGCCCTTTTCTGGTCGGCCGCCTGCCGTGCATCGTGGGTCGGCCCTTTCTGGTCGGCCGCCTGCCGCGTATCGCGGGTCCGCCCCTTCTGGTCGGCCGCCTGCCCCGCGCATCACGGGTCCGCCCCTTCTGGTCGGCTGCCTTCTGCCGGCTGTTCGGAAGTGGCTCGGTCAGGCTCGGAGGCGGAGCCCACGGGGGGTGGTGCGGAAACCGGCCGCGGTCAGCGCGTCCCGCAGCGGCGACGCGTGCACCGACTCGCCGTCGGCGCGTTCCACCGACAGGGGGCCCAGAGCTCCCGATCGAACCGCGCCGGCGAGGCCGTGTGCGGCCTTGCCGAGAGCCTCCGTGTCGTCCATGAACGACAGCAGGGTCCGCCCGCCACGCTCCACGTAGAGCACCAGATCGCCACCGGCCAGCACCACCAGGGCGCCCGCTTTCCGGCCGGCGCGGTGACCGGCCTTGGCGACCGGCTCGCCGTCGCCGCTGTCGACGATCCGTTCCGGCCAGGGCAGCGCCGCACCGTAGGGGTTGGCCGGATCCGTCGCTGCCAGGACCACCGCGGGTGCGCCGCTCCGCCGGTCCTCGTCGGGCTCGCTGAGCGCCCGCAGCCGGTCGACGGCGCCCGGCACCGCGAACTGGGCGGCGCCGAGACCCTCGACGAAATAGCCCCGACGTGCCGCCCCGCGCTCCTCCAGGGCCGCGAGCACCGGGTAGACCGCCGCGAACCCGCCGGTCACCCCCTCCGCCATGGCCGCACCGCGGGTCACCACACCGTGCCGCTCCAGCAGCAGGTCGGCGACGGCCGCGGCCCGCCGGGTGGGGTCCAGATCCCGCTCGGGAAGCCGTGACCAGCGGCCCGCCATGTTCGGCGGCCCGCCGCGAGCGGGGAGTTGCGGACGGCCCGGACGCCGGTACCGCGCGCGGGCGGGGGCGGCTTTCGCCCGGTGCGCGCCGCTGCCGCCGAGCAGGGCCCGCAGCGGCGCGAACGTGTCGTTGGTCAGATGCCCGGCCCACACCAGATCCCACACCGCGGCGGCGAGCCCGGTGTCGTCGGTCGCACCGACCCGGTCCGAGAGCGAACGGAAGAACAGAGCCTGACCGTCGTCGAGGGCTGCGAGGATGCTCTGATGCAGCGGCGTCGTGGCGAACTCCTCGTCCGGCGGAGGCAGTAGAAGCGGCGCGCTCTCCGCATAGGCCAGCGTCACCCAGCCGTCCCCACCGGTGATCGAACCGGACCCGGCCCACACCACCTCACCGGAGGCGCAGAGCTCGTCGAGCAGGGGTGGCGCGTAGTCGGCGACCCGGGCCGGCAGCACCAGCCGCTCCCAGGCCGAGGCGGGAACCGCCACCCCCTGCACCTGCTCGATCGCGGAGGCGAGCGCGTCGATGCCGCGCGCATTGCCGCCGACCTGCTGCCAGCGGGGAAGGAAGGTGGCCAGCACCCGGGGTGGAACCGGCTCGATCTCGCGGCGCAGCGCCGCCAGCGACCGTCGCCGGAGCATCCGCAGGACCTCGGCGTCGCACCACTCGGTGCCCGCGCCGCCGGGGGAGAACTCGCCGGAGGTGACCCGTCCCGTCGAGCTGAGCCGCTTGAGGGCCTGCTCGACGACGAAGACGCCGAGCCCGAACCGGGCCGCGCAGGTCGCCGCCGCGAACGGCCCGTGCGTCCGGGCGAACCGGGCGACCAGATCACCGAGCGGATCGGCGACCGGCTCGAGATAGGCCTCCGGAACGCCGACCGGCAGCGCGACCCCGAGCGCGTCCCGATAGCGGCCGGCGTCGTCGATGCCGATCCAGCGGTCCTGCCCGGCCACCCGGATCCGGATCGCCCGGCGCGCCGCCGCGAGAGCCTCCACCCACTCCTCCGGGACTCCGCGCACGGCCAGCTCGTCGGGGGACAGGTCGCCGAGGAGCCGGAGCAGCTCGGCGGCGTCCTCCGCGTCCCGGGGAGTGCGCTGCGTGGTGAGCCACTGCAGCTGCGCCTCGGTCTCGGCCACCACCTCCGGGTCGAGCAGCTCCCGCAGATCGACCCGGCCGAGCAGCTCGCCGAGCAGCGTGGAATCCAGGGTCAGCGCGGCCGCCCGCCGCTCGGCCAGCGGCGCGTCCCCCTCGTAGAGGAAAGCCCCCACGTAACCGAAGAGCAGCGACCGGGCGAACGGCGACGGCCGTGCCGTCTCCGCCTCGACCAGCCGGACCTTGCGGCCGGAGATCTCCCGCATCAGGCCGACCAGGCCGGGGACGTCGAACACGTCCTGCAGGCACTCGCGGGCCGCCTCCAGGGTGACCGGGAAGTCGGCGAACTCGCGCGCCACGTCCAGCAGCTGCGCCGACCGCTGCCGCTGCTGCCAGAGCGGCTGCCGGCGGCGCGGGTCACGGCGCGGCAGCAGCAGCGAGCGCGCGGCACACTCGCGGAACCGGGAGGCGAACAGCGCCGACGTGCCGACCGTCTCCTCGACCAGCCCAGCGATCTCCTCCGGATCGAAGGTGACCAGCTCGGCGCCGGGCGGCTCGTCCGCGGTGTCCGGCAGGCGCACCACGATGCCGTCGTCGGAGGGCATCACCTGACCGTCCACCCCGAACCGCTCGCTGAGCCGCCGGGCGATCGCCAGCGCCCACGGCGCGTTGACCCGCGCGCCGAGCACGCAGTGCACGGTCATCCGCCAGTCGCCCAGCTCGTCGCGGAACCGCTCGACCACGACGGTCCGGTCGTCGGGCAGATGCCGGGTCGACTCCCGCTGCTCGCGCAGATAGGAGATCAGGTTGCCGGCCGCCCACTCGTCCAGCCCGGACTCGCGCAGCGCCGAGGTGGCGGCCTCGTCACCGGCCTTGACCAGACCGCGCAGCCGGGCGCCGATCGCACGGCCCAGCTCGATCGGCCGGCCGGGGGAATCGCCTTTCCAGAACGGCATCCGGGCCGGCGCCCCCGGCGCGGGGGAGACCAGCACCCGGTCGGGCGTGATGTCCTCGATCCGCCAGGAGGTGGAGCCGAGCAGGAAGACGTCACCGACGCGGGACTCGTAGACCATCTCCTCGTCGAGCTCGCCGACCCGGGACACCCGCTCCGAACCGGCCAGGAAGACACCGAACGTGCCCCGATCCGGAATCGTGCCGCCGCTGGTCACCGCCAGGCGCTGGGCACCGGGCCGGCCGGTGAGCAGGTCGGTGGCTCGGTCCCAGACCAGCCGCGGGCGCAGCTCGGCGAACGCGGTCGACGGATAGCGCCCGGACAGCATGTCGAGCACCGCGTGCAGCGCCGACGACGGCAGCTCGGCGAACGGGGCGGCCCGCCGGACCAGCG
Source organism: Actinoplanes utahensis (assembly GCF_016862455.1). Lineage (GTDB taxonomy): Bacteria > Actinomycetota > Actinomycetes > Mycobacteriales > Micromonosporaceae > Actinoplanes > Actinoplanes utahensis. The sequence goes on from NZ_BOMZ01000102.1 coordinate 33,746, forward strand.
CGGCCAGATCGTCGACCTGCCACTCGTCGAGGGCGACCATCGCGACGATCTGCTGGGCGAGCACGTCGAGCGGATTGCGGGGATAGCGCAGCTCCTCGATCGCGCCGTCGCCCATCCGCTTCGCCACCACGGCGCAGGACAGCAGGTCACCGCGGTGTTTCGGGAAGACCACACCCCGGGAGACCGCGCCGACCTGGTGCCCGGCCCGGCCGATGCGCTGCAGACCGGCCGCGACCGACGGCGGCGCCTCGATCTGCACCACCAGGTCGACGGCGCCCATGTCGATGCCCAGCTCCAGGCTGGAGGTCGCCACCACCGCGGGAAGCAGCCCGGATTTCAGCGCCTCCTCGATCTGTTTGCGCTCCTCACGGGAGACGCTGCCGTGATGGGCGCGGGCCACGACCGGTGGCGCGCCCCGAGTGCCACCGGCCTGCGCCATGATCTCCGCAGGCGTGCGGCCGCCGGTGACCACCTGGGCGAGCGCCGGGTCGGCACGCTCGGCGGCCAGCTCGTTGAGGCGGGCGCAGAGCCGCTCGGATCCGCGCCGGGAATTGGTGAACACGATCGTCGACCGGTGCGCCTCGATCAGGTCGAGGACCCGCTCCTCGACCGCCGGCCAGATCGACGGCGTGTGCCGGCTCGACCCGGGATCGTCCTGGCCGGGGTCGGGCCGCTCGTCGAGGCGGGTCATGTCCTCCACCGGGACCTCGACCGTGACCTCGATGGTCTTGGCGCTGCGGGGCTGCACGATCTCGACATCGCGCGCGCCGCCGAGGAACCGGGCGGTCTCGTCGATCGGCCGCACCGTCGCCGACAGGCCGACCCGTTGCGCGGGCGTCTCCAGCAGAGCGTCCAGCCGCTCCAGCGACAGGGCCAGGTGAGCGCCCCGCTTGGTCGCCGCGACCGCGTGCACCTCGTCGATGATCACCGTCTGGACGGCCCGCAACGACTCCCGCGCCGCCGAGGTGAGCAGCAGGAACAACGACTCCGGCGTGGTGATCAGAATGTCCGGCGGGGTGCGGGCGAAGCCGCGCCGCTCCTCCGCCGGGGTGTCGCCGGTGCGCATGCCGACGGTGATGTCCGGTGGCGGCAGGCCCAGCCGCCCGGCCGCCTGGCGGATGCCGGTCAGCGGCGCGCGCAGGTTGCGCTCCACATCGACCGCCAGCGCTTTCAGCGGGCTCACATAGAGCACCCGGCACCGCTGGCGTGGCTGCTCCGGAACCGGCTCACGGGCCAGCCGGTCGAGCGACCAGAGGAAGGCCGCCAGCGTCTTGCCGGACCCGGTCGGCGCGACCACCAGGGCGTTGCGGCCCGCGCCGATCGCCCGCCACGCCCCGGTCTGAGCGGCGGTGGGCGCGGCGAAGGCGGCCGTGAACCACTCCCGGGTGGCCGGACCGAACTTCTCGAGCACCTCTCGCACGCCTCACATCCTGCCTCGCGGGTATGACAAAAACCGGGCCCGGCGAAGCGGTCCGGCAAGATTTCCGGGCCGCTCACGGTCGCCGCCCTCCAGAACCTTGCGGGGTACGGGGAAAGCAGGCCGCCTGCTTCACCCGTACCCCCGAAAGGTCGTGATAGGCCGTCAGGCCCCGCTCGTGAGGGTGTCTCGGATTCGCCGGAGCCGCACGCGGGGACCGGGTGATCGTCATTTCTTGGGCGGTCTGTGCGTGATTATCCTGATACCCGACGTGATGGGTGGGTGCCGATGGCGGTCAGGCAGATGCTCGTCGCCGATCGGTACCGTCTCCTGGAACCGGTCGGCGCGGGCGGGATGGGCCGGGTCTGGCTGGCCCGGGACGAGATGCTGCACCGCGACGTGGCCGTCAAGGAGATCATTCCGCCGGACTGGATGACCGATGCGGAACAGGACCGGCTGCGGGAGCGCACGCTCCGCGAGGCTCGCAGCGCCGCCCGGCTGAACCATCCCAACGTGGTTCGCATCTACGACGTGGTGCACACCGGAGGGCTGTCCTGGATCGTCATGGAGTACGTGCCGTCCCGGTCGCTCCACCAGGTCCTGAACGACCAGGGGCCGTACGATCCGGCGATCGCCGCCCGGATCGGACTGGCCGTGCTGGACGCGCTCGACGCCGCGCACCAAGCCGGTGTCCTGCACCGTGACATCAAGCCGCACAACGTCCTGATCGGAACCGACGGACGGGTGGTGCTGACCGATTTCGGTCTCGCCACGTTCGTGGACGACGGATCCGTGACGGCGCCGGGGCTGATCGTCGGCTCACCGCAGTACGTCTCCCCGGAACGGGCCCGGGAAGGCGCGTCCACGGTCGAATCCGACCTGTGGTCGCTGGGTGCGACGCTGTACGCGGCGGTCGAAGGACGCTCGCCCTACGCGCGGGAGACCGCGATGGCGACCCTCGCCGCCCTCGCCACCGAGCCACCCGACCCGCCGGTCCGGGCCGGGCCGCTGACGCCGGTCCTGGACGGGCTCCTGCGCTATGAGCCCGCCGCCCGACTGACGGTTCCCGAGATCGAACGCCGGCTTCACATGATCGTGTTCGCCGGCTCGCCGGAGGCCCCGTTCCCGGCCGGTCGCCGGGAACGTTCCCGCCGGTCCTCCGGCGAGAACCCGGAGGTGGAGGTGCTGCCGGTGGCGTCGGGAGGATCCGGGGTCGGCATCCCGGCCGACGACGCGGGGCTGCGGCGGCGCAGGAACACGACGCAACCGGGGGTGACCCGCCGAGGCCCGGCCGCGGCGTCCGCGCGTCCCTCGCCCCGTTCCCAGGCGAGACCGGCTCCGGCATCGTCGCCGCCGCAGCCCAGGCCGGCTTCGCCCTTGTCGCCGCCTTCGCCGCAGCCCGAGCCGGCTTCGCCCTTGTCGCCGGCGCCGCAGCCGCAGCCCAGGCCGGTTCGGGGTGGGGAGTCGACGGAGCGGGTTCTGAGTCCGCAGCCGTCCGGGCCGGCGCGCGAGGGTCCTCCGAGTGGCCGGGCGGTTCCGGGCAAGCCGCCGGGCGACCCGGCACCGCAGACGGGGCCGGTGGTCCCCGCGCCGCGTTCGCCCTCGGGTGTCGCCGTCACCGGCTCCCGCCGGCCCGAGGCGCCGGCGGAAGGTGCCGCCGTGCCGCCTGTGGATCATGACCGGAACCGCCCGGACGAGAACGAACCCGTAGCCGGAACCGGATCAGGCCCGGCCGGCACCGAACGATCCCTCGAACCCGCGACGTCGGATCCAGCTGAGGCGAGACCTCAGACCGGTCCCGTCCCGGTTGATCCGGGACCGGCGAGGCCGCAGATCGACCCCGCTCCGGCCGAGTCGAAGCCGCGGATCAATCCTGCTACGGCTGAGCCGATGTCGCGGACGAGTCCTGCTACGGCTGAGCCGATGCCGCAGGTCAAGGCTCTGCCTGCTGAGCGGAGGCCGCAGATCGTGCCTGTTGTGGCTGATCCGGCAGAGGCCGGCCGTGCTTCTGCTGGAATGCGGAAGCAAGCGGGGCCTCTTCCGGCTGAAGCAGCGGAGGTACGGCCGCCGGCCGGACCCGGCACGACCGGCCCAGCGGGCGTGGAACCGCCGGTGAGGCCCGGCCTCGATGACGCGGCGGGTGCGGAGTCGCGTGCCGGGGCCGGGGACGGCGATCGAGCGAGTGGGAAGCCGCTGCCCGTAGTGGTGGGCGATCCGGCGAGCACCGAGCCGAGATGCGACGCTGAGCCGGGGGGCCGTTCCGAAGCCGGACGGCGGGAACCCGTAGCGGAGGTGGCCGTCGCCGGTGCGGGGCCGGGCGGTTCGGCCGCGGTGGAACCGGTGGGCGCGCACGAGCGAGCGGCTCTCACGGGGCCTACATCCGAGGAGATCACCGATCCGATCCCGGCGGAACCCGAGACGACCCCGTTGTCCCGGCCGCCGGGTCAGGCCCTCGTACGCGTCACCCCGGGCGCCTCCACCCGGACGGCGCGGCGGTTCCGCCCGCTCCGGGTTCGGGTGGCCCAGGCCCGTCTCGCCATCACGGCCCTGGTCGTGCTGTTCGCTGCCGGCAGTGTGCTGACGGGTTACGTCGCGGAACTGAACGAGCCCCGGCCGCAGGTCTTCTTCCCGTCGCCGGTGGCGCCGTCGGCCCTCGTACCCTCGCCGGGCTCACCGGTGCCGGGCGTGCCACTGCCCACCGGCGTGCCCGGCTTCTCCGCGAGCCAGGGCGGAGAACCGGCGGGACCCGGCCCGGCCGCGTCGCCCGGTCCCGGGCAGCTCCCGCCAGGCTCATCCGGTGCCGGGCCGTTCTCTTCGATGCCGTCCGTGGCCGCATCGGCGCCGGTGTCCTCCGTGGCCGCATCGGCGACCGCCGAGCGGACGCCGTTCTCGCCGGCTCTCTGTGACAGCCCACCGCCCGCTGGCCTGCCCGTCACACCGCGGAAGGGCGCGGCCCGCGGGGTGAACGGGTGGATGCTGCAGGCCGGCTGGTCGTACTTCACGGACGGATCCGGTTTTCACATCGCCGTTCCCGACGGGTGGAGCTACCAGCGGACCGGCGACACCTACTGCTTCCGGAGCCCTCGCAACACCCGGGTGATGAGCCTGGACGTCGGCCGGGATCCCGCTGCCGACCCGCTGGCGGCGATCCAGGCCGAGGCCCGCCGCCTCGCGGATGCGCGGAGCCTGCCGGGTTACGCCCTGTCCGGTGTAGCCCCGGTGCCGTTGCTGCACAAGGCCGCCGATTGGGAGTACCGGTACCGCTCGGCGGCGGGGGCGGCCCGGCGCTGCGGGATCCGATGGTTCGTCATCGACGGCCGCGGTTACGCGCTGGGGTGGAGCACCCCGGAGAAGACCTGGTCGGCCGACCTGGTCAAGATCCAGTTGATCCGCGGTACCTTTTACACCGACCGGACCCCGCCGGACCCGCGCCTGGGCGCTGCGGGCCGGCGTTGACCACGGTCATGAGCCGACGCCGGCGGTCGCGAGCTTGACGCCGAAACCCACGAACAGCGCGCCGACAGCGGTGGACGCACCGGTCGCGAGCCCGCGCCGCTGCCGGAACTGGCCGGCGAGATAGCGGCCACCGAAGATCAGCGCCGTGAGGTAGAGGCCGCTGAAGAACTGCACGACCGCGCCGAGGATCAGGAACGACAGCGCGGGGTGCGGGTACCCGGGTTCGACGAACTGGATGAAGAACGACACGAAGAACAGGATCGCCTTCGGGTTGAGCAGGCTGATCACGGCGGCACGCCGGAACGGCCGCTGCAGGCCGGCCGCCGGCTCCTCCGCCACGGTGAGTTCAGCGGCGGCCGGTTCGGCACGGTGCCGCCACCGTTTCCAGGCGCTGCGGATGATGTTGACGCCCACCCAGCCCAGGTAGGCCGCACCCGCGTACTTCAGCACCAGGAACAGCGCCGGGTAGGTGCCCAGCAGGGAGGCGACGCCGGTAGCGGAGAGGATCATCAGCACGGCGTCGCCGAGGAAGACGCCGCCGGCCGCCTGATATCCGGCCCGGATGCCCCGCTGCGCGCCGACCGAGAGCACGAAGATCGAATTCGGCCCGGGGAGCAGGATGATGGCGACGACGCCGAGGACGTACGTCCAGAAGTCGGTGATGCCCAACATCGGTCGATCTTTCTCGAAACGGCGGGTCAGCCCGCTGCCAATCGGTCTCGGAGGCGTTGTGCCGCGGCCGGCCACTCGTCCGCGGTCAGAGCGAACACCACGGTGTCGCGCCAGGTGCCGTCCGGCCGCCGGCGCTGGCGGCGGATCATACCGTCCCGGCTCGCGCCCAGACGTGCGATGGCCTGCTGGGATCGCTCGTTGCGAATGTCCGTGTACCAGAACACCCGCTCGGCGCCGAGCACGTCGAACGCCCGCTCCAGCAGCAACAGCTTGGCCTCGGTGTTGACCCCGGTCCGCCACCATCGCCGGCCGACCATCGTGTGCCCGATCGCGACGGCCCGGAGGTCGACGTCGATGTCGTGATAGGTCGTCATCCCGATCGCCGCGCCGCTGGCCGGGTCGACCTGCGCCCATGCCGACCGGTGGCCCAGCCATTGGCCGCGCAGCACACCGGCGACGTCCTCGGCCAGCTCGTCCGCGGTCCGTGGCCGGGGGAACGGGATGTGCCGCCAGACCTCTTCGTCGTCGAGCGCCTCGAACAGCGCCGGCACGTGACCCGGGGTGAGCGGCTCCAGCCGCACGTGGCGGCCCTCCAGGACGACCGGGGTCTGCCACGGCGACGGGGAGCCGGGCAGGTAGGACGGCGGCGCGGCCGCGACGCCCGGCTCGGTCACCGGTGGGCCGGTGACCAGGCGCACGGGGAGGACACCGGCCCAGTGCGGCAGCGCCAGGTCGTCGGGGTCGTCGTTGACGCCGCCGGAGCGGGCCCGGACCGACACCTCGGTCAGGGGCAGCGCGAGCACGGTGGTCTGGGCGAGCTCCTGCCGCGTGGGTGGTCTGCTGTCCGCGGCCCGGCCCGGCCCGATCTTCTCGGTCAGCGCGGTCAGCACCCGCAGCTTCTCCGCCTCGTCGGTGACCGGGCGGGCCAGACCGTGGGCGACCACGGAACGGTAGTTGGCGCTGTGGCTGAACTGGGACCGGGCATAGACCAGCCCGTCGAGCACGGTCACCGAGACGCAGACCGGAACGCCCTCGCCTCGTGCGGCCAACCCCAGCCGCGACCCGGTGGAGCCGTGCAGATAGAGCGTGTCGTCCACCCGGACGTGCAGGTCGGGCAGCACGCGGGGCTCGCCGTCGACGACGAAACCCACCGCGCAGTCGAACGCCTCGTCGAGAATGGCGTGTGCGGCCTCGATCCCATAACTCATCCGTGTGCGGGCGCGGTGGGGGATCGTCCGTGGGGTGGGGGCGTAGAGGTCGGTCATCGGATCCTCCCCGTGGGGCTCTCGGCTTGCTCCGGCGTCTGTACTAGTACAGAATCCTCGCTGTGGCAGAACAATATCAGGTCAGTGGTGAGAGTGCCGCTGAGATTTCGGCCAGCATCGAGGCGGGCGTCGTCCGGGGTGACTGGGTGTCCGGGGCGGCGCTTCCGCCGGTGCGGGTCCTCGCGGGCGCCCTCCACGTCAGTCCCGCGACGGTCGCCAAGGCCTATCAGGAGCTGCGGCAGCGCGGGGTGATCGAGACCGAGGGCCGGCGCGGCACCCGGGTCCGTTCCCGGCCCGCCGTGGCCGGCCCGCGGTCCGGCCTGCGCACGCCGGTCCCGGCCGGCCTGCGTGATCTCTCCACCGGCGAGCCGGACCAGCGCCTGCTGCCGTCCCTGGGCCCGGCTCTGACCGCCGTCGCGGCCCGCATCGGCCCGGCCCAGGGATATGCGTCCGCCGTCACCATGCCGGAGCTGGCCGATGCGGCACGCCCCCGCCTGCTCGGTGAGGGCGTGCCGGTCGACGGGGCGGACATCGTGGTCACCGCGGGCGCTCTCGACTCGATCGAGCGGGTGCTCGGCGCCCACCTGCGGCCGGGCGACACGGTCGCGATCGAGGACCCGGGCTGGGCGGCCCTGATCGACCTGCTGGCCGCGCTGGGCCTGCGGGCCGCGCCGGTGGCGGTCGACGAGGAGGGCCCGGATCCGGAGGCGCTCGCGGCCGCACTGCGCTCCGGTGCCCGTGCCGTCGTCGTCACCGTCCGCGCGCAGAACCCGACCGGCGCCGCGGTGAGCGCCGAGCGTGCCGACCGGCTGCGGAGTCTGCTGAGCGGCCATCCCGGTGTCGTGGTCATCGAGGACGATCACGCCGCCGAGCTCGCCGATCGGCCGCCGTACTGCATCGGCCCGGTGACCGGCTCCTGGGCCTTCATCCGGTCCGCCTCGAAGCCCTTCGGCCCGGACCTGCGCATCGCGGTGCTCGCCGGTGACGAGACCACGGTGGCCCGGGTGGCCGGCCGGATGCGGATCGGCACGGGCTGGGTCTCCACCGTCCTGCAGCGCATGCTGCTGTGGCTGTGGCAGGACCCGGGGGTGACGGAACTGGTGGCCCGGGCCGCCGAGACCTACGGGACGACCCGCAGCCGTCTGCGCGCCGCCCTGCGTGCGAAAGGTGTCGAGGCTCACGGTGACACCGGCATCAACGTCTGGGTCCCGGTGCCGGACGAGACCCGTGTGGTCACCGGGCTCCGCGATCGGGGCTATGCGGTCGCCCCCGGCGCGTTCTTCCGCCTGGAGTCCCCACCCGGGATCCGCATCACGATCAGCACGCTGGGCCACGGGGAGATCGATGATCTGGCCGGGGCGATCGCGGCCGCCGTCCACCCGACGGGAGCCGCCGCCCCGATGAGGTGACCGGGCCGGTTCTTGTCGGGGGGTACGGGTAGAACGTTCCCATGTCGAGGACGGAAGCGCCGGTGGGCGCGCAGCAGTGGGTACCTCCGCACGCTCGGAGCATCGACGAGCTGAAGTCGGCGGCGACGGACTGTCACGGCTGCGAGCTCTTCGAGAACGCGACCCAGACCGTGTTCGGGCGCGGCGCGCCGGACGCGCGGATCGTCTTCGTCGGCGAGCAGCCCGGTGACGTCGAGGACCAGCACGGCCTGCCGTTCGTGGGCCCGGCCGGCCGGCTGCTCCGCACCGCGGTCGACGACGCCGGCATCAACCCCGCTGAGTTGTACATCACCAATGCCGTGAAGCACTTCCGCTTCGTCCAGCGGGGCGCCCGGCGGATCCACCAGACCCCGGAGACCACCCACATCACCGCCTGCCGGCCCTGGGTCGTCGCCGAGTTCGCGTTGCTCAAGCCGGAGTTGGTGGTCATCCTCGGTGCCACCGCCGGCAAGGCCCTGCTCGGCCCGTCGTTCCGGGTGACCCGGTCGCGCGGGCAGCTCATGCCGTGGCCGGCGTCGGCCCAGCACCCGGAGGACTTCCCGGTGGCGCAGATCCAGGCACTGGCCACCATCCACCCCTCGGCGGTGCTGCGGGCCGACGATCGTGAGACGGCCTACCGAGGGCTCGTCGACGATCTCCGGGTCGCGGCGGCCGCGGTCGCCTGAGGGGTGACGATCCCGCGCGTGGGTACCCTTTGCCGGTGCGGCTGACAGACTTCTGGGAACGGTTGGAACAGAGCTTCGGCTCCGCGTACGCCCACAGCATCGCCGCCGATCACGCCTTCACGGCGCTCGGCGGGCGGACGATCGACGAAGCCATCGCTCAGGGTGTCGACACCGCCACGATCTGGCGCGCGGTGGTCTCGGCATACCCCGATCGGGTGCCGTCGCGGCTGCGCTGAGCAGGGGTTAGAACATCTGTTCTGGCGTGTCGGTCGATCGTCGTACAGGTGTTCGGCTATTGTCCACGGCGGCTCGGTCATCCACAGCACACGACGGGGCGGAGGATTTTTGTCATACCCACCGCCTACCGTGTCGACCGTGGTGAACAAAAGCTCGTCCGCGAAGAACGCGAAGTCGAATACAGGGGTGGCGGGAATGGCTGCAGGAACACCTGATCGGGAGAAAGCGCTCGAACTGGCGCTGGCGCAGATCGACAAGCAGTTCGGCAAGGGTTCGTGCATGCGGCTCGGGGAGCGGCCGGTCATCCAGACCGCCGTCATCCCGACCAGCTCCATCGCCCTCGACGTGGCGCTCGGTGTCGGCGGCCTGCCGCGTGGCCGTGTCATCGAGGTCTACGGGCCGGAGTCGAGCGGTAAGACCACGGTCGCGCTGCACGCCGTGGCCAACGCGCAGAAGGCCGGCGGCATCGCCGCCTTCATCGACGCCGAGCACGCCCTCGACCCGGAGTACGCGCGGGCGCTCGGTGTCGACACCGACGCCCTGCTGGTGTCCCAGCCGGACACCGGTGAGCAGGCCCTGGAGATCGCGGACATGCTGATCCGCTCCGGTGCTCTGGACATCATCGTCATCGACTCGGTGGCCGCCCTCGTGCCCCGCGCCGAGATCGAGGGCGAGATGGGCGACAGCCACGTCGGCCTCCAGGCCCGGCTGATGAGCCAGGCCCTCCGGAAGATCACCGGTATCCTCAACAACTCCGGGACCACCGCGATCTTCATCAACCAGCTGCGCGAGAAGATCGGCGTCATGTTCGGCTCGCCCGAGACCACGACCGGTGGCCGCGCGCTGAAGTTCTACGCGTCGGTCCGTCTCGACGTCCGGCGTATCGAGAGCCTGAAGGACGGCACCGACGTCATCGGTAACCGGACCCGGGTCAAGGTCGTCAAGAACAAGGTGGCCGCGCCGTTCAAGCAGGCCGAGTTCGACATCATGTACGGCAAGGGCATCTCCCGCGAGGGTTCGCTCATCGACGTCGGTGTCGAGCAGGGCTTCATCCGCAAGTCCGGCGCCTGGTACACGTATGACGGCGACCAGCTCGGCCAGGGCAAGGAGAAGGCGCGCGAGTTCCTCAAGGAGAACCCCGACGTCGCCGCCGAGATCGAGAAGAAGATCCTGGAGAAGCTCGGTGTCGGCCAGGCGGCGAACAGCGACGCGACCGGCGGGCCCGAGCTGCCGCCCGTCGACTTCTGATCCGGTAATCCGCGATGGCGGGACGACGCGGTGCACGGTCGGGGCGCGGATGGGATGCCATCCCGCCCCGGACCGGCGCCGGTTCACCGGATGACGAGGCGGGCGAGCCGCGACGAGCCGCCGGGCGCAGAGGCCGTCGTGGCACGCCCGGTTCGGGGTGGCCGTCCGATTCCGGCTCCGATGCGGGTCTCGGGGATGCGGGCGGCGCCGGGGAGACCCGGAGCGGGAACGACGGCGGGCCGCCGCGCAGTGAGTCGGAGGTGGCCCGGGAGATCTGTCTGCGTCAGCTCGCGGTTCGGCCACGGACCCGTGCCGAGCTCGCGAAGGTGCTGCAGCGCAAAGAGATCTCCGAAGAGGTGATCGCCGAGGTTCTCGATCGCTATGACGAGGTCGGGATCATCGACGACGCGGCATTCGCCCGGGCGTGGGTGTCCAGTCGGCATCACGGCCGGGGGCTGGCACGACGGGCGCTCGCCAACGAGTTGCGCCAGCGTGGAGTCGACGCGGAGGTGGCCGGTGCGGCTCTCGAAGCCGTCGACGACGAGGCGGAGGCCACGGCGGCGCGGGCGCTCGTCGATCGTAAGCTCCGCACGGCGACGGGTTCGCCCGATGCGGTCTTCCGGCGCCTGGTGGCGATGCTCGCCCGTAAGGGTTACCCGGCCGGCATTGCCATCCGTGCGGTGAAGGACGCGCTGGCGGCACGCGACGCCGAGGCCGCCGAGTTCGCCGACGCGATCGACGCCGACGCCCTGGCTGATGAGGCGACCGACCCGCAGTCCTGACCCGTGCCGTGATCGGCGGCGGCAGACCGGCGTGCACGAGACTGGCCGCCAGGAGACCTGCCGCCAGGAGCCTGCCGCCAGGAGACCCGCTGTCGGATGACCGGCCGACGGGAGGCTGTCCGGCGGATTTCGGCTAGCAGGAGACCTGCCGACGGGAGGCTGTCCGGCGGACGATCGGCCAGTAGGAGAGCTGCCGACGGGAGGCTGTCCGGCGGACGATCGGCCAGTAGGAGAGCTGCAGACGGGAGGCTGTCCGGCGGACGCTCGGCCAGTAGGAGAGCTGACGACGGGAGGCTGTCCGGCGGACGCTCGGCCAGCAGGAGACCTGCGGGCGGAGGGCTGTCCGGCGGAGGGCTGTCCGGCGGAGGACCGGCTGGCGGGAGGCTGTCCGGCGGCGGATTCGCGCGCACGAGCGGGCGTGGAAATTCGATCACCGGCTACGGACGGCTGAGGGCCGGAGCCCGTCGTGGCGGATTCGAGTGAGTGTCGGCTGCCCGGTTCGGGTGAACATGGACGTCCCGTGCCGCGTGGCCGTTGCGGGTGTGTGGAGAGGCCGGCCGGCTTCGGAATCCCGTACCGATGAGGGAATGTGTCGCCGTGACCAGGGCTCCGCGGCGTTGGCACCGGCTCCTCGGCCCATCGCCGATATAGTCATGATGTGAGGATTGACCCTCTGGTGCGTATTCGGATGGATATCACGCGACGGGGTCACGGCGGGGGCGGCTGATACGCTCAGTGACTACGGCTCTTGGTCACGCTCCGTGTCGTGGGCTCGGGTGTGCCGCGGTGATGATGATCGCCGTGGGTGTGCCGGTGCGGGAGCGGTGTGATCGCACGGTACGTCTGGAATTGTCCCGTGGGATCGTGAGCAGGGCGTAAGCATCTCTGTGCCGTACGTCCTATCCGCTGCCGAATCATGAGTCCTTGACCGAAGTGGTGCTCGCGACCTAGCCTCGCGTTACACAAGGTTTGTTCGACCATCGCATGCAACAGGCACAACATAGATCGCATTACATTACGGCATCACTTGGGCGCTTATGGTCCAGGAGAGGCTTCCGTCGGCCGCTGACCGCGCGGCGGACGGCGCGACATACCGGCGGTCAACCCCACAACTCCACACACTCCTGATTCGAGCGGCTGATCACTGGCTCGCTGACGGGCTTCCGGTGCTGCCGGGGGAGGGTCGAATGGGTTTCGGGCGGTGATGTCCGTTCGAGACGTCGATCATTTCCACGGACGGTGACGGTGCCCTCGTTCGGTGAGACGGCTTGAGGCTACGCAGGGGAATACTGTCCGGTCGCCGCATGGTGATCATCGGGCGGTGTTGTCCTCGTCGGCGGCTCCGGGCGGTTGTTCCGAGTGCTTTCGGGACGCCCGGCACCGGAGAGCGGCAGGGTCTCCGGTTCGGCACGTCATCGGGTCTGATCGGCGTGAGGCGGCAGCATCATGATCAAGCCACCTCGCCGTCGTTGCGGGTCGGAAGCGGGCCGAGCGGTCCGGATCGCCGAGGCAGCCAGCCACGGCGTCCGATCAACCGAAGGCGAACGCCAGGCCGATC
>NZ_BOMZ01000103.1 GCF_016862455.1 Actinoplanes utahensis
CGAAGGCGGTAGCCGGAACCGGAGGGCCGAAGCCGCAAGGCGCCAGCCGAGCCTGGAAGGCGGCAGCCGGAAGGTGACCGCCGAAACGGCGGTGACCAGCCGAATCGGTGAAGCGCCGCCTCGAACGGCCGGGCTGGACGCGGGTTTCTCCGCGATCAGCCCAGCGGCAGGCTGCCCGGCCGGGCGGATGCACGGACCGGCCGGTGTCGTTCGGACGGAGACTGGAGGCGCGGGGTGGCCGAAGGCGGAGCGCGTACTCCCCGGGCCGGTGCCGCCCGCGGTCTGCTGCCTTGGTCGGGCATCCCGCAGAGATGCCCGCGCGCGTGTGCACCGCGCCGGCGGCGAAGGGAGACGCGGCGAGATGACCACCCCGCTGGACTGGGTGCTCGTGATTGCGATCATCGTGCTCGGCGCGTCGGTGATAGGCGGGATGGTTCTCGGGGCGCGTGCGCTGCGTCAGCTGCGCGCCGACCGTCAGGACGCCCAGGATCGCCAGGACCAGGCGGTCGGTGACGCCCAGGCGAAGGTTGCCGACGCCAATGCCAAGGCCGCTTCGGTACGTGCCGAGGCCGCCGCCGCGAAGGCTGAGGCGAGCGCCGCCCGGGCCGAGGCCCGCCGTGTCCTGGAGGCCGCGCACAGCGAGGCCGACACCATTCTGGAGCACGCCCACCGGCAGGCCGAGGCGGATGCCGAGCAGGTTCGTGCCGCCGCCCGCCGTTCGGGTGAGCGCGAGATCGCCCTGCTCAATGCCACGGTGAAGGAGCAGTCCGCTGAGGTGGAGCGCCGCGCCGCCCGGATCGACGAGCGGGAGCGTCTGCACGGCGAGGAGGTGGAGCGCCTGGTGGAGCGGGAGCGCCGCCTGGCCGCTCTGGAGACCGAGCTGGCGAAGCGGGAGTCGGTGCTGAAGAGCCGTGAGGCGCAGGTGGAGGCGGCGGAGACCGCGAAGCGCCGGGAGCTGGAGCGGATCGCCGGGTTGACCGCGGACACCGCGAAGGGCGAGTTGATCGAGGCGATCGAGGGTCAGGCGAAGCGGGAGGCCGCGATCCTGGTTCGGGACATCGAGACGGACGCGAGGAACACCGCCGACACCCGGGCCCGGCACATCGTGGTGGACGCGATTCAGCGGATCGCCAGTGAGCAGACCGCGGAGAGCGTGGTCAGCGTGCTTCATCTGCCGAGTGACGAGATGAAGGGCCGGATCATCGGCCGTGAGGGCCGTAACATCCGGGCGTTCGAGTCGACCACCGGCGTCAACCTGATCATCGACGACACTCCGGAGGCGGTGTTGTTGTCCTGCTTCGATCCGGTGCGCCGCGAGGTGGGTCGCCTGACGCTGGAGAAGCTGGTGCTGGACGGCCGGATCCACCCGCACCGGATCGAGGAGGTCTTCGACAGCGCCCGTAACGAGGTGGAGCGGCTCTGTGACCGGGCGGCTGAGGAGGCTCTGGTCGATGTGGGCATCACCAGCATCCATCCGGAGATGGTGAAGCTGCTGGGCCGGCTGCGGTACCGCACCAGTTACGGGCAGAACGTCCTGAAGCATCTGGTGGAGACCGCGCACATCGCCGGGATCATGGCCGCCGAGCTGGGCCTGGACGTGCCGACGATGAAGCGGGCCGCCTTCCTGCACGACATCGGCAAGGCGCTCACGCACGAGGTGGAGGGCAGTCACGCTCTGATCGGCGCGGATCTCGCCCGTAAGTACGGCGAGCACGAGGACATCGTGCACGCCATCGAGGCGCATCACAACGAGGTGCCGCCGCAGACCATCGAGGCCGTGCTGACGCAGGCTTCGGACGCGTGTTCCGGGGGGCGGCCGGGCGCCCGGCGGGAGAGTCTGGAGGCGTACGTCAAAAGGCTTGAACGCATCGAGGAGATCGCCGGCGGCAAGTCCGGGGTGGAGAAGGTCTTCGCGATGCAGGCCGGCCGCGAGATCCGGGTCATGGTGCGGCCGGACGACATCGACGACATCGGTGCCGCGGTCCTGGCCCGTGATGTGGCGAAGCAGATCGAGGAGGAGCTGACCTACCCGGGCCAGATCCGGGTCACCGTGGTACGTGAGTCCAGGGTGACGGAGCTGGCCCGGTGACGGATCGTCAGATCTGACGGGTCACGTCGGTCAGCGGCAGCGCTTTCGCGGCTTTCGCCGTGGGCAGGCGGGTCAGGTGCCGCTGCAGCCACCAGGCCAGCACCGACAGCAGCCCGCAGAGGGTGAGATAGATGGCCCCGACGACCAGGTACGCCGGAACGTAGGGGAGCCCGAACGCGAGCCGCCCGCCGATCGTCTTGCCGACGGTCAGCAGCTCCGGGTAGGTGATGATGAAGCCGAGCGCGGTGTCCTTGAGCAGGACCACGAGCTGGCTGACGATGGCCGGCAGCATGGCCCGGAACGCCTGGGGCAGCAGGATCAGCCGCACCACCTGGTGTTTGCGCATGCCGACGGCGTACGCGGCCTCGGACTGCCCTTTGGCCACGGCGTTGATGCCGGCGCGGAAGATCTCCGCGAGCACCGAGCCGTTGTACAGGGTGAGGCCGATGATGAGCGCCCACATCTTGTCGATCGGCCAGCCGTACTGCAGTGGCACGTAGTAGCCGAAGAAGATCAGGATGAGCAGCGGGATGGCCCGGAACAGCTCGACCACGGCTGTCGCCGGGGTGCGCAGGGCGGCGCGGTCGCTGAGCCGGCCGGCGGCGAAGACCGCGCCGAACAGCAGCGCGAGCACGGTCGCGATGCCTGCCGCCTTGAGGGTGAACCAGACGCCGTTGAGCAGTTCCAGCTGTACGGCTTCGTACTTGAACTGGTCCCACCGCCGCGCCTCGAACTGGCCGGTCTCCCAGAACCGGTAGACCACGAAGGCGAGCAGGCCGAGGATCGCCAGGCTGGCGACCACGCCGATGATCAGGTTGCGGCGCCGGGCCTTGGGGCCGGGCAGGTCGTACAGCACCGAGGTCATCGCGCCACCGCCCACTTGCGCTCGAGGGTCCGCTGCAGGAACACCAGCGGGCTGATCAGGATGAGGAAGCCGATGGTGATCCACAGCAGGACGTAGAACTGGGGTTCACCACGCTCGGCCATGTACGCCGGGATGGCTCCCGCCTCGAGCACGGAGAAGCCGGCCGCCACCGTGGTGTTCTTCAACATCGCGACTTCGACGCTGACCAGCGGCGGCACCATCGCCCGCAGCGCCTGCGGCAGCACGATCTGGCCGAGCACCTGGGGGAAGGTCATGCCGAGGGCGCGTGCCGCCTCGGCCTGGCCGGGGGCGACCGTGTTGATGCCGGAGCGGACGACCTCGCAGATGAACGCCGCGGTGTAGACCGTGAGGGCGGTGAAGGCCGCCTGGGGATAGTCGAGGTTGACGTCCAGCTTCGGTACCGCGAACACCAGGAACGCGAAGACCAGCGTCAGGGGGGTGTTGCGCACGAGGTTGACGTAGGCGGCGCCGAACCAGCGCAGCGCGGGGACCGGCGAGACCCGGAACGCGCCGAGCAGGGTACCGAGCAGCAGGCTGCCCACCGCGCTGATGAGGAATAGCTGCACCGTCATGGTGAAGCCGTCACGGAACAGTTGCCAGTTGTCCGTCAGTACGCTGAAGAATTCCGTCATGCCCGTCCTTCAACTGGACCGGCCGGCGCCGGGTGGCGGACCACCCGACGCCGGCCGGAACGAAGTCGATCAGTAGCGCTCGAGGGTCGGCGGGGTGGCCGGCGAGCCGGACTTGCCCAGCGTGCCGTCGTAGATCTTCTGCCAGGTGCCGTCCTTGAAGCCGGCCTCCAGCTTGTCGTTGACGAAGTCGCGGAACGCCTTGTCGTCACGCGGCAGGCCGATGCCGTACTTCTCGGTGCTGAACGGCTGGCCGACGACCTTCAGGTCGCTCGGGCTCTGCGCGGCGTAGCCCTTGAGGATCGCGTCGTCGGTGGTGACGGCGTCGACCTTCTTGTCGAGCAGCTGCGAGACGCACTCGGAGTAGGTCTTGAACTCGACGATGTTCTCCGGCTCGGTCAGCTTCTCGTCGCGGACCCGCTGGATCGGCGTGGAGCCGGTGGCGGAGCAGACCTTCTTGCCCTTGAGGGTGTCCTTGCCGGTGATCGCGGTCTCGTCCTTGCGGACCAGCAGGTCCTGGCCGGCGACGAAGTACGGCCCGGCGAAGGAGACGTCGGCCTTGCGCTTGTCGGTGATCGAGTAGGTGCCGACGTAGTAGTCGATCTCGCCACCCTTGATCGCGGTCTCCCGGTTGGCGGACGGGATCTCCTTGTACTCGATCTTGGCCGGGTCGATGCCCAGCTTCGACGCGATGTACTGCGCGGTCTCGACGTCGAAGCCGCAGCGGGTGCCGGCGGTGTCCTTGTAGCCCAGGTTCGGCTGGTCGAACTTGACGCCGATGACGACCTTGCCGGCGTTCTTGATCTTGTCGAAGGTCGGGCTGCCGGCGACCGCGGCCGCGGTGTCGGCGGTGAAGGTGGTGCCCGAGCTCTGACAGGTGTCGCCGCCGGCCGGCGCCGCGCCGCTGGCGCCGCCGTCCCCGCTCGGGGTGGGCGTGCCCTCCTGGCCGCAGGCGGACAGGCCGAACGTAAGAGCCGCGGCGGTGGCCAGTACGGCTACGCGAGTGAATCGCATGTCTCTACTCCTTCTGGGATCAGGCCCGCCGTCGTGCGACAGGCCCGCGAGGCGCTCAGTGCGTGAGGATCTTGGAGAGGAAGTCCTTGGCCCGGTCGCTCTGCGGGTTGGCGAAGAACTCCTCGGGTGTGGCCTGCTCGACGAGTTGACCGTCGGCCATGAAGACGACCCGGTCGGCCGCGTGCTTGGCGAAACCCATCTCGTGGGTGACGACCACCATGGTCATGCCCTCACGGGCGAGTGAGGTCATCACCTCCAGCACCTCGCCGACCATCTCCGGGTCGAGCGCGCTGGTGGGCTCGTCGAAGAGCAGCGCCTTGGGCTGCATGGCGAGCGCCCGCGCGATGGCGACGCGCTGCTGCTGACCGCCGGAGAGCTGGGCCGGGTACTTCTCGGCCTGGTTGGCGATGCCGACCCGCTCCAGCAGCGCCATGGCCCGGTCGCGGACCTCGGCCGGCTTCTGCTTGAGCACCTTGACCGGCCCGAGCATCACGTTCTGCAGGATGCTCTTGTGCGCGAAGAGGTTGAACGACTGGAACACCATGCCGACCTCGCTGCGCAGCTTGGCCAGCCCACGACCCTCGGCCGGCAGCACCCGCCCGTCGAAGACGATGGTGCCGGAGTCGATCGGCTCCAGCCGGTTGATGGCGCGGCACAGGGTGGACTTGCCGGACCCGGAGGGCCCGATCACCACCACCACCTCGCCACGCGCGACGGACAGGTCAACGTCCTGCAGCACGTGCAAGGGCCCGAACCACTTGTTGACGTTCTCAAGGACGATGAGAGCCTCGCCTGTCACCCCTGGTCCATCCGCTCGTTGTCGGTTCACTCGAATGGACACACCCTAGGGGCAGGTCCGTATCGGATTGTGTCGAGAATGGTCACGGAGCGATAACGCGTGCCGTGCGGGGAGGGAGAGGTCCACACCATGGAGTTCATGGCTGAAGGCCCGTGGAACTGGTGTGCCGCCGGACGGATCGATCCCGATCGAGTGCGCGGCGCTCTGGCCGGGGCCCTCGAACGGCCGGTGCACGACCTGGTTCCCGGCGCCGACCTGCTCTGCGATGTCTATCACGTCGGAGGGGACTTCCCCACCCTGATCGATGTCTACCTGGCGCCGTCCGGCGTCGCCGAGGAGACCGTCGCGAGCGCGGTGGCGGTCCGGTTGCGGTCCGCGGTGCTGCTGCCCGACGACACCCTCAACCCTTCGCGGTACGTGCTGGCGGAGCCCGACGGGACGCTGCGGGCCGTGCACGTCGAGGAGGTGGAGACCGACGACGGCCCGGAGCGACGGCACATCCGGCCGTGCACCGGCGCCGACCCGGCCTGTGCCACCACGGCCGGCTGTGACCGGTCGCGCTGGAAACCCGACCCGACACCGGAGCGGCCCGCCGCCGCTTAGCGGGTAGCCTGGTCAATTGCCATGACTACCGAGATGCAGGGCGCCGCTCGCACCTATGATGTGCGCACGTACGGCTGCCAGATGAACGTGCACGACAGCGAGCGGATCTCCGGCCTGATGGAGGACGCCGGCTATGTGCGCGCCACTGACGCCGACGCGCCGGACGTGGTCGTCTTCAACACCTGCGCCGTCCGGGAGAACGCCGACAACCGCCTCTACGGCAACCTCGGCCATCTGCGCCCGACGAAGCTGAAGAATCCCGGCATGCAGATCGCGGTCGGCGGCTGCCTCGCCCAGAAGGACAAGGGCGACATCGTCAAGAAGGCGCCCTGGGTCGACGTCGTCTTCGGCACCCACAACATCGGCTCGCTGCCGGCGATGCTGGAGCGCGCCCGGCACAACGAGGAGGCGCAGGTCGAGATCCTCGAGTCGCTCGAGGTCTTCCCCTCCACGCTGCCGACCAAGCGCGAGTCGGCGTACGCGGGGTGGGTCTCCATCTCGGTGGGCTGCAACAACACGTGCACCTTCTGCATCGTCCCGAGCCTGCGCGGCAAGGAGAAGGACCGCCGTCCCGGCGACATCCTGTCCGAGGTCCGTGCCCTGGTCGCCGAGGGCGTCCTGGAGGTGACCCTGCTCGGGCAGAACGTGAACTCCTACGGTGTCGAGTTCGGTGATCGTCTCGCCTTCGGCAAGCTGCTGCGCGCCTGCGGCGAGGTGGAGGGCCTGGAGCGGGTCCGGTTCACCAGCCCGCACCCGAAGGACTTCACCGACGACGTGATCGCCGCGATGGCCGAGACGCCGAACGTCTGCCACTCGCTGCACATGCCGTTGCAGTCCGGCTCCGACCGGGTGCTCAAGGCCATGCGCCGCAGCTACCGCCAGGAGAAGTACCTCGGCATCATCGAGAAGGTCCGGGCCGCCATGCCGGACGCCGCGATCACCACCGACATCATCGTCGGTTTCCCCGGCGAGACCGACGAGGACTTCGAGCAGACCCTCGAGGTGGTCCGCCAGGCCCGGTTCTCCAGCGCCTTCACCTTCCAGTACTCGAAGCGTCCCGGCACCCCCGCCGCCACCATGGACGATCAGCTGCCGAAGGCGGTCGTCCAAGCGCGGTACGAGCGTCTGATCGCCACCCTCGAGGACATCACCTGGGCGGAGAACAAGAAGCTCGTCGGGGAGAAGGTCGAGGTCCTGGTCGCGGTCGGCGAGGGCCGCAAGGACGAGCGGACCGGCCGGATGAGCGGGCGGGCCCGTGACGGCCGTCTGGTGCACTTCTCGACGGGTGGCCTGGCTCCCCGTCCGGGGGACATCGTCGAGACCGTCATCACGTACGCCGCCCCGCACCACCTGAACGCCGACGGTGACCCGCTCAGCCACCGGCGGACCCGCGCGGGCGACGTGTGGGAGTCCGGCCGTACCCCCAAGCTCAAAGGGGTTGCGCTCGGCCTGCCGAGCATCGGCGTCCCTGCCCCGCTGCCGCCCGCCACGGAGGGGTGCGCGCTGTAAAAGGGGTGTGCCATCGTGGATCGATGGCCACCTTTCCCCGCGCGCCGCTGTCCCTGCGCGACGATCCGGGTCAGCCCGCGGTCACCGTGACGCGGGCCCTGTTCGCGCTGGCCGGCGTGCTGGCGCTGGTGCTGGGTTTCATCGGCCTGGATCAGTACCTCGCCGGTCAGGGAGTCGCCGACCGGGACCCGCTGAACCTGCTCTACGGCACGCTGCAGCTCTTCGTCCTCGGTTCCGACCCGCTCGAGGGCGGCACCGAGTTCCCGCCCGCCCTGCAGGTGGCCCGGTTCGTCGCCCCGATCGTCACGCTGTACGCGTTCGCCGAGGCGGCCCGGGTCCTGCTCGCCGCGGAGATGCGCCGGCTGCGGGCCCGCCGGTCCCGCGGGCACGTGGTGGTCTGCGGCGACTCGTCGGTGGCCCGGACCCTGGCGCACCGCCTGCACCTGAGCGGCGAGCGGGTGGTGGTGGTGCGTGCGCAGCCGATCGGCCCGCTCGAACTGCGCCGCCGTGGCCTGCTCGGGGTGAACGGCGACGCCCGTGACCCGGACGTGCTGCGCGGCGCCGGTGTGCCGCGGGCCGCGCTGCTCTACGCCTGCGCGGAGACCAGCGCGGCCAATCTGGAGATCGCCGCGGCCGCCGCCCGGATGGCCCTGCCCCGCAACGACATCGGGATCTACGCCCAGATCCACGAGCCGGACTGGGCGCTTACCCTGCAGGCCCGGCGGCTCGGCGTGCCGCACGTGCCGGGCCAGCGGCTGGACTTCTTCCACCTGGACCAGTTGGCCGTGCACGTCCTGCTCGACCAGCAGCCGCTGCCGAGCCGGCCGGACCGGGTGCCCCGGATCCTGGTCACCGGCGATTCCTCGCTGGTGCAGTCGCTGATCGTGGAGATCGCCCGGCACTGGCGGCTGCGGCGGTCCACCCCGCAACAGCGGGTCGCCGTCGATCTGGTCTCCCGGGACGCGATCCGGTTGCGGGACCGGCTCACCCGGCGGCACGAGGTGGTGCTGGACGGCTGCCGGGTGAACGCCTACGAGACCGAGGTGACCGCCCTCCTCGACGATCCGGGCCGGGCCGGTTACGACCGGGCCTTCCTCTGCTTCGACGACGACCGGGAGGGCCTGGAGCTGGCGTTGCGCGAGCATCGGCTGTGGGGCCGGGTCTCCGGCGACATCGTCGTGGTGGTGGACGCGCTCGCCTCGATCTCCGAGGCGTTCAGCCGCCACCAGCGCGGGCACCCCCTGCTGGATCCGATCGACGGTCGGGTCAAGCTCTTCTCGGCGGTCGCGGCCGGCTGCGATCCGGAGCTGATCGCCGACGACCTCTCCGAGCGGCTGGGCCGGCTGATCCACGAGCGGTTCGTCGACGACTGCCTGCGCCGCGGCGCCGAGCTGGGCAGCACCCCGGCGCTGCGCCCGTGGTCCGAGCTGACCGGGGAGCTGCGCCGCTCGAACCGTCTGCAGGCCGGTGACTTCGGGACGAAACTCCACCTGGCCGGGTGCGCCGTCGTCCCCGCCGACGGCGCGGACGACGACTTCTCCTTCACCGAGGCGGAGGTCGAGATGCTGGCCCGGCGCGAGCAGGAGCGGTGGTCGGCGTCGGCGCGCGGCAACGGGTGGGTGCGCGGCGACAAGCATGATCCGGTACGCCGTGAGTCGCCCGATCTGGTCGCCTGGGAGGACCTCGGGCCGGAGGGGCGTGCCAAATGTCGCGCCGCGGTGCTGGAGATTCCGCAGATCCTGAGGGACGCCGGGTTCCGGGTGGTGCGCCTGACGGACACTGGAGGGAACCGGGCGATGAACCCGGCAGGACGACGGCGGGAGCCCCTGTGACGACGATCGGCATCACCGGCCACATCCGGCTGCGGCCCCCCACCCCCCGGCTGGTTCTCGCTGAGCTGGTCCGCCTGCTCTCCGCCCAACCAGCCCCGCACGGTGTCACCTGCCTGGCCGAGGGTTCCGACCGGCTCTTCGCCGAGGCGCTCCAGGCCTGCGGCGGCACGTTCGACGTGGTGCTCCCGGTGCCCGCGGACCTGCCCGACCCGGAGTCCGATCGAGAGTTGCGATCCCTGCTGGCGAGTGCCCGCGATGTCACCCGGGTGGCCGAGCCGGGCCCGCCCGAGGCGTCCTATGAGATCGCCAGCAGCATCGTGGTGGAGCGCTGTGACCTGCTGATCGCCGTCTGGGACGGCACCTCCGCCGGGGTGCGCGGCGGCACCGCGGAGACGGTGGCCTGGGCCCGTGCCATGGACAAGCCGGTTCAGGTGGTCTGGCCGGCCGGCGCCCGGCGTGGGGTCACCGTGGCGCCCGTCCCGGTCGGCTGATCCACGTAGCCGCCCGAGGGGCGCAGCATCGTCAGCGCGCTCATGGTGAGCTGATCCCGGACCCGCGTCACCGACGCCTCCCACTGCCGGGAGAAGCCCGGCCGGTGCTCCAGCGCCTCCCACATCGGCGCCAGATGGTCGGCCACCCGGGCGGCGGGCATCCAGAGGTGCAGCAGGTGATCCACCGCGGGCTGGAGCCGGGCGATCTTCTGGGCCCGGCTGCGATGGCTGGTCAGGGTGGAGTCGAGCAGGCTCACCAGGGTGGTCAGGAGCCAGTCGTGCAGCGCCAGGTCCTCACAGAGCGCGACCACCGAGGCGAGGTCGTCACCCGGTGTGGTGATGTGCAGGGTGCGGAAGTCGTCGGCGTCGATGGTGTACGTGCCGCTCATCTCGCTCTGATCGAGCTCGGCCACCCAGCGCAGGCGGACCCGCGGGGCGCGGACGGCGGGCCGGTGGTCGAGCAGCGGTGAGCGTTGCACGGTGTCCAGCATCCGGCCGGCGACCGCGCCGACGTCCAGCGCCGGGCTGCCCTCGGCCGGGTTGAGCACGCCCGCCACCAGGGCGGGCTGGCGGAACCGGCCGATCGTCTCGATCCGGCCCGGGTTCGCCAGATAGTGCGACCAGGCCAGGCGGCGGGTCGTCGAGGAGGCGGTGACCCGGGCGTACGACGAGCCTTGGGCGACATGCCCGCCGACGATGGTGGCGTGCGCGACGACGGTGCCGACGGCGCGGGTGCGGCTGCCGGGCACGGTCGGGAGGGGACAGTCGACGCCGTGCAGCCGGTCGGGGGAGAGGGCGTAGGCGATGGGGCGGTCGGACAGCCGGACCCGTTCGCCCATCACGAGGTCGAGGATCTCGCCGGTGCGCTCGCGGGACAGCGGCGTCGAGTGCTGCAGGAGTCCGGTCTGGACTTCTCCGAAGGCCAACATGATTCCTCCGCGTACGGCGATGGAGCGCCGGGCAGGCGGCCGCCGGTTCCATCGTGACGGTCCCGGACCCGGCGGGGCAAACGCGGATCAGACAGGGCCTGGCCGGGCGCGATTCCGCGCAAGGGAGCATAAGCGCTGGCCACCGCAGGCGGTGGGAGGGTCAGCCGGAGGGGCGAAATTTGGGCAGTACCCCCGCGGTGGAGTAACCATCTAGTGTCATGGAGTGACCTATACGAACGTCGATGCCATCGTGGTCGGCGCCGGCGTCTGTGGCCTCACCACCGCGCTGTGTCTGGCGTGGCGCGGAGTGAAGGTGACCGTCGTCGCCCGCGAGTTCCCCCCGGCCACCAGTTCGTGCGCGGCCGGTGCCATGTGGGGGCCGTTCCTGGTCGACCACACCGACGCCGAGCGGTGGGCCCGGGAGTCCCTGGCGGTGTTCCGGGAGCTGGCCGCCGACCCGGCGTCCGGGGTGACGATGGTGCGCGGGATCGAGGCCGCCCGTGCGGAGATCCGCCCGCACTCCTGGCTGCGGTACACCGGTGACCTGGAGGTCTGCGACGTGCCGCAGCTTCCCGACGGGTTCCGCTCGGGCTGGCGTTACACCACGGCGGCCACCGACATGCCGGTGTACTCGCGCTATCTGCTCGCCCGGCTGCGGGACGCCGGCGGCCGGATCGAGCGGACCGCGATCCGGTCGTTGCGGGAGCTGTACGGCCGGGCCCGGGTGATCGTGAACTGCAGTGGCGGCGGCGCCCGCACACTGGCCGCCGACGACGAGGTGCGCCCGATGCGCGGCCGGATCGTGGTGGTGGAGAACCCGGGCATCAAGGAGTTCTTCGCGGAGCACGGCGAGGCCCCCGACCTCACCTACTTCATCCCGCACGGCGACCGGGTGGTGCTGGGCAGCACGCTGGAGCCGCCGGGTGAGCCGCAGCGCCCGGCTCCCGAGGTGGTCGACGGCATCATCGCCCGGTGCGCGGCGATCAAACCGGGCCTGGCCGACGCCCGGGTGCTCGAATCCCGTGCCGGGTACCGCCCGATGCGCCGCCGGATCCGGGTGGAGCCGGCCGTCGTGGACGGTCACCTGGTGATCCACAACTACGGGCACGGCGGTGGCGGGGTGACCGTCTCCTGGGGATGCGCCCACGAGGTCGCGGCGCTGCTGGAGGAGCATGCCGTGTGGTCCCGCGTGGCATGAGCCATGCATCGACGGCGATGACGGTCCCCGATCCTGGCGCAGGCGGCATACGCTGGACTCGCGTGTGCTCCGCCGAGGGGGGAAGCGGTTGACCAGAGCGTATATCTCCGCCACGTTCGAGGATCTCCGGGAATGCCGGGCCGCGGTCCAGTCCGCCCTCTCCCAGCTGGAGATGAACTATCGGACGATGGAGGTGTACGTCGCCGAGGGCCGGGCCCCGCTGGAGCGCTGCCTGGAGGACGTCGCCGGATGCGACCTCTACATCGGCATCTTCGCCTGGCGGTACGGTTACCGCCCGCCCGGCCACACCAAATCGATCACCCACCTGGAGTACGAGCACGCTGTCCACCTCGGCAAACAGTGCCTGATCTTCCTCCTCGACGAGGATGCACTGTGGCCGGTGAAATACGTGGACCGCGGCGCCGACGCGGCCGCCGTGGCCGATCTGCGCAAGACCGTCGCCCGTGACCACCTGTGCAGCTTCTTCACCAACGACGAGAACCTGGCCCTCCAGGTGGTCGCCGCGGTCACCCGCTATCTCTCGCACGCCGTGCCCGAGCCGGCGCTCCCGCCCGGCCCGGTTCCCGGCGAGGGGCTCGACGACGAGTCCCGCGAGCGCTACTTCGAACGGCTCCGCCAGCAGTACGGCGACCTCGACCTGGACGCCCTCTCCGAGAACCAGCCGGACGGGTACGCCCGGGCCCAGCTCTCCTCGGTCTTCGTGGAGCCGTACGTCCGGGCCGAACAGCCGCCGGAGCTGCCCCGCCCGCTGCGGCACGAGCTGGACGCCACGGTCCGCGGGCGCGGCGCCGTCGCCGAGGACCCGGAGGTGGCCGACCTGGTGCGCTTCTACACGGCGTACCAGAACCGGCCCCTGCAACTGGTCCTGGACGTGCTGCCCGGCGTGGAGCAGCAGCGGTTCGTGCTGCTCGGCGAGCCCGGCGCGGGCAAGTCGGCGGTGGTCCGTTACCTCGCCCTCGCGCTGACCTGGGAGCGCCCCGACGACCGGCTCCGGCACCTGGCCGGGCACCTGCCGATCCTGGTCGAGGTCCGGCTCTACGCGGCGGCGTACTCCTCCGGTGAGTGCCGGACCTTCCTGGACTACCTGGCCCGGCGCGCCGACACCGACGGCTACCAGCACGAGCCGGAGGCGCTGCGCAACCATCTGAGCCGCAACGAGCCGGCCGTGGTGATCTTCGACGGGCTGGACGAGATCCTCGACGCTCGGGTCCGCGACGACATCGCCGGCCAGATCGCCGCGTTCGCCGGGACCTTCCCCCGGGCCCGGATCATCGTCACCTCCCGCCTCGCCGAGTACCAGCGCCGCATCCTCAGCGGCGCCGGCTTCGCCCACTACACGCTGCAGGACTTCGACTCCCGGCACACCTCGGAGTTCCTCGACCGCTGGTTCCGGCTGACCCAGCCGGACCGTCCGGTGGAGGCGGCCCGCCGCCGGGACCTGGTCGGCGCCGCGATCCGGCAGTCCCGCGAGCTGACCGAGCTGGCCGGCAACCCGATGCTGCTGAGCATCCTGGCCATCATCGGCCAGCACCGGATGCTGCCGAAACACCGCTGGCAGCTTTACAACCAGGCGGCCAACGCGCTGGTCGAGCGGTGGGACAACATCCGGCACCTGGACGACCGGGTGCCCGGCGCGGCGTTCGTCGACGCCGAGGACAAGCGGGAGGTGCTGCGCCAGCTCGCCTACGCGATGCAGTTCGGCCTGGACGGCCTGAACGCCGGTTACGTCGGCCGTGAGCAGCTGAAACGGCGCCTCGCCGATTACCTGGAGGACCATTACAACCTGCGGACCACCGCCGCGGTCGAGGCGGCCGTCGTGGTGATCGGCCAGCTCCGCGAGCGCAGTTTCATCCTGAGCCGGTACACCGACGGCGGGTACGGCTTCGTGCACCGTACCTTCCTGGAGTTCTTCTGCGCCTGGGCGATCGTCCGCAAGGTGCAGCACACCAGCGAGTGGTCGTTCGAGCGGGTGGTCCAGCTCTTCCAAGAGCGCTGGCACGACCCGGCGTGGCGGGAGGTGCTCCGGCTGGTGGCCGGTGAGCTGCACGCCCCGCTCGCCGCCGATCTGGTGCGGTTCCTGGTCACCGGCGCCTACCCGGAGTGGCCGCCCCGGACCACCGCCGCCCAGGACCCGCCCCCGCCGCCGTGGAACGTCGCGCTCGCCGTGCAGTGCCTGGCCGTGATCCGCCCGCTGAGCCAGACCGGCCGGGCCGTGGAGCTGACCCTGCATCACATCATCAAGGTGATCGACTACTGTGCCCGGGCCCAGGACCCGGCGGCGATCGCCCTGCTCGGCGAGGAGATCCTGCCCGCGATCGAGGCGATCGGCCCGCAGTGGCCGGCCCGCCAGGCGCAGACCTACCTGGCCTGGTACGCCGAGTACGGCTGCCGTCTGGTGGTGAACCCCGCGGCGTCGTACGCGGCCCGGGTCGCCGCCATGATGGCGAGTCAGGAGGACCGCATCGACGAGGTGCTCACCGACCTGATGGACACCGCCGACGACGTCCGGGTGGTGTGCGCGGCGGTGGCCGGCCTCGGCGAACTGGTCCGCCGCTCCTACCGCGGGGAGTACCGGGTGGACGTCACGCTGGCGAAACGCCGCCTGATCGAGACGGCCAGCGGCGACCGCGCCGATCCCCGGGCGGTGGTCCGGCTCGCCGCGGCCAGGGCGCTCGGCGCCGTCGCCGGCACCGACCCGAAGATCCACGCGGTGCTGTTGCAGATGGTCCTGAAGGAGAGCTTCGCCGACGCCCGGCTGGCCGCCGTGCAGGCCCTCGGCGACCGCTTCCACGCCGACCGGGAGACCGACGACGTGCTGCTCGGCCTGCTGCACGAGAACCGGCACACCGCGGTGCGGGTGGCCGCGGTCCAGGTCCTCACCCGGGACCGCCAGATCCGCACGCCGGTGGAGACCGCGCTGCTCACCGCCGTGCGGGGGGACGACGACGCCGAGGTGGTCGAGCTGGCGGCGCGGGCGCTGCTACCCCGCCGGGCGGTCACCGACCAGGTGCGCCGGGTGCTGGCCGAGCGGCTCGGCGACGATCCGGCCGGCGGCGTGCGCCGGGTCGCGGTCCGCCTGCTCGGGCAGTTCGGGCACGAACCGGAGCTGGTCGAACGCGTTCGGCGCGACCCGGACGGCGCGGTGGTGCGGGAGGCCGCCGGGGTGCTCGGCGCGCGCGTCGACGGGCCGTACACCGCGCTCTGCGGTGCCCTGGTGGACCGATGGGAGAGCGAGCCGGACGAAGTGATCCGGCTGGTCGTCGTGCGGATGCTCAACGAGGTGTGCCAGACCGACCGGCGTACCGATCAGGTCCTGGCCGTGGCCGCCCAGCACGACTCGGCCCCGGCGGTGCGGCTGGCCGCCGCCGAGGCGCTCAGCAGCCGCTCGCCCGGCGACCGGGGGCGCGCGGTCTTCGGCCACATCGTCACGCACGACTCGTCGGCGCAGGTCCGGCTGGTCGCCGTGCAGGCGCTCAGCCGGGATCCGGACCTGGCCGCCACGGCGATCCTGGCCCGGGTCCCGATGGTGGACACCGACATGCGGGTCCGGGCCGCCGCCACCCGCGGCCTGGCCGGCCGGGACCTCGACGAGACGGTCGGGCGGCGACTGGTCGAGCTGACCGCGGCCCGGCACCACCCGCAGATCCGGCTGGCCGCGGTGGAGGCGCTCGAGGAGAGCCGGCCACGCGGCATCGACCTGGTCGCCGTCTTCCAGGACCGCACCACCAGCGACACCGTGGGCGAGGTGTTCGCCGCCGCCGCGGTGGCCGCTCTCGCGCACTCCGGCGGCGCCGCGGAACTGTGGCCGATCATCGCCGCCCGGGCCGCCGACGACCCCAATCCGCAGGTCCGTTCGGCCGCGGTGGCCCTGCTCGCCTCGGCCGCCGGGTTCGCCGGGGCGCAGGAGATCATCCAGGATCGGCTGCGCCGGGACGGCGACACCGAGGTGGTCGTCGCGGCCGCGCAGGCGGGTCTGGCGCTCGGCATGGACGAGGTTCCGCGCCTGCTCATCCCGCGGCTGGACGACGCGGACGCGCATCTGCGGTGCACGATCATCCGGCTGCTCGCCGCCCGCCTGGCCACCGACGAGGAGGGCCGCGACGCGGTGCTGCGGCAGGCGCGGACGGAGAACCGTGAGGTGCGCCGGGCGGCCGTGGAGGCGCTCACCGTGGTGGCCGACCTGCCCGAGGTCCGCGCGGTGCTCGCGGAGCGGACCGACGACACCGACCATTTCGTCCGGGCCACCGCCAAGCGCCTGCTCGGCGGGCGCCCGGGGGACGCGGTCTGAGCCCGTCCCCCGGCAGCCCGGCGGGGGTGGGTCAGTCGCTGATGAAGAGGTACTCGGTGCGCTCCAGGATGTCCTTGGGCAGGTCGATGCCCTCGGCCCGGCTGCGGGTGAGCACCTGGTTCATCACCTTCTCGGCGATCGGGACCTGGCCGAGGACCACCCGGGTGGCGACCTCGGTCTCCACGAACCGGCTGCCCAGGATGGAGAAGGTGCGGTACGCGGTGAACGGGGTGGCCCGCTCGTTGACCTGCATCACGGCCGGCAGTTCGGTCCAGTCCCGGGGCAGGGACGCCGGCATCCGCACCGGCTCGACCACCTGACGGTCCTTGTTGCGCAGCACGCCGAGGCGCAGCAACTGCCAGACCGCGGCGAGGTAGGCGCAGGACCAGATGTTCTCGTCGTCCCACAGCTCGACGTCGACGAAGATCGAATGCCGGTTCACCGCGTTCTGCAGGGCGGGCCGCCACCGGTTGGCCGACATCGCCAGCGGGCTCTCCAGGACCGAGGAGTTCTGGCCGTTGGAGAGCCATCCGGTGTCCATCAGCGGCGGGCGGCTGCCGTTCGCCCCGGGGATCGGCTCGGCCACCAGTTGGTCGCGTACCAGCCGGGCCAGGTCGATGTCGCCGGCCTTGGCGCAGGCCGACTCCCGGGCCAGGTAGTCGATGGTCAGCCCGTTCTCGCCGGCGGCCGCGAGGACCATCTCGATCAGGTCGGCCGGGGTGCCGAGCTGGCTGAAGTAGTCGTCGATCAGGAAGCAGGTGGAGATCCGCGGGCGGCTCTTGCCGTGCCGGTCGGCGCCGATGTCCCGGGCCGCGTCGACCCAGCGGGCGACCCGTTTGAAGTACGCGTCGAGATGCTTGCGCCCGAGGGCGAAGTCCTCCATGTAGAGGTGTCCCACCTCCAGCGACAGGTGGGAGAAGGGGACCGACTGGGGAGCCTCCCCGGCGCTCTTCTCACGGAAGGTGACCAACGGCTGGGCTGTGATCGTCGTCATAGTGTCTCCCAGGCCTTCTGCTCCACGATGCGGCCGGCCAGCTCGTTGAAGGCGTCCCGCGTCTTCGGGTTGGCGATACCGTCCGCCACCTCGCTGTCCGTAATCAACTGCTCCTGCCATTGCAGCATGGGATCGAGAGGCACGGAGCCCAACAGGCGACTGCGCCCGACGTGGTGATCGCCGGCCAGCTTGTTCAGTCGCTCGTTGCTGTCGTGCAGCCAGATGCCCTGCTTGGCGCTCAGGCCCCGCTGGGTCTCGGTCGTGGGGTCGATGATGGCGGTCCGCACGAATCGCAGATTGTCCATGAACTCCTCCGGGTCGTGGCCGAATTTCTCGGCGCTCTCCCGAAGGCCCCGCGGGCCGGCGACGAGGTTGCCGGCGGCCACCACGTGCTGCCGGGTCCACCGGTGGAAGACCAGCCACCGGCTGGTGATGTTGCGCATGGCCGGCGCCGCGGTGACCCGGAGGGCCAGCTCGACCGCCAGGTTGCGGCCCGCGCTCAGATCGATGAGGCAGAGACTGAACTCGGCGTTCAGCTTGAGGAACAGGTCGAGACACTGGTCCACCAGGGCCTGCCGCTTGACGCTCACCGCGTCGCCGCCGACGTCGACGAAGTCACCGCCGCCGACGTCGCCGGGCAGCAGGATGAGCCGGCCGGCGCCGGCCGGGCGGTGCCGGACAGCGGGCCGGTCGGTCTCCGCCCAGACGTCGATCTTGGCGGGCTGGTAGACGGTGCGCTGCAGGTAGCTGTGCATGCCGGTGCCGTCGGTGATGCCGTTCTCGGCACGCTCGATCCCGAAGATCGCGCCCGCGGTCGGTGAACCGAAGTCGAAGTCGAGGTAGCAGACGTCATTGCCCTGCAGGGCGCTCCGGTACAGCAGGTTGCTGCTGGTCACCGACCGCCCGGTGCCGCCCTTGTCGGACGCGGCGAAGATGAACATCAGAACCCCGTGCCGTCCGTCCGGCGGACCGCGTCGAGTCCGTCGAGGTCCTGGAGGATGCCGGTGGCGAGGGCCCCGGCGGAACCCGGGCGAATCGCGATGATCCTGCGCGCCCGCTCTAATCTGCTCCGGATATTGGTCAAGGTGTCCTTCACTCGGGGGCTGGCTTCCGAGGAGCCCCTCATGAGCTCCATGTCGTACAGGTGCTCCGCCTCGTAGAGCAGGTCGTAACTGCGGATCACCGAACGATCGTTGACGAGCGGCTCCCGGCTGAGCAGGTTCGCGGTGCTGACCAGTCCCTGCACCACGCGCTCGGTGTAGTACCAGGAGGGCTCCTTGAAGTCGGAGATTCCCTCGAAGACGTTGGACGGCTGATCCCAGAGGTTGAGGTGGGCGGGCCCGGTCAGCCGGCGCCGGACGAGGTGGTCCCAGATCCGGTCGGCGAGTCGCATCAGGACGGCGCGCTGTTCCACGTCGGTGAGCAGGCCGGCGATCACGATCGCGCGCTGCAGCAGCAGCGAGGCGAACTCGGTGACCAGCCAGACCGGCTGGACCTCGCCCTTCTTGACCTTGCCGTTCGGCTGGTCCTCGTCGCCCCGCTCGAGCGGGACCAGCAGGCCGGGGGAGTGCAGCCGGATCCCGGAGTCGCTGTCCCGGGACTGCCGGGTCACCCGCCCCTCGTTGGCCAGGTCGGCCAGGACCGTGCCGATCCGGGCGAGCAGGTTGTCCGCGCCACGGCGGCGCTCCAGGTCCTTGACCACGATGGAGGTCACCAGGAGGGTGTAGTACTCGCTGCGCAGTCGGTCGG
Source organism: Actinoplanes utahensis (assembly GCF_016862455.1). GTDB lineage: Bacteria > Actinomycetota > Actinomycetes > Mycobacteriales > Micromonosporaceae > Actinoplanes > Actinoplanes utahensis. Next base: position 19,032 of record NZ_BOMZ01000103.1, read on the forward strand.
TGGTCTGCCAGGGCGGGTCCTCCAGCGGCCAGACCTGCCCGTCACCGAAGGTCGCGACCGTCGCCCAGTAACTGAGGGTCAGGTCCCAGCGCAGCTGGAGGGCGCGGGAGAGCCGCTGCTGCTCCTCGTTGAGCAGGCCCAGCACACGGGTCCGCTCGGAGAAGAGGTCCGCGATGGCGTCGACCGCCACCACGGTGAAGTACAGGTACGGCTTGTTCTCGGCGATGCCGGAGGGCTGCTCGCCGATCTCGTCGTAGATCTCCTGGCCGACGTCGTCGGGGCCGGTCGGCTCGGTCTTCTTCTGCTCCAGCTCGACCTCCGGGGCGTCGCGCACGACGCTCCAGGACCAGCCGCACTCGAAGAGCCGGTTGCCGCTCTCCAGCTCCTTCGTCTGCCCCGATCCGATGAGCACCTCGCCGAACGACGCGATGGTCTCCTGCAGGGCGTCGCGGAACCGCCGGACCACCGTCTTGGTCGGCTCGCCGGTGCGGTTGAGCGTGCGGAGCAGGACCTGGCCCGGATCGTCCTCGGGCTCGAAGACGTGGGTGGAGAAGCTGCGCAGCAGGCCGACCATGGCGGCGGTGAGCCGGGCGCTGGCCAACCGCTCCAGCCGTCGCAGCTCGCGCCGGCGCTCCTCGCGGGAGACCGCCTGCCGGAAGATCCGGACGAAACCGATGGTGGCCAGGGAGAGGGTCACCGAGATCGCGTACGAGTCGACGATGTCCCGGTCGCGCTGCTCCGCGGTGAGGATCTCGCCGTCGGTCAGGGTGGTGTAGTAGCTGCCGCCGGCGAAGATCGGGCGCCCGGTCTCCTTCTCGGAGTACCGCGAGAAGTACTGCGTGGCGATCCGGACCAGCTCCATCGGGATGGTCTTCTCGTCGCCCAGCGGCCGCAGCGCCTCGAGCATGCTCTCCACCGTGGTGTCCGGCCGGTCCAGGCCGAAGCTGGGGATCTGGGTGGCGGGCAGCAGCACGCAGAGCAACTGCTCGGCGTCACTGATCGAGTTCGAGCCGTCCCGGCCGCCCCAGTGCCATTCGCCGTCCCGCCAGCACGAACGGGCGGTCGCTCGCCAGATCTCGAGCAGATGCTCGCGCGGTTCCATCCTCACCGGGGCGCACCACCATCTCCGCTGACTACAGGGCAATACCGAGGGTGTCCCGACGTGCCGTCGGGTCGGCCGGCCGCGGAGCTGAGGCGGAAACTCTTGGCGGTCGGTGCCGATGGCCGACAAACCGGCCGACGAACCCATGATGGCGCATCAGTCAAGCAAACGACCGAACGGGCACGACCGGATCGCGTGATGCACAGAATGAGACAGAGCCGTGATTTGCCCTCAAGATCATCTACTGAGGGCGAATACCTGCCACTATCCGCAAAACGGACCAGATGTGCGGCAAGCGGATCGAGCCGTTCCGCCGACCCCTTGAGGGGCCCCGGAAAAGCCCACGGTGTACCCCGTGAACGCCGAAGGCGGCGGCCCACCGGGCCACCGCCTTCGTCTCGCCGACTCGACTCGCGTCAGTTGGCCTGCTCGGCCAGGGCGAGGAACTGCTTCTTCGAGGCGAGCGCCTGCTCGGCCTCCTTGATCCGCCGGGCGTCGCCCGCGGCCTTCGCCCGCTCCAGCCGCTGCTCGGCCTCGGCCACCTGGTCGCGCATCTGGCGCAGCAGCGGGTTGTCCTGTGGTGCGGTCTTGCGCCACGCCGAGTCCATCGCGACCCGGATCCGCTCCTCGGCGGCCCGCCAGCGGCGGTCCAGCGAAGCCGACGCCTCCCGCGGCACGCGGCCGGCCTCGTGCCAGGCGGCCTGGGCGTCGCGCAACCTGTTCTGCGCGGCGCGGGCGTCCGCGTCCACGTCGACGGCCTCGAGCTCGGCCAGGATGGCCTGCTTCTTCTCCAGGTTGCCCTGGTATTCCGCGTCACGGGCGGAGAAGACCTCGCTGCGCCGGGTGAAGAACGCGTCCTGAGCGGCCCGGAAGCGTTCCCAGAGACGCTGCTCGGCCTCCTTGGCGGCGCGCGGCGCCGCCTTCCACTCGGTCATCAGGTCCTTGAGCCGGTTCGCCGTGCTCGACCACTCGGTCGAGGACGCCAGGCTCTCCGCCTCCTTGACCAGCTCCTCCTTGGCGGTCTGCGCCTGCTTGCGCTGGCCGTCGAGGGTGGCGAAGTGGGCGCCGCGGCGGCGGGTGAAGCCGTCCCGGGCGGCGGCGAAACGCTTCCACAGCTCGCCGTCGGTCTTCTTGTCGACGCCGCGGATGGTCTTCCACTCGTCGAGGATCTCCTTGAGGCGGTCGCCGGCCGTCTTCCACCCGGTCGCCTCGGCGGCGATCGTCTCCGCCTCCTCGACCAGGGCGGTCTTACGGGCGAGCGCCTCGGTGCGGGCGACCTCGCGAGCGGCCCGGGCCTCACCGGCCTTCTCCTCGGCCAGGGCGGCCAGTTTCTCCAGCCGGGTGGCGAGACCGTCGATGTCGCCGACGACGTGCGCCTCGTCCAGCGTCGTGCGCAGCCGCTTGACGCTGGTCAGGGAATGGGCCGCGTCCGCCGCGCCCGACTTGAGGCGAGCCTCGACGAGGTCGACCTCGGTCACCAGGTCCTCGAATCGCCGGGCGAAGTGGGCCAGGCCCTCCTCGGGGGTGCCGGCCTGCCACGAGCCGACCACCCGGTCGCCCTCGGCGGTCTTCACGTACACGGTGCCGTCGGCATCCACGCGCCCGAAGGCCGTCCAGTCGTTCATGAGCTCATCCTCGTTCTTCCCGGCGTCACGACCCGGAGCCCGGGCCCGCGGCAACCGCCATAGCGCAGTCTGAATGCCAATCTCCAACCGGCATTCTTTCTCGCGCATTGTCACAGGTCCAACCCGGTCAGGGGAAAGCTCCCGCTGACGACCGTGACGAAACGGTGTCCTACGGTTGGCCGGTGTCGTTCCGGACAGGTCAGCGAGTCGTCACGGTGGTCGGCCCGACGGCGGCCGGCAAGTCCGCGCTGAGCATCGCGCTCGCCCATGAGCTGGGCGGGGAGGTGGTCAACGCCGACTCCATGCAGCTCTACCGGGGCATGGACATCGGCACCGCCAAGTTGACCCCCGCCGAGCGCGAGGGAATCCCCCATCATCTGCTCGACATCTGGGACGTCCGGGAGCCCGCGGCGGTCGCGGAGTACCAGCGGCTGGCCCGCGCGGCGATCGACGGCATCCTCGCCCGGGGCCGGGTGCCCCTGCTGGTCGGCGGATCCGGGCTGTACGTGCGGGCGGTGTGTGAGGACTTCGAGTTCCCCGGCACCGACCCCGCGGTCCGCGCCCGGCTGGAGGAGGAGCTGACCGTGACCGGCCCGGCGGTCCTGCACGACCGGCTGCGCGAGCGCGACCCCGACGCCGCGGAGCGGATCCTGCCGTCCAACGGCCGCCGGATCGTCCGCGCGCTGGAGGTCATCGAGCTGACCGGGCGGCCGTTCACCGCCAGCCTGCCGGATCCGCGGCCGGTCTACGACACGGTGCAGATCGGCGTGGACCGGGAGACCGCCGTCCTGGACGAGCGGATCGCGCTGCGGGTCGATCTCATGTGGGCGGCCGGCCTGATCGGCGAGGTCCGTGGCCTGGACGGCCTGCGCGACGGCCGGACCGCCTCCCGGGCGCTCGGTTACCAGCAGGCGCTGGCCCAGATCGACGGCCTGCTCACCGAGGAGCAGGCGAAAGCGGACACCGTCCAGGGCACCCGCCGGTTCGTGCGCCGCCAGCGTTCCTGGTTCCGCCGTGACCCCTCGATCACCTGGCTGGACGGAGGCGACGAGAAGCTCGTGGCGGACGCTCTCCGGCTTGCGCGATGATGGTCCGATGCGTTTCACCAAGGGGCACGGCACCGGCAACGACTTCGTCGTCGTCGCGGATCCCGACGGCGAGCTGGAGCTGACGCCCGGCCTCGTCGCGGCGCTCTGCGACCGCCGCAAGGGCATCGGCGGCGACGGCGTGATCCGGGTGGTGCGCAGCGCCAAGCACCCGGAGGCGGCCGAGCAGGCCGCCGAGGCCGAGTGGTTCATGGACTACCGCAACAGCGACGGCTCGATCGCCGAGATGTGCGGCAACGGCCTGCGGGTCTTCGTCCGCTACCTGCTCACCCACGGCCTCGCCACGCCGGGCCCGTCCGGCCTGCCGGTGGCGACCAGGGCGGGGGTGCTGCGCACCGAGATCGGTGACGGCACGATCCGCACCCGGTTGACGACCCCGCGGGTGTACGCCGGAAGCACCGCCACCATCGGAGCCCTGACCGTCCCCGGCGTCGCCGTCGACTGCGGGAACCCGCACCTGGTCTGCGGCCTGCACGACGGGGTGGCGCTGGCGGCCCTCGACCTCACCCGGGCGCCGCTGCACGACCTCGCGGTCTTCCCGGCCGGGGTCAACGTCGAGTTCGTCGAGCCCGCCGAGCCGCTCAACGGCCTCGACCTGCACGTCCGGATGCGGGTGCATGAGCGCGGGTCGGGCGAGACCCAGTCGTGCGGCACCGGCGCGCTCGCCGTCGGCGCGGTCGCGCTGCGCGACGCCGGCCTGACCACCGGCTCGGTCGCGGTGGACGTGCTCGGCGGCCGGCTCGTGGTGACCTGCGAGCCCGACGGGTCCTGGTGGCTGGAGGGCCCGGCGGTGCTGGTCGCCGAGGGCGACGTGGATCCGGACGCGGTTCTCTGACGACCGCGGGGGGTACGAGCGCTCGCACCCGTACCCCCGAAAGGTCTCAGAAGGTCGTCTCCGGGGCCTGCGCCAGCTCGCTCTCCGGAACCGCGGCGGGGTTGGCCGGGGCCTGACCACCCTTGACCACCGCCCGGATCGCCGCCGCCACCGCCGGGGTGACCCGGGCGTCGAAGACGCTCGGGATGATCACCGTCGGGTTGAGCTTGTCCTCACCGACCACGTCGGCGATCGCGCGGGCCGCCGCCAGCGCCATCTCCTCGGTGAACTCCTCGGCGCTGACGTCCAGCATGCCGCGGAAGACGCCGGGGAAGGCGAGCACGTTGTTGATCTGGTTGGGCTGGTCGGAGCGGCCGGTGGCGACGACCGCGGCGTGCTTGCGGGCCTCCCGCGGGTCGACCTCCGGGTCCGGGTTGGCCATCGCGAACACGATCGACCTGTCCGCCATCCGGGCGATGTCGTCGCCGGTCAGCAGGTTCGGCGCGGAGACGCCGATGAAGACGTCCGCGCCGACGATCGCGCCGGGCAGGTCGCCGGAGTAGTTCTCCTTGTTGGTGTGGTCGGCCAGCCACTGCATCGACTCGTTGAGGCCGGGCATCCCGCGGTGCAGGGCGCCCTTCCGGTCGTACGCGATGATGTCGCCCACGCCCTGCCGCATCAGCAGCTTCATGATCGCCGTGCCGGCCGCGCCCGCGCCGGAGACCACCACCTTGACGTCCTCCATCCGCTTGCCGACCACCCGCAGCGCGTTGGTCAGCGCCGCCAGCACGCAGATCGCGGTGCCGTGCTGGTCGTCGTGGAAGACCGGGATGTCCAGCAGCTCGCGCAGCCGCGCCTCGATCTCGAAGCACCGCGGCGCCGCGATGTCCTCCAGGTTGATGCCGCCGTAGGCCGGGGCGATCGCCTTCACGATCGCCACGATCTCGTCGGTGTCCTGCGTGTCCAGCACGACCGGCCAGGCGTCCACCCCGCCGAACCGCTTGAACAGCGCGGCCTTGCCCTCCATCACCGGCATCGCGGCGGCCGGGCCGATGTTGCCCAGTCCGAGGACGGCCGAGCCGTCGCTGACCACGGCGACCGTGTTGCGCTTGATGGTGAGACGGCGGGCGTCCGCCGGGTTCTCCGCGATCGCCATGCAGACCCGGGCGACCCCCGGGGTGTACGCCCGGGACAGCTCGTCCCGGTTACGCAGCGCGACCTTCGACGACACTTCGATCTTGCCGCCCAGGTGCAGCAGGAAGGTCCGGTCGGAGACCTTCCGGACGTCCACGCCGTCCTGGTCCTCGAGCTGCTTGACGACCTGGTCGGCGTGCGCGGCGTCGGCGGTGTCGCAGGTGAGGTCGACGATCACATGGGTGGCGTCGGAGTCCACCACGTCCAGGGCCGTCACGATCGCACCGGCCTCGCCGACACAGGTGGTGAGCCGGCCGATGGACGAGGCGTCCGCGGTCACAGCGATACGGATCGTGATCGAGAATCCTGCGCTGGGCAGGCGGGTGGTCACCACGGTTTTCCCTCCGACGTTGGTGGGTGATGAGCAGAGTGAATTGTCGCTCGCGCGGAATGTTCGATCCCCTCGCGGTGGTTACCCGTGAGTTAGGCCCCGTTATCTGGATGCAAGCGCCCGCACGACGTGCCACGATCGTGCGGAGGAGGTCACTTTTGCGAAACACGTACCAGACACCCGTCCTTGACGAGCTGGATCCCACGACCGGGGATTTGGAGCTCGAGGAGCGGCACTCGCTCAGGCGGGTGGCCGGTCTTTCCACCGAGCTGACCGACGTCACCGAGGTCGAGTACCGGCAGTTGCGGCTCGAACGAGTCGTGCTGGTCGGAGTGTGGACCGAAGGAAGTGTGGAAGATGCCGACAATTCCCTGACCGAGCTGGCGGCGCTCGCCGAGACCGCCGGATCCCAGGTGCTGGAGGGTCTGATCCAGCGCCGCAAGCAGCCCGACGCGGCCACCTTCATCGGCCGCGGCAAGGTCGACGAGCTCCGCGACGTGGTCGTCATGACCGGCGCGGACACGGTCATCTGCGACGGCGAGCTGTCGCCGTCCCAGCTGCGCAACCTGGAGCAGCAGGTCAAGGTCAAGGTGGTCGACCGGACCGCCCTGATCCTCGACATCTTCGCCCAGCACGCCAAGAGCCGCGAGGGCAAGGCCCAGGTCGAGCTGGCCCAGCTGCAATATCTTCTGCCCCGGCTGCGCGGCTGGGGTGAGTCGCTGTCTCGTCAGGGCGGCGGCGCGGGTGGCGGCTCGGGCGGCGGTGGCGTCGGCACGCGTGGTCCCGGTGAGACCAAGCTGGAGACCGACCGCCGGCGCATCAACACCCGCATCGCGAAACTGCGGCGTGAGATCAAGGCCATGAAGACGGTACGGGAGACGAAGCGCTCCCGTCGTGTCGCCAACGGGATCCCGGCCGTGGCGATCGCCGGTTACACGAACGCCGGCAAGTCGAGCCTGCTGAACCGGCTGACGCAGGCGGGCGTGCTGGTGGAGAACGCGTTGTTCGCCACCCTCGACCCGACCACCAGGCGCACCGCCGCGGAGGACGGGCGGGTCTTCACCCTCTCCGACACGGTCGGTTTCGTCCGGCACCTGCCGCACCAGATCGTCGAGGCGTTCCGCTCGACGCTGGAGGAGGTGGCCCAGTCGGACCTGGTGGTGCACGTCGTCGACGGCGCCCACCCGGACCCGGAGGGTCAGGTCAGCGCGGTCCGCGAGGTGCTCGGCGAGGTCGGCGCCGACCGGCTGCCCGAGCTGCTCGTGATCAACAAGGTCGACGCGGCCGACGAGGAGACCGTCCTCCGGCTGAAGCGGGCCTGGCCGGACGCGGTCTTCGTGTCCGCCCGATCCGGGACCGGGATCGCCGAGCTGCACAAGGCGATCGCCGACCGGCTGCCGCGGCCCGCGGTCGAGATGCGGATCCTGATTCCGTACGACCGGGGCGACCTGGTGGCCCGGATCCACCGATCCGGCCAGGTGCTGCAGTCCCGGCACCTGGACGACGGCACCGAGCTGACCGTCCGGGTCGACGAGCAGTTCGCCGCGGAGCTGTCCGGCTTCCGGGCCTGATCTCCGCGTCGATGCGAAAAGCCGCGGCCGGTCCCGAAAGGGGCTGGTCGCGGCCTTTCTCTGCGGTTGCCCTGATCCACGGCTTCCCCGCCGCCGTGCTTTGATCCACACGTGATACCGGCATGAGACGTTGCGTGCGACACTGTGCGGATGCGGCGTCTCGTGTTTCCGACCATCGTGGCCATCGGTCTGGTAATGGTCGGCTCCTCCAGCGCGTCGGCTGACGATCCGACACCCGCGCCGACGGTGAGCGCGAAGGCGACGCCCGGCAAGAAGCTCTGCAAGATCGCGGACCCGGCGCTCGCCGAGGTCTCCGGCCTGGTCGCCACCAAGACCGGCTTCATCGTCGTCAACGACGGCAAGGAAGACAACAGCGGGGCGCGGATCTACTTCCTCGACCGGCAGTGCAACGTGACCAAGAAGGTCAAGTTCGGCTCCGACCCGCGTGACCCCGAGGACATCGTCCTCTCCCCGGACGGGAAGACCCTGTGGATCGCCGACACCGGCGACAACCGGGTCCGCACCTCGCCGCCCGAGCCGCGGCCGTCGGTGGTGCTCTGGAGTCTGCCGGTGGACGCCAAGTCGGATGCGGAGGCGGTGCTGCACCGGCTCACCTACCCCAAGGGCGACTATCACGACGCCGAGGCGCTGATCTTCGACGGTGACGGCGTCCCGCTCATCGTGACGAAGGAGATCGGCGGCCCGACCGGGATCTACAAGCCGGCCGCGGCGCTGAAGAAGGACAACGAGACCGGTGTGCCGCTGAAGCGGGTCGGCGAGATCACCCTGCGGGCCACCGAGACGGCCGGTAACGCGTACGCCCGGATCGGCAACAAGACGGTCACCGGCGGCGCGGTCACCCAGGGCCTGACCAAGGTGGTGCTGCGCACCTACACCGACGCGCTCGAGTGGGACGTCTCCGGCGGTGACGTGCTGGGCGCGCTGGCCAAGGAGCCGCGCACCACCGGCCTGCCCAACGAGACGCTCGGCGAGGCGATCGCCTACAGCCCCGACGGCAAGCTGTTCTACACCGTCTCCGACATGAGCGGTGTCACGAAGGACGCCAACCACATCCGGGAGTACACGCCGGCCACCACGGTCGCCAAGATCTCCGACAAGCAGGGCAACGGCGACACCGGCAGCCCGTGGTACCTGGACACCGACAACCTCGCCTACGCGATCGGCGGAGTCGGCGTGTTCGGCCTGATCCTGGTGGCCGCCGGCGTCTTCGGCATCGTGCGGTTCCGGCGGTCGCCGGCAGCGCTGGCCGCGGACGGCGACGACGCCGAGCCCGGCAAGCTGAACGTGGACGATCCGGAGACCGAGCTGATCGGGGTCGGCGGGCTGCCGCAGCGCGGCGCCTCCTACGGATCCGGCCGTCCGGGTGGCGGCGGCCCGGTCTACGGAGCGCAGTCCGGTCCGGCGTCCGGTGGTCAGCAGCGTGGCAACGGGCCGGTCTACGGCGCCGGTGGCGCCAAGCCCGGCGGTCCGGGCGGCGCCAAGCCCAGTGGCCCCGGCGGTCCCGGCGGCGCCAAGCCCGGCGGTCCCGGGGGCGCCAAGCCTGGTGGCCCGGGTGGTCCCGGCGGCAACAAGCCCGGTGGGCAGTACGGGCGACCGGCCGGACCTCAGCAGCCCGCCCGTGGCCCGCAGCAGCCCGCGCGTAATCCGCAGCAGGCTCCGCGTAATCCGCAGCAGCCTCCGCGCGGTCCGCAGCAGCCGCCGGGCCGTGGCGGTCAGCAGGGTCCGCCGCCGGGCCGTGGCGGTCAGCAGGGTCCGCCGCCGGGGCGTGGCGGTCAGCAAGGCCCGCCGCCGGGGCGTGGCGGTCAGCAGCAGCCGCCGGGCCGTGGCGGTCAGCAAGGCCCGCCGCCGGGCCGGGGCCCCCAGCAGCCCGCACGTGGGCCCCAGCAGCAGCCGCCCCGCAGCCCGCAGCCGCCCCGCAGCCCGCAGCCGCCCCGCAGCCCGCAGCCGCCGCGTGGCCCGCAACAGCAGCAGCCCGGCCGGGGCGGCCAGCAGGGACCGCCGCCCGGTCGCGGCCCGCAGCAGGGTGGCGGGGTCTACGGCGGCCAGCAGCAACCGCCGTCCGGCCGTGGCCCGCAGCAGGGCGGCGGGGTGTACGGCGGAGGTCCGTCCGGCCGTCTGTGACGACCGTGAGAGGCCGGTTCCGTTGCGACGGAACCGGCCTTTCGTGTCCGTGGGTCCTCAGACCCGCCGCAGCACCGCCACCACGCGGCCCATGATCGTCGCGTCGTCGCCCGGGATCGGGTCGAAGGCCGGGTTCGCCGGCATCAGCCAGACGTGCCCGTCCCGCTGGCGGTAACTCTTCACGGTCGCCTCACCGTCGATCATCGCGGCCACGATGTCGCCGGCCTCGGCGTTCGGCTGCTGCCGCACGACCACCCAGTCGCCGTTGCAGATCGCGGCGTCGATCATCGAGTCGCCCTTGACCTCGAGCATGAAGACGTCGCCCTCGCCGACCAGCTCGCGCGGCAGGGGGAAGAAGTCCTCGACGGCCTGCTCGGCGAGGATCGGCCCACCGGCGGCGATCCGCCCGACCAGAGGCACGTAGGCGGGCTGCGGACGGGCGGCCCGCAGGCTCTCGTCGTCGACCAGCTCCCCGGGCGCACGGACGTCCACAGCCCGGGGGCGGTTGGGGTCACGGCGCAGGTAGCCCTTGGACTCCAGGGCCTTCAACTGGTAGGCCACGCTGGAGGGGGAGACCAGGCCCACCGCCTCGCCGATCTCGCGCACGCTCGGCGGATAGCCGTAGCGCTCCACCCAGTCCCGGATGAACTCGAGGATGCGCCGCTGCCGGGCGGTCAGGTCGGCGGCGACCACTTCGGGAAGGTGGCTGACCGGTGTCACGGCTCGTAACTGGGGTGCGTCGGTGCCGCGCGAACGGCCCGTAGTGCGGCGCCGGGCGGCTTCGGGCTTCCTGGTCTGATGCTGCTGTCGGCTCGTCCGGTCGTCGGTCGACACGTCCGCCCTCCCTGTCGGCCAGTGCCTCGTCGGCACGTGGTGCGTCGCGGAGCCGGACAGTGCCGTGGGGATGGCGAACGTCCGGCTGACCCCTCTTGACGGAAAACCTAGTGTGCAGGTCCGACATATTCAAACATCTGTACGAGATTTCCCCGGCGTGTCGCTCTCCGGTGCTCGACTTCCGTACCTGTGTTCTGATAGACCGTCGTACGGGCGTTCTATCGAACGGGTGTCCGAAAGGAGTCTGTCATGACGGTCAGTGGTGCGCGACACGCCGAGCCGCCGGTGCGCCTCACCCGCCGTGGTCGCACGGTTCTGTGCGGTCTCTTCCTGGCCCTGGCGGCGACGGCCAGTGTGATCCTCTTCGTGACCGCCTCGCACGTCTGACCGGGCCTGTTCCGGTCCTCCCGGGTTGATCTCCGTCGGGTGCTCCGACCGATTCCCCGGCGCGTCGAGGCGGCGATCCGGCCGCTCCGCGTGATCGTGTCATCACCTCGGGTGGTGAGGTGAGAAATACGGCGCGTCGGCATCCCGGTGAACTTGCGTCGGCGTCCGCCGGGGCCTAGCGTCTACCCCAACATCTAGTGGTTACACGGATGTAAGTCGTCCACAGGTTGGGGTTCCTTCTCCCCGGTTATCCACACGTCATCCACAGCGCAGCCCGTTGTCTTCGCAATGGTCGCGCTGCGTTTTGCCGTGCCCGGATCCCGTCGAGCAGGGCCCGGAGGGAGATCTCGGTGCGCTGCCCGTACTGTCGCCATGCCGATTCGCGCGTGGTCGACTCACGAGAGGCCGACGACGGTCAGCTGATCCGTCGCCGCCGCTCGTGCCCCGAGTGCGGCAAGCGGTTCACCACCGTCGAGGAAGCTGTTCTCGCGGTCGTGAAACGCAGCGGCGTGACCGAGCCGTTCAGCCGGACGAAGATCATGAGTGGCGTGCGCAAGGCCTGTCAGGGCCGGCCGGTCGACGAGGACTCCATCGCCCTGCTCGCGCAGCGGGTCGAGGAGGCCGTCCGGGCACGCGGCGCCGCCGAGATCCCCAGCCACGAGGTGGGCCTGGCCATCCTCACGCCACTGCGTGAGCTGGACCAGGTGGCTTACCTCCGATTCGCCAGCGTGTACAAGTCGTTCGACTCTCTCGACGAATTCGAGAAGGAGATCGCCGCGCTGCGCGATGCCGGCCCCGTCCGGGAAACCGGGACGCGACACGCCGTCGCGCCACGGTCCGGGGGACGCGCACCCAAGCTCAACGGCTGAGGCGCCATGGCGGACGGCCTAAGCCGAGAGCACTTCTTACCGACACACCTGTAGCGGTACCTACGAGGGGGAGCACATCCATATGGCCGGAGACGGCATCACTGCAGGTCGCCAGCGCAGCCGGACGAACGGCGGCAACGGCGCGGCGGCCGGGGGGCTGCGAGTGGAGCGGGTCTGGACGACCGAGGGCGTTCACCCGTACGACGAGGTCGAGTGGGAACGCCGCGACGTCGTCATGACCAACTGGCGCGACGGCTCGATCAACTTCGAGCAGCGCGGTGTGGAGTACCCCGCGTTCTGGAGTGTGAACGCGGCGAACATCGTCACCACCAAGTACTTCCGCGGCGCGGTCGGCACGCCGGAGCGGGAATGGTCGCTCAAGCAGCTCATCGACCGGGTCGTCACGACGTACCGCAAGGCGGGCGACGACTACGGCTACTTCGCCACCTCCGCCGACGCCGAGATCTTCGAGCACGAGCTGACCTGGATGCTGTTGCACCAGGTGTTCAGCTTCAACTCGCCGGTCTGGTTCAACGTCGGCACCAAGTCGCCGCAGCAGGTCAGCGCCTGCTTCATCCTCTCCGTGGACGACTCGATGGACTCCATCCTCGAGTGGTACAAGGAGGAGGGCCTGATCTTCAAGGGCGGCTCCGGCTCGGGCGTCAACCTCTCCCGGATCCGTTCCTCCAAGGAACTGCTCTCCTCCGGTGGCACCGCCAGCGGCCCCGTCAGCTTCATGCGCGGTGCCGACGCCAGCGCGGGCACCATCAAGTCCGGCGGCGCCACCCGGCGCGCGGCCAAGATGGTCATCATCGACGTGGACCACCCCGACGTCGAGGAGTTCGTCTGGACCAAGGCGCGCGAGGAGAACAAGATCCGCGCGCTGCGGGACGCCGGCTTCGACATGGACCTGGGCGGCGCCGACATCGTCAGCGTGCAGTACCAGAACGCCAACAACTCGGTACGGGTCAGCGACGAGTTCATGCGCGCCGTCGAGGAGGGCACGAAGTTCGGCCTCCGCGGCCGGCTGAACGGCGATGTGATCGAGGAGATCGACGCCAAGAAGCTGTTCCGCGACATCGCCCAGGCCGCCTGGGAGTGCGCCGACCCCGGCCTGCAGTACGACGACACCATCAACGACTGGCACACCAACCCCGAGACCGGCCGGATCACCGCGTCCAACCCGTGCTCGGAGTACATGTCGCTGGACGACTCGTCCTGCAACCTGGCCTCGCTGAACCTGATGAAGTTCCTCAAGGCCGACGGTGGCTTCGAGGTGGAGAAGTTCGTCAAGAGCGTCGAGTTCATCATCACCGCGATGGACATCTCGATCTGTTTCGCCGACTTCCCGACCGAGAAGATCGGGGTCACCACCCGCGCCTACCGTCAGCTCGGTATCGGGTACGCGAACCTCGGCGCCCTGCTGATGGCGTCCGGTCTGCCCTACGACTCCGAGGGTGGCCGGAGCGTCGCCGCGGCGATCACCTCGCTGATGACCGGTACGGCGTACCGGCGCTCCGCCGAACTGGCCGGTGTCGTCGGCGCCTACGACGGCTACGCCCGTAACGCCGAGGGTCACCAGCGCGTCATGCGCAAGCACGCCGCCGCCAACGACGAGCTGCGCCCGCAGGGCCCGGTCGCGGGCGAGATCGTCCGCGAGGCGACCCGTCAGTGGCAGAACGGCAACAAGATCGGCGCCAAGAACGGCTGGCGCAACGCGCAGGCCTCGGTTCTCGCGCCGACCGGCACCATCGGCCTGATGATGGACTGCGACACCACCGGCATCGAGCCCGACCTGGCCCTGGTCAAGTTCAAGAAGCTGGTCGGCGGCGGCTCCATGCAGATCGTCAACCAGACCGTCCCGCGGGCGCTGCGCAGCATCGGCTACCCCGAGGAGCAGGTCGAGGCGATCGTCGAGCACATCGCCGAGCACGGCAACGTCGTCGACGCGCCCGGTCTCAAGCCGGAGCACTACGCGATCTTCGACTGCGCCATGGGCGACCGGGTCATCGCCCCGCTCGGCCACGTCCGGATGATGGCCGCGGTGCAGCCGTTCATCTCCGGCGCCATCTCCAAGACGGTCAACATGCCGGAGTCGGCGACCGTCGAGGAGATCGAGGAGATCCACTTCCAGGGCTGGAAGCTGGGCCTCAAGGCGCTGGCGATCTACCGCGACAACTGCAAGGTGGGCCAGCCGCTGTCGGCCGCCAAGAAGAAGCCGGCGGCCACCGAGGCGGCGGCCGAGGAGACCAAGGCGATCGAGAAGGTCGTCGAGAAGGTCGTGGAGAAGGTGGTCGAGTACCGCCCGGTCCGCAAGCGGCTGCCGAAGAAGCGCTCGTCCGAGACGGTGTCGTTCTCGGTCGCCGGCGCCAAGGGCTACCTGACCGCCTCGTCGTACCCCGACGACGGTCTCGGCGAGGTCTTCCTCAAGATGTCGAAGCAGGGCTCGACGCTGGCCGGTGTGATGGACGCCTTCTCGGTCGCCATCTCGATAGGCCTGCAGTACGGCGTCCCGCTGGAGACGTACGTCGGCAAGTTCACCAACATGCGCTTCGAGCCGGCCGGTATGACCGACGACCCGGACGTCCGCATGGCGTCCTCGGTGATGGACTACATCTTCCGTCGCCTGGCGCTGGACTTCCTGCCCTACGAGACCCGCTCCGAGCTGGGCATCTTCACCGCCAAGGAGCGGCTGGCCCAGGCACAGGCCGAGGCGGCCGCCGACGCCGCCGCGGTGGACCTGGCCGGCATGGCCGCGTCCGCGCCGGTCTCCCCGGCCGGTTCGGCGAGCGTCACGGTGGCCGAGGTCAAGGCCTCGACCTCGGCGGCGGCCCCGGCTCCCGTGGAGAAGGACGCCCCGGTGACCGCGGGCTCCTCGACCGAGCTGCTGGAGATCGTCACCGGCCACGCCGCCGACGCGCCGCTCTGCTTCACCTGCGGCACGAAGATGCGCCGCGCCGGCAGCTGCTACGTCTGCGAGGGCTGCGGCTCCACCTCCGGCTGCAGCTGACTCCTGCCGCGCTGACGACAGCGACCGTCCGGCCCTCAGGGGCCGGGCGGTCGCTTCGTCGTTTCGGCCGCATCCGACAATGGGCGTCTACGGGGCCAGGACCGAGTCGGGGAGGAGAGCAGGATGGGCAGCCCGGAGGACCTTCAGGCGGAGGCGCGTACGGTGCTCGCGCTGCTGGAGCCGCTGGGGCCGGTGACGCCCACCGGCAGCTTCGTGTCGGGCCTGATGGTGTGGCGCGATCTCGACGTGATGCTGACCGGCGGCCCGGATCATCGGCCGGAGGATGTCGTGGCGCTGCTCGGCCGGGCGGTGACGATCCCGGGCCTGACCGGTTTCAGCGTCGCCGACCAGCGTGGGGACCGGTCGCCCACCGGCAAGCAGCGCGACGAGCGCTTTCACGTCGTCCTGACGGTGGGTGCGTGGCGGGTCGACCTGTCGATCTGGCTGCACGACGATCATGCCGACGTGACCGAGTGGCACCGGGCGCTCGCCGCCCGCCTGACCGAGGAGGAGCGCCAGGCGATCCTCGCGATCAAGCAGGTGTGGCATCGGCGGCCGGAGTACCCGGACGAGGTGGGCGGCTTCGACATCTACACCGCGGTCCTCGAGCACGAGGTGCGCACCGCCGTCGAGTTCGGCGTCTGGCTGCGCACCGCCCGGTGAAGGGCCGGGCGGCCGTGCACCCGCCCCGGTGAAGGGTCGAGTGCCGCGCGCCCATCCCGGTGAAGGGTCGAGTGCCGCGCGCCCATCCCGGTGAAGGGTCGGCCGCCGTGCATCCGGCCAGTGAAGGGTCGAGCGCCGTGCGTCCGGCCGGTGACGGGATAGCCGCTGCGCACCGCCTCATGGAGGTGCCGCCGACGTCCCGGTGGGGGATCAGGCGAGGAAGTCGGTGATCAGCGCGGCCAGAGCGGTGGGCTGCTCGATCACCATGGCGTGGGAGGCGTCGGCCAGCTGCACGTGGCGCAGATGCGGCACCGCACGCGCCCGCTCCACCAGGTACCGCCGGTAGGCCGCGTACAGCTCGGCGAACGGCTCCTGCTCGGGCAGGTCGCGGGTGGCGAGCACGAGCAGCTGGGGGCACGTCGTCGCGGCGTGGACCGGCCCGAGATCCAGCTCGTTCATCGCGTCGCGCATCTGTGCGGTGAGCGCCGCGGACGGCCGGATCGACGTCTCCCCGCCGGCGTGCACCAGGTTGCGCCGGAAGCCCTCGATCCACACCTTCTCGTTGGCGCCCATGTCGCGGGCCGCCATCCGCTGCCGCTCCACCAGGTCGGGCAGCTGCTCGGCGGGGATCGTCTGCCCGGCGGCCGCCTGCATGCCGTCGAAGATCGCGTGCAGCCGGGCCAGCTCGGCCGCCGCCTTCTCCGGGTCGAGGCCGGGCAGTTGCTCGGGGTGGGTGGGCGGCGGGTTGCCGTCGAGGCTGACCACGCCGGGGGACTCCGGGTGCCGCTGGCCCCACAGGGCGGCGAGCATGCCGCCGAGCGAGTGGCCGACGACGGCGGGCCGCTCCAGCTCCAGCTGGACGCAGACGGCGGCGAGGTCGCCGAGGGCGGCGTCCCACGTCCAGGGGCCGTCGGCGGAGCGGCCGTGCCCGCGCAGGTCGACGGTGACGACCCGGTGCCGGGGCCGCAGCTCCCGGGCCAGGCCGGTCATCTGGGCCAGGTTGCCGCCGGCGCCGTGCAGGAGCAGCAGGGGCGGCTGGTCGCCGCCGAAGTCGCGGGTCGCCAGCTGCACTTCACCGGCGTCGATCAGACGGTCGTTGATCATGGGTTCTCCTCGTTGCGGAGCCGGTCGCGGATGGCGGAGACGGGGACGCCGCCGTCCGGATGGCGGGGCAGGCGGCCGCGGCGCACCAGGTCGTGCACGCCCTGCCGGGTGATGCCGAGCATCGCGCCGGCGGTCGCGTAGGACACCGAGGCCGCATAGGGGTGGCCGGCACGGCGCACCACGATCTGCCCGAGCGGGGTGCGCCACCAGTCGGCCGGTGGCAGGAAGGCTTCGTCACCGGGGTAGAGGGTGCCGATCAGCCGGGCGATGAGCCGGACGGCCGCGGCGTCGTCGCCGCCCTCCAGGGTCCGGGTCCAGCCGGCCACCCGGAGCCGCAGCAGGTCGCGCACCGCGCCGACCGGCCGGTCGTCCTCGAGGAGGATCTCCAGGGGGTCGAGCAGGCGGTTGTCGAGCAGGCGGTGCAACTGCTCGGCCAGGTCCATCGGCCCATCGTTCCGCTACTTGACAGCAGGTGTCAAGTCGGCGGTGCCGATAGGGTTCCGGGCGTGAAGCGTCTCCCGCTGGCGCCCCGCGCCCTCACCGAGCCGCATCCGAGCCGTCTGCCACCCGACCATCCGCGCCGGGCGGAGATCCTGGCCGCCCACGCCGGGGCGCTCGCCGCGGGGCAGGCCGGATATCCGGATCCCGGCACCGGTCTGTTCGTGCTGACCGCCGGTTTCCTGGCCGATCGCGGCACCTGCTGCACCCGCGGCTGCCGTCACTGTCCGTACGTGGATGAGCCGTGATCAGGCTCTTCCGCCGGACCCGCACGGCCAGTACGGTCGGGTGCGCCCGCACCGGGAAGGATCGATAGTGCCCACGCGTCTGGCCGTGCTCGGCGCCACCGTGCTGCTCGCCGTCTCCGGCTGCAGCGAGGCGGCGGAGACGGCCGCACCCGCCCCCGTCGCCGTGCCCAGCACGGCCGTCGAGCCGGTGGCCGAGGTGCCCGCCGCGACGGCCGGCGGGGCCTGCGCCCTCTGGGATTACGACGTCATCGAGAAGACGATCGGGGTCCGTTTCTCGGTGGCGGCCTCCGACCAGGCCGGCGGCACGTCGACGTGCGTGGTGCAGCCGGACCGGCAGGCGTGGCCGGACCTGTCGCTGTCGGTGGTGCGGACGACCACGGCCGGCCCGGAGATCTTCCTCGGCGAGCGGGTGCCGGCGGGCGCGGCGAAGCTCACCGGGCTGGGACGGGCCGCGTACCGGCTGAATGCGAAGGCCACCGCTCAGCACGGCCCGACCGTGGAGATCGGCTGGCTCAGCCAGGCCAAGCAGCTCCGGACCCTCCGTTTCACCTTCGCCCGGGGCGGCGCCGATCAGGCGAAGGTGACGGCCATGAACGCGAAGCTGCTCAACCTCGCCAAAGCGCTGAACACGACCGACGGCTAACGCGCCGCCACGAAGACGCGGGACGCGACCTCACGCGGCAGACGGATCTTGTCGCCGGAGCGGTCCACAGTGACCCCGTCGCGCTCCTGGGCCACGGTGACCGTGGTGCCCGGGTTGATGCCGGCGGCGTGCAACTGGCGCAGCACGTCGGAGTTGGTCTGGACGCTCTCGCAGATGCGGCGGATGACGACACTGCCGCTCAGCCCGGGGAAGGCGAGGTTCCGCTCGCCCTGGGTGAGGATCTCGGCGGGGTCGTCGAGCTCGCCGAACTGGTCGAGGCCGGGGATCGGGTTCCCGTACGGCGAGCGGGTCGGCTTGTTGAGCAGCTCGTAGACCCGCTTCTCGACGGCGTCGCTCATCACGTGCTCCCAGCGGCAGGCCTCCTCGTGGGCCTCCTCGTAGGGCATCCCGATGACGTTGACGAGCAGCAGCTCGGCGAGACGGTGTTTGCGCATGACGGCCACGGCGCTGCTGCGGCCCATGTCGGTCAGCACCAGGTGCCGATCGCCCTCGACGGTCAGCAGACCGTCACGCTCCATCCTGGCGACGGTCTGGCTGACCGTGGGACCGCTCTGGTGCAGGCGCTCGGCGATGCGGGCGCGGAGTGCGGGCACACCCTCCTCTTCGAGTTCGAGGATGGTGCGAAGGTACATCTCGGTGGTATCGACGAGATCGTTCACGATGCGGTCCTCCCAGCAGCGATAATACCGCGTTGCGGGGGGTTGACCTCCGCCCCGGACAAGTGCCAGGCGACCCTACCCGACGGCGGAATACGTGTGCTAACCACGCATCGCCCACGACCGGGGGACAGCCGGCCGTGGCAGCATGTCGGTCATGGCGGACGACACGACGGCGGTGGTGTGGGACAGCGCCCTGCTCGACTACGACATGGGCGATCATCCCCTGAATCCGGTGCGGGTCGAGCTGACCATGGCGCTGGCCCGGGATCTCGGCATCCTCGACCGGCCGGGGGTGCAGATGATCACTCCGGCGGAGGCTGATGAGACCGATCTCACTCGGGTGCACCGCGCCGACTACCTGGACGCGGTCCGCCTCGCCCCGATCGACCCGTTCTTCAGCGGCTGGGGGCTGAACACGCCGGACAACCCGGTCTTCGACGACATGCACCAGGCCTCCGCCCGGATCTGCGGCGCCACGCTCGCCGCCGCCCGCGCCGTCTGGCACGGCACGGCCCGGCGCGCGGTCAACGTGTCCGGCGGCCTGCACCACGCGATGCCGGCCCGGGCCGCCGGGTTCTGCGTCTACAACGATCCCGCGGTGGCGATCGCCTGGCTGCTGGCCGAGGGCGCGCAGCGGGTCGCCTACATCGACGTCGACGTGCACCACGGCGACGGGGTGCAGGCCGCCTTCTACAACGACCCGCGGGTGCTCACGGTGAGCCTGCACGAGACGCCGCTGGCCCTGTTCCCCGGCACCGGGTTCGCCGACGAGACCGGCGGGCCGGACGCCGAGGGCACCGCCGTCAACGTGCCGCTGCCCCCGGGCACCGGCGACGCCGCCTGGCTGCGGGCGTTCCACGCGATCGTGCCGTCGGTGGTCCGGGCCTTCGCGCCGGAGATCATCGTCAGCCAGTGCGGCGCCGACGCCCACCGGCTCGACCCGCTCGCCGATCTGAAGCTGTCGGTGGACGGTCAGCGGGCCGCCTACATCGCCATGCGGGGGCTGGCCGACGAGCTCTGCGACGGCCGCTGGGTGGCCACCGGCGGCGGTGGGTACGCGCTCGTCGAGGTGGTGCCCCGGGCCTGGTCGCACCTGCTCGCGGTGGCCACCGGCGAACCGCTGGCGCCCGGGACGCCGACCCCGCTGCAGTGGCGTGCGCTGGCCGCCGCCCGCCGCCCGGGCGAGACCGTCCCGGAGACGATGACCGACGGGACCGAGCCACCGGTGGAGTCCTGGCCGGGGACCAGCGACGACCCGGTGGACCGGGCGATCCTCGCCACCCGGACGGCGGTCTTCCCGCTGCACGGCCTGGACCCGCACGACCCCAGGGACTGACGCCGTGAACCGAAGCGCAGACGTTCTGCTCGCCGACGGCAGCGCCGTGCACCTGCGGCGGATCCGGCCGGAGGACGCGCCGGCCATCGTGGACTTCCACTCCCGGATGAGCGACCGCACCCGCTACCTCCGTTACTTCTCGCCCTATCCGCGCATTCCGGAGCGTGACCTGCAGCGGTTCGTCAACGTCGACCACCGTGACCGGGAGGCGTTCGTCACCCTCGCCGACGGCCGGATCACCTCGGTCGGGCGGTACGAACGGCTCGGCCCCGACTCGCCGGACGCCGAGGTCGCCTTCGTGGTCGAGGACGCGCACCAGGGCCGGGGCATCGGCTCGGTGCTGCTGGAACATCTCGCCGACGCGGCCCGGCAGAACGGGATCAGCCGGTTCGTCGCCGAGGTGCTCCCGGAGAACGGCGGCATGCTGCGGGTCTTCGGCGACTCCGGGTTCCAGGTGCAGCGCCGGTACGCCGACGGCGTGGTCCATCTCAGCTTCCCGATCGAGCCGACCGAGAAGTCGCGGGAGGTGCAGGAGTCCCGCGAGCACCTGACCGAGGCGCGGTCGATCGCCCGGCTGCTGGCGCCCCGCGGCATCGCGATCTACGGCGCCAGCGCCACCGGGCACGGGATCGGCGCCCACATGCTCGGCAACCTGCGCGACGGCGGCTACACCGGTCACGTCGTGCCGGTGCATCCGACCGCGGAACGGGTGGCCGGGCTCCCGGCGTACCGCAACGCCTCCGATGCCGGTGTCCCGATCGACCTGGCCCTGATCGCCGTGCCGGCCGACCGCGTCGCGGAGGCCGGGAGGGATGCCGCCCGCGCCGGGGCGGGCGGGGGTGTGGTGGTCTCGGCGGGTTTCGCCGAGACCGGCGACGAGGGCGCCGCACGGCAGCGCAACCTGGTCGAGGCGGCACGCGCGGCGGGGCTGCGGGTGATCGGCCCGAGCAGCTTCGGCATCGCCAACACCGACCCGGGGGTACGCCTCAACGCCACCATCTCGCCACGCCTGCCGATCGCCGGCCGGGTCGGCTTCTTCAGCCAGAGCGGCGCCCTCGGTGTCGCGCTGATGGCCGAGGCGGACCGGCGTGGCCTGGGCCTGTCCAGTTTCGTGTCGGCCGGCAACCGGGCCGACGTCTCCGGCAACGACCTGCTGCAGTACTGGCAGGACGACCCCGGCACCGACGTCGTCCTGCTCTACCTGGAGACCTTCGGCAACCCGCGCAAGTTCGCCCGTCTGGCCCGCCGGATGAGCCGGGTCAAACCGGTGGTGGCGGTGGCCTCGGCGACCCGCCCGCCGGGCCTGGCCGGTGACTCGCCCGGCCCGGACGCGCACGCGGTGACCGCCCTGTTCGCCCGGTCCGGCGTGATCCGGGTGGACACCGTGCAGGAGCTCTTCGACGTCGGCATGCTGCTGGCCCACCAGCCGCTGCCGGCCGGCCGCCGGGTCGCCGTGGTCGGCAACTCGTCCGCGCTGGCCGAGCTGGCGGTGGTCGCCTGCCGTGCCGCCGGGCTGGAGGTGGCCGACGGCTATCCCCGCGACACCGGCCCGGAGGCGGGCGCCCACGATCTCGCCGACACGCTCGCCGACGCGGCCGTCGACCCGTCGGTGGACGCGCTGGTGGTGGTGTTCGCGCCACCGATGCCGGGCCGGCACGCCGACGAGGACGCGGACTTCACGGCCGCGCTCGCCAGCGTCGCCCTGGCCGGTGAGAAACCGACTGTCGCGACGATGGTCTTCGGTCAGGCGCCGCCGCGGGTGCCCGCCTATCCGTCGGTCGAGGAGGCGGTCCGCGC
Source organism: Actinoplanes utahensis (assembly GCF_016862455.1). GTDB lineage: Bacteria > Actinomycetota > Actinomycetes > Mycobacteriales > Micromonosporaceae > Actinoplanes > Actinoplanes utahensis. Next base: position 40,986 of record NZ_BOMZ01000103.1, read on the forward strand.
GCTGTCCCGGGTGGTCGGTTACGCCGACTGGCTGCGCCGGCCGCCGGGCGTGATGCCGGTTCTCTCCGGCGTGGACCCGGTCGCCGCGGAGGCGGCGGTGGCGGCCGAGTCGGCGGCCGCGCTGCTCGCCGCGTACGGCATCCCGGTGGTTCCGTCCACCCTGGCCGGCAGCGCGGACGAGGCCGTCGCCGCGGCGGCTGAGCTGGGCTATCCGGTCGCGCTCAAGGCGGCGGGCGGTGCGTTGCGGCATCGGATCGACCTCGGCGCGGTGCGCCTCGCGGTCGCTGACGAGCCGGGGGTACGCGCGGCGTACCGCGAACTGGCCGGCGAGTTCGGCCCGGGTGTCCTGGTGCAGACCATGGTGCCGCCGGGCGTCGCCTGCACGGTCCAGACGGTCGAGGACCCGGCGTTCGGCCCGGTGGTCGGTTTCGGCCTGGGCGGGGTCGCCAGCGAACTGCTCGGCGATCTGGCCTGGCGGGCCGCGCCGCTCACCGACCGGGCCGCCGAGGCCCTGGTGGACGAGCCGCGGGCGGCGCCGCTGCTGCACGGTTACCGGGGCGCCACACCGGTGGACCGGGCCGCCCTGATCGATCTGCTGCTGCGGGTGGGCCGCCTCGCCGACGAGCAGCCGCGGGTCCGGTCGCTCACGTTGAACCCGGTGCTGGCCCGGCCGGACGGCTGGTCCGTGCTGCACGCGGCCGTCGAGTTCGGCGATCCGGGGGCCCGGCCGGACACCGGCCCCCGGCGATTGCGGAGTGTGTGATCAGACCGCGTAGGCCTCGAGCCGGGACGCCCGCTCGGGGTCACGCAGCTTCAGCATCGTCACCTTCTCGATCTGGCGGATCCGCTCGCGGCTGAGACCGAACTCGCGGCCCACCTCGTCCAGAGTGCGCTGCCGGCCGTCGTCCAGGCCGAAGCGCAGCCGGATCACCGCGGACTCCCGCTCGGACAGGGTGGCGAGCACGATCTCGACCTCGCTGCGCAGCTCGCCCTGGGTGTGGCCCTCACCGGGCACGTTCGGGTCGACGGCGGCGACGAAGTCACCGAGGGCACTCTCGCCGTCCTCGCCGACGGCCTGGTCCAGGCTGACCGGCTCCCGGTCGTACGAGATCAGCTCGATGACCTGGAACTCGGGCACGTCCATGGCCTTGGCGATCTCGGCGATGCCCGGCTCCCGGCCCAGGCTGGCTGCCAGGTCGCGGCGGCAGCGGACCATCCGGTTGACCTGCTCGACCATGTGCACCGGGATGCGGATGGTGCGGGCCTGGTCGGCCATCGCCCGGGTGATGGCCTGGCGGATCCACCAGGTGGCGTACGTGGAGAACTTGTAGCCCTTGGTGTAGTCGAACTTCTCGACCGCGCGGATCAGGCCGAGGTTGCCCTCCTGGATCAGGTCGAGGAAGGCCATGCCACGGCCGGTGTACCGCTTGGCGATGCTGACGACGAGGCGCAGGTTGGCCTCGAGCAGGTGGTTCTTGGCGGCGCGGCCCTCGGCGGCGATGACACGCAGCAGGGGCGCCAGGTCGGCGGCGGCCGTGCGGAGCTTCTCCTCCGCGTACAGCCCCGCCTCGATGCGCTTGGAGAGTGTGACCTCCTCGACGGCGGTCAGCAGGCGGGTGCGCCCGATGCCGTTGAGGTAGGCGCGAACCAGGTCGGCTGAGACACCGCGCTCGTCCGTGGCGTCCAGGTCGGCAAGCTGCTCGACATCGTCGGTCATGCTGGTCTCTACCGTCATGGAATCCGACGCCTTCATCTCCAGGACCACTTTGAGTCCCCTCCCCGCGATAACGTCTCGTTCGTGCCAACCGCATTCGTGCCGGTGTGAGGGCAAGCTTCGTCCGCGGCGCGTTAAGCGGAGGTGAGGCCAGCGTCCAGGTGGCATGAATCGGGGAGAACCCTGACGTCGACAAGCCGACAACTCAGACCTTCGGGTCACCTGCGCGTGTTGCCGGAACTCGATATCGTGCGGGGGCCTAGGAAAGGGAGCCAGCGTGGTCTTCAAGCGAATGATGCAGGCGTTCGGGGTCGGCGGCCCGTCGGTCGACACCGTGCTCACCAACCCGAACACCTATCCGGGCGGTTTCCTGGAGGGCCGGGTGCAGGTGGTCGGCGGTGACCACGCCACCGACATCGAGTACGTCGCGATCGGCCTCACCACCCGGGTCGAGGTGGAGAGCGGGGACAGTGAGTTCCAGTCGAACCAGGAGTTCCACCGCCAGCGGCTGACCGGCTCGTTCAAGCTGGAGCCCGGCGCCCGCCACGACGTCCCGTTCCGCTTCGAGGTCCCCTGGCAGACCCCGATCACCGATCTGTACGGGCAGCGCCTGCACGGCATGACCATGGGCCTGGCGACCGAGCTGGAGGTGGCCCGCGCCGTCGACAAGTCCGACCTGGACGCCGTCGCCGTGCACCCGCTGCCGGCTCAGGAGCGGATCCTCAACGCGCTGCTGCAGATCGGCTTCCGGTTCAGCAAGGCGGATGTGGAGCAGGGCCGGATCTACGGGGTGGAGCAGCATCTGCCGTTCTACCAGGAGATCGAGTTCTACCCGCCCCCGCAGTACGCGAGCGGCATCAACCAGCTGGAGCTCACGTTCCTGCCGACCCCGCAGAAACTGCAGGTGGTGCTGGAGCTGGACAAGCGCGGCGGCGTCTTCACCGAGGGGCGTGACGCGTTCGGCAGCTTCGACGTCGACTACGCGACCGCCGACCAGATCGACTGGGTGTCCCGCCTCGACCAGTGGCTGCGCCAGTCCGCCCAGCGCCGCGGCATGTTCTTCTAGATCTTCTAGAGCTCCAGCAGGACCGTGCACGGTCCGACGTTCACCGACTCCACCAGCATGTGCGCCCGGAAGCGGCCGGTCTCCACGGTCGCTCCCCGGGCGCGCAGTGCTGTCACGTACTCGTCGATCAGTGGTTCGGCGGTCTCGGCGGGCGCGGCCGCGATCCAGCTCGGGCGGCGGCCCTTCCGGGCGTCGCCGTACAACGTGAACTGGCTGATCACCAGCAGCGGCGCGCCGAGGTCGGCGGCCGACCGGTCGTCCAGGACCCGCAGCTCCCACGTCTTGCGGGCGAGCTCGGCGGCCTTGGCCGGGGTGTCGTCGTGCGTGACCCCGACCAGGACCAGCAGGCCGTCCTCAATCTTGCCGATCACCTCGTCGTCGACCGTCACACTCGCCCGGCTCACGGTCTGTACCAGTGCGCGCATGGGTGTGGACGGTAGCCGACCGCCTCAGCCGGCGTTGTCGCTGGTGTACTCGTCCTCGACGTGCAGGGCGCCGGTGGTGGCGTCGCCGGTCGTCGTGTTCGCCACGCCCGGTCCGGTGCGCGGCCGGTCCGGGAAGCTCGCCGGGCCCGCCGTGCCCCCGGTGGTGGTCATGATGCCCTCGCCGGCCGGCCCGCCGTTGCGCAGCTCCTCCGGGTCGGTTCCGGCGGGAATCGTGTTGGACAGTTCGCCTTCGGTACGGGGGTCGCTCATCGTCCACCTTCCGGTTCGTGGGGTGTCAACGCCCCGGTTTGCCCCGCTCCGGCCCGCGCAAACCCCGCTGCACGGCTGTCAAGTACGTGAATATCTCTCCGGCACGGTCCCGGCGGTGCCAGGATTTGCCTGGTCGGAGGGGTTGTCGAGATGTGAGCTCCCGTTGGTGAGCACCCCGGCGCTACCCCCATGTATGCACGGCGACCGACCTTCGCGTGCCGGTTCGGCCGGACTCAGATGGGAGACCCACCCATGCCCCTCACCAGCACCGCCAGCGGGCGCAGCACCGACACGGCCCGGACGGCCCGGCCGCCCGCGTCGTCGGCTGCGGCGCGCCCGGCTCGTGGCGCCGATCCGGACGCGAGTCGCCGGCAGGCCCGCTCGGTGGCGAAACAGCAGCAGGCTGCCGAGCGGATCGCGTCGGCCACCGCCGAGATCTCCGCGCAGAACGCCGAGGCCGCCGAGGCGTCCCGGCAGCTGTCCGAATCGATGCAGCAGATCGCGGCGGGCGCCGAGGAGGCCTCCGGCGCCACCCAGCAGAGCCTGGCCGCGATGAATCAGATCGAGGAGCGTGTCGGCCAGCAGGGACAGACCACCCGCCAGGTCGCCGACCTCAGCCAGGCGTTGCAGGCCCTGCTCAACGAGACCCGCACCGGGATCAGCAACCTGCTGGCCAACGTGGAGAGCGCCTCGGCCCGGCAGACCACCTCGGTCGTCACCATCACCGAGCTGGAGAAACAGGCCGACGAGATCGGTGAGATCGTCAAGACGGTCGCGCACATCGCCGATCAGACGAATCTGCTGGCCCTGAACGCGGCGATCGAGGCGGCCCGGGCCCGGCAGCACGGCAAGGGCTTCGCGGTGGTCGCCGACGAGGTGCGCACCCTCGCCGAGACGAGCGAGCGCAGCGCCCGGCAGATCCGTGACCTGATCGACGAGGTGCGTACCAGCGTCACCGAGATCGCCGGTGCGGTGCAGAACTCCGCCGACGTGGCCCGGGGCGAGGTGGAGAAGGGCAAGACGATCACCTCGCAGCTGGAGACGATCCGGGCCGACATGGGCACGATCATGGCCGGCGCGGTGGAGATGGCGAAGGCCGCCGAGGAGTCGAAACGTGCCGCGGCGACCGCCAAGCAGCGGTCCGAGGAGATCGCCGCGGCGGCCGAGCAGCAGTCGGCGGCGTGCGAGGAGTCGCTGCAGACGGTGGCGCAGCAGACCCAGGCGCTGCGGCAGAGCGAGCAGGCGGCCGAAGCGCTGGCCGAGGTCTCCGAGACGTTGCGGAGCAGCACCGACATCGCCAAGAGCGCGGAGGAGGTCGCCTCCGCGGCGGAGGAGCTGTCCGCGGCGGTGGAGGAGATCAACCGGGCCGCCACCCAGATCAACGTGGCGATCAACGAGATCAACACCGGGGCGCGGACGGCGGCTGAGAAGGGCCAGCAGACCTCCGAGCTGGTCGGCCAGATCGAGCAGGGCGCCCAGCTCTCGGCGAACCGTGGCGGGTCCGCGGTGGAACGCGCCGACGTGATCCTGGAGCTGCTGTCCACCAATAAGCAATCGGTCGACTCGATGATCAATGCGATCGGTCAGGCCGCCCGCGAGGGCGCCGACAACGTCCGCAAGGTCAGCGAGCTGGAGCAGATCTCCCGGCGGATCGACAAGATCGTCGACGCCATCGCCAACGTGTCGATCCAGACCAACATGCTCGCGGTCAACGGGTCTGTCGAGTCGGCCCGGGCCGGCGAGTTCGGCAAGGGCTTCGCCGTGGTCTCCACCGACATCCGCAACCTGGCCCGGGACTCGGCCGACAACGCCGACCGGATCAAGGACCTGGTCAAGGCGGTGCAGGACCGGATCGTCGAGGTCCGCGCCGACCTGGAGGAGACGAGCCGGCTGTCGCTGGCCGAGGTCGAGTCGGCCAAGGCGACCACCGCCCGGCTGGAGGAGATCGAACGCGACATGCAGCAGGTCCGCGGCGGCAACGACGAGGTGCGCGAGTCGGCCCAGCAGATCGTGAGCGTGCTCGGCGAGGTCAAGATCGGCCTGGAGCAGATCGCCTCGTCGGCGAACGAGGCCGAGCAACTCGCCGCCCAGTCCTCCACCGCCGCCAAGGAGCAGGCGCAGGGCGCTGAGGAGCTCGCGGCCGCGGTCGAGGAGATCGCCGCGCTCGCCGACGAGCTGCAGAACGCCGCCTGACCGGCGAGAAGGGGAGGACACCCGATGGACGCCGACGAGGAACTCGCCGACGAGTTCGACGAGAACAGCGACTACGTCACCTTCGACATGGCGGGGGAGCGGTACGCCTTCCCGATGCGCCGCGTGCAGGAGATCATCCGGATGCCCGCGGTGGTCAAGGTGCCGCTCGGCCCACCGTCCCTGGAGGGACTGGCCAACCTGCGTGGCCGGGTGCTGCCGATCGTGAGCCTGCGGGGCTGCTGCGCGATGGACCGGACCGGGCACGACGAGACCACGCGGGTGATCGTGGTGGACGGCGGAGTGCCGCTCGGTTTCGTGGTCGACCGGGTGTCCAGCGTGATCAGCATCGACCCGCAGCAGGTCGAGCCGGCCGACTCGGTGCAGGCGACGGTCCGCTCGGACGTGCTGGTCGGTGTGATCAAGTCCGGTGGCGGCGAGATGACCACCGTGCTGGACGTGGACCAGCTGATCGGCAGTCAGTTCTCCCGGCTCTCGGAGAAGCGTTCCGGGCGTGACGCCGCCGCGGCGGCCCGGGTCTCCGCCGAGTCGGACGCCGACGCCGAGCTCGACGACACCCTCGAGCTGGTCAGCTTCGCGGTCGAGGGCCAGGAGTACGCGCTCCCGATCGACCAGGTGCAGGAGATCGTCCAGGCGCCGGAGTCGGTGAGCCATGTGCCGAACGCCGGCAGCCGCGTCCTCGGCGTCATCGACCTGCGGGGCCGGCTGCTGCCCGTCGTGAGCATGCGCCACGTGTTCGGGCTGCCGGTGACGCCGCTCGAGCCGCAGAACCGGATCGTCGTGGTCTCCATCGACGGCGGTGTGGTGGGCGTGGTGATGGACACCGTGCGCGAGGTGCTGCGGGTGCCGCATCAGCTGGTCGCCCCGCTGCCGACCGTGGTGACCGGCGACGGGCGCAGCACCGAGGTGGAGTCGGTGTGCCGGCTCGAGGACGGCAAACGCCTCGTCTCGGTGCTGAGCGTGAACCGGATGTTCGACTCGCCGGAGGTACGCAACGAGATCGCCGAATACCGGCGGGAGGACGAGGTCGAGATGGCCGACGGACCGGGTGGCCTGGCTGACGACGGCCGGGGCGACGAGGAGCTGTTCGTGGTGTTCCGCCTCGACGACGAGGAGTACGCCGTCGACGTCGACGCGGTGCAGGAGATCATCCGGGTGCCGGAGGCGCTGATCCGGGTGCCGAAGTCGTTCGACTTCGTGGAGGGCCTGGTCAACCTGCGCGGCACGGTGCTGCCGGTGGTGGACCTGCGGACCCGGCTCGGGCTGGGCCGCTCCGAGCGCGACGAACGCCAGCGGATCGTGGTGCTGATCATCGGCGGGGTCCGGACCGGGTTCATCGTCGACTCGGTCGCCGAGGTGGCCCGGGTCGGCCGCAACGTCCTCGAACCGGCGCCGGAGCTGTCGGCCGAGCAGGCCCGGGTGGTGTCCCGGGTGGCCAACCTGCCCGAGCAGCAGCGGATGCTCCTGCTCGTCCAGGTGGACCAACTGCTCGCCGCCGACCAGGCGGGCCAGGCCGCAGAACTGTGCGAGAACCTCGTCGAAGAGGCACTCGCCGCCGTCTGATCGGAGTTCCCGATGCCCCCCACCTCCGTTCTGGTAGTCGACGACTCGGCGCTGATGCGGCGTGCGCTCAAGGGGATCCTGGCCGAGGCCGGGGACTTCGAGGTGCACACCGCCCGCAACGGCGTGGACGCGCTCGAGCAGCTCGGCCGGATCCAGCCGGACGTGGTGACCCTGGACATCAACATGCCGGAGATGGACGGCCTCACCTGCCTTTCGAAGATCATGGAGGAGCACCCCGTACCGGTGGTGATGGTGTCCTCGCTGACCGAGCACAACGCCCTGGTCACCCTCGAGGCGCTGGAGCTCGGCGCGGTCGATTACGTGCCGAAGCCGGGGGGCACCGTGTCGCTGAACATCGACGACGTGGCGACCGAGCTGGTCGGCAAGGTCCGCAGCGCCGCCAAGTCCCGGGTCAAGCGGGCCGGCGGGCTCAGCGCACGGCTCCGCGCCCAGACCCAGCGGGCCGCCGTCGCACCGCCGGGCCGGCGGCAGCTGAGCCCGGTCGGCTCGGTGGACCTGCTCCTGATCGGATCGTCCACCGGCGGACCAGCGCTCCTCTCCGACCTGCTGCCCGAGCTGCCCGCCACGCTCGGCGCGCCGGTGGTGGTGGCCCAGCACATCCCGGCGTCGTTCACCGCGGCCCTGGCGCGCCGCCTCGACGAGATCTGCCCCCTCCGGGTGCACGAGGTCGACAGGATCATGAATGTGCAGCGGGGGAACATCTACATCGGGCGGGGGAACGCCGACGTCGTGGTCGCTCGGCGTACCGATGGCCTGATCGTCAAGACCGTGCCGGCCGCCGCCGAATACCGCTGGCACCCGAGCGTGGACCGGCTGGTCGCCTCCGCCCGGCGCTACATCGACCCGCAACGGCTGGTCTGCGCCCTGCTCACCGGCATGGGCGACGACGGCGCCACCGAGATGGCGGCGGTCAAGGAGGGCGGCGGCCGGACCATCGCCGAATCCGAGGAGACCGCCGTGGTGTGGGGCATGCCGGGAGAGCTGGCCCGCCGGGGCGGTGCCACCGAGGTACTGCCCGCGTACGAGATCGCGAGCCGGCTGGCCGACTGGGTCCGCTGACCACCCTGCGCAAGGAAGAGGTTGAGCACCATGGGACTCGTCCGCAAGCAGGCCCCGCAGCAGCCGGAGGAGGCGCTGCCGGACAGGCCGCCGGTGGAGACGCTTCTGGCCCAGCTGGACGATCCGGACCCCGACTGCCGGCGGGAGGCGGCGCTGGGCCTGGCCGACATCACCACAGCGGTGCCGGACCTGCTCGCCCGGGTCGGCACCGAGGATGATCCGCGGGTCCTGGAGTCGATGCTGACCACGCTCGCAGCGCACGACACCGAAGACGTCGCCGGCGGCCTGGCGGTGCATCTGACCAGCGACGAGGCGGGCCTGCGCACCGCAGTCGCCGCCGCGCTCGCCACCATGCCCCGCTCGGTGCCGGCGCTGCTGCCGAATCTGCTGGCCGCCCCCGACCACGACGTCCGGGTGATGACCGCGATGATCCTGGCCGACCTGCAACATCCCGAGGCCCACGACTGGCTGGTCCGGATGATCTGCCAGGACCCGCACCCCAACGTGGTCACCGGGGCCATCGACGCGCTGCTGCCGTCGGCGACCGAGGATGACGCCGATCTGCTGCGCGACGCGATGGCGCGGTTCCCCGACGACCCGTTCCTGCGGTTCACGGTGAACTCGGCGCTTCCCCGGCTGACCGGGACGGCGTGATGGCGAGCACCACCCCGGTCGCGCTCTCGGACGCCGACTTCACCCGGTTCTGTGAGTACTTCTACAAGCGCACCGGCATCCACTTCACCGCGGGGAAGCGGTACTTCGTCGACAAGCGGATCGACACCTGCATCCGCAACTCCGGGTACGACACGTTCGCGAGCTGGTTCGCCGCCCTGCGGATGTCCGACTCCGGCGGCATGCTGCAGGACCTGATCAACCAGCTCACCGTCAACGAGACGTACTTCCTGCGCGAGGACTACCAGTTCGACGCCATGCTCAGCACGGTGCTGCCGAACGTGCTGGCGGCCCGCGGCGGGGTGAACCGGATCGTCGGCCCGGTGAAGATCCTCTCGCTGCCCTGCTCCACCGGCGAGGAGCCGTACTCGATCGCACTCCGCCTCCTGGAGGAGTGGGACCAGATCGACCACGTGGACGTCGAGATCCACGGCGCCGACATCGACAGCGACGTCCTCGCCAAGGCGGCCCACGCCAGCTACGGGGAGCGGTCCGTGCAGCGGGTGCCGAAAGCCTGGATGAACAAGTACTTCGTCGCGGTCGGGGCCGGCCGCTACCAGGTCGACGAGGGCATCCGCAGCGCCGTGACCCTGCACAAGGTGAACATCTGCGACACCCCGTCGATGCGGTCGTTCCGCGACTTCGACGTGATCTTCTGTCGCAACGTCCTGATCTACTTCGACGAGCTGTCCAGCCGCCGGGCCGCCGAGAACCTGTACGCCGCCCTGCGTCCCGGCGGCTACCTCTTCCTCGGCCACTCGGAGTCGATGAGCCGCATCTCGCCGATCTTCACGCCGAGCCGCCTGCCGGAGGGCCTCGTCTACCAGCGACCGACCGGAGCCAAGTGATGACCTCGGATACCGCGACCAGAGCCCGGGTGCTCGTCGTCGACGACGCCGCCACGGTGCGGCTCTACCACAACAGTCTGCTCAGCGAGGCCGGGTTCGAGGTGAGCGAGGCGGCCAACGGCCTGGAGGCGGTCGAGGCGTCGCTCAGCGCCGAGTTCGATCTGTACGTGGTGGACGTGAACATGCCGAAGATGAACGGCTACACCTGCGTCGAGACACTGCGCTCGGAGACGGTAGGCACCGCCGCGCCGGTCGTGATGATCAGCACCGAGGACCGGCCCGGCGACGCCGACCGGGCGTACCAGGCGGGCGCGAACCTCTACCTGGTCAAACCGGTCGCCGGGGACCGGCTGGTCCGGGTGGCGACGATGCTGACCGCGGGAAGGGAAGAGGCGGCATGAATCCGCTGTTGTCCCAGTTCCTCGCCGAGGCCAACGACCTGCTCGCCTCGGTCGACGAGGGCCTGCTCCAACTGGAGCGGGTGCCCGGCGACCCGGAGCTGGTCAACGAGGTGTTCCGGGCCGCGCACACCTTCAAGGGCTCGTCCGGCCTGTTCGACTTCCCGGAGCTGACCCGGCTCACCCACGCCGCCGAAGACCTGCTGGACCAGGTACGCGGCGGCCGCCTGGCACTCGACTCCGGCATGACCGACGACCTGCTGGCCGCGTTCGACCTGATCCGCGGCTGGCTCGCCCACGTCACCGCGCACGAACGGCTCCCGGCCAGCGCCGGCAACGACGCGGCCGGCCTGATCACCCGCCTGCGCGCCCCGCTCGGCGGCGAGGAGGCCGGCCCGACCTCCGCGTCGGCCGGCCCGGCCCGGGTGATCAGCGCGGCGCCGCAGTGGCTGGCCTGGTTCGACGCCGAGTGGCTGACCGAGACCGCCGGCTGGCTGGCCACCACCGCGTCCACGCTGCGGTTCGTCTGGTACACCCCGGACACCGACTGCTTCTTCCGCGCCGAGGACCCGCTGCACCTGATCCGCCAGGTGCCCGCCCTGGACAAGCTCAACGTGGTGCAGCCGCAGACCTGGCCGACCCCGGAGGAGTACGACGAGTACGCCTGCCTGCTCTCCTTCGCGGTCGCCACCAGGGCCGCCGTCGGCGAGCTGGAGTACCTCTTCCGCTACGTGCCCGACCAGATCGAGATCGTCGAGCTCGACGCGGACGCGATCACCCGGCACCTCAGCGGTGAGCCGCCGCTGCACGTCGAGGAGCCGGTCACCGCCGCCTTCGTCCCGATGATCGACTCGGAGCTGGCCGCCGACGCCCGGGCCGTGCTGCACGCCGCCCACCGCGCGCTCACCATGGAGGGCGTCGTCACCGAGGGCACCCGGCTGCGGTCGGTCCGGCACGCGGTCACCGCCGCCGCCGGAGCGCTGGGAGTGCCGGTCGCCCTGGCCGAGGCCGGCCCGGCCGAGCTGATCGAGGCCGTGGTGCGGCTGGCCGGCGAGGCCGCGCCGGCCCCGGTCCCCGCCGCGGTGGCGGTCGAGCCGGTCGAACGGCGCGAGGAACGCGCCGACGAGAGACGGGCCGACGACCCGGGCGGCCAGGTCGGCACCCGCGTCCTCAAGGTCGACCAGGAGAAGGTGGACCGGCTGATGGAGCTGGTCGGCGAACTGAACGTGGCCAAGAACGGCCTCACCTTCCTCGCCGACGCGGCCGAGGAGGAGTTCGGCAGCCGGGTCCTCAGCCGCCGGATCAAGGACCAGTACGCCGGCCTGCACCGGATCGCCGAAGAGCTCCAGGCCGCCGTGATGGACGTCCGGATGCTGCCGCTGTCGGTGGCCTTCGGCCGGTTCCCGCGGCTCGTCCGCGACCTCAGCCGCCGGCTCGGCAAGACCATCGAACTGGTCACCGAGGGCGAGGACACGATGGCCGACAAGGACGTCATCGAGGCGCTCGGCGACCCGCTGGTCCACCTGGTCCGCAACAGCCTCGACCACGGCATCGAACCGTCCGACGAACGGGTCGCCGCGGGCAAGGCGCCGGCTGCCCGGCTCACCCTCGCGGCGGTCGCCGACGGCGACGCGGTCATCGTCGAGGTGTCCGACGACGGGCGGGGCGTCGACCCGGAGCGGGTCAAGCGCAAGGCGTACGAGAAAGGCCTGATCTCCGAAGAAGAGCTGGAGACGCTGAGCGACAGCGAAGCGGTCGACCTGGTGTTCCGCCCGGGTTTCTCCACCGCCGACCAGGTTTCCGATCTCTCCGGGCGGGGAGTCGGCATGGACGCCGTCCGGGCCAGCGTGGAGAAGCTCGGCGGCGCCGTGACGATGAAGTCGAAGTTCGGGCAGGGTACGTACACCCGGCTGCGGTTGCCGCTGTCCATGGCGGTCACCCAGGTGATGGTGGTGAGCGTCTCCGGGCAGCGGTTCGGCATCCCCGTCGACCTGGTCGTCGAGACGGTCCGGGTGCCCGTCGCCGAGATGGGCCGGGTGCTGCACCAGGACGTGGTGATGATGCGCGGCGAAGTGGTCCCGGTGATCGACCTCGCCCGGGTCCTCGACATGCCGTGGGCCCCCGGCGAGGGCGAGGACCGGCGCATCCTCGTGGTGAGCGTCAACGGCCAGCGGATCGGCCTGCTCGTCGAGGCGTTCCACCGGGAGGTCGACGTGATCCTCAAGCCGATGGAGGGCCTGCTCGCGTACGCCGACGAGTTCTCCGGAACCGCCCTGCTCGGCGACGGTCTGGTCCTGCTGGTGCTCAACATGAAGGAGGTGCTCGGTCTTGCCGCTCGAGTTGCATGAGGAGACCGCCAACCTGATCGGGGTGGTCACCGTCGACGAGGTGGAGCAACTGACCGGCTGGCTGCGCACGGCCAAGCGGCCCAAGGTCGGCCTGCGACGGTGCAACCATCTGCATACCGGCGCGCTCCAGGCCCTGCTTCTTTTCCGTCCGAAGATTTCTTCAGCACCGAGTGACGCCTTCCTGGCGACGCAGGTGCTGCCACTACTCGGAGTGAGTGGTGGCCCAGCCAACAAGCAGGGAAGCGATCCTCCATGACCACTGTGATGCTCGTCGACGACTCCGCCACCATGCTCATGAGCCTCAAGTCGATCCTCACCAAGGCCGGCTACACCGTCGAGACCGCCGGCCATGGCAAGGAGGCGCTCGACAAGCTCGGCAAGGGTGTCAAGCCGAACCTGATCATCAGCGACGTCAACATGCCGCAGATGGACGGGATCACCTTCGCCCGCGAGGCCCGCAAGGCCCCGGGCATGCGGTTCACGCCGATCCTGATGCTGACCACCGAGTCGGAGCAGACCAAGCGGGCCGAGGCGAAGGCCGCCGGTGCCACCGGCTGGCTCGTGAAGCCGGTCGGACCGGACCAGCTCCTCGGCGTGATCAAGCAGGTTCTGCCCGGCGCCTGATCGGCCGAGATCCGTAACGGAGGTAACGCATGCCCAGCATTCTCCGGAAGCTCAGCAAGGCCTCGGCCGAGCCGGAGGACGAGAGCCTGCGCCCCGACGTGCTGGTCGCCGCGCTCGAACCGGTCCCGTCGTACTGCGACGTCGTGGACGCCCACGTCCACGACGTCATCGAGCAGACCGGGGACGCCGCCCAGGCGATCGTCGAACAGCTCGTGAAGGTGGACTCGCTGGCCGAGGTGATGGCCGGCGACGTGGCGCAGCTCGCCGGCACCCTCAGCCGCACCGAGACCGAACTGAGCCAGGTCAGCTCCAGCAACGATCAGCTGGTCGGGCGGCTCATCTCCTACTTCCTGCACCGCGACCACCAGATCCGGGCGCTGGTGGACCAGATGCGCGATCTCGATCAGCACGTGAAGCAGATCGAGGAGGTCAGCCGGGCCACCAACATCCTCGCGCTCAACGCGATGATCGAGGCGGTCCGGGCCGGTGAGGCCGGCGAGGGCTTCTCCGTGGTCGCGGACGAGGTCCGCAAGCTCGCGCGACGGTCCGCCGAGGCCGCCCACGGCATCGGCTCCAGCATCGGCGACCTGACAGCCCGGCTGGACTCGGTCCTCTCCGACGACAGCGAGTTCGACCGGGACCAGGACATTCCGGCGACGACGGAGGAGACGGCGATGACCCGCCGGCTCGGCGGCATCGCCAACGCCCAGCGGGAGATGTCGGAGATGGTCAGCGGCATCCTCAAGGACACCGTGAGCGCCGCGGAACAGGTCCAGCGCAGCTCGGGCGCCCTGACCGTGGAGACCACCGGCGCCGTCGGGCACGTCCAGTTCCAGGACATCAGCCGGCAGATGCTCGAACACGTCGCCGAAGCGGTCGCCGACGTCCGCCGGCAGACCGAGGACGTCGCATCCTACGCCCGCGGCACCCTCACCGAGGAGGAGCTTCTGGCCCGGGTCATCAGCATCGAGGACCTGCGGGCCAAGCACGTCATGTCCCGGCAGCGGACCACCCACGCCGCGCAGACCGGCGGCCCCGCCCACGAGGACGCCGAACCCCTCATCGAACTGTTCTGACCGTGCCAGCGAGAGGTGCCGCCATGGCCCGCATCGAGAATTACGGCAACGACCAGCCCACCGAGCAGGACGCCGTCAAGGCCCTGGCGGACCTGGTCGGGCCGCAGATGGCCGAGGGCCTATGGACCCTGTCCGTGCAGGCGCTCGGACTGCGGCGGCCGATCGCCACACCGGCCGACCTGCGCCGGGTCGCCGAACACGTGATGGAGGTCGGTGAGCTCAGCCGGGTCGCCGGCCGATCCCTCAAGGTGCGCATCATCACCTATGAGGCTCTGGCACGGACGGTCAAAGCGTGAGCCTGGACATGGACTACCCCGAACTGCGTGATCGGCAGCGGCTGCGGGACCTGGCCCGGATCGGCGTCGACCGGCCGGCCGAGCGGCCCTACCTGACCGAGATCGTCGAGGCGGCGGCGGAGCGGATCGAGACCCCGTTCGCCGTCGTCACCGTCCTGCTCAACGGCGCCCAGGTCTTCCTCGCCGGCCGTGGCCCGATCCCGGCGTGGATCGGCGAGGCCGGCGGCACCCCGATCGAGTGGGCGTTCTGCCTCCCGATGCTGCACACCCGGGCCGCCTGGCACGTCAACGACTTCACCGAGGACCCGAGGTTCCGGACCAATCCGCTGGTCACGGTCGAGGGGGTGCGGTCGTACATCGCGGCGCCCCTGATCACCAGCGACGGCCTGGTCCTCGGCGGGCTGTGCGCGCTGGACGTGCGGCCCCGGGACTTCGCCCCCGGGCAACTCGGCGAACTGCAGAGCCTCGCCGACGAGGCGGTCCGCCGGATCGAGGCCGACGCCGAACCTGACATCATGATGCCGTGACGTTCTCCCTGCCGGTGCCGACCGAAGCCAACGACCTGCTCAACCGCGACCCGCTGGCGGTGACCCTCGGCATCGTGCTGGACCAGCAGATCACCCTGGAGAAGGCGTTCACCTCGCCGTGGGTGCTCGCCCAGCGGCTCGGGCACGAGCCCACCGCCACCGAGATCGCCGACTTCGACCAGGAGCGGCTGATCGCGATCTTCGCCGAGCCGCCCGCCCTGCACCGCTTCCCGAAAGCCATGGCGGTGCGGGCCCAGGAGGTCTGCCGGATCATCGCCGACGAGTACGACGGCGACCCCGCCAACCTCTGGTGGGACGCGAAGACCGGCGCCGAACTCTACCGGCGCATCCTCGCGCTGCCCGGGTTCGGCAAGCAGAAGGCGCAGATCTTCGTGGCGCTGCTCGGCAAGCTCTACGACGTACGGCCCGAGGGCTGGCGGGAGGCCGCCGGCGGATACGGCGAGGAGGGTTCCTACCGATCCGTCGCCGACATCGTCGACGCCGAGTCGCTGGGTAAGGTCCGCGCCTACAAGAAGGAAGCCAAAGCCGCGGCCAGAGCGGCGAAAGAGGCGTAGATCCCGCCCGGCTGGGCGGAACGGCCCGTCCGGTGCGAGGATGGCGGGGTCGATCGGAGTCCTCGCGTGAAGAAACAACCGGAGCGCCCGGTGTTGATCACCGACGCGGCTCGCAGCCAGGATGATCAGCTACGCGGCCGGCAGATCCGCTACGTGACCATGATGTCGGTGCGGGCCGGCTGCCTGATCCTCGGCGGCATCCTGATCAGCGCCGAAGTGCCCCTGCTGCCGATCTGGCTGAGCCTGTGCGCGCTCGGCATGGTGCTGCTGCCGTGGATGGCGGTCCTCATCGCCAACGACCGCCCACCCAAGACGAAAGCCGAACGGGCCGCCGACGCCGCGGCCCGCGAAGACGTCCGCCGGGCCCTGGAGCAGCCACGCGAGGAACCCGACTACATCACCATCGACTCCGAGGTGGTCGACGAGGCCCGCGGCCGGACCGACTGAACGGGCGTCGTCCACAGCGCCGCGTTGTCCACAGCCCGGCCGGCAGACACCCGCAATCTCCGCCACACTGTCCAGCGGGGGATCCCCCAGTGGAGGGTGGGCTCTGTGCGTCGGCCGGGCTCTGTGTAGGCCGGGCTGTGCGTGGGGCGCGCTGCGGTGTGAACTGCCCGGTGTGACGGTCCGCTGTGACGGTCCGCTGTGACGGCCCACGCGGGCGATCAGAGCGGTACGGGCCGGGCGCCGACCCGGGAGACCGCCTCCGCCCCCAGCATGCCGCCGGCCCGCAGCGCCGTCTCCGGATCCGCCCCGGCGAGCCATGCGCCGAGCAGTCCCGCCGCGAACGCGTCGCCCGCGCCGGTCGGGTCCACCACCGGCACGGCCCGGGCCGCGAGATGTGCCACGCCGTCCGGGCCGGCCCAGACGGCGCCGGCGGCGCCCTGTTTGACCACCGCATTGCGTACGTGCGCGGTCAGCCGCCCCGCCTGGTCGGTGGCGCTGCCGGGTCCGGCCAGCACGTCGGCTTCGTCGGCGTTGCACAGGAGCAGGTCGGTTCCCCGTACCCAGGCCAGGAAATCCGCGGGCCCGGCAGACCGTAGGGGGGCCGCGGACGCCGCGTCGACGCTCACCGTGAGTCCCTGATCGGCGGCGGCCGTGAGGGCCGCCAGGCCCGCGGGACGGGAACCGGCGTGCAGCAGCGGGTACCCGGACAGGTGCAGGTGGGAACCGGGCGGCACGGCCGTGATCGCCGCGGTGACGTGGTCCGGCGCGAGCCGCAGGGACGCGCCCCGATCGGTGATCATGGTGCGTTCGGTGGCGCCGGTGAGCACCACCACGCTGCCGGTCGACACGCCCGGGTGCGCCTGTATCGCGCAGTGCACCCCGGCGGCCTCCAGTTCGGTCACCCGGTCCCGGCCGGCCCGGTCGTCGCCGACCGCCGCGACCAGGGTGACCGCGTGCCCGGCGCGGGCCAGCCAGGCCGCGGTGTTCGCGGCCTGGCCACCACCGGCGACCCGGATCACGGCGTCCGTGTCGGAGCCGGCCCGCACCGGGCCGTCGTGCTCGACCAGGACGTCGGTGACCAGGTCGCCGACGACGATGATCATGACCGGGCCGTCACGCCGGGACGGCGAAGCCGACCGGGGCCGCCGACCCGCTGTCCACGGCCGCGGCGATCTTCGCGGCCAGGGCGGCGTTGCGCAGGATGATCCGGATGTTGACCTGCAGGCTCCGGCCCTCGGTGCTGGCGTGGAAGTGGCCGAGCAGGAACGGGGTGACCGCCTTGCCGGTGATGTTCTGTTCGGCCAGCAGGTTCAGCCCGGTCGCCAGGGTGCGGTCGTGCAGTCCCGGGTCGAGCTGCTCGTCGGCGGGCAGCGGGTTGGCCAGCACCAGCGCGCTCTCGGAGACGCCCTGGCCGGCGCGGGCCCGGATGAAGTCGGCCACCTGTTCGGGGGAGTCCAGCGCCCAGTCGATGTCGAACCCGCCGTCGGTGATGAAGAAGCCGGGGAAGCGCCGGGTACGGTACCCGGCCACCGGCACGCCCAGGGTCTCCAGCCGCTCCAGCGTGGCGCCCACGTCCAGGATCGACTTGACCCCGGCGCAGACCACCACGATGGGGGTACGGGCCAGCGCGGTCAGGTCGGCGGACTCGTCGTAGGTGACGTTCGCTTCCCGGTGCACCCCGCCCAGCCCGCCGGTCGCGAACACGCCGATCCCGGCGGCCGCGGCGATCGCGCTGGTGGCCGCGACCGTGGTGGCCCCGTCGGCGCGCCGGGCCGCGGCGATCGCCAGGTCCCGGACCGAGAGCTTGGCCACCGACTGCGCCGAGGCGAGACGCTCGACCTGCGCGTCCGACAGGCCGACGATCACCTCGCCGTCGATCATGCCGATGGTCGCGGGCACGGCGCCGTTGTCCCGGACGGCCTGCTCGATCTCCCGGGCCACCCGGATGTTGTCGGGGTGCGGCAGGCCGTGCGAGATGATCGTGCTCTCCAGGGCCACGACCGGACGGCCGTCACGGCGCGCCCGGGCGACGTGCTCGCCGAATCGAATCGAGAAATCAGTCACACCCGCCACCGTACGTCGATCTTGCGGCCCTGTCGCAGGGCTCTTACCGGCAGCGTTGTCGTTGGACCGGCCCGCCGCGAGGTGTCAGACTTGGCGGCTGGAGCTTCGTCATTTTTCCTGAAGGGCAGATAACCGTGAGCACCCAGATCCTGGAGCGTCCGGAGACCAAGGATGCCGACACCGGTCCCGAGATGTTCCACTACGTGCGCAAGGAGAAGATCGCCGAGAGCGCGGTCATGGGCACGCACGTGATCGCACTCTGCGGCGAGACCTTCCCGGTGACGAAGACGCCGAAGAAAGGCTCACCGGTGTGCCCGCAGTGCAAGGAGATCTACGAAGCCATGAAGGCCTGATCTCGGCGTGACGGGCGGATATCTGCTGCTCGTCGCGGACCTGATCGGTGTGGCGGTGTTCGCCGCGTCCGGCGCCTCGGCCGGCGTCGCGAAGCGGCTCGACCTGTTCGGTGTCGCGTTTGCCGGCTTCACGGCCGCGCTCGGCGGCGGCATCATGCGGGACGTGGTGATCGGCGCGGTGCCCCCGCTGGCGTTCGCCGACTGGCGGTACGCGGTGACCGCCGTGGCCGCCTCGGTCGCCGTCTTCTGGCTGCACCCGGCGCTGCACCGGATGCGCCGTGTCGTGCTGGTGCTGGACGCCGCCGGCCTGGGCCTGTTCACCGTGACCGGCACGCTCAAGGCGCTCGACGCCGGCGTGCCGGCGGTCGGCGCCTGCCTGGTGGGCATGCTCACGGCGATCGGCGGCGGCCTGGCCCGCGATCTGCTCACCGGCGAGATCCCGGCGGTTCTGCAACGGGAGATCTATGCGATGGCGGCGCTGCTCGGCGCCGTGCTGGTGGCCGTCCTGCACCGGTTGTCGCTGACCGGCCTGGTCCCGCTGACGATCGCCGCGACCTTGATCACCGGCGTGCGGCTGCTGGCCCTCTACCGCCGCTGGTCGGCTCCGGTGGCCGTGCCGTAGCACCGGTTCCGCAACCGTCCTCCCGCTATGCTGGGAGCCGCCTCCGCGCCGTGATCGCGGAGGTTTTTCCATGGACGAAGGGATTACGGCAGCTTGAGCCCGCCTTTGCCGAATTTGGAGATCTTTCCGCCGCTGCGGGACTGGCAGCGGAAGGCGATGGTGACGTACCTGCGACGCCGTTCCGAGGACTTCATGGCCGTGGCGACGCCCGGCGCCGGGAAGACCACGTTCGCGCTCCGGATCGCCGCCGAGATGCTCGTCGACGGCACCTGTGACGCGGTCACCGTGGTCTGCCCGACGGAGCACCTCAAGACCCAGTGGTCCCTCGCGGCGGCCCGGGTCGGCATCCAGCTCGACCCGAAGTTCCGCAACTCGGACGTGCACTCGTCGCGTGACTTCCACGGGGCGGTGCTGACCTACGCCCAGGTCGGCATGGCGCCGGCCGTGCACAAGCGGCGCACCCTGACCCGCCGGACCTTCGTGATCCTCGACGAGATCCACCACGCGGGTGACTCCCGGACGTGGGGTGACGGGGTCAAGGACGCCTTCGAGCCGGCCGTGCGCCGCCTGCTGCTCACCGGCACCCCGTTCCGATCCGACGAGAACCCGATCCCGTTCGTGAGCTACGAGCGCGGCGGCGACGGCATCCAGAGATCGAAAGCCGATTCGGTGTACGGGTACGCCGACGCCCTCCGGGACCGGGTCGTGCGGCCGGTGCTGTTCATGGCGTACTCGGGGGAGACCCGCTGGCGCACCAACGCCGGTGACGAGCTGGCCGCCCGGCTGGGCGAGCCGATGACCAAGGATCTGGTCGCGCAGGCGTGGCGGACCGCCCTCGATCACCGGGGCGACTGGATGCCGCAGGTGATGCGGGCCGCCGACGCCCGGCTCACCAAGATCCGCGAGCACGGCATGCCGGACGCGGGCGGTCTGGTCATCGCCAGCGATCAGCAGGCCGCCCGGGCGTACGCGAAGCTGTTGCACGAGATCACCGGTGAGCCGGCGACCATCGTGCTCTCCGACGACGAGGGCGCCTCCGGCCGGATCGCCGAGTTCGCCGCGTCGGAGAAACGCTGGATGGTCGCGGTCCGGATGGTGTCCGAGGGTGTCGACATCCCCCGTCTGGCCGTCGGTGTCTACGCCACCAGCGCCTCCACCCCGCTCTACTTCGCGCAGGCGATCGGCCGGTTCGTGCGGGCCCGGCGCGAGGGCGAGACCGCCACGGTGTTCCTGCCGAGCGTCCCGCACCTGCTCGGGCTGGCCAGCGAGATGGAGGCTCAGCGCAATCACGTGCTGGGCGCGCCGAAGGAGAAGGACGGCCTCGACGACACGGCTCTGGAGCGCGCTCAGAAGGCCGAGGACGCGCTCGGGGACCTGGACAAGAAGTTCGAGGCCCTGTCCGCGGTCGCCGAGCTGGACCAGGTCATCTACGACGGCACCTCGTTCGGCATGGCGGCCCGGACCGGCACTCCCGAGGAGGCCGACTATCTGGGCCTGCCCGGTCTGCTCACCCCGGAGGAGGTGACCACGCTGCTGAACAAGCGGCAGGCCGAGCAGATGGCGGCGCAGAAGCGGCAGCAGGCCGAGCAGGTGAAGACCGCGGAGCCGGTGGTCCGTGAGCCGGTCGTGCCGATGAGCGCGGGGGAGCGGCGCAACAGCCTGCGCCGGCAGCTGAACACCCTGGTGGCGGCACATCACCACCGGACCAACCTGCCGCACGGGAAGATCCACGCGGAGCTCCGCCGGATCTGCGGCGGACCGCCCAGCGCGCAGGCGACGATCGAGCAGTTGGAGGAGCGGATCGCCACGATCCAGACCCTCTGACCCGCACCGTCGGCATGGTCGCAAAAAGTTAAGCCGACTTGACGTTAAGAACTCTTGACGTCAAGTCGGCTTAACATCATGATGGATGCATGACGACGACGCTGATGGATCGATTCGTTCGGTGGAACCTCGACTTCGACGGTGACCTCTACGGCCGCGACGAGCGCGAGCGCTTCCGGTGGTACGAGGGCTCCACCACCATGGCCCAGGTACAGATGATCACCGTTCCGTGGGTGGCCGCCGCCCTCGTCTGGGCGGTCGGCGCGCCGGTCGCCTGGTCGCTGCTCGTCCTGCTGGCCGTCTTCCTCGTGCCGGTCACCCTCTGCTCCGTCTACGTGGAGGCCAAGCGGGTGGACACCATGCCGCGGGTGTGGAGCCGCAAGCGCCTGATCGTCTCCGCGCTGATGGGCCTGCCCTACCTGGTGTTCGGAGTCGGCTTCCTCTACCGCGTCTATCCCGAGTCGAACGCCTGGCGTTCCGCGCTGATCGGCGCCCTGATCGGCCTGGCTGTCGGCGCGGTGGTCCAGGCCGTCCACACCCGCCGGCTGCGCCGCCGGGACGCCGTCCTCGTCGGGGACGAGGACTGATGGCCCCGGCAGGCCCGGTGCGATCCGCCGAGGCGAGCGACGCGATCGGGACCCGCATCCGGGAGGCGCGCAAGGCCGCCGGACTCACCCAGCAGACCATGGCCGCCGAGGTTCAGGTGAGCCGGCAGACCGTCATCGCGATGGAGACGGGCGACTACGCCCCCTCGGTCTATCTGGCCATCAAAGTGGCCCGGGCTCTGGGGACCACCGTCGAGGCGCTCTGGGACGGCTAGCGGCCTTCCAGGACGGCAGAAAGGGCGCTCCCTGCAGGGGGAGCGCCCTTTCTTGTCAAGGTCTCGTCGTTGGGGGCCGCTGCCGGCTGGCTGGTGAGTCTGTTCGCGGCGGTGGAGACCGCCGCTGCCGACCTACGACGAGCGAACTCGAGGCAGGTCGCGAACAGACCTCAGTTGCTGGAGTTCGACATCATGTCCGCGCCGCGCCAGGTGAACTCGGGATCGGCCTTGAACTGCACCGCGATCTTCACCAAGTCCGGGGCGTACCGGTTGGCGTGGTGGCCACAGAAAACCAGTTCACTGCCACCCGCCAGGGTCAAACGGAGCTTCCCGGCTGCATTGCAGCGGTCGCACCGTTCATCGGCTGCGGGGCCGGCCACACTTCCGGCCGGCGGCGTGAGGGTCGGGGTCATCGCCTTCCTCCTCTGTTCGTCACCGATGAACATGTTCCTCGGCTACTGCTCACACATCGTGCAACACCCTGCAACGTTGCAGCCTTCCCAATGTGCCCCGGGGGGACCGAGGTCACACCGTTCGTTCTGGCTAGTGTGCCGTGATCCAAGGGTGCCACGTCAACGATCACTTCTGCACAACGGTCTGATCACCACCCGTTGATATACGGGTGGTGACCATTGGGACACGTAAAGTTGACCAAACGTCTCAGTCGAGGTAGTCGCGGAGAACCTGCGACCGGGACGGGTGACGCAACTTCGACATCGTCTTGGACTCGATCTGCCGGATCCGCTCACGGGTGACCCCGTAGACCTGGCCGATCTCGTCCAGCGTGCGCGGCTGGCCGTCGGTCAGGCCGAATCGCAGCCGGACCACACCCGCCTCCCGCTCGGAGAGCGTCTGCAGCACCTGCTGGAGCTGGTCCTGCAGCAACGAGAAGGAGACCGCGTCGACAGCGACGACCGCCTCGGAGTCCTCGATGAAGTCACCGAGCTGGCTGTCGCCCTCGTCGCCGATCGTCTGGTCCAGCGAGATCGGCTCACGCGCGTACTGCTGGATCTCCAGCACCTTCTCCGGCGTGATGTCCATCTCCTTGGCCAGCTCCTCCGGGGTGGGCTCACGGCCCAGGTCCTGGAGCAGCTCGCGCTGGATACGGCCGAGCTTGTTGATGACCTCGACCATGTGCACCGGTATGCGGATGGTGCGGGCCTGGTCGGCCATCGCCCGGGTGATGGCCTGGCGGATCCACCAGGTGGCGTACGTGGAGAACTTGTAGCCCTTGGTGTAGTCGAACTTCTCGACCGCGCGGATCAGGCCGAGGTTACCCTCCTGGATCAGGTCGAGGAAGGCCATGCCACGTCCGGTGTACCGCTTGGCCAGCGAGACCACGAGCCGCAGGTTGGCCTCGAGCAGGTGGTTCTTGGCCCGCTCGCCGTCCCGGTTGATCCACTTGAGGTCGCGCTCGAAGTTGCGCTCGAGCATCTCCTCGCCGTCCTCGGCGGCACGCAGCCGCTCGGCGGCGTAGAGGCCGGCCTCGATCCGCTTGGCGAGCTCGACCTCCTGCTCCGCGTTGAGCAGCGGAACCTTGCCGATCTGCTTGAGGTACGCGCGGACCGAGTCGGCGGAGGCGGTCAGCTCGGCGTCCCGGCGGGCCTGCTTGAGCGCCTCGGACTCCTCGTCGTCCCACTCGAAGTCGCCGTCGGTGGCCGAACTGGCGGCGTCGGTGGCGGCGGCCGCGACCAGGGCCGGCGGCTCCTCGATCACCACGTCCTCGACAGCGGCGGCGAGCTCCTCGGGATCGATCTCCTCGCCGGGACCCTCCTCGCCGGGCTTCGCCGGGCCGGTGGCCTTCTTCGCCGGGACGGCCTTGGTGGCGGCGGCGGCCTTGCGGACCGGAGCCGCCTTGCGCGCCGGCGTGGCGTCGCCGCCGGCCGGCGAGGCCTGCTTGGGTGCGGGCGCCGCCTTCTTGGCGGGCGCGGTCTTGGCGGTGGTCGCCCGGGACGCCGGTGTGGTGGAGCGGGCGGCCGCCACCTTGGGCCGCCGGGTGCTCGCCGAGCCGTCGACGACGACCGTGATGCCGGCGTCCACCAGCCCGCGCAGGATCTTCTTGGCCTGTGCCGGGTTCACCGCGGCGGACTCGAGCGTGTGCGCGACCTGAGCCGATGTGAGCTGCCCGCCCGCGCCCTGGGCATGGGTGATCAAGGCCTCGGTGAGAGAGCGAACGTCGGCACCGTTCTGGTGGGCTTCTGTCACGAATGACCTTCCGGAGGCGATGAGATTGGGCACGGCCACGGTCCAGCGCAGCACGCGGGGGCGACTGTCGCCGGAGTCGGTTTTGGGGACCCCCGGGTCACGAACCGTCCCGGTGGTCGGTGTCCGTGAAGCGTGGGCAGGGATGAATTGTAGCGCCGCTCACCGAGATCCTCCGACCACAGCACGCCGCCGGGGCCCGACGACCTCGTCGGAAGCGCCTGACGCGAGAATGCTATCGGCGGAAAGGACCCAAAGGTGAGCGAGATTCCGGTGGTATCGACACCCGGCGAGTTGCTGGAGATCGCCGTCCGCGTGGCGCGCGAGGCGGCCGCCACGGCCCGGCGCATGCGTGACGAGGCGATCGGCGACGTCGAGACCAAGAGCACCGACACCGACGTGGTGACGGCGGCGGACAAGGCGGTCGAGCGGCAGGTGGTGCGGGCGCTGGCGGCGGAGCGGCCCGGCGACGGCGTGCTCGGCGAGGAGTACGGCGACTCGGCGGAGGTGGCCCCCGGCGCGGTCCGGTGGATCCTCGACCCGATCGACGGCACGGTGAACTACCTTTACGGCCTGCCGCAGTACGCGGTCTCCCTGGCCGCGGAGCGGGACGGCGAGGTGATCGCCGGAGTGGTGATCAACGCGGCCACCGGCGACGAGTGGACGGCCACCCGCGGCGGCGGGGCGTGGCGGGCCGGGCGGCGGCTCAGCGGCTCCGTACGGACCACGCTGGACCAGGCCCTGGTCGGTACGGGGTTCGGCTACGACGCGCGGCGCAGGGCCCATCAGGGGACGGTGCTGGCCCGGTTGATCACCCGGGTGCGTGACATCCGCAGGTTCGGCGCGGCGGCCCTGGACCTGTGCCTGGCCGCGGAGGGTTCGCTGGACGCGTACTTCGAGAAGGGCCTGAATCTGTGGGACCACGCGGCGGGTGGCCTGATCGCGGCCGAGGCAGGCCTGATCGTCAGCGGCCTCGACGGGGCGCCGGCCGGCCGCGACATGCTGGTCGCGGCCCCGCCGGCGCTGTTCCCGGCCCTGCACGCCGCGCTGGCGGAGCTGGACGCGGCGGGCGGTCCGTGAGGTTACTCGGTGTCCTTGCTGGGCTCGACCGGCATCAGGCAGGCGCCCGGCGGCAGGGTCGGCTCGCCGACCGCGCCCAGCGACTGGTTGACCTCGGTCGTGGTGGCCAGCTGCTGGAACTGGTCGCCGATGATGATGTCGATGACCTGGCCCTTGCGCTTGGCGTTGTAGACCATCCTCGACTGGGCGAGGAAGTACGCCCGGAGCAGCTGCGCCTTGCCGGCGGTCTCCGGCCCGAACCGGATCTCGGCCACCCCGTCGAACTTGGTCTTGCTCTTGCCGGGCGCCTGCGTGGTGAACCGCCGATTCTTGAACTCGTCGGTAACCTGCTCGGCAAGGCCACTTCGGCTCGTCCCGTTGTATACCTTGACGGTGACCTCGACCGGGTCCTCCGGGAGGCGGATGTCGGCGAGCGGCGCCCCGGCCGGGCAGTCGGCGCCGTTCGTGGCTCCACGCTGCGTGTCCCGGAAGAGGGCGACGACGACGAAGACCACCGCGGCCACGGCGAGCACGCCGACGACGACTAGCGCTCGGACGCGGGCAAAGCTCATGGGGCTGGCTCCAGGATCGAACGGCGGACCCGGGTGAGGTGCCCGGACCTGTCGAGAGGTTAGCGTCTGTCCGCCAGGGGTGCGGAAACAGGGAATGGTTCCGGCGCGTTGACGATGATCCAGAGCTTGGTGCCCCTACTTTGATGTCGCCTCGGTCACATCGGGAACAATGTGCGGCCGGAGCGCGTACAAGCCTGCCGCGACAGCGGTAAGGTTCCGCGCCCGCCAGGGCCGTTTCTGGTGCCGAAGGTGTCAGAAATCGTCCAGCGGAACCGGGAACCGAAAGCCTGTCACAGGCGTTACAAACGCCAAGTGACACATCGATACAGGAGAGTGAGAACCGATGGCCACCGACTACGACGCCCCGCGTCGCGATGAGGTCGACCTCGGCGAGGACAGCCTCGAGGAGCTCAAGGCCCGTCGCGCCGACTCTCAGTCGGGCGCGGTGGACGTCGACGAGGTCGAGGTGGCGGAGAGCTTCGAGCTGCCCGGCGCCGACCTCGCCGACGAGGAGCTCACCGTCAAGGTGCTGCCGATGCAGACCGACGAGTTCCGCTGCTCCCGCTGTTTCCTCGTGCACCACCGGAGCCAGCTGGCGACGGAACGCAACGGGGAGCTGATCTGCCGCGAGTGCGCCTGAGCGCACTCGCGCGCAGCGCGCGTCACCACCCGATCGCGGACTCCGCGGTCGGGCGTACGGCGTTCACGGGGGTTTGACCCGGGGGCGTCACCGGGCACATATGGCCGGTGACGACGACGGGAAGGACGACGATGAGCCAGCCGGATCGCGTGACCGAGCCCGGATCCGAGACCGAGCCCGGCACCGAGGTCGAGCTCGTTGCCGCCCTCACCGCGGACGATCTGGAACCCGGCGGCCGCCGGCGCCTCATCGGCCGGCTCGCCGGGCAGGTCGGCCGGCGTGATCTCGGCCGGATGTTCCGGCCGGCGACCGCGCTGCGCTGGATCACCGATCTGGTCACCGACGTGGCCCCGCACGTCCCGGTCCGGGACCGGGAGACGCTGCGCCGGCATTTCCCGGAGATGGACGACGAGGCGCTGGCGGAGCGCCTGATCCGCAACGCCGCCCGGTCCACGGCCGGGGTGGGCGCGGCCGGCGGCGGGATCGCCTCGCTGGAGTGGGTGGCGACCCCGACCCTGCTCTCCGCGCCCGTGCTGCTGGCCGCCGAGACGGTCGCCGTGGTGGCGATCGAGATCAAGTTGATCGGCGAGCTGCACGAGCTGTACGGCCACCCGATCACCGGCGGTGTGCCCGAACGCGCCCTGAAACTGGTCGAGGCCTGGTCCGGCCGGCGCGGGGTGAACCCGATGGTGCCCGGGGTCGGTGTCGCGGTGCTCGGCACGGCGTCCCGCAAGGAGCTGCAGAGATCACTGCTGAAGCGGTTCGGCCGCAACCTGACCACGTTCGGGCCGATGCTCACCGGCGCGGCGGTGGCCGGTTACCTCAACCGGCGGGCCACCCGCACGGTCGGCGACAAGGTCAACGAGGATCTGCGCAAGAAGGCGATCAGCGGGCCGGCCGCTCGGCGCGAGCCCGCCGGCTGACCTCCAGCAGGGCGGTGGCCAGCTCGACCGGCCGCCGGGTGCTCACCACCCAGTACGGCGTGGGATCGGCGGGGTCGTCGAGCAGCACCTGCACCGCCGTGCCGACCCAGGCCCGCTGCACCACGAAGGCCAGCGGGTGCGCGCCGACGCCCAGCACCTCTCGCTTGCCGGCCGCGTCGAGGGCCACCACGCCGGAGACGAACTCGACGGGCAGCCGGGCGTCGTCGACCCGGAACTCGTCCGGGGTGACCTCCACCCGCCAGCGGCCGAGCAGGGCGGGCAGCAGGACGCTCAACGGCAGCAGCACCGCGTACGGCGCCCAGACGGGCAGCTCGGGCAGGCCCAGCATCAGCTCGGTGGCGAGGATCGCGCCCGCCCCGAGCGAGGCCGGCCAGGCCCACCACGGGACGCCGATCCGTTCCTGATGGGCCGCCACCGTGCGGGCCGGGGACTCGGGTGTCACCCTCGAAGAGTACGGCGCGCCTCCGTGGCGGGGCGCGGCAGGATGGCAGGGTAGTTGCCGCCCACAGTGCCCGCGCCAGTGAGGAACGCCCCCGTGACCGACGTGAACGTCCAGGTTCTCCGCCTCGACGCTGATCTGCCCCTGCCGGCCTACGCGCACCCCGGTGACGCCGGGGCCGACCTGGTCGCCGCCGAGGAGGCGGAGATCGCGCCGGGCGCCCGGGCGAAGGTCCGCACCGGGGTCGCGATCGCCCTGCCGGACGGCTTCGTGGGACTCGTCCACCCGCGCTCCGGGCTGGCCGCTCGGCTGGGGGTGACGGTCCTCAACGCGCCCGGTACGGTCGACGCCGGTTACCGCGGTGAGATCCTGGTGAACCTGATCAACCACGATCGGGAGAACACCGTCAAGATCTCCCGCGGCGACCGGATCGCCCAGCTCGTGATCCAGCGGGTGGAGCGGGCGGTGTTCCACGCCGTGGACGCCCTCGACGACACCGCGCGCGGCTCGGGCGGACACGGTTCGACCGGTGGCCACCAGGCCCTGTAGAGCTCGTTGACACTAGGAAAGGCTGGCAGTGATGTTCTCCCGTAAGCGCGGTGCCGCGAAGCACGTTCGTGCGGCCGACGCGCCGCCCACCAAGGCGCTCGCCGACAGCCTCGCCTCCGACGGCGAGGCGGCGGCCCCCGAGTTCGGCCCGTGGGACGCCAAGTACGCCCCGGCCGGGGTGCAACGGCTCGACCTCGGCAGCCTCCAGATCCCGGCGATCGAGGGCGTCGAGGTGCGGGTCCAGGCCAACCCGGACGGCGGTGTCGAGCAGGTCGTCCTGGTCGACGGGGAGAGCGCCCTGCAGCTGGGTGTCTTCGCCGCCCCGCGGACCGAGCCGATCTGGCCGGAGATCCGCGAGGAGATCGCCGGGGCGATGGCCGCCGACGGTGTCGTCGCCCGCGAGGTGGACGGCAGATACGGCGTCGAGCTGCTGGCCCGGGTGAACACCCCGGACGGCCCGGCGGACGTGCGGTTCGTCGGGGTGGACGGGCCGCGCTGGATGGTCCGGGCGCTCTACCAGGGCGCGGCCGCCGCCGAGCCGGGTCGTGAGGGTGTCCTCGGCGACGTGCTGTCCGGCCTGGTCGTGGTCCGGGACAACGAGCCCCGCCCGGTGCGGGAGCCGCTGCCGCTGCAACTGCCGAAGGAGATGGCCGAGCAGGGCCAGGCGGCGGCGCAGCAGGCGGCCGACGGCGGCCAGCCCGGGTGAGGTGGATCACCGCCGGTATTCGGGCGTAGCGTGGTGGTCATGCACACGCGCACACTGCGTCACGTCGACGAAGGGTGACAGCGAAGTCATGACGATCGAAGAGCGGACCGGCCTGCGCCGGTTCCTGAGCCGGCTCACCGCCACCGACTCGGAGCTGGACGCGGAGGAGCTTCAGCGGGACAGCGCCAAGTGCGGCGCCGTCCCGGCGGGGGAGTGCCGGCGGGGCCAGATCGTTTCGGTGTCCGGTCGGTTGCGTACGGTGGCGTACACTCCTCGCACCAACCTGCCGACGCTGGAGGCCGACCTCTACGACGGCAGTGACGTGGTCACGCTGGTCTTCCTCGGGCGCCGGTCTATCGCCGGCATCGAGCCCGGGCGTCAGCTCACCGCGCGGGGCCGGATCGCGGTCCGCGACGATCGCAAGGTGATCTACAACCCTTACTACGAGCTGGAGGCGCCCCGGTGACATCCGGAAGCGAGCCGCGCCACGCCGCGCACGAGTCGGCCGAGGAGCAGCTCTCCGAGATGTTCGGTTCGGCCGAGGAGAAGATCGCCGAGGAGATCGCTGAGGAGATCATCGCGGAACACGATCTGCAGAAGGTCGAGGAGGAGCCTCTCCCCTCGATGAGCGAGCAGATCGCCGAACAACTCGGCGGTGTTCGCGGCCTGATCGAGTCGAGCGTGCCCGTGCTCGCGTTCGTGCTGCTCAACGTGCTGCTCGGCGAGTCGGTGGCGGGCCTGGAGAAACGCGACGCGCTGCTCTGGGCGATCATCGGCTCGGTCGGCTCGGCGCTGGCCATCGGCGGTGTCCGGCTCGCCCGACGGCAGCCGGTCCGGCACGCGGTCAACGGCCTGTTCGGCATCGCCCTCGGCGCCTGGCTGGCCTGGCGGACCGGCGACGCGAAGAACTTCTACCTGCCCGGCATCCTGCTGACCTTCGGCCAGGCCGCGGCGCTGCTGGTGTCGGTGGCGTTCCGGAAACCGCTGATCGGTTACGCCTGGGGCATCATGGCGAACAAGGGCAAGCAGGACTGGTTCGCCAACGCCCCGCTGTTCCGGACCTTCCAGTGGCTGACGGTGCTCTGGGCCGTCTCGCTGAGCGTCCGCGCCGGCATCCAGGCGTACCTGTACTGGCTCGGCGAGGCGAACGCCATCGGCATCGTCCGCATCCTGGTCAGCTGGCCGATCTACGCCGCCACCTTCGCCTTCACCGTGTGGGCGATCCACCGGGTGACGTCAGCCCAGCGGCGGGAGACCGCGGTCGCCTAGCACCACCGCGCGGACCTGGTCCTCGACCTCGGCCGTGCACACGAAGATCAGTTCGTCGCCGGCCTCGAGCGGATCGTCCGGGGTCGGCACCAGCACCCGCTTGCCGCGCAGGATGGCGACCAGGGCGGAGTCCCGCGGCATCGGCACCGAGCGGACCGGCTTGCCCTCGTACGGCGCGTCCTTCGGCAGGGTGATCTCCACCAGGTTGGCCTCGCCCTGCCGGAAGGTCATCAGCCGGACCAGGTCGCCGACCGTCACCGCCTCCTCCACCAGGGCGGCCATCAGGCGGGGCTTGCTCACCGCGACGTCGACACCCCACTGCTCGGTGAACAGCCACTCGTTCTCCGCGCGGTTCACCCGGGCCACCACCCGGCCCACCGCGAACTCGGTCTTGGCCAGCAGCGACACCACCAGGTTGGCCTTGTCGTCGCCGGTCGCCGCGATCACCACGTCACAGCCGGCCAGGTCGGCCTCCTCCAGGCTGCTCAGCTCGCAGGCGTCGGCCAGGATCCAGCGCGCCTCCGGCACCCGCTCCGGGCACAGCTGCCGCGGGTGCCGCTCGATCAGCATGACGTCGTGCCCGTTGCCGATCAGCTCCTGGGCGATCGACCGGCCCACGTTGCCGGCTCCCGCGATGGCGATGCGCACGCCTAGTTCCCTTCCTTGTCGGCGCCCTGGGCGATGTCCAGCACCTGGTCCACGATGTCGTCGGTGACCAGCATGTAGACCTGGTCGCCGTCCTGCAGGACGATCGACGGTTGGGTCAGGGTGCCCATGCCGAAACGGGCCAGGTAGGCGACCCGGGCGCCGGTCCGGTCCTCCAGGGACTTCACGGTCCGGCCGATCCAGTCGCGGTGCAGCGGCGTCTCCACGATGCTGACCACGCTCGTCGGGTCCCGGAAGACCTCGACCCGCTCGTCCGGCACCAGGAACCGGTACATCCGCTCGGACGCCCACCGGATCGTCGCGATCGTCGGGATGCCCAGCCGCTCGTAGACCTGGGCGCGGCGGGAGTCGTAGATCCGGGCCACCACCCGCGACACGCCGAACGTCTCCCGCGCCAGCCGCGCCGAGATGATGTTGGAGTTGTCACCGCTGGACACGGCGGCGAACGCGTCGGCCCGCTCGATGCCGGCGGCGCGCAGGGTGTCCCGGTCGAACCCGATCCCGCTCACCGTGACCCCGCCGAAACCGTCGCCGAGACGGCGGAACGCGTCCGGGTCCCGGTCGATCACGGCGACCTGGTGCCCCTGGGCGTCGAGCCTCTGCGCCAGCGTCGAACCGAGCCGGCCGCATCCCATGATGACCACGTGCACGGTTCGTGCCCTCCCGAATCTGTACGGACCAGTGTGAGCCTGCCATGCCTCCCGCGAGGGCGCTGTCCGGGGCGGACCACACGCCGAAAGGCCCGCCCGTACGCTTGGCACTCGTGGCAAGTACCACCTCTCTAGCCAAACGGCTGCTTCTCGGCCGGCCGTTCCGATCCGACAAGCTGCAGCACACGCTGCTGCCCAAGCGGATCGCGCTGCCGGTCTTCGCGAGCGACGCGCTCTCCAGCGTGGCGTACGCGCCCGACGAGATCCTGTTGACGCTCTCGATCGCCGGCGCGGCCGCCTACGTGTATTCGCCCTGGGTGACGCTCGCGGTCGCGGTGGTGATGGTGACGGTGGTCGCCAGCTACCGGCAGAACGTGCATGCCTACCCGTCCGGCGGCGGCGACTACGAGGTGGCCACGGTCAACCTCGGGCCGAAGGCCGGACTCGGCGTGGCGAGCGCGCTGCTCGTCGACTACATCCTCACGGTCGCGGTGTCGATCTCCTCCGGGGTCAGCAACCTCGGCTCGGTCGTCCCCTGGGTGGCCACCCACAAGGTGCCCATCGCGATCGTCGCGATCATCCTGCTCAGCGCGGTGAACCTGCGTGGCCTACGGGAGTCCGGGATCGCCTTCGCGGTCCCCACCTACCTGTTCATCGTGGTCATCCTCGGCATGATCATGACCGGCCTGTTCCGCGTCTTCATCCTCGGCCAGGATCTCCAGGCGCCCAGCGCCGGCCTGACGATCGTCGCCGAGGAGGATCATCTCAGTCAGTTCGCGTTCGCGTTCCTGCTCCTGCGGACGTTCTCGTCCGGTTGCGCCGCGCTGACCGGCGTCGAGGCGATCTCCAACGGGGTGCCCGCCTTCAAGAAGCCGAAGAGCAAGAACGCGGCGACCACGCTGATGCTGCTCGGCGGCCTGTCGCTGGTCATGCTCTACGGCATCATCATGCTGGCCCAGGCCACCCACCTGAAGTTCGTCGAGAACCCGATGCTGCAGATCGTCCCGAACGCCGCCTCCGAGGGGTACGTCCAGAAGACGGTCACCACCCAGCTCGCCGAGACCGTCTTCGGCAGCGGGTCGATCCTGCTCTACGTGGTCGGCGCGGTCACCGCGCTGATCCTGTTCCTGGCCGCGAACACCGCCTTCAACGGTTTCCCGGTGCTCGGCTCGATCCTGGCCCAGGACCGGTACCTGCCCCGCCAGTTCCACACCCGCGGCGACCGGCTCGCGTTCAGCAACGGCATCGTCTTCCTCGCCGTCGCCGCGATGGTGCTGATCGTGGCCTTCGAGGCCGAGGTGACCCGGCTCATCCAGCTCTACATCGTGGGCGTCTTCGTGTCGTTCACGCTGTCGCAGGCCGGCATGATCCGGCACTGGAACCGGCTGCTGCGCACCCAGCGCGACCCGGAACGCCGCAAGAGGATGCTCCGCTCCCGGGCGATCAACGCGTTCGGCATGGTGCTCACCGGCGCCGTCCTGATCGTCGTGCTGATCACCAAGTTCATGCTCGGCGCCTGGATCGCGATCGCCGCCATGATCGTCATCTACGGCCTGATGGTGGCCATCCACCGGCACTACACGCGCGTCGCCGAGGAGCTCAAACCCACCGACGAACGGCCCATCCTGCCGTCCCGCAACCACGCCGTCGTCCTCGTCAGCAAGGTGCACCAGCCGACCCTGCGCGCCCTCGCCTACGCCCAGGCCACCCGGCCGGACACGCTCACCGCCGTCACCGTGAACGTCGACGACAACGACACCCGCACCATCCAGACCGAATGGGAACGCCGCCAGCTCCCGGTGCCACTCACCGTGGTCGACTCGCCGTACCGGGAGATCAGCCGCCCGATCATCGACTTCGTCAAGAGCGTGCGCCGCAGCTCACCCCGCGACGTGGTGACCGTCTTCGTGCCCGAATACGTGGTCGGCCGCTGGTGGGAGAACCTGCTGCACAACCAGAGCGCCCTGCGCATCAAGGGCCGGCTGCTCTTCGAGCCCGGCGTCATGGTCACCAGCGTGCCCTGGCAGCTGCGCTCCAGCCAGGACCGCGACCTCGACCGGATGGACCGTGGGCTCAGTCGCGCGCCCGCCCGCGGCCCCCGAGCCCACGGCGCCGACGACGGGGAACAGCCATGACCGACCGATCCACCTCCACCTCCACCGGAACTCCCTCGCGGGCCGCCGGGCTCTCCGCGACCGTCGCGGATCACGACGCTGACCCGATCGAAGGCGACCGGGTCGAGGTCACCGTGGGCGCGCCCGCGCACGGGGGCCACTGCGTGGCCCGGATCGGCGGCCCACACGGCCGGGTGGTCTTCGTCCGGCACGCGCTGCCCGGCGAACGGATCACCGCCGAGATCACCGAGATCCACCGCGGCTACCTGCGCGCCGACGCCGTGGAGATCCATGAGGCCTCCCCGGACCGGGTCACCCCACCCTGCCCGTACGCCCATCCCGGCGGCTGCGGCGGCTGCGACCTCCAGCACGCCTCCGGCGACGCCCAGCTCCGCTGGAAGACCGCGGTGGTCCGGGAACAGCTCACCCGTCTGGCAGGTCTCACCCCCGAAGAGCAGGACCAGATTTTCGTACGCGTCGAGCCGCTCCCGCCGACGCTGTCCCGTCCCGCCGGCCCGCGGTTCCTCGAAGCCCCGCCGAGCACCCCCGTCCCGGAGAACGGCGCGGCAGCCGAGCCGGCCGGCGACGAGGCGAGGCTGCTGGGCTGGCGAAGCCGGATCCGGTACGCCGTCGACGCCGCCGGGCGCCCCGGGCTCCTGCAGCACCGATCCCACCAGGTGGTGCCGATCGACCGTTGCCTGATCGCGCACCCGGGGATCCAGAGCCTCGACGTGCTCACCCACGAGTGGCCGGACGTCGACGCCCTGCAAGCGGTCGCCTCCACCGGCGGCGACGTCGTGGTGCTCGGGCGGCCGTCCGGCACAGCGGCCCCGGCCCCCGGTGACGACCTCGCCGAAGCAGCCGGCGAAGGCGCGCCGACCCACCTCTCCGGTCCGGCCGAAGTCACCGAGCAGGCCGCCGGCCGGTCCTGGCGGATCCCGCCGGAAGGCTTCTGGCAGGTGCACCCGGCAGCCGCCGACACACTGGTGGGCGCCGTCCTGGACATGGTGCGCCCGGCCCCGGGCGAGACCGCGTGGGACCTCTACGGGGGCGCGGGACTCTTCGCCGCCGCCGTCGCCGGCCGCACCGGCGCCCGGGTCACCGTGGTCGAGTCCTCCCCGACCGGTGTGGCCGCCGCCCGGGCCAACCTCGCCGATCTCCCGCACACCGACATCGTCCAGGCGCGCGTCGACGTCGCCCTGACCCGGCGTCGGATCACCGCCCCGGTCGACCTGGTCGTCCTGGACCCGCCGCGGGCCGGCGCGGGCGCCCGCGTGGTGCAGGCGATCGCCGCCGCCCGTCCCCGGGCCGTCGCCTACGTGGCCTGCGACCCCGCCGCTCTCGCCCGCGACCTCAAGACGTTCCGCTCCGCCGGCTGGCGCGTCGTCCAGCTCCGCGCCTTCGACTGCTTCCCCATGACCCAGCACGTCGAATGCGTGGCCCTGCTCGTCCCCGCCTGAGCCGCCGCCAGCGGCTCCTGCTCTCCGTCGGCTGTTCGCCCGTGGGCTGCTGCTTGCCCGTCGGGTGCTGTGGTTCGTCGGCATCGTTGTTGCGGGGGCGCTGATTGGACGTGCCAGCCAGGCCCGCTGGAATCGTGCCAGCCCGCCCCGGCTGGAACCGGACTCGCGTGCCCGGCTGGAACCGGACCCGCGAGCCTGCTGGAACCTCGCCAGCCGCGGCCGCTGGAACCGGACCCGCGAGCCTGCTGGAACCGGATGCGTGGGGCTCGGGTTACCCCCGGCTGGCTCTCAGTGCTGTCTCAAGACACTTGAGACAGCACTGAGAGCCAGCCGGGGGGTAACAGCGACCGGGCGCCTCCACCCGGTGGACGGGCTGCGGCGGGAAGCCGCGGCGACGTCGCGGGGAAGCGACGGGACGCCGCGTGGCCGTACCGGAAAGCGGTTTCGGTCGGGTCCAACCGTCCGGGGAAGCGACGGGACGCCGCGTGGCCGTGCCGGAGAGCGGGGGTCCGACCGTCCCCGGGATCAGGGGTTGGCGCGCTCCGCGGCGGTGACGGCGTTGCGGAACAGCATGGCGACCGTGGTGGGGCCGACGCCGCCGACGCGCGGGGTGATGGCGCCGGCCACGTCCGCGCAGGTCTCGTCGACGTCGGGGAGGAGGCGGCGGCCTTCGTAACGGACGCCGGCGCCGATGACGACCGAGCCCGGTTTGACGTGTTCGGGTTTGACGATGCCGGGGACGCCGGCGGCGGCGATCAGGATGTCGGCGCGCTGGGTGTAGCGGGGCCAGTCCTTGACGCCGGTGTGCACGACGGTGACGGCGGCGTTGGCGGTGGGGCGTTTCTGGGCCAGCAGCATCGCCAGGGGGCGGCCGAGGGTGGCGCCGCGGCCGAGGATGACGACCTCACGGCCGGAGACCTCGATGCCGTGGAAGGCGAGGAGCGCCTCGATGCCGGCGGGGGTGCAGGGCAGCGGGCCGGGGAGGCCGACGGCGAGGCGGCCCATGTTGAGCGGGTGCATGCCGTCGACGTCCTTGTCGGGGTCGAGGGTCTGCAGGGCGGCGTCGTAGTCCAGGTGGGCGGGGATCGGGTACTGGATGAGGACGCCGTGGACGGACTTGTCGTCGTTGTAACCGGCGATGACCTTGAGCAGGTCGGCCTGGGTGACGTCGCCGCTCAGGTGCTCGTGCGGGGACGCGAAGCCGAGCTCGGCGGCCTGCTTCTGCTTGATCCGGATGTAGCCGGCGCTGGCGTCGTCGTCGCCGACCAGGATGGTGGCGAGACTGGGCTGGATGCCGCGGGCTTTGAGGGCGGCGACCCGGGCACGGACGTCGTCGAGAACGGACTCGGCGACGGGCGCGCCGGGAAGAAGACGTGCCGATGACATGCGTATCTCTCCTCGGCCGGAGCCCAGGCGGTCGACTCCGATGTGACGAGCTCCCCGATGGTTCGACCATCCCTGTGCCGCCAGTCGCTGCGTGCCTCCCAGGATGCCGGATGGCCGGTCCGGCCGACCACCCGGGGCCGGAGATCCGCCGGTAGGGGGATGTTCCAATTGTGTGGAGGATTGGTGACGGTCCGTTCGCTCACGTCGCGTCGGTGCGCTGCACGGATAGACTCTCACCTCATGAGCGACTCCCCCTCGACCCCGGCCGGCCTGCTGTCCAGCATCACCAATCCCGGTGATCTGAAGCGACTGACCGCTGAGCAGCTGACCCTGCTCGCGGCCGAGATCCGCGACTTCCTGGTGGCCAAGGTGTCCCGGACCGGGGGTCACCTCGGGCCGAACCTGGGCGTGGTCGAGATGACCCTGGCGCTGCACCGGGTCTTCGACTCCCCACGCGACAAGATCCTCTTCGACACCGGCCACCAGGCGTACGTGCACAAGATCGTCACCGGCCGGCAGGACGGGTTCGACCTGCTCCGGCAGCGTGGGGGGCTCACCGGCTACCCGAGCCGGGCGGAGAGCGAGCACGACCTGATCGAGAATTCGCACGCCTCCACCGCCCTGTCCTACGCCGACGGCCTCGCCAAGGCGTACGCGCTGCGCGGTGAGGACCGGCACGTGGTCGCGGTCGTCGGCGACGGCGCGCTGACCGGTGGCATGTGCTGGGAGGCGCTCAACAACATCGCGGCGACCCGCAACCGGCTGGTCATCGTGGTCAACGACAACGGCCGGTCCTATGCGCCGACCATCGGCGGTCTCGCCGACCACCTGTCCACGCTGCGCCTCAACCCGGGTTACGAGCGGGTGCTCGACCTGGTGAAGGACGCGCTGGGCCAGACGCCGGTGGTGGGCAAGCCGGTGTTCGAGGTGCTGCACGCGGTGAAGAAGGGCATCAAGGACGCGGTCAGCCCGCAGCCGATGTTCGAGGATCTCGGCCTGAAGTACATCGGGCCGGTTGACGGTCACGACCAGCAGGCCATGGAGTCGGCGCTGCGGCGGGCCAAGGGTTTCGAGGCGCCGGTCATCGTGCACGCGGTGACCCGCAAGGGCTACGGCTTCCTGCCTGCCGAGCAGGACGAGGCCGACTGCCTGCACGGTCCGGGCAGCGCGTTCAGTGTGGAGACCGGCAAGCTGCTGGCCGCGCCGACGCTGAAGTGGACGAAGGTGTTCGCCGACGAGCTGGTGCGGATCGCCGACGAGCGGCCGGACATCGTGGGCATCACCGCCGCGATGGCCGAGCCGACCGGCATCGCCGCCCTGGCCAAGAAGTACCCCGAGCGCACCTATGACGTGGGGATCGCCGAGCAGCATGCGGCGACGAGCGCGGCGGGTCTGGCGATGGGCGGGTTGCACCCGGTCGTCGCGGTCTACGCGACCTTCCTGAACCGGGCTTTCGACCAGGTCCTGCTGGACGTGGCGATGCACGGGCTGCCGGTGACGTTCGTCCTGGACCGGGCCGGTATCACCGGGCCGGACGGGCCGAGTCACTACGGCATGTGGGACATGAGCGTCTTCGGTGTGGTGCCGGGGCTGCGGATCGCCGCCCCGCGGGACGCCGAGACGCTGCGTGAGGAGCTGCGCGAGGCGGTCGCGGTCGAGGACGGGCCGACGATCGTGCGGTTCCCGACCGGCAAGGTCGCGCCGGACACCCCGGCGATCCGCCGGGTCGGCCAGGTGGACGTGCTGCGGGAGGGTGCGGGCCGGGACATCCTGCTGGTCGCGGTCGGCTCGTTCGCCGGGCTGGGCCTGGAGGCCGCGGAGCGGATCGCCGAGCAGGGGTACGGCGTGACCGTCGTCGACCCCCGCTGGGTCCGTCCCGTGCCGATCGAGCTGACCGGCCTCGCCGCCCAGCACCGGCTCGTGGTGACGCTGGAGGACGGTGTGCGGGCCGGCGGTGTCGGTGACGCGGTGGCGGCGGCTCTGCGGGACGCGGGTGTGTCCACGCCGCTGCGTGACTTCGGTGTGCCGGCCGGGTTCCACCCGCACGGCACCCGCGCGGAGATCCTGGCGGCGCTGGGCCTGACCGCG
Organism: Actinoplanes utahensis; assembly: GCF_016862455.1. GTDB lineage: Bacteria > Actinomycetota > Actinomycetes > Mycobacteriales > Micromonosporaceae > Actinoplanes > Actinoplanes utahensis. Next base: position 79,553 of record NZ_BOMZ01000103.1, read on the forward strand.
CAGGACGTGGCTCGCGAGGTGACCGAGACGATCTCGCGCCTGGACGCGGGCGAGGTCCGCGTCTGAGGCCCTGACCGAGGGCGGCGCCGGCTGCGAAAAGACGACCTGGGCAAGTTCGTTACGGAACCGTTACCTTTGATGGATGGGTGCGGACGCCGCGAACGGTCCCGTCGTCGTCATCGAGCTGGGTCTTGACCGGGGTGAGCCGGAGACCTACCACCGGCCGGGGCGGCGCACGACGCCGCTCTGGCTGGCTCCGGCCCTCCTCGCGGTGTTGTCGCTGTTCGCCGTCACCGGCTCGGCGCCGCCGCCGGGCCCACCGATGGAGGTTCTGCTGCGGGTCGCGATCGGCCCGGGCGACCCCTTCGTGACCCACGGCGACCAGTTGATCGTCCAGGCGGCCGGCGAGCTCGCCTCGTTCGATCTGCGGACCGGCACGCAGCAGTGGCGGGTGGAGCAGCGGATCCCGGTGTCCCGATTGCGGACCGGTGGCGGCGGTGTGGTGCTGCTGCGCCCCTGGACGCCGGTGCGGGTCGAGCCCGGCACCACCGCGGTCGCCCTGTCCACCGGCCGGGTCCGCTGGCGCAACGACCGTAACGTGCTGCAGTTCGCCGATGGCGGCGGTGCGGACACCCTGATGGTCGCCGTCGACGGGGTGCGCAGCGCGTCCGGCGCCGGCCGCCGGGTGGAGCGGGCGGTCGAGGTCGTCGATCCGGAGTCCGGCGCGGCCCGCTGGCGGGTGTGGGTCCCGTCGACCGCGGTCCTGCTGGGGTTGCCCGGGCACGAGCCGGACGAGGCCCGGATCGTGCTGGTGCACGCCGATGCGATCGCCCGGCTGTACGACGTGGCGAGCGGCGCGTTGCTGGCCGAACGGCGGGTTCCGGCCGCCGACTACGCGCCGGAGAACACGGTGCCGGCCGGCGGGATGATGCTGCTGCGGCATCCGGGGCCGTCCGGGATCGAGCTGTCCGCCTACGACGCGCGGACGCTGCGGCCGCGCTGGACGGTGCCGGCGCCGACGGCCCGGGAGGTCATGGCGTGCGGCGGCCTGGCGTGCCTGATCGGGCTGGACGGGGTCCGCGTGATCGACCCGGCGACCGGTGACGTGCTCTGGCACCGGCCGGGCTGGCGCAGCGTCGAGCCGGCCGGCGCGCACCTGGTGGCGTACGCGGACGGTCCCGCCGCGCCGTCCGCCCTGGTCGATCCGGCGACCGGCGCGGTGCTGGTGGATCTGACCGGCTGGCGCACGGTCTCCGGCAGCGCGGCCGCCGGCCGGTTGCTGGTCGTCCGGGACGGCGGCCCGGAGGCGCGTAGCATGGTCGCGGTCGCGGCGCCCGGGATGTCCCGGCCACACCCGCTCGCCGACCTGCCTTCCGGCACCGGTGACTGCCAGGCCGTGCCGGCCCGGCTGATCTGCCGGTCGGTCTACGGCGAGGTGGTCGTCTGGGCGTACCGCGCCCCGGCCGGGTGATCCGGCCGCCCGCGGGTCCAGGAGGTGCACGGCGTGACGGTGATCGAGCTGGATCTGGACACACCGCTCGATCCGGACGCCGCCCGTACCCCGCCGCCGTGGCGTTATCGCCGTCTCGGCCTGCTGTTGACGCTGGTCCTGCTCGCCGTGCTGGGTGGCGCGGCGACGCCGAGCGGCTGGGCCTGGCGCTATCTGGGTGATCTGCCCGCCACCGAGGCGCGGATCCAGCTGGCCGGAGGCCGGCTCTTCACCGTCGAGCGGTCCGGCGGCAGGCGACTGCTGCACGCGTGGAGTCTGCGGGCCACACCGGAGCGGCTGTGGACCACCGAGGTGCCGATCGATCCGGAGGTCGGCATGTTCGGCCCGCTCCAGGTCACCGGGATCGGCGGGGTGCTGCTGGTCGGCGAGGGCCGGGAGACCACCGTGCTGGATCCGGGGACCGGCCGGGTCCGCTGGACCGCCCCGCAGCGGATGCTGACCGGATCGGGCGGCACCGGGGTGACGACGGAAGCGATCTTCCGGCCCGGCACCCTCTACGACCAGGACTCCGGTGACCCGGGACGGCTCTACTTCTCGGCGGACGCGCAGCCGCACACCGAGCCGCCGCTACGGACCGAGGTGCGCGGGCTGGACCTGGCGACCGGTGAGCGGCGGTGGACGTTCGAGCGGCCCGGGTCGGTGATCGTGGAGCCGCTGCCGGACGGCGACCCGGCGGTGCTGATCACCTCCTCGGACCGGTTGTCGCTGGTCGACGCGCGGACCGGTGAGCTGCTGCGGGAGGCGGCGCTGCCCCGTCTGGACGGGTCGGGGCCGGGCAGCGCGTCGCTGCTCGCCGGGGTGGCGCTCGTCGACTACCAGGAGGCCGGGAAGCAGGTGGGGTACGACGCCCGGACCCTGGACCGGCTGTGGACCCGGGATCTGGCGTACACCCTGGACCCGGCGGACTGTCCCGGCCTGCTCTGCACCGGCGACCGGGACGAGACGCTGGTGCTCGATCCGCGGACCGGGAAGCCGGGCTGGCGTCTGCCGGCGGCCGACTACCTGAGCCCGCGCGCCGGGTACGTGCTGTGGACCGAGGCGTCGTCCGGGACACCGTTGCGGCTGGTGGACGCGCGGACCGGGGAACCGCGGACGGACCTGGCCGGATGGGGCCAGGAGGTCACCGCGCCGCCCGAGCGGATGCTGGTGCTGCTGCGCGGCAACCGGGGCGGCGGGCAGGTGTTCGGCGCGGTGCTGCCGGGCGACCCGCGGGTCCGCACGCTGGGCGTGGCCGACGTCGAGGGGCGCGACTGCGCGGCCGACGACTGGCACATCGTCTGCCGGGACGGGGCCCGGTTGCGGGTCTGGGCGTACCGGGAGTGACCACATCGGGGTCGCGGCGGTCCGGGATTGCGGGCGTCGTCTACACCAGGGGGCGAGTCGTCCGACGGGAGCCGGTGTGCCAGACGCGTTGATCGACCTCGGTGAGATGGCGGCCGGTGGGCCGGGTGCGGAGGAGCCCGCCCTGCCGCGGGCGCCCCTGCCGTACCGCTGGATCCTGGGTCTTCTCACCGTGGTGCTGGTCGCCGTCCTCGGCGGGGCGGCGCCGCCGGCCCCGCCGCCGGAGCCCCCGGTGACCCTGCCGCTCGCGCTGCGCGACGGGATGTGGCTGATCAAGGACCGGCTCTACCTGTTCGGTTTCGCCGACGTCGCCGCCGGTGTGCCCCGTGACTACACGATCCGGGCTCATGCCCTGCCCGGGGCGGCGCCACTGGGTGAGTACTCGGTGACCCTGCCGGGCGAGATGTACTCGGTGACCGACGGCGGTGACGGGCTGCTGCTGATCGGCTATCAGGTGAACGAGTCCGGGACGACCGGTGTGATGGCGGTGCGGCCCGGGAGCGGGCCCCCGGTGTGGAAGCGGGAGGCGATGCTGTTCGGCGCCGGGGCGGACGACTCGCAGGCCCTGGTCTTCTCCGATGTCGCGGTGCCCGGCAGGCCGAACCGGCGGGCCTGGCAGGGGATCGACAAGCGGACCGGGACGACGCGCTGGTCGGTGGAGATCCCGGTGGGCGGCCAGTTCACGGTCAGCAACGAGTTCCTCTGGGCGGGCGTCCCGGACCTGCTCTACCTGCTGCGCCCGGACGGCCGGCTGGAGGTGCTCGACGGGACGACCGGGCGGATCACCACCGCCACCCGGGTCCCGGCGCCGGTGATGGACGGGCAGACCTATCTGATGGTGGCGAGCGGCGTGGCGACGGTCACCGGCGGCGGGCGGACGGTCGCCTTCGACGCGCGGACCCTCGCCCCGCGCTGGGAGACCCCGGAGCCGGTGACGAGCCAGGAGAACTTCCCGGTGAGCTGTCCCGCGGTGCTCTGCTTCCTGCACCAGGGGAACGGGCTGTCCGGCCTCGACGCGGCCACCGGGCGGGTGCTGTGGCAGCAGCAGGGGTGGGACGTGGTGCAGCCGCTCGGCAGCCGGCTGCTGGTGTCCGCCTCCGGCCGGCCCGAGGCGGGGCTCGCGGTTCTCGACCCGGCCACCGGCCGGGTCACCGCGCGCGTGGGGGCCTGGACCTTCGGCGGCCCGGGGCCGGAGCCGGACAGCGCCTACGTCTACCGGCACCAGCCGGTCGACGGCACCCTGTTCTACGGGGTCCTCGACGTCACCACCGGCAGGACCGAGGTGCTCGGCTCGGCCGAACGGGTCACCGGGGACTGCCAGTTCGGGCCGATCACGATGGTCTGCCGGCGGCTGGACGGCCTGGTCTCCCTCTGGCGGCTCTGACGTTCCCGTTCCCGGTCGGTAACCTGCACGTACACGACCGGGTGATGGAGGTCTGCGGTGCGCGTGCTGGTGGTGGAAGACGAGCGGGACATGGCCGACGCCATCGCGCGTGGTCTGCGCCGCAAGGGGATGGCGGTGGATGTCGCCTACGACGGCCTCCAGGGCCACGAGATGGCCTATGTGACGCGGTACGACGTGGTGGTTCTCGACCGGGACCTGCCCGGCATGCACGGCGACGACATCTGCGCGGCGCTCGTCGAGTCGGGCGCCCTGACCCGGGTGCTGATGCTGACCGCCAGCGCCTCGGTGGAGGACAAGGTGGAGGGCCTGGAGCTCGGCGCCGACGACTACCTGCCGAAGCCGTTCGACTTCAAGGAGCTGGTGGCCCGGGTGCAGGCGCTGGGCCGGCGGGCGACCCCGGCCGCGCCGCCGGTGCTCATCGCGGGGAATCTGGTGCTCGACCAGTCACGCCGGGTGGTGACCCGGGGCGGGGTGACGCTGGAGCTGACCAACAAGGAGTTCGGCGTCCTGGAGGAGCTGCTCAAGGCCAAGGGCGGGGTGGTCTCCACCGAGGAGCTGCTGGACCGGGTGTGGGATGCGAACACCGACCCGTTCACCACCACGGTCCGGGTCACCATCAACACTCTGCGTAAGAAGCTGGGCGATCCGCCGCTGGTGGAGACCGTGGTCGGCGCCGGCTATCGGATTCCCGAGCCGGTCGTGGCCTCGTGACCGTCTATCCGGGACGTGTGGGCCGGTCGATGCGGCCGACGCTGCGGCTGCGGCTGACCCTGCTCAACGGCATCCTGCTGGTCGGCGCCGGGGCGGTGCTGGTGCTGCTGGCCTGGCTGCTGGTCAGCGAGTCGCTGCATCCGGTGGACGAGCTGCGGGCCGGCTCCACCGTCACGTTGCAGGACGGGACCAGCCAGGAGGCGCTGACCTGGCAGACCGCGATGGTCGCGCAGGCGTCCCGGGAGCTGTTGATCAAGGGGTTCAGTGCGCTGCTGGCGGTCGGCGTGATCGGTGTCGCGCTGGCGTACGCGGTGGCCGGCCGGGCGCTGCGGCCGCTGCACTACGTGACCCAGACCGCGCAGCGGCTCGGTGAGGAGACCCTGGACCAGCGGATCCGTTACTCGGGGGCGGACGACGAGGTGGCCGAGCTGGCCCGGACGTTCGACGCGATGCTGGACCGGCTGGCGGCCGCGTTCGACTCGCAGAAACGGTTCGTGGCGAACGCGTCGCACGAGCTGCGCACGCCGCTCGCCGTGATGCGCACCGAGATCGACGTGACCCTCAGTGACGACGAGGCGGATGTCGCGGAGTACCGGCGGATGGCCAAGGTGGTCCGCAACGCCTCCGAGCGGGCGAACGGGCTCGTCGACGCGCTGCTGGTGCTGGCCCGGTCGGAGGCGCAGTCCGGCCGCCGGCTGGTCCGCAAGATGCCGGCCGACCTGGCGACCAGCGCCTACAACGCGCTGTCCGCGGTCAAGGCCGAGGCGGAGCGGCTGAAACTGAACGTCACCACGGAGCTCTCCGCGGCGCCGGTGGTCGGCGACCCGAGCCTGCTGGACCGGCTGGCCGGCAACCTGATCGAGAACGCGATCCGCTACAACCACCTGCTGGGCCGGCTCTGGCTGCGCACCGAGTCGGTGCACGGGCAGGCCCGGCTGATCGTCGGCAACACCGGTTTCGAGGTGGAGCAGGCCGACGTCCCGGGGCTGTTCGAGCCGTTCCAGCGGGGCGGCTGGGAACGGACCGGCACGCGCGGTTCCGGCCTGGGCCTGTCGATCGTGCGCGCGGTCTGCGACGCGCACGGCGGCACGGTCTCCGCGGTGGCTCAGGAGGGCGGCGGGCTGGAGGTCACGGTGGCCCTGCCGGCCGCGGACACCACGCCGGTGGTCGCGGCCACCGCGAGCGTTCCGCGAGTGCGCTGATTCCTTCGGGTACGCCGTCCGCAGGCTCCCGGCACCGAAACGCGGCCCGCCGTATCGGGCCGGTGTGGGCACCACACCGGCCCGGCACGGCGTACCGGATCAGCTCTTGGTCTCGATCTCGGCGCGGTGCTTCGGGAATTCCGCGGCCACCTGGTCGGCCGTCTTGAAGAAGTACATGATCATGCCGACGCTGCCCTGGTCGGCCCAGCCGCAGACGGCGACCTTCTCACCCTCCATGGCGGCGGTGCCGCACTGCGCGACGCCACCGAGGGTGCCGGTGCCGACCGGGGTGATGCCGCTGATCTGGGCGGTCTCGCTGAACGACTTGAAGGACGCGTCGAGCTCCGCCTTCGGGTCGGCGAGGGTGGCCTTCGTCGCGATCGCGGCGGTCATCTGCGACTTGGTGATGTCGCCGTAGAACGCGCCGAACGAGCTGGACGCGCCGGGGTAGCCGGCCAGCTCCTTCTCCATGTCCGCGGTCAGCGACGCGAACTCCTGGCTGTTCAGCTTGGGCTGGCCGCCGAGGGTGGCCGGCTCACTGATGGTGATCTTCGAGGCTTCGACGCCGGCGTCGATCTCGTCCTTGGCGAAGATGTAGAACGCGACGCCGCCGCCGACGCAGAGGACCAGCACGATCCCGATGACGACCAGGACGATCGGCAGGGCCTTGGACTTCTTCGCCGGGCCGCCGGGCGGGGGCGCGAAGCCGGGCGGGGGTGGCGCGAAACCGGGCGGCGGCTGCTGACCGTAGCCCGCCTGCTGCTGGCCGTAACCCGCCTGCTGCTGGCCGTAGTCGGGCTGGCCGTACTCCGGCTGCCCGTACTGCTGCTGGGGCTGGCCGTACTGCGGCTGCTGCGGCACCTGTGGCTGGCCGTACTGCGGCTGACCGTACTGCGGCTGCTGCGGTGACTGGGGCGCGCCGTAGGGCGGCGGAGACTGGGGCGCGCCGTACTGCGGCGGCTCGGGGGCGCCGAACTGCCGGGTCGGCGGAAGCGGTTCGCCGGGCGATGGCTGGCCGGGCGGCGGGGGGTATGTCATCGGGACTCCATCAATCGAATAGTCGCTGGATCCTATCGACGCCCGGGAACGGCGGTAGACCTCTCAGCGGGTGAATTCCCACACCAGCACGCCGATGGCCCCCGCGCCAGCAGCGCGGGGGCCATCGAACGTCGGATCTCGGTCAGCTGCGGACGTTCGCCACGCCGTCCGCCAGGAACCGCTTACCGGTGACCTTCTCCGCGGTGCCGCTGCGGTCCAGGTACGGCGTGACGCCGCCCAGGTGGAACGGGTAACCCGCGCCGAGGATCATGCACAGGTCGATGTCCTGCGCCTCCGCGACCACACCCTCGTCGAGCATCAGGCGGATCTCCTCGGCCAGGCCGTCGAGCGCCTTCTGCCGGACCTCGTCGGCGGTCAGCGGAGTGTCGCCGACCTCGAGGATGGCGACCACCTCGGGGTTGATCTCCTTGTCCACCATGACCGGCAGCTTCGCGTCGACGATCCGCTTGAGGTTCGCCGAGTCGACGTAGCGGTCCGGGAACGCCGCGTGCAGCGTCTCGCCCACGTGGTAGGCGACGGCCGGGCCGACCAGCTGGAGCAGCGCGATCGGGCGCATCGGCAGGCCCAGCGGGTCCATCGCCACGTTCACCACGTCGAGCGGGGTGCCGGCGTCGACGGCCTGGAAGATCTCGCTGGTGACCCGGGTGAGCAGGCGGTTGACCACGAACGCCGGGGCGTCCTTGACCAGCACCGACGACTTCTTCAGGGTCTTGCCGACCTCGAACGCGGTGGCCAGCGTGGCGTCGTCGGTCTTCTCGCCCCGGATGATCTCCAGCAGCGGGAGGACGGCGACCGGGTTGAAGAAGTGGAAGCCGACCAGCCGCTCCGGGTGCTCCAGACCGGCCGCCATCTCGGTGATCGACAGCGAGCTGGTGTTGGTCGCCAGGATCGCCTCCGGGGAGACGATCTTCTCGAAGTCGGCCCAGATCTGCTTCTTCAGCTCGAGGTTCTCGAAGACGGCCTCGATCACGAAGTCGGCGTCGGCGAAGACGGCCTTGTCGACCGAGCCGCTGATCAGCAGGCGCAGCTTGGCCGCGGTGCCCTCGTCCATCCGGCGCTTGGCGACGAGCTTCTCGATCTCGGCGTGCACGTACGCGACGCCCTTGTCGACCCGCTCCTGGTCCAGGTCGGTCAGCACGACCGGGACCTGAAGGCGGCGCAGGAACAGCAGGGCCAGCTGGGAGGCCATCAGGCCGGCGCCGACGATGCCGACCTTGGTGACCTTGCGGGCCAGCGACTTGTCCGGCACGCCGACCGGGCGCTTGGCGCGGCGCTGGACCAGGTCGAACGCGTACAGGCTGGCGCGGGACTCGTCACCGAGGATCAGGTCGGCGAGAGCCTCCGTCTCGGCCGCCGTGCCGTCCTCGAACGAGGCGGTCTTGGCGAGTGCGAGCAGCTCCAGGGCCTTGTTCGCGGACGGGATGGCGCCGTGCGTCTTCTCGTCCAGAACGGCCTTGGCGAACTCCAGGACGCCGTCCCAGTCCTTGCGGTCGATCTCCGGGCGCTCGACGGTGACGTCACCCTTGACCACGCCGGCCGCCCAGGCCAGCGAGTCCTCCAGGAAGTCGGCCGCCTCGAACAGGGCGTCCGCGACACCCCACTCCTTGGCCTGCTTCGGGCGCAGCGTCTTCTGGGTCAGCGGGTTCGACAGGATCACCTGGGCGGCGTTGATGATGCCGATCAGGTTCGGCAGGATCTGCGAGCCACCCCAGCCGGGGATCAGGCCGATCGCGACCTCGGGCAGCGCCAGCGCCGCCGCGCCGGTGGAGACCGTCCGGTAGTGGCAGTGCAGCGCCACCTCGAGGCCGCCGCCCATCGCCGCGCCGTTCACGAACGCGAAGGTCGGGATCTCGCTGTTCTTCAGGCGGGCGAAGACCCGGTGGCCCAGCTCGCCGAGCGCGACGGCCTGCTCCCGCGAGGAGATCAGCGGCATGCCGGTGATGTCGGCGCCGACGCAGAAGATGTACGGCTTGCCGGTCAGCGCGATGAACGACGGGTTCGCCGCGGTGGCCGCGGTGATCGCCTCGTCCAGCGACTTCAGGCCGGCCGGGCCGAAGCTGTTCGGCTTCTTGTGGTCGAAGCCGTTGTCCAGGGTGATCAGGGCGGCGGGCTGGTCCAGTCCGGGTACCGGCACCAGACGGAGGATCGCCTTGGTGACTACCTCGTTCGGGTTCTCGATCACTTGGCCGCGCCCTCCCAGTACGGGTTCTCCCAGATAACGGTGCCGCCCATGCCGATGCCGATGCACATCGCGTTGATCCCGTAGCGGACGTCGGGACGCTCGGCGAACTGCCGGGCGAGCTGCGTCATCAGGCGGATCGCCGAGGACGCGAGCGGGTGACCGATGGCGATCGCGCCGCCCCACGGGTTGACCCGCGGGTCGTCGTCGGCGATGCCGTAGTGGTCCAGGAAGGCGAGCACCTGGATCGCGAAGGCCTCGTTCAGCTCGAACAGGCCGATGTCGTCGATCGTCAGGCCGGCCTTCTTCAGCGCCTTCTCCGTCGACGGGATCGGGCCGTAACCCATGATCTCCGGCTCGACGCCGACGAACGCGTAGGACACCATCCGCATCGCGACCGGCAGGCCCAGCTCACGGGCGGTCGCCTCGTCGGCCAGGATCGCCGCGGTCGCGCCGTCGTTGAGACCGGCCGCGTTACCGGCGGTGACCCGGCCGTGCGGGCGGAACGGGGTCTTCAGGGTCGCGAGCTTCTCCAGCGACGTCTGGCGCGGGGCCTCGTCGACGGTGGCCAGGCCCCAGCCCAGCTCCTTGCTGCGGATCGCCACCGGCACCAGGTCCGGCTGGATCTTGCCGTCGGCGTACGCCTTGGCGGTCTTGACCTGCGAGTTCAGGCCGTACTTGTCGGCCCGCTCCTTGGTGATGTGCGGCAGCCGGTCGTGCAGGTTCTCCGCCGTCGAGCCCATCACCAGGGCGGACGGGTCGACCAGCTTCTCGGCCAGGATCCGCGGGTTGGGGTCGACGCCCTCGCCCATCGGGTGCCGGCCCATGTGCTCGACGCCACCGGCGATGGCGATGTCGTACGCGCCCATCGCGATGCCGCCGGCGACGTTGGTCACCGCGGTCATGGCGCCCGCGCACATCCGGTCCACCGAGTAACCCGGCGTGGTCTTGGGCAGACCGGACAGCAGAGCGGCGGTCCGGCCGAGGGTCAGGCCCTGGTCGCCGATCTGGGTGGTGGCCGCGATCGCGACCTCCTCCACCTTCTCCGGCGGAAGCTGGGGATTGCGCTTCAGCAGTTCGCGCATACAGCGGATCACCAGGTCGTCGGCGCGGGTCTCGGCATACATGCCGCCCGCCTTGCCGAACGGGGTGCGGACGCCGTCGACGAAGACGACCTCGCGTACTTCACGGGGCACAGCAAGCCTCCTTGCGGGCGTGAACCCAAATGTGTCGGCAATGCTACTCGCCAGTAACTAGTAGCTGCCAGGCCCTCCGGAAAAAGGTCACATCCCGAAGTCAGACCCACATATCGGCGCGGGGAACCGCCACTGGAGAACTCCGGCTGGTCGTCATCGCTGTCTCCACCGCGCGGAGACGGCGATGACGACCAGCCGGGAGGTGAGCGGGGCCACCGCCGGCGGCGCCTCTGCCGGGCGTACCCCTCAGGCGGTCTCCGGCAGGACGCCCGCGAGATCGTCGCTGAGAAGCACCACCTGCCAGTTGCGGGCGCCGAAGCCGAGCAGCGTGTCACTGACCGTGCGGGGCGTAATCTCGTCCGGCGGGGACCAGGCCAGCCGGCGGATGAAGTCCGGGCTGATCAGGTTCTCCGGCGGCAGGTTGTGGCGCTCGGCGGTGCCCACCACGATCTGCCGGCATCGGGCCAGCCGGGCCGCGGCGACCGGATCGCGTTCCGCCCAGCGGTGCGGCGGAGGCGGGCCGTCGATCGGCTGGTTCACCGGAAGCTCGTCGTCGGGCAGCGACCGGGCCGCGTCCAGCGCGTCCAGCCAGATCTTCGCCAGCCGGCGCACCGAACGGCCGCCGAACCCGGGGATGCCGAGCAGGGTGCGCTCGTCCTTCGGATCCGCCTCGGCCGCGGCGACTATCGCCGAGTCCGGCAGCACCCGGCCGGGCGCGGAGTCCTTGCGGGCGGCGACACCGTCCCGGGCGTACCACAGCGCGCGGACCCGGGACTGCGCTCGGGCGCCGCGGACACGGTGTATCCCCGACGTCCGGCGCCACGGGTCCGGGCGCACCCGGGGCGGGCGGTCCGCGCCGGCCACCAGGGCGGCGAACTCCTCGGCCGCCCACGCCGCCTTGCCCTGCCGCTCCAACTCCTCGGCGAGCAGGTCGCGCAGGTCGGTGAGCAGCTCCACGTCCAGAGCGGCGTAGGTGAGCCAGGACTCCGGCAGCGGGCGGGTCGACCAGTCCGCGGCCGAGTGGTGCTTCTCCAGCGAGTAACCCAGCAGCTGCTCGGTGAGCGCGGCCAGGCCGACCCGCTCGAAACCGGCCAGTCGCGCGGCCAGCTCGGTGTCGAACAACCGGCGCGGCCGCATGCCGATCTCGGCCAGGCACGGCAGGTCCTGGCTGGCGGCGTGCAGCACCCACTCGGTGTCGGCCAGCGCGGCGTCGAGGGTGCGCAGATCGTCCAGGGGCAGCGGGTCGATCAGCACCGTTCCCGCGCCGGTCCGGCGCAGTTGCACCAGGTAGGCGCGCTGGGTGTAGCGGTAGCCCGAGGCGCGCTCGGCGTCCACCGCGACGGGCCCGGTGCCGGCGGTCAGCCGGGCGACGATCTCGGCCAGCTCGGCCGGGGTCTCCACCGGGCGGGGCGTGCCGTCCCGCGGCGCGGTCAGGGGTGTGCTGGGGCGGGAAACTTCCTCGGGACCGCCAGACGGGTCGGGCGGCACATCGTGCGGTCCGTCTCCTGCCGTGTCCGGCGAGTCCCGACGGCGCAGGGGTGCTTCGTCGGTCACTCCGTAACCGTACGGGGACGGCACCCTCGCCGTGCGCAGCAGGGCACTCGGCGCGTCGATTCTCGATCTTTCGGGGAGTTCATCCGTTCCGCCTTCCGGTCCGTACCACCTGTCGCAGCGCCGAGACCACCGGGAGGCCGCGCAGAATGTCCACTTCTTTCGAGCCCTTCACGCCCGCCAACGGATCCGGCGGGCGCCGGCGTTCCCAAGAGTGGCCGGACTCCTGGCAGGACGACCGTTCCTGGGGTGACACGCAGGCTCAGGACCCGTGGGCGCAGCCGGTCTACCAACAGCCGGTCTACCAACAGCCGGTCTACCAACAGCCCGTCCACCAGCAGCCCGTGTATCAGCAGCCGATCCATCAGGAACAGGTCTACCAGGAACAGGTCTATCAGGCTTCCCAACCGGTCTACCAGGTCCCGCAGCCGGTCCATCAGGCGCCGCCCCCGGCGCTTCCCGGGAAGGAACGGCGCGGCCGGGCGAAGCCGATCATCATCGGGCTGGTGGTGGCCCTGGTGGCGGTCTCCGGCTGGCAGGCGTTCCGGGTGGAGAGCATGATCCAGAGCAGCAACGACCTGGCCGAGCGGGTGAGCACCTCGCAGGGCAAGACCGAGGAGCTGGAGAAACGGCTCACCTCGGTCTTCGACTCGGAGGGGGTCGCCGAGGGCGTCCTGCCCAGCGTCTTCCGGGTCCGGGCGGGCGAGTTCACCGGCACCGCCTTCGCGATCGGCCGGGCCGGCGGGCGAACCAACCTGTTCACCAACTTCCACGTGGTGCAGGAGGTCTGGGAGGCCGGTGACCGCACGGTGGCCCTGGAACGAGGAAGCACCCGGGTCAACGCGACGATCGTGAAGGTGAGCGAGGCCAAGGACCTGGCGCTGCTGCGGACCGAGAAGGACGTCACGCCGCTGCAGGTGGCCCCGGGCTCGGTGAAATCCGGTCAGCAGGTGATGGTGGTCGGCGCGCCGCTGGGCCTGGAGGACTCGGTCACCACCGGGGTGATCAGCGCGTTCCGGACCACCGAGGACGGGCCGACGATCCAGTTCGACGCCCCGATCAACCCCGGCAACTCCGGCGGGCCGGTGGTCGACGCGAACAAGCGGGTGGTCGGCCTGGCCACCGCGAAGGCCCGGGACGCCGAGGGCATCGGCCTGGCCATCCCGATCGCGACGGCCTGCCAGACCCTGGGCGCCTGCAACGTCCCCTG
>NZ_BOMZ01000104.1 GCF_016862455.1 Actinoplanes utahensis
CGGCTGTCTCAGCGACGCTGAGACGGCAGTCAGAACCAGCCGGGGGTTTGATCGTTACAGGGAGGATGCTGCATAGTACTGTCCGTTTCATGGGCGACGATCGATCTTCGGCCCGTGCCGCGCAACGCCTGGCCGAGGCGGAGTCCAGCGCGCCGGCCGTGCACTACGACGATGAGGAGCGTCCGGCGCGTGAGCTGAGCGGCCGGGCCGGGGCTCTCGTCTCGATCGTCGCGTTCGGGGTGGCACTGCTGGTGCTGTGGCAGGTGTTCCGGCCGCTGTCGCAGGGCAGCCAGTACTACCTGATCATCTTCCTGGCGGGGACGCTGCCGCTGGTCTTCCTGGCGTACAAGTCGGGGGTCGGCAGAGGGCGGGAGACGCCCACCGTGACCGACTGGCTGCTCGCCGCCGTCGCCCTCGCGGTGTGCCTCTATCCGCTGGTCAGCGGCTACGACGCCTTCCTGGACCGGCAGGGCCTGCTCGCGCCGGTCGACGTCGCCTTCGGCGCCGTGCTGCTGATCCTGGTGGTCGAGGCCTGCCGGCGCACCACCGGGTGGGCGCTGCCCGTCGTCTGCCTTCTCTTCCTGGGGTACGGGTACTACGGCGGCCTGCTTCCCCAGACCTGGCCGATCGCGCACGCCGGGTTCGACTTCGCTCAGATCGTCGACGCCCTCTACAACTCGGGCAGCGGCTTCTACGGCACCCCGCTCGACGTGGCGGCCACGTACATCGTGCTGTTCACCATCTACGGCGCGGTCCTCGACCTGTCCGGCGCGAGCCGTTTCTTCGTCGATCTGTCGGTGGCCGCGTTCCGCCGGTCGAGGAGCGCGGCGGGACGGACCGCGGTCGCGGCCGGGTTCCTGCTGGGCACGGTCTCCGGGTCGGGCACCGCCACCGCCGTCAGTGTCGGCGCGGTGACCTGGCCGATGCTGCGGCGGGCCGGCTATCCGGCGGAGCAGGCGGGCGGGATGCTCGCGGCGGCCGGCGTCGGCGCGATCCTGTCCCCGCCGACGCTGGGTGCGGCCGCGTTCATCGTCGCCGAATACCTGAACGTCTCCTACCTGACCGTCCTCGGCTGGGCGATGATCCCGACCGTCCTCTACTACTTCGGCATCCTCCTGGCGGTGGAGATCGACGTGCGGCGGTTCGGGGTGCGCGGCATCGACGCCCCGGCGGCCGGCGCGTGGCGCCTGCTCGGCCGGTTCGGGTACCACTTCTCGTCCCTGATCGTCATCGTCGTGCTGCTCGCGCTGGGGGAGAGCGCCACCCGCTCGGTGGTGTACGCGACGATCCTGGCGGCCGCGTTGTCCTTCCTGGACCGCGGGGCCTGGCTGACCCCGCCGCGGATCTTCGCGGCGCTGGCCGCGGGCGTGCGCGGGGTCCTGCCGGTGGTCGCGGTCTGCGCCGCCGCCGGCATCGTCACCGCCACCACCACGAAGACCGGCCTCGGCGCCCAGTTGGCGTCATTGCTGGTCAACGGCGCCCGGGCGATCACCGACGAACCGCAGGCGGTGCTCGCGCTGACCGTGGTGCTGGCCGCGTTCGCGCTGGCGCTGCTCGGCCTGGCGGTGCCGGTGACGGCCAGTTTCATCATCGGCTGGGTGATCATCGGGCCGGCGCTGCTGACCCTCGGGGTGCCGGCGCCGGCGGCGGCCATGTTCGTCTTCTACTACTCGGTGCTCTCCGAGGTCACCCCGCCGACCGCGCTCGCCGCGGTGGGCGCCAGCGCGATCACCGGCGGCCGGGCCGTCCCGACGATGTGGCAGGCGCTGAAGTACGCGCTGCCGGCGTTCCTGGTGCCGATCGCGTTCGTGCTGACCGGCAACGGGGAGTACCTGCTGGCCCGCGGCCCGCTGCCGGGCGTGCTGTGGACGACGGCGGTGGCGATGATCGCGGTGTTCGCGCTGGCCGTCGCGACCGGCGCGTGGGTGCTGGGCGTCGGCGCGGCCGGCCCGGTGAGCCGGGTGCTGGCGGGCGTGGCCGGGCTGCTGCTGCTCTACCTGGACCCGGTGGCGGTCGCCGCCGGGGTGACGGTGCTGCTCCTGGCCGTGGCGGTCGCCTTCGTCGGGCGTACCCCGGAAAGAAGTTCCCCACAGACCCCCCTTTGAGATTCGCCCTTGCAGCACCCATGTCCGGAGGAAGCATGAGACGAATACTGAGTTGGGCGCTGGTCAGCGCGCTCGCGGCCGCCACCGCGGCGTGCGGCGGCCGGCAGGACACGGCGAGCACCGACACCGGAGGCGAGGTCACCTGCGAGGTGGGCCAGGCCACCCGGGTCGGCATCGCGACGGGCAACAACACCGGCGTGTACTTCGCGCTCGGCAACGCGTACGCCGAGCAGGTCAACGCCTCGAACAAGAACGTCCAGGCCACCGCGTCGGAGACCGGCGCCTCGGTGCAGAACATCCAGGCGCTGGTGGCCGGCACCTACGGGGTGGCGTTCTCGCTGGCCGACACGGCGGCCGACGCGGTGAACGGCGCCGGCAGCTTCACGGCGAAGCAACCGGTGGCGGCGCTGTCGCGGATCCACAGCAACTACACGCAGGTGATCGTCCGGAAGGCGGCCGGGATCAAGGACGTCGCCGGGATGAAGGGGAAGCGGGTCTCCACCGGCTCCCCGAAGTCCGGCACCGAGGTGATCGCGAACCGGCTGCTCACCGCGGCCGGGCTGAAACCGGAATCCGATGTCCAAGCGCAGAAACTGGACCTGACCAAGACCGTCGACGGGATCAAGGACGGCAGCATCGACGCGCTGTTCTGGTCCGGCGGCCTGCCCACGCCCGGCATCACCGACCTGCTCACCACGAGTAAGGATCAGGTGGAGTTCCTGGACATCACCCCGCTGCTGCCGGAGATGCAGAAGATCAACGAGGTCTATCAGGAGGGTGCCATCCCGGCGGCCACCTACCAGACCCCGGCCGACGTGAAGACCATCGTGGTCCCGAACGTCCTGCTGGTCCGCGAGGACCTGGACGCCGACGTGGCGTGCGTGCTCACCAAGGTGCTCTTCGAGAAGAAGACGCAGTTGGAGCAGGCCAACAAGGCGGCCGGGGAGATCAGCCTGGAGACGGCCCGCAAGACCAGCCCGGTGACGATCCACCGGGGCGCGGCCAAGGCCCTCGACGACCTGGGCGCCCCGAAGTAACGGCGATGATCGGCCGGCGCGGACCGCCACCGGGCCGGCCGATCACCACTGATTCCGCGAGCGGGTCTCCACGCGACGAACGTCCCGGCATGATCCGTCGCGCGGCCGGTCCGCGAACACTTTTCCTCCGTCGAAATTAATGGTTGCCATTCTTCGGATCGGCTACTAATGTTGGGCCCAGCTTCGAGCGAGTGATTACAGCGAGTCCTGAGGAGAGCAGCCATGTATCGTACCTATTGTCGTCCGGACAGGTGGTGTGGCTGAGCTCGCTGAAGCGATCTTCTCCGCGCCGCCCGTCCCGTCTGGGATAGGCGGCGTTTCTCATTTCACCTGCTAAAACTCCCGCGGGCGCGCCGAAGTTGGAGAGTCGGGGCCGGCTGTAAACCGGTTGCCCAGTGCTGAGCAGGTTCAAATCCTGCCGCCCGCACGGAATTGTTTTATGAATTGATTCCGATCGCATGCCCGAGTGGTCAGGGAGCCGCCTGCAAAGCGGTCCACGCCGGTTCGAATCCGGCTGCGGTCTCTTCTTGTCGTGAACCCGATGGCGTTTCCGGTGGTACACCCCGCAAGATGGAGGTCCAGCAGGGGAGACCGGATGACCCTCGTACGCGCCGTGGTGTGGGTGTTCCTGCTCGTCAATCTCACGATCATCCATCTGCTGTTCGTCACGGCGGGTCCGCCCGCCTCCGGCCCGCTCGGTCAGGCCGGCCGCCTGCTCGGGCTCTACCTGGCGTTCGCGCTGGTGGTGCAGGTGCTGCTGGTCGCCCGGGTGCCGCTGCTGGACCGGGCGTTCGGCATGGACCGCCTCACCGGCTGGCACCGCTGGACCGGGCTCACCGTCTTCTGGCTGGCGCTGCTGCACCCGGCCTTCGTGATCGCCGGATTCGC
Organism: Actinoplanes utahensis; assembly: GCF_016862455.1. Lineage (GTDB taxonomy): Bacteria > Actinomycetota > Actinomycetes > Mycobacteriales > Micromonosporaceae > Actinoplanes > Actinoplanes utahensis. The sequence goes on from NZ_BOMZ01000104.1 coordinate 4,031, forward strand.
CCGCCACGACCGGGTCCCGGCGCCGGCCACCCTCCTGACACTGGCCGCCCAGATCCCCGTGCTGCTCGGCATGATCGCCGTGACCCTCGTCGTCGTGGTCGTCGCGCTCTCCGTGCGGGCGGCCCGGCGGCGGCTCTCCTACGAGACCTGGCACGCCGTCCACCTGCTGCTCTACATCGTGCTGACGCTCGGCATCGTGCACCAGGTCTACGAGGGCACCGCCTTCACCGTCAACCTGGTCACCATGGCGTACTGGTGGGGGTTGTGGGCGTTCGCGATCGGCGCGCTGCTCACCGGCCGCCTGATCCTGCCGCTGATCCGCAACCGGCGGCATCGGCTGCGCGTCGCCGCCGTCGTCCCCGAATCCGGCGACGTGGTGTCGGTGCACGTCACCGGCCGCGATCTGGACCGGCTGCGGGCACGGGCCGGGCAGTTCTTCCTGTGGCGGTTCCCGGGCCACAACCGGTGGTGGCAGGTCAACCCGTTCTCCCTGTCCGCCGCGCCGAACGGGCGGTCGCTGCGGCTCACCGCCAAGGCGATCGGGCCGACCAGCGCCGGGCTGCGGGATCTGCCGGTCGGGGCGCGCGTGTTCGCCGAGGGCCCGTACGGAGCGTTCACCCTGGCCCGCCGCACCCGCCCGGCCACCCTGATGATCGCCGGCGGGATCGGGGTCACCCCGGTCCGGGCCCTCCTCGAAGACCCGGACCTGGGCGACGACGTGATCATCATCTACCGGGTGCGCAGCGGTGCCGACGCGGTCCTGCTCGGCGAGATGCGCAACCTGGCCCGCGGACGCGGCGCCCGCCTGCACCTGATCACCGGCCGGACCGGCGGCGCCAACCAGCCGTTCCACCCGGACAACCTGCGCCGCCTGATCCCCGACATCGAGGACCGCGACGTGTACGTGTGCGGGCCGGCCGCCCTGACCCGGGCCGTCCTCGCCACCCTGCGCACCCTGAAGGTTCCGTCCCGTCAGGTGCACGCCGAACTGTTCCGCCTCGCCGGCGGCTCCTGAGACACACAGCGCCTAGTGTTCGCTCTCCACCAGCTCGATCAGGCCGGCCAGGTCGGCGGCGAGGACCTCGTCCAGGCCGGCCATCGAGGCGTACAGCTCGGCGGCTCGCGGACCGTCGATCCGCGCGTGCAGTTCGAGGCGGCTGCCCGTGCCGTCGGGATGCGACTCGTGACGGACCGTCAGCTCGCCGCCGTCGAGGACCACGGTGTCCTGGAACGCCGCCCCCGGTACCAGGTCACTGACCCGTATCGGGGTCTCCACGCCGTCCCGGGTCTTCATCACCCCGGTGGCGCCGGCCCGCACCGGCCCGTCCAGCCGGATGTACTCCATGCCGGGCGCCCACTCCGGATGCGTCGCCACGTCACACCAGCGGGCGTGGAAGAACGCGGGAGCGACCCGCGACTGGGCCCGGACCACCGGAAACTCGATCATGGGCGGGGATGCTACCGAGCCGGCAGATCGCGAACCTCCAGGACGCGGGCGGTGGGCACGGCCTCGCCGACGGCGGCACGCAGCGCGACACGATCCGGATCCTGCAGGTACGCCGCCAGCCCGGCCCGGTCCCGGAACCGGATCACGTGCACCTCCGACCCGGCCGGCCCGGTGTCGCGCATCCGCCGTTCCAGCGTCCCGCCGTGGCGCTCCAGCAACGCCAGAACCGCGTCCTCGTACCGTTGTCCCGCCTCCGCCTCGCCGTCGGCCATCTCGACCACCGCGACCAGCAGTAGATCCTTCTCCGTCATGCCGATCAGTATCGGCCCGCCCGGCACCGATCGAGGTTCCGGCGTCCACCTCGGACGTCGCGGTCATCGGGCCGCGGCAAATCGGTGGAGCCCGGGCCGCCGTACCGGTCATGATCTGCGGCATGAGTGGCAGGTTGCGGGCGATCGCGCAGGAGACGGTCGCGATCGTGGAGCGTGGACGGTTCGACGGCCCGGACGGTGTCGTCGACATCGCCGCCGCGGTGGCAGCGGCGGTGGCGGGCACCCGCCTGCACCTGCCGGACGAGGTGCTGACCCCGGACCCCGGCCCGCCGGTCACGCCGGAGATCGAGGTGACCGGCGAGTCCAGTCTCGCCGCGGCGCGACGGCTCGGGGACGGTGTGGCCTGCCTCAACTTCGCGTCGGCCCGCAACCCCGGCGGCGGCTTTCTGAACGGCGCGCAGGCGCAGGAGGAGAGCATCGCGCGGAGTTCGGCGATCTACCCGTCGCTGCTGGCGGCCGGGGACTTCTACGCCTTCCACCGGGCCGACCGCGGCATCCTCTACAGCGACCGGGTCGTCTATTCGCCGCGGGTGCCGGTGTTCCGCGACGACCGGGGGCGGCTCCTGCCGTACGCGTACCCCGTCTCGTTCCTGACCGCGGCCGCGCCCAACCGTGCGATGATCGCCCGCGACCAGCCCGCGCTGCTTCCGCAGGTGCCGGGCGCGCTCGCCCGGAGGGCGGCGCGGATCCTGGACGTGGCCGCCGCGCACGGCCACCGGGAACTGGTGCTGGGTGCCTGGGGCTGCGGCGTCTTCGGCAACGATCCCGGTGCGGTGGCCCGGGTCTTCGCGGCCGCGCTGCGGGAGCGGCGGTGGTTCGACCGGATCGTCTTCGCGATCCTCGACCGCCGGGAGACCGTCCGCGACGAGTTCCGCGCCGCCTTCGCCTGAGGGGCCCGGCCGGGCCGCTTCGGCGTCAGCCTCCGCGATCTTGATCGATTTCCCACCGGAAACGAGGGTGAATCGTCCAAGATCGCTGGGGGTTGAGCCCGGGGCGGCCGTTACGGTCGGGCGGAACGGTTCTTGTGGCTAACGGTAGGGTGACGGTTACCGCCTGTTCGCCTGGCTGGAGAGTGCTCATGACCACGGATGCCGATGATGTGCTGTTCCGTCTCGGTCGCTGGGCGATCGCGAAGATCTGGTTCGGTGTCGTGGTGTCCGGGGCCTACGCAATCGGGCTGCACTTCGACTGGCCGCGGATGTTCCTCACGGCGGCGGCGGTGCTCGGGGCGGTGGCGCTCGCGCTCGCCTCGTCGTTCCTGCCGGTCTGGACGCGGGCCCGGCCCAGTGGCATCCCGGTCGCCGACATCGGGCTGCGGGTGATGGTGTGGGGCGGGCTGTCCGCCGTGGCCGGGGCCCTGCTCGTCGGGATGCCGTCGGTCGGCATGGTCGCGGCGGCGCTGCTGCTCACCACGGCGGCCCGCACGTTCGGCGATCCGTTCGCGCCGGTGCTGCGCCGTCTCCGGATCACCCCGCCGGTGCGTCACGGCCGGGCGGCGAGCGCGGAGACGCGGCGCGGGACCGGGTCCCGCGCCGCGTGCCGTTAGAGCGCTGTGCCGTCAGAGCGGTGTGTGAACCAGGGGCGCGGACGGCGGCCGAGGCCCACACGCGGCCGGGGTCAGCTCTTCTGGGACTGGCGCCAGTCGCGGACGGCGTCGCGGGTCTTGTCGAAGATGGCGAGGGGCGGGCCGGCGATCAGGTTCGCAACCGGGTTCTCGCCGGCGTTCGGGTGCGGGCGGGTCGGTGACACCGCCTCGGCGGCGCGGAGGGCGCCGGCCATCCGGACCAGGGTCTTCGGGTCGGTCCTGGTGCGCAGCAGCGGGAACTCCTCCTGCTCCTCGTGCAGGGCGTGGCTGAGCACCGCGGCCTCGAACTCGGCGAACCGCGCGTCGAACTCGGGGGAGTCGACGCCCAGGTCGTAGAGGGCGGCGAGGGCGCGTTTGGCCTCGTTCTCCTCCTCGAGGCGGGCCTCCACCACGTCGTCGCCGGCGTCGTCGCGGGCGGCCGGGTGCACGACCTGCTCCTCGGCGCTCTCGTGCACGGCGAGCAACCGGGTCAGCTCATGGAAAGCGTCGCGCTTCGGCTCCCCGACGGACTGGTTCACCCGGGTGAAGAGGGCCTTGATCTGCTGATGCTGGCTGAGCAGCAGTTCGATGACGTCTTGTTCTTCCTGAACTGTGGTCATGCGTTTCTGCCTACCCGCGAGCGCCGCGGACTAACGTCCCGGGCGGGACGTAAGGCGAAGTGATCAGGAACGCACGAGCTTGAAATAGGTATGCTGTCATACCTAATAATGGGTGCATGACCGAGACGGCCGTGGCCCTGATGCACCTGGCACACCAGCTGCACCGCAACCTGGACCGCCGGCTGCAGGCCGACTTCAGCCATCCGCGACCGCCCGAGGCGCAGATCGTGGCGCTGTGGCACGTGCGGGAGCGGCCGGGCATCACCGTCCGGGAGCTGGCCGACGAGTTGCAGCTCAAGGCGAACAACGCCAGTGCCCTGGTCACCGCCATGGTCAACGGCGGGCTGCTGCGCCGCGAACCCGATCAGAGGGACCGCCGCGTGGTCCGCCTGCACCACACCGAGGAGTCGCTGCGCCGCATCGACGAGGTGCAGGGCAACTTCAGCGGATACCTCGACGCCGCCCTCGCGAGCCTCGAACCGGGACAGCGCGCCGCCGTCGAGGCGGCTCTCCCGGCGCTCGCCCTGATCGCGCAGCACGTCCGGGACGGCGGCCGCTGATCACCGCGACCACACGCATGACCCGCCGGCGCCGAACGATCCGCGCCGGCGCTGACGCCGCCGCCTCGAACTGACGCGACGGCCATGGCCCGGCGGGGGCCGCCCCGCCCGTACCACCTCGAATGTCGCTCCGGGCAGACCCGGAGCCGATGACGCACGCCCAGATACGGAGATCTCATGTCCTCGGCAACATCCACCGAGACACCCGCCCCCACCGGCCGGCGCGGCAACCCCTGGCTGTCGCTGATCGCCGTCGCGTTCGGCCTGTTCATGGTCGGCCTGGACGGCAGCGTCGTGTCGATCGCCAACCCGGAGATCGGCCGGGACCTCGGCGCCAGCACCGCAGAGCTGCAGTGGGTCACCAACTCCTACCTGCTCGCCCTGGCCGGCGCGCTGATCCTCGGCGGCAAGCTCGGTGACCGTTTCGGGCGCCGCCGTTACTACCTGATCGGCGTCGCCGGCTTCACCGTCGCCAGTGTCGCGATCGGACTCGCCGGAAGCGTCGAGGGCGTCGTCGCCTTCCGTGCCGCGCAGGGCTTCTTCGGCGCGCTGCTCATGCCGAACACGCTCGGCATGCTGCGCGCGGTCTTCCCGCCGAAGAGGTTCGGCATGGCGGTCGGCATCTGGGCGATGGTCTCGTCGGTCTCCACCGCGCTCGGCCCGATCGTCGGCGGCCTGCTCGTCGAGCACGTGAACTGGGAGTCGGTCTTCTACATCAACGCGCCGATCGGCCTGATCGCCCTCGCCTTCAGCGCGTGGGTGCTGCCGGAGAGCAAGAACTCGACCGGTCACCACCGGTTCGACGTGCCCGGTGTGGTGCTGCTCGCCCTCGGCCTGCTGGTTCTGGTGTTCGGCGTGGTCAAGGGCGAGACCTGGGGCTGGGCTTCGGCCTCCACGATCGGCACCATCGTCGCCGGCCTGCTGATCCTCGTCCTGTTCGGATGGTACGAGACCCGGCAGGAGCACCCGCTGCTGCCGATGCGGCTGTTCCGCAGCCCGGCGCTGACCATCGGCGCGGTGATCACCGCGATCAACTTCTTCACGCTGCTCGGGTCGATCTTCTACCTCATGCTGTACCTGCAGAACGTCCGCGGTTACAGCCCGGTCTGGGCCGGTGTGATCACCCTGCCGCTGAGCATCGCGTCGGTCGTCGCCTCACCGATCGGCGCCGCGCTCACCGACCGGTACGGCCCGCGCCTGACCATGCCGATCGGCATGGTGCTCCAGGGCGCCGCCTCGTTCGGCCTGATGTCGCTGGACGCGGATTCCGGCTACTGGGCGATGTGGCCCAGCTTCATCGGCCTCGGCCTGGGCATCGGCATGGTGATGGCCGCGTCGTCGGAGGCGATCGTCGGCAACGCCCCGGTCAAGGACGCCGGGGTGGCCGGCGGCCTGCAGGCCACCATGCTGCAGATCGGCGGCGCGCTCGGCACGTCCGTGCTGATCTCGCTGATCAGCAGCCGGGTCGGCGCCACCCTGGTGGACTCGCTCGCCACGGCGGGGGTGCCGGCGCCGATGGCGCAGGGCCTCGCCGAGGCCCGGGACGCGGTGGCCATGGGGGTCGCCCCGGTCACGGCCGACATGCCCGAGCAGGTACGGGCGGCGATCGTCGAGGGCTCCGCGACCGCGTTCCTCGACGGTGTGCACACGGCCGCCCTGGTCGCCGGGGTGCTGTGCGTGCTCGGCGCGGTCCTCGCGGCGGTCGGGGTACGCCGCCGGTAGATCCTCCGGTTCCTGGTCCGGGCGGTTGCTCAGAGGTTGCGGGCGGTTGCCGACGTGAGTAGTACGGGTGGCCGCGGCCCGCCCGGATCAGGGGGACGGATGATGAGCGAAGTTGCCGGTGGGACGACCGGGCGGCGAGGGTGGGCCGACCTCAGCGTCAATCTCAAGATCATGATCGCGATCACGGTGGCCGCCGTGATCGCCCTGCTGATCGGCGTGCTCGGCCTCCGGGCGCTCGCCTCGGCCAGCGACTCGGCCCAGTCGATCTACCGGATCAACCTGCTGGGCGTGACCGCCCTGGGCTCGGTGCAGAACGGGATGACCCAGTCCCGGCTCGACCTGGCCAACAACGCCCTCAACACCGACCCCGCCGCCAAGCGGAAGTACGAGACGGCGTACCGCGACGACGTCGAGGCGGTCGAGGCGGCCTGGGCCGAGTACGAGCTCACCGACCCGGTCCCGGACCGGGCCATGATCGACGCCATGCTGGCGGACTGGGCCGCGATCCAGAAGATCGCCGCCGAGCAACTGCTGCCGGCCTCGAACCGCAACGACCTCAAGACCTGGACGTCGGTCCGCAACGGCGAGATGCAGACCCTGATCACCGACATCAGGGAGAGCATCGCCGAGATGATCCGGATCGAGCAGGGCGCCGCGGCGGGCGCCGCCGAGAACGCCCGCTCCTCCTACGAGTCCAGCCGCATCCAGTCGATCGTGCTGCTCGTCCTCGGCATCGCCGGCGCGCTCGTCCTCGGCATGATGGTGGCCCGCGGCATCGTCCGGTCCCTCACCCGGGTCACCGGCGTCTGCGAGAGCCTCGCCGACGGCGACCTGACCCGGCAGACCGGGCTCACCAGCCGCGACGAGCCCGGCCGGATGGGACGCGCGCTGGACGCCGCGATCACCCGCCTGCGCGACACCGTCAGCACCATCGGCGGTTCCGCGGTCACCCTGGCCGGCGCCTCCGAGGAACTCTCCGCGGTCAGCGCACAACTCCAGTCCGGCGCCGCCAACGTCGCCGAGCGAGCCGGCTCGGCCAGCTCCGCCAGCGAGGACGTCAACGTCGGCGTCCAGTCGATCGCGGCGGGCGCCGAGGAGATGAGCGCCTCGATCGCCGAGATCGCCTCCAACGCCTCCGACGCGGCCCGTGTCGCCCAGGAGGGCATGTCGGTCGCCGAACGCACCAACAACCAGGTCGCCGAACTCGGCGCGGCCAGCGCCGAGATCGGCGACGTGGTCCGGCTGATCACCAGTATCGCCGAGCAGACCAACCTGCTCGCCCTGAACGCCACCATCGAGGCCGCCCGCGCCGGCGAACTCGGCAAGGGCTTCGCCGTGGTCGCCGGCGAGGTCAAGGAGCTCGCCCAGCAGACCGCCAAGGCCACCGAGGAGATCACCGGGCGGATCGGCGCCATCCAGGAGTCCAGCGGCCAGGCGGCCACCGCGATCGGCGAGATCACCCAGGTCATCCAGCGGATCGGTGACTACACCACGACGATCGCCTCGGCCGTCGAGGAGCAGACCGCCACCACCGGCGAGATGAGCCGGTCCGTCGCCGAGGCGGCCACCAGCAGCGGTGAGGTGGCCCGGACCGTCTCCGGCGTCGCCGAGGTCGCCGCCGCCACCGCCGAAGGCGCCCGCGCCACCCAGCAGGCCGCGGTCGACCTGACCCGGCTCGCCGGCGACCTGACCAACCTGGTCGGCGGCTTCCGCCACTGATGTGTAAGGGGACAGCGTTGTCGTCGGAAGCTCCCTACGGACTCACGTCGCCCACCATGGACGACGCGCGGGACGCGGTGCACCGGGTGCACGGGCCGGACGGGCCCCGAGTCTGGAGCCACCTGCTCCAGGCGGCCGGGCTGACCGGTCAGGAACCCGACGCGTTCGAGAGGATGCTGCGGCTGATGGCCTCCGCCGACCCGACCACCCGGCTGTGCGCGACCGCCCTGCAGATCCGGGCCAGTTCCTACGGGCACCTCGCCGCCGCCCACAGCAGCCTTCGTTCACACAGCGGATAGGGGATCGTCGTGAACACCGAACTGTTCGACCGCCTCGGCATCCCGGACCGGATGCGGGAGATCGCCGCCTACGACCTGTGGGACGACGGACTCCGGGCCGGACTGGACGCCATCGCGAAACGCAGCGCCACCCTGATGGATGCGCCGGTCTCGCTCGTGTCGATGGTGCTGGACACCTCCCAGTTCATCCTCGGCTCGTACGGGGTCACCAGCTGGGTCGCCGAGGTGCAGGGCGTGCCCGCCGAATGGTCGATGTGCACGCACACCGTCCTCGCCGGCGAACCGTACTGCGTGGTGGACGGCCTGTCCGACCCCCGGCACACGGAGAACCCCTTCCTGCGGATGACCGGGCTGCGCAGCTACCTCGGGGTGCCTCTGCTCGGTCCCGGCGGGCACACGCTCGGCGCACACTGCGTGATCGACGGCCGGCCGCGAATCTTCAGCGACCTCGATCTGGCGGTGGTCACCGACGGCGCCGAACAGGCGATGGCCCTGCTGGAGTCGTACCGTCGCCCTTCCTAATCGAGCGGTGTCCCGTCCCACCGCCACTCCGCGCGGCGCGGATGGCCGGGCATCTCACCGCGGCCGGTCGCCCAGAGCAGGACCGGCCAGGCGGCGGCGGTGGTGCGCGGGACGTCGCGGAACAGGCGGCGCAGCACCCGGTCGCACAGATCCTCCGGCGGGTTCCACGGCAGGCCCAGGCCCACAGCGACGTCATGCGTGTGCACCAGCGTCTCCACGACACCCATCGCGGCGAAACCCGCGGCATCCGAGACACCGTAGGGATGCCAGGACCGCCGGTCCGGTGGGGTGACCGCCACCACCGCGGCCAGCAGCCCACCGGCGGCGTCCAGCAATTGCAGCAGGCCGTCCGGGCCGGCGTCCGCCTGTGCGTAAAGGGTGAGCGCGGGAGCTCCGGGACGGCTGCGCCGCCATCCGAAGGGGACGTAGGACTCTTGCGGGGGATTCTCCGGCGTCAATTGCATGGCGTACGCGAAAAGATCGTCGGCGATGTGCTCCACGGTCTCCCGGACCGACCATTCCAGATCGCCCGCTCGCCGGTCCCAGTCCTGGCCGGTCGCCGTGCGGAGAGTGCCGACGGCCAGGGACACGGCGAGGCGGACGTCCTCTTCGTTCTGCTTCATGGCGGCAATTTATTGGTACGGGGATCGGCGGGCACGCGTTTTTGTCATACCCCCCGCGCATCATCGAGGTATGGGAGAACCAGCAACGCCGATTCGCCGCCGGATCGAGCTCACTGTGGCTGAGGCTCGCTTGCGGTTCCAGCAACTGGTCCGGGTCACCGGGCTGACCGGTCAGGTCACCGTCGTGGTCGACGGGGGCCGGCCGATCGCGGCCATCGTTCCGGCCTCCACCGTGCTCGGTGACGGGTCGTCCTCCTCTTCCCCCGCCTCCTTCCCGCCCTCCTCGTCCCGTGCCCCCGTTCCGTCCTCCTCCCCGCCGTCCTCTCCGGCTTCCGCTCCTTCGCGCCCTCCGGCCTCCG
>NZ_BOMZ01000105.1 GCF_016862455.1 Actinoplanes utahensis
CTCTTTCGCCCTCTCCGGCTTCCGCTCCTTCGCCGCCTCCGGCCTCCGTTCCGCAGCAGCCGTCCGCCGCGAGCGCCGAGGGGTGGATGCGGCGGATCGAGAAGGTGCGGGAGGACGTCCGCCGTCAGCACGCCCAGCGGATCGGCGAGCTGTCCCAGGCACTGGACGAGGCGTGGCAGCTGATCGACTCGATGCGGCCACCGGGCACCGAGCGGTCCGCGGACACGCTGCGTGCCAGCCATGCCGATCTCCGAAAGGCGCGGTGATCAATGACGACTTCGCCGATGGGAGCAGGGCTAAGATCGGACGATGGCTCGACAGCTCGACCTGTTCGTCCCGGGAGTCGTCTATCTTGACGTGATCTTCACCGGTCTGCGTGAGTTGCCCGGGCCCGGCACCGAGGTGTGGGCGTCCGGCATGGGCTCCTGTCCCGGTGGCGTCGCCAATCTGGCCGTGGCCGCGAGCCGCCTCGGCCTGCACACCGGCCTCGGCACGGCGCTGAGCTCGGACGCCTACGGCGAGTTCTGCCACCGGGTGCTGAGCCGGCAGGAGGGCATCGACCTGTCCTCGTCACGCCGCGTCGACGACTGGCACTCCCCGGTGACCGTCTCCCTGGCGTACGACCGCGACCGCAGCATGATCACCCACGGGCATCCGCTGCCGACCGACGCCGACGGCCTGGTCAACGGCCTGCCCGCGGCCCGCAGCGCCGCGGTCAGCCTGGCGCCCGAGGGGATGGGCTGGGTGCGGCGGGCCCGCGCGGCCGGCACCCTGGTGTTCGCCGACGTCGGCTGGGACGAGACCGACCAGTGGTCCTCCGACGTGCTCGGGGTGCTGTCCGACTGCCACGCCTTCCTGCCGAACTCGGTGGAGGCGATGCGCTACGCCCGGACCGACGATCCCCGGCAGGCCTTGGAGAAACTGTCCGGTCTGGTCCCGGTCGTGGTGGTGACCTGCGGCGCCGACGGCGCCCTGGCCGTCGACGGCACGACCGGCGAGGTCGCGTCGGTGCCCGGCGTCCCGGTGACGGCCCTCGACCCGACCGGCGCCGGCGACGTCTTCACCGCGGCCTTCATCACCGGCACCCTCGGCGGCTGGCCGCTCACCGACCGGGTCGCCTTCGCCACCCTGGTCGGCGCCCTGTCGGTGCAGCACTTCGGAGGATCGCTGTCCGCCCCGGGCTGGGGCGACATCGCCGACTGGTGGCAGGCCGTCCGCCTCGACGAGTCCCGCTCCGACCTGGCCGGGCGTTTCGGCTTCCTCAGCGACGTGATCCCCCCCGGCAGCCGCACCGCCGTCCACCGGGCGACCGCCACCATCGCCCGCCTCTCCGACGCCCAGGCCGAACACTGACCAGCCGTCACTTCGGCTTTCGCCCAGCCCTCGTTCCGGCCCCAGCCCTGCTCTGGCCCAGCGCCGTTTCGGTTCGGGCCCTCGTTCTGGCTGCAGCCTCGCTTTGGCTTGGGCTCTCGTTCCGGTCCCGGTCCCGTTCTGGTTCGGACCCCCGTTCTGGCTGCAGCCCCGCTTTGGCTCCGGCTCTCGTTCCGGCCCCAGCCCTGCTCTGGCCCAGCGCCGTTTCGGTTCGGGCCCTCGTTCTGGCTGCAGCCTCGCTTTGGCTTGGGCTCTCGTTCCGGTCCCGGTCCCGTTCTGGTTCGGACCCCCGTTCTGGCTGCAGCCCCGCTCTGGCTCCGGCCCTCGTTCTGGCTGCAGCCCCCGCTCTGGCCCCGGCTCTCGTTCCGGCCTCAGCCCCGCTCTGGCGGTGCACTTTTCGCAGGCTTCGCCGTCCGGCCCGGCTCCACCCGCGCGGCCCAGCCCGCCCGGTCGAGCCCGGACCGATCTGTTCACGTTCCGATGCCGACAGTGGGGGTGCCACGAATGCCACCGCCGCCAGCGGATACGGAGGTGTTGCCGCCCGGCGGACGAGGGCGAATCGTTCAAGATCGCGATGTGGGGAACGGCGGGCGGGTCGATCCACCGGAGTTTCGGCACCCATGGCGAGGAGGCTGGGTGGGAGGCTCCGGCGCACACTCGCAAGATCGACAGGGAAGCGGCGGCAGATCGCTGGTGGCTGAGGGTGACGAGGTAAGGGGATGGGATGCGACTGACGATTCTGGGTGGCGGCGGGTTCCGGGTTCCGCTGGTGCACCGGGCGCTGCTCGCCGACCGGCGGCGGACCGGCATCACCGAGCTGGTCCTCCATGATGTCGACAAGGACCGGCTGGACGCGATCGGCCGGGTGCTGGACGCCCAGGCCCGGGACGTACCGGACGCTCCCGCCCTCGTCACCACCACCGACCTGGATACGGCGGTGACCGGCGCGGACTTCGTGTTCTGCGCGATCCGGGTGGGCGGCCTGCACGGGCGCGTGGTCGACGAGCGGGTGGCGCTCGCGGCGGGCGTGCTGGGGCAGGAGACGGTCGGGGCGGGGGGTATCGCGTACGGCTTGCGGACCGTCCCCGAAGCCCGCCGCATCGCCGAACGTATCGCCCGGCTCGCCCCGGGCGCCTGGACGATCAACTTCACGAACCCGGCCGGTCTGGTCACCGAAGCGATGGCCGGAGTCCTCGGCGACCGCGTGATCGGCATCTGTGACTCGCCGTCCGGTCTGGTCGACCGGGTGGTGCGGGCTGTCGGCGCCGATCCCGCGTCGGTGCGTGTCGACTACGCCGGTCTCAACCACCTGGGCTGGCTCTACGGCATCCACCCCCTCACCACTGCGACCATCACCCCAACCGCCACCATCGGCCCAACCGCCACCACTGCAACCGCCACCGCCACCACCCCAACCGCCACCATCACCCCCACTTCCAGCCGCATATCCGCGCGCGGTCGCGCTTCCGCCAGCGTTGTTGATCTTGGGCGATTTGCCACCGAATCCGGTGGAGAATCGTCCAAGATCCGCGGTGTAGGTGGTGCAAGCGGTGCAGGTGCTGGCCGTGCCAGCGGTGTTCGCGGTGGCAGCGGGGCGGGTGCCAGCGGTGTCGGCGGTGCCAGCAGTGTCGGCGGTGCCAGCGGTGCGGATGCCAGCAGTGCCAGCGGTGCCAGCGGTGCCAGCGGTGCCAGCAGTGTCGGCGGTGCCAGCGGGGCGGATGCCGGCGGTGCCAGCGGTGGCACCGGGGCGGGTGCCAGCAGAATCGGCGGTGGCAGCGGTGCGGATGCCGGCGATGCCGGTGGCCCCGATGGTGTCGGCGGCGCCGCTGGTGCTGTCGGTGCGACTGATGCTCGCGGCACCGGTGGTACCAGTGGTGGTGTGAGTACTCCCGGTGTGGGTGGTGCTGTCAGCGCGGGTAGTGCGGTTGGTGTTGGTGCCGACCGTGTCGGTGGTGCGGTTGGTGTTGGTGCCGGTGGCGTTACCGGGGGTGCTGGTCGTGCCGGGTGGGGGGAGGCCGGAGGACTGCTCGGCGGGTTGCTGGCGGACGACGAGCGGGTGGAGTCGTTCGAGGAGGGGCGGCTCTTCGGGGCCGGGCTGCTTCGCGAGCTCGGAGCCGTACCCAATGAGTATCTGCACTACTACTACGATCCCGCCGGAACCCTCGCCGCCGTCCGGGACGCCGCGCGGACCCGCGGCGAGTTCCTGCTGGACCAGCAGAGTCACTGCTATGCCGAGATCCGTTCGCCGGCCCGCGATCCGCTCGACGCCTGGCTGGCGGCGTGGCGCGAGCGCGAGGCCACCTACATGGCCGAGAACCGGGAGCTCACGGGCGCCGGCGAGCGGGAGCACGACGAGTCCCGGCCGGCCGGTTACGAGGGTGTCGCGCTGGCGGTGATGCGCGCGCTCGCCCGTGACGAGCCGGCGACCCTGATCCTCAACGTCCGTAATCGGGGCACGATCGCCGTTCTGGACGACGATGCGGTGGTGGAGGTCCCCTGTCTGGTGGACGGCCGCGGCGCGGTCGCGCAGCGTGTCGCGCCGCTTCCGGCGCACGGCACCGGGCTGGTCACGGCGGTCAAGTCCGCCGAGCGGTGGGTGCTCCAAGCGGTCACCACCGGGTCGAGAGCCGCGGCGGTACGGGCGATGGCCGCCCATCCGCTCGTCGGTTCCGAGCCGGTCGCGCGCCGCCTGATCGACGCCTACCGTGCCGAGCTTCCGGGACTCGCCTACCTGCGCGGCTGAGAGTGTCGTACCTGGAGGGGTGTGAAGGAGAGAGGGGGACGGTCGTGAGATTCGGCTACTTCGGTTCCATGAAGGCCGAGCCGGGCCACCGCGACGAGGTGGTGCGGATCCTGCTGGCCGCCGCGGCGGGGGTGCGTGACGCCGGCTGTCATCTCTACGTGGTGGGTGTCGCCGACGACGACGATCAGACGATCTGGGTCACCGAGGTGTGGGACAGCAAGGAGCACCACGACGCCTCTCTGCGGCTGCCGGAGACGAGGGCCGCGATCGGCCGGGCGATGCCGTTGCTGACCGGCGAGTTCACCAGCCGGGAGTTCACCGTCCTGGGCGGTCTGGGCCTCCCGTCGGGGCCGGGCTGACAGCCGAACGCCCGCCGTGTGGGCACACGGCGGGCGGGGTTCGGTGCGGCGGGGTGGCTCAGGCGGCGACCTGGGCGGGCTGGCGCGGCGGGACCGAGTGGTCGATGTCGCGGGCCGGCTTGCGGTTCGGCAGGGCCAGGCGGAAGACCTTGGCCCATGCCGACGCGACCTGCACGACGAGCGGCCCGGTGACGTACTTGAGGTCGTACTTCTCGAAGAGGGCCCGGACCTTCGGCGCGATCTCGGCGTAACGGCTGGCCGGCAGATCGGGGAAGAGGTGGTGCTCGATCTGGTGCGACAGGTTGCCGGTCATGATGTGCATCAGCTTGCTGCCGGAGATGTTGGCGGAGCCGAGCATCTGCCGGAGGTACCACTCGCCGCGGGTCTCACCGGTGATCGACGTACGCTCGAAGGTCTCGACGCCCTTCGGGAAGTGGCCGCACATGATGACCGAGTGGCTCCACAGGTTGCGGACCACGTTGGCCACCGCGTTCGCCGCCATCGTGCCGAACAGCGCGCCGAACGGGTTGCCGAACGCGAGGCCGACCGGCACCGACAGAACCGGGTGCGCGACGTAATCCTTCAGCACCTGGCTGCGGATCTTGCGGCCGACCTGGCGCAGACGGGCCCGGAATTCGGGGTTGTTGCGCCGCTTCTTGGTGGCCAGGTTGCGGCCGAGCTCCAGGTCGTACGCGGCGATGCCGTACTCGAAGAGGCAGGCGTTGATGAAGTTGTAGAGCGGCTGGCCGAGGTGCGCGGGGGCCCACCGCTGCTGCTCGTCGACGCGCATGATGCCGTAACCGAGGTCGTTGTCCCGCCCGACCACGTTGGTGTACTTGTGGTGCAGCTCGTTGTGGGCGTGCTTCCACTGCTCGGCGGGGGAGGCGAAGTCCCACTCCCAGGTGGTGGAGTGGATCTTCGGGTCGCGCATGAAGTCGTACTGGCCGTGCAGGATGTTGTGGCCGATCTCCATGTTCTCCAGGATCTTGGCGATGGAGAGGCCGGCCGTGCCGAGGATCCAGGCGGGCGGGAAGATCGAGAACAGCAGCACGGCGCGGCTGCCGAGCTCGAGGCGCCGCTGGATCTTGATCATCCGGCGGATGTACTTCGCGTCCTTCTCGCCGCGGACCGCGAGGGTCTCGTCGCGGATCGCGTCGAGCTCGCGGCCGATCTGCTCGATGTCCTCGGCGGACAGGTGGGCGATCGGGTTGACTTCCTTGCGCTGCAGCGTCGTCACAGGTATTCCTCGTCTTTCCAGGTTTCCGGCCGGGCTGGCGAGGTTGCGGGCTCGCCAGGAGGGGACCGGGGTGGGGATATGTGGTCAGGCGTCCAGTCGGCACGGCCCGGCGGCGGCCGAGACACAGGTCTGGATCAGGACGTTGTCACCGTCGACCTCGGTCGCGGTGGTGATCGTGCCGTCGCGCATGTCGCGGACGATGCCCTCACGCATCGGCAGCACGCACTTGAAGCAGATGCCCATCCGGCAGCCGGACTTCATCAGCTGGCCGGCGGCCTCACCGGCGTCGAGGATCGACGTGCCGGCCGGCGCCTCGACGACCAGGCCCGACTTGGCGAAGGTGACCGTGCCGCCGTCTCCGGCGACCAGCACGGTGGGCCGGAAACGCTCGACGTGCAGGCGTTCGGCGGCGCCGGCGTCGGCCCAGTGCTGCTGCAGGTCGTCCAGCAGCTCGCCGGGGCCACAGGCCCAGGTCTCCCGCTCGAACAGGTCCGGCACCAGGTCGGCCAGCTTGGCGGGCTTGAGCCGCCCGTCGGCGCGGGTGTGCCGCTCGATCAGCCGGATCCGGCCGTCGGCGGCGAGGGCGCGCAGCTCGGCGCCGAAGACCACGTCGTCGGCGGTTCGCGCCGAGTGCACGACGACCACGTCGGACAGTTCGTGCAGGGCGCTGCGGAGCATGCCCATCACCGGGGTGATGCCGCTGCCCGCGGTCACGAACAGGGTCTTCGCCGGCCGCTGGGCGGGCAGGACGAAATCACCGGTGGGCAGGTCGAGATGGACGATCATGCCCTTGCGGGCCTGGGTCAGCAGGTACGAGCTGACCGCGCCACCCTCGACGGCGTTGACGGTGACGGTGAACCTGCCGTCGGGACGGCCGGCCCGGCTGCTCACCGAGTAGGCGCGCCACAGGCGTACCCCGTCGACGTCGACGCCGAGACGCACGTACTGGCCTGGCTCGTGTGACTGCCAGCCGCGTCCGGGACGCAACTCGAGGGTGACCGCCTTGGCGGTCTCGGGGCGTACCGCTTCGATCCGGGCACGCAGGACGGTCGGGTTGCGCAGGGGTGCGATCACGTCGAGGTAGTCGGCCGGCACCACCGGGGTGGTGAGCAGCTCGACCACACGCCACGCGCCGTCGCGCAATCTCTGTGTAGCAGGCACGTGACCAAGCCTGCCCGCTACCAGACGTAAAATCATGACCAGTAGAAGTGAATCCCGGACGGCTTTATTGTTCGTGACGAACAATGTTGGTCCGTTAAACGTGAGGTTCTCGTGAAACAGCCGCTCCGAGGTGTGAGATCGTACCGCCTACCGGTGGAGGTCGTCGATCCGCTGCGGCACGGTCTGGCGGACGTCTCCTCGCGGACCATCGCGGCGATCATCGAGGAGGTCCCGGCGTACGCGGAACCGTTCGCCGGAGCGCTCGGGCTCAAGATCGCGCGCGCGGTCCGGGCCGCGCTCGGCGCCTTCCTCGACCTCGTCTCCCAGGCGGGCGGCCGGACCGGCCCGGAGACCGGCGCCCATCCCGGCACCCCGATGGGGGCAGCGGTCGAGGCCGCGTACGCGCTCGGCCGCGGCGAGGCCCGCAACGGCCGGAGCCTGGACGCGCTGCTCGCCGCCTACCGGGTCGGCGCCCGGGTGGCGTGGCGGGAGCTGGCCGCGATCAGCGTGGCGGCCGGCCAGCCCTCCGCGACCATCGCCGACTTCGCCGAACTCGTCTTCGCCTACATCGACGAGCTGTCCGCGGCGAGTGTCGCGGGGCACGCCGACGAGCTCGCGGCCTCCGGCCGGATCCGGCAGCGCCGCCTGCAGGAACTGGCGCAGGCACTGGCGGCGGGCGAGCCGGCGCACGTGGTGCACGGTCTGGCGGAGCAGGCCGAGTGGACGCCGCCGACGACCCTGACGGCGCTGCTGCTGCCGGAGCGGGCGGCACGCTGGGTCATCGACCTGCTCGACCGGCGGACGCTTCAGCTCGCCGACGCCGTACCCGATCTGCCCGGGATGTCGGTCCTGCTCGTCCCCGACCCGCAGGGCGGCTCCCGCCCGACCCTCACCCGCCTGCTCACCGGTCACGGTGTGGTCATCGGCCCGGCCCGGCCCTGGGTCGAGGCGAACAGCTCGCTGGATCGGGCGATCCGGGTGCACCGGATCCATCCGCCGGCCGGGGGCGCCGTCGTCGACACCGAGGACCATCTGGCCGAGGTCGTGATCACCGCCGATCCGAGCGCGCTGGAGGATCTGCGGGCCTGGGCGCTCGCCCCGCTCGCCGGGGAGCGGGGCGCGGCCGCCGCCAAACTGGTCGAGACGCTGCGCAGCTGGCTGCTGCACCACGGCCGCCGCGAGGACGTCGCCGCCGAACTGTTCGTGCACCCGCAGACGGTCCGCTATCGGATGGCCCGGCTGCGCGAGCTCTACGGTGACCGTCTCCGCGACCCGCAGTGGGTCCTGGCCCTGACCATCGCCCTGGCCGTCCCCGGATCCTGAGGCATATACCAAAGTCGAGGGTCATCGACCTTGGAGAACTGGCCAGGGGTCCGCACGCGGCATAGCGTCAGCCGTGCATCAGCGGACACCTGGAGGCGAGCACGATGAGCGGCGGGACGACCGAGCGGACACCCACGGTGCTCACGTTCTCCCCAGCCGGCCGGGTGATCGTGCTGCTCGGCCCGGCCGCCCTCGGGATTCTGCTGGCCGTGCTGCTGCCGGTGCTGGCCCGCTGGCTGGTCGACAAGCGCTTCCCCGTCTTCGGCGTGGTGTGGAGACTGGCCTCCTCCGTCGACGCCTGGTGGGAGGTGGCCGTGCAGGCCGTCATCCTCGCTGTCCTGGGCGCGCTGGCCAGTGTCGAGATGGTGCGCCGGAGCGCCCGCGTGACGATCGCCCCCGGCGAGGTCCGCCTGCAGACCGGCGACGACGTGATCACCGTCCCGCGGACCCGGATCGACTTCGTCTTCCTGCACGGCGACCGGCTCGTGATCCTCGACCGGGAGTCACGGCACCTGTTCCACGGCGAGCCGCAGGCCGACGGCGGCCCGCTGGAGCAGACCTTCCGGGAGTACGGCTATCCCTGGCGGGACGGCGACCCCTTCACCGAGCTCTACCAGCCCTGGGTGCCGGGCACCGGCCTGCTGCCGGTGGCCGCCGAGGCGGTCCTGTCCGCCCGCGCCGTCGCCGTCCGTAAGAAAGCCGCCCGCGAGGCCGCCGAGCTCCGCGAGTCCCTGGAGAAACTGGGCTACTCGGTCCGTGACGAGGGCGACCGGCAGTTCTGGCGCCCCCTGGTCAGCTCGTGACCGCGCACCGGCTGCCGCGGGCGGCACCGGACGCCGAGCCGGGCCGGCGCGCGGGTTCCCCGACGGCCGCCGAGCCGGTCGAAGGGCTCTCCTCGGGCGCGGTGGTCGAGCCGGTCGAAGGGCTCTCCGCGGGCGCGGTGGTCGAGCCGGTCGAGGGGCCCTCCTCGGGCGCGGTGGCGTCTCCGGCGGCGGTCGAGCCGGTCGAAGTGCTTCCCGCGGGCGTGAAGGCGTCTCCGGCGGTGGGCACGCCTGCCCCGGTGCGGCGGGCGAGGCGAGGCCTGGGTGCCCGGATCCGGGGCCGCGCCTGGGACGCCACGGCGATCCTGGTGTCCTGGTTCGGTGGGCTGCTCCTGATCGGCGACGCCGCGTCGTTCCGGCACTTCTCCGACGAGGCGATGGCCCTGTTCTTCGCGCTCGGTTGCCTGTTCTCCCTGACGCTGTGGTGGCGGCGCCGCCATCCGACGCGCGTCGCGGTGTTCCTCGCGGTCGCGGCTCTGGCCACCGACGGGGCCGGCATCGCCGCGCTGATCGCGTACTACACGGTCGTCTCCCGCCGGCGCGGCCGGGATGTCGTCGTGGCCACCGTGGTCAACCTCGTGGGCGCGACCGCCTACCTGTTCCTGTTCCCGGATCCGTCCGTGCCGTGGCCCTTCGGTCTCCTGCTGGCAGTCGCGTTCATCGCCTCCACTCTGGCGGCCGGGATGGCCGCCCGCTCGCGGCGGGAGCTGATCGAGTCGTTGCGGGAGCGGGCCGCCCGCGCCGAGGAGGAGGCGCGGCTGCGCGCCGACCGGCTCCGCGCGCTGGAGCGGGAGCGGATCGCCCGGGAGATGCACGACGCGCTCGCCCACCGGATCTCCATGGTCAGCCTGCACGCCGGCGCGCTGCAGATCCGCCCCGATCTCACGCCCGGCGAGGTGGCCCGGGCCGCCACCACGATCCGTGACAGTGCCCATCACGCCCTCGAGGACCTGCGCGAGATCCTCGGCGTGCTGCGGGCCGGCCCGGGTGACGCGCTGCGTCCCCAGCCCGGCCTGGAGCACCTGGGTGAGCTGGTGGCGGAGGCCGAGCGGGCGGGTGTGCGGGTCGATCTCCGCGACCGTCTGGGCGACCGTCCGGTCAGCGGCTCGCTGGGCCGCACCGTCTACCGTCTCGTCCAGGAGGGCCTGACCAACGCCGGGAAGCACGCCGGCGGGGCCCTCGTGACGGTGCTGCTCGACCGGGCTCCCGACGGCGCGTTGCACGTCCTGGTCTCGAATCCGCTGTTGCCGGGGCCCCGCGCCGGCAGCGGGCGGACCGAGGTGCCCGGGGCGGGCAGCGGCCTCGTCGGGCTGGCCGAGCGGGTCGATCTGCTCGACGGGCGGATGCGGCACGGCGTCCGGGGGGACCCGCGGACCGGTCTCACCTTCGATCTGGAAGCCTGGTTGCCATGGCCGACACCGTCCGGGTCCTGATCGCCGACGACGACCCGCTGGTGCGGGTCGGTCTGTCGCTGGTGCTGGGGGCGGCTCCCGAGATCCGGATCGTCGGGGAGGCGGGTGACGGCGCGGAGGCGGTCGAGATGTGCCGCGGCCTGCAGCCGGACGTCGTGCTGATGGATGTGCGGATGCCGCGGATGGACGGGCTCGCCGCGACCGAGGCGCTACGGCGCGACGGCCCGGCGCCGGCGATCATCGTGCTGACCACTTTCGACACCGACGAGAACCTGCTCGGCGCGCTGCGGCTCGGTGCGAACGGCTTCCTGCTCAAGGACATCGCGCCCACCGAGATCCTGAACGCGGTCCGCCGTGCGGCCGCGGGCGAGTCGATCCTGGCGCCGGCCGTGGTGCCACGCCTGATCGACTACGCGGTCGGCCGCGGCGGCGACGGCGGCTCCGGTCGTGACGACGGCAGTGATCTCGGCGGCGGGGCCGCCCGGGTGGGCGGGGTCGGGGAGTCCGGCCGTGGCGCCGGCGCCGGTGGGACGGGCGCCGGTCGCGGTGACGCCGGTCGCGGTGACGGCGGGCGGGCCGCGGAGGCGAGGCGGAACGCGCGGGCGGCACTGGGGCGGCTGTCCGAGCGGGAGCGGGAGGTGGCCGAGGCGGTGGCGACCGGGCGGTCCAATGCCGAGATCAGTGGCGAACTGCACATGAGTGTCCCGACGGTGAAGGCGTATGTCTCGCGGATCCTGGACAAACTCGGGTGCGGCAACCGGGTGCAGATCGCGATTCTCATCCACGAGGCCCGATGAAAGTGACGGGGGTCGTGAGGGTCGTTACACGAGTTGGCTTCCGGGTGTGACACGGGCTAACCTGGGGCTCGCCGCAAAGCCCACTGATTAAGTATGTTTTGCGACGCTCGTCACAACTGCTGACCAGGGTGTTCACGTGATCGAAATAAGCGGTCTACGTAAAACGTACCGCTCGAAGAGGGGTTCCGTCGTCGCTGTCGACGGTGTCGACCTCAGCGTCGGCGAGGGCGAGGTCTTCGGTGTGCTGGGGCGCAGCGGAGCGGGCAAGAGCACCCTTCTCCGGTGCGTCAACATGCTGGAACGCCCGGACGCCGGCACCGTCACGGTCGGCGGGCTCGAGCTGACCGCGCTGGGCGGCAAGCAGCTGCGGATCGCCCGGCACGGCATCGGGATGATCCACCAGCACTTCGCGCTGCTGTCGTCGCGGACCGTCGCGGGAAACGTGGCGTTCGCCCTGGAGGTCATCGGCACCCCGCGGGCCGAGCGCAAGGCCCGCGTCGCCGAGTTGCTCGAGCTGGTGGGGCTGACCGATCGCGCCGAGGCGTACCCCGCTCAGCTCTCCGGTGGGCAGAAGCAGCGGGTCGGGATCGCCCGTGCGCTCGCCGCGCGGCCCCGGGTTCTGCTCTCGGATGAGGCGACCTCGGCGCTCGACCCGGAGACCACCGACTCGATCCTGCGGCTGCTGCTCGACCTCAACCGCCGGCTGGGGCTGACCATCCTGCTGATCACGCACGAGATGACCGTGGTGAAGCGGATCTGCACCTCGGCGGCGGTGATGCGGGACGGGCGGTTCGTCGAGTCCGGCACGATCGCCGATCTGCTCCGCCGGCCCGACTCCGAGCTGGCTCGCGACCTGTTCCCGCTGGACACCGCCACCACGGCGGTCCTCGGCTCCGCGCCGGTGCGTTCCGGACCGGCAGCGCCCCAAGGCGCGACGGCGAACGGCGTGACGGCGAACGCCGCGACGGCGAACGGCGTGACGGCGAACGCCGCGGCCACGACGGGCGCGGCGGCGGTCGGTGCGGCCACGACGGGCGCGGCGACGGTCGGTGCGGCCACGACGGGCCCGGCGACGGTCGGTGCGACGGCGGCTGGTGCGACGGCGGTCGGCGGGACGTCGGCCGGTGCGGGGGTCGCGGTGGCGGACGGTGAGGTCACGATCGTGGACATCACCGTCAGTGGGCCCGCGGCGGACGAGCCGATCATCGCCGAGCTGGCCCGGCGGTTCGACGTGGACGTGCGTATTCTCGGCGGGTCGGTGGAGACCCTCGCCACGACGCGGGCCGGGCGCTGGCGTCTGGCCCTGCCCGGCCGGGCGGACGACAACCGGGCCGCCCTCGAATACCTGCGTGAGCGCGGAGTCACCCGATGACCTGGTCCGAAGTCCTGGAACTGCTGAACCTGGGCGCCCAGGAGACCGGCTGGATGGTCGGCGTCTCGGCGCTGCTCACCGCGGTCGGCGGCCTGCTCGTCGGGGTGCTGCTGGTGCTCACCGCCCGGGGCGGGCTGCTCCCGGCGCCGCCGGTCAACGCGGTCCTCGGCCTGATCGTCAACGTGGGCCGGTCCCTGCCGTTCATCATCCTGCTGGTGGCGGTCATCCCGTTCACCCGGGCGGTGGTCGGCACCACGATCGGCACCGACGCGGCGATCGTCCCGTTGACCATCGGCGCCATCCCGTTCTTCGCCCGGATCGTCGAGTCGGCGTTGCGGGAGGTGCCGGCGGACGTGGTCGCCGCGGCCACCGCGATGGGCGCCACCCGGCGGCAGATCGTCGGCAAGGTGCTGCTCCGTGAGGCGCTGCCGGCTCTGGTGGCCGGTCTGACGATCACGGTGATCGCGCTGGTCGGCTATTCGGCGATGGCCGGTGTGGTCGGCGGCGGCGGTCTCGGCGACCTGGCGATCCGGTACGGCTACCAGCGCTTCGAGACCGAGGTCATGATCGCCACCGTGGTCGCCCTCGTGGTCTTCGTCCAGCTCGTTCAAATGGTGGGTGACCTGCTCGTCCGCAGGCTGTCCCACCGCTGATCCCGGATCCCGGCCTCGGCCGCTCCGGAGTCCGTCCCAATTCCTGCAAAACCCATCGATGTGAAAGGTTCACTCATGCGCCGCCGCTCCCTCGCCGCCGTCCTGGCCGCCGCCACCCTCACCCTGGGCCTGGCCGCCTGCGGCTCGTCCGACGACAGCGCGGCCACGTCGACCGACACCCTCACGGTCGGCGTCAGCCCGGTCCCGCACGGCGAGATCCTCAAATACGTCGCGGAGAACCTGGCCGCCAAAGAGGGCCTGAAGCTCGAGATCAAAGAGTTCAACGACTACATCCAGCCGAACGTGGCCCTGAGCGAGAAGCAGCTCGACGCCAACTACTTCCAGCACATCCCGTACCTGGAGGAGGAAGTCGCGGCTAAGGGCTACAAGTTCACCGCGCTCAAGCCGGTGCACATCGAGCCGCTCGGCGTCTACTCCAAGACCGTCAAGAGCATCGCCGAGGTGCCGTCCGGCGGCGTCGTCGGCATCCCGAACGACCCGTCGAACTCGGGCCGGGCCCTCAACCTGCTCGCCAAGAACGGCCTGCTCACGCTGAAGGACGGCGTCGGCGTCAAGGCGACCGAGAAGGACATCACCGCGAACCCGAAGAACCTCCAGTTCAAGGCCCTCGAGGCGGCCCAGCTGCCGCGCAGCCTGGAGGACACCGCGATCTCGGTGATCAACGGCAACTACGCGATCGAGACCGGCCTCAAGCCGGCCACCGACTCGCTCGCGCTGGAGACCGGCGAGAACAACCCGTACGCGAACCTGGTCGTGGTCCGCGCCGGTGAGGAGACCGACCCGCGGGTGGTCAAGCTGGAGAAGCTGCTGCACTCCGCCGAGGTCAAGAAGTTCATCGAGGACAAGTACCAGGGCTCCGTCCTCGCCGCGTTCTGATCCGTCCGGTACGCCGCCGCACCTGTCCACAGGTGCGGCGGCGTTTCCTTGCCGGGGGACGGCGCCGGGAGGATGATCGGTGCATGGCTGAGGAGAGCGGGCCCAGCGAGGCCGTCATCGCACGTGCGCGCAGCGAGCGCTTCGGCGCCCTGCCGCCGCGGATCCACCCCGGCGACCAGGTCGAGCTCGTCGAGACCCGCCGGCTGGACGCCCGTCCCGCCACCGCTCTCAGCCTGGAGCAGGAGCGCGCCCTGCACACGGCGGCCTGAGCCGGGTCAGGCCAGGACCGCGCTGATCTTCTCGGTGGGCAGCCCGAGGGCCGATCCGACCAGGTCGTTGGTGAGCGCGCCGGCGTGCACGTTGAGGCCGAGCGCGAGGGCCGGGTCGGCGCGCAGCGCCTCGCGCCAGCCCAGGTCGGCGAGGCGCAGGGCGTACGGCAGGGTGGCGTTGGTCAGGGCGTACGTCGAGGTGTTCGGCACCGCGCCGGGCATGTTGGCCACGCAGTAGAAGACCGAGTCGTGAACCCGGTACACCGGGTTCTGGTGGGTGGTCGGCCGAGAGTCCTCGAAGCAGCCGCCCTGGTCGATCGCGATGTCGACCAGCACCGAGCCGGGCTTCATCCGCTTGACCAGCTCGTTGCCGACCAGTTTCGGGGCCTTCGCGCCGGGCACCAGCACCGCGCCGATCACCATGTCGGCGGCGAGGACCGACTGCTCGATCGCGTACGAGCTGGACACCAGCGTCTTCACCCGCCCGCCGAACCGCGCGTCGATCTGCCGCAGCCGCGGGATGCTCAAGTCCAGCACGGTCACGTCAGCGCCGAGGCCGAGGGCGATGGTCGCCGCGTTCACCCCGGACACACCACCACCGATGATCGTGATGTTGGCGGGCGCCACCCCGGGCACCCCGCCCGGCAGCACGCCGCGACCGCCGCTGTTGCTCATCAAGCTGTACGCGCCGACCTGCGGAGCCAGCCGCCCGGCGACCTCGGACATCGGCGCGAGCAACGGCAGGGAACCGTCGGCGAGCTGCACGGTCTCGTACGCGATGGCGGTCGTCCCGCTGTTCAGCAGCGCTTTCGTCCCGTCCGGGTCGGCTGCCAGATGCAGATAGGTGAAGAGGATCTGACCGTCGCGCAGCCGGTGGTACTCCTCGGCGATCGGCTCCTTCACCTTGAGGATCATGTCGGCGGCGTCCCAAACCGCGTCCGCGCCGGGGAGGATGGCCGCGCCGGCCGCCACGTAGTCGTCGTCGGTGATCGCGGAACCCAGTCCGGCGCCGGTCTGCACCGACACCCGGTGCCCGTGCCGGACCGCTTCGACCACGCCGGCCGGGGTGATCGCCACCCGGTACTCGTGGTTCTTGACCTCCGCAGGCACGCCGATGTGCATGGGACTTCCTTCCGCCTTGGGTGCTGCCGTCGCTTCCGTTGGCGATAGAGTGAAACGATGTGCGGCGTACGGCAAGACGGTCGAAGATGATTCTGCCCGTGACGTCCGAGAAGCAGATGCTTCGATGGTGTGGCCCCCGGTGACCGATCTGCCGAAGGATGTTCGGGGTCTCGACCACATCGACCTGGAGTTGCTGAGTCTGCTGCGGGCCGACGGCCGGATGCCCAACAACGCCCTCGCCGAACGCGTCGGCATCGCCCCGTCCACCTGCCTCACCCGGATCCGGCGGCTGCGGGAGATCGGCGCGGTCCGCGGTTTCCACGCCGACGTCGACCCCGCCTGGATCGGCCGCCCGATCCAGGCGATGATCGCCGTCCGGATCCGGCCGGACGCCCGGGAGTCCATCGGCCGGTTCGCCGAGTCGCTGGCCGGCATCCCGGCCGTCCGGGACGTCTACTTCATCTCCGGCTCCTACGACTTCCTGCTGCACGTGGCCTGCGCCGACGTCGACGACCTGCGCGCCGTCATCACCGAACGGCTCAGCGGCACCGGCCTGATCGCCGGCACCGAGACGTACCTGATCTTCGAGCACCGCCGCGGCTCCTGACCGCCGCGGCCTCCCGCCGCGACGATCTCTATGATCTGCCGATGCGTGCGGGACGGGTGGCGGGCTGGGCGACCCTGGTCGCGGTGATGACCGCGGTCGCGACGTGGACGGCACTGCCCCTGCTGGTGCAATGGTTGCCGGTCGACGGTCCGGAGCGGCCGCCCGTCCAGCAGGCCGGGACGCTGCCGGCCAGGGTCGGCGCCCCGGCGATCTGGACCCCCGACCAGGAGCAGTCGCCGATCGGCGCGGCCTCGGTCTACTACACGTCCAACACCTGGTTCGACGACTCCCACCTCGCGGTCGGGCTGGTCGGCCGCGGCACGGACACGTACCGGGTGGGCCGGTTCACCGGCGCCGCCGGGATGACCGGCGCGATCTCGCCGGACGGCGCCCGCCTGGCCGTCGAGGACGGCCTCGTCGACCTGGCCACCGGCCGGCTCACCGGCTATCCCGAGCCCTGGGCCGGCCACTCCGTCCAGCCGCAGGCCTGGTCCCCGGACGGCGCCCGCCTCGCCGTCCTCGTCGGCGACCACGAAACCGAGAGCGACGGCGCCACCGGGACAGGCGACGCCGCCACCGGGACAGGCGACGCCGCCACCGGGACAGGCGACGGCGCCACCGGGACAGGCGACGGCGCCACCGGGACAGGCGACGCCGCCACCGGGGAGGACGACAGCACCGCCGGGGAACAAGACGACGGCGGTACGGGCGCCGACGAGGCGGAGAAGGCCCCGCTGACCCGCGTCCGGCTCGCGCTGCTGGAGCCGGCGAACGGCACGATCCGCGAGATCGCCCGGCTCAGCGACCGGGCCGCGCTGCCGGGCTGGACCGTCGCCTTCTCCCCGGACGGTTCCCGGCTGGCCTTCCCGTCGGAGGATCGGCTGCACGTCCGCACGCTGGCCGGCGGCACCACCATCGACCTTCCCCTTCCGGCCGACGCCCGGATCGCCGGAAAGGGCGCGTGGACCCGTGACGGCCGGAACCTGCTGGTGGTGTCCGGCGCCCGCTGCGACTGCGGCGATCACCCGGTCCGCTGGACGGTCACCACGATCTCCGCCACGGACGGTGCGGTCACCGGGACGGAGATCAGCCGCGAGGGCGTCTACGCGCTGCGGGTGATCGGCTGGTGGCCGTCCGGCACACCGGTCGCCGTCGAGTACACGGCGGTCTCCGGCGCCGATCCGTCGCTCTTCACCGACCCGGCCGGGCGCGACGGCCTGACCAGCCAGATCGACATCGAGGCCGCCCGTCTGATCGACCTCGGAACCGGCCGGACGCTGCTGACCGACGGCTCCACGATCGTTCCCGGCGCCATCGAGTCCCTCGACATCCCTGATCAGGTTCTCGCCGCCGGCGCCGTCCGCCCCGGCGATCCACCGCTCCTCGACCACGGGACGGTTCTGCTCATCCCGGCGTCGATCTTCGCGGTGTCACTGGTCGTCGTCATCGCCGCCACGGTCCTGCGCCTGGCCAGGAGAGAAGACCCTGGTGGTACGCCGCCCGCGGACCCGATCAGCCGGGACTCCTCCGCGCCCACCGGGTGAGAGCCCGCAACAACCGTCGCAGCAGCCGAGGGGCGCCGGTCCACCAGTGATCGAGCCGTCGGGCGGGGGCAGCCCCGGGATCCGGTGCGGCCGGCGCGGCGGTGTGGTGAGGTGACGCGGTGGGGGGCGGTCGCCGTGGCGGCGTTCGCGGGTCGGGCGGCGGGGCGGCGCGGTGAGGTGACGCGGCGTGGTACGGCCGGCGGGGCGGCGCGGGAGGGTGGGGCGGCGTGGTGCGCCCGGACGGGCAGTGCGGGGAGGCGGGGCGACGTGGTGGCGGTGGCGGGCGCCGGGGCGGCCGCGGTGGGCCGGGCCGGCGCAGTCGGGAAGCTGGGGAACGGTGCACTGATCTCTCGGGCGATCGTCGGAGCCGGTCGGCCTCAAGTTGCCGAACCGGCCCCCGACGTTGCCATGATGTGACCGGACTCACTGCGAGACCTGATCCCGGCGGCGGTCACCACGGCCGGAGGCGCCCGCCGCGGTCCATCCCGGGCAGCGGCGGGTCCGGAGACGGCACCGCTCTCGCGCTGCCGCCGGCCGGCGCCGGGCCGCACGATGGCGGCGCGATGGGGCGGTGCCGTGGCTGGCGCCGACCCGCGCGATGGGGCGGTGCCGTGGCTGGCGCCGGCCCGCACGGTGGTGTCAGGCGCCGGGGTGGTGGCCGCCGCGGGTCGCGGCGGGTGCCGTGGGCGGTGCGGCAGGGGCGAGCCGGTCGCTGATCACGTGGGCCGCGAACAGGTGGAAGCCGATGACCAGGGGGATCGTCGCGGGCATCGACAGCGCCAGGAAGAAGGCGAGGACACCGGCCAGCGCCGGGGCCAGTGCCGTCCACGGCCGGGTGATCGCCTGGTCCCCGGCCCAGCGCAGCGCCGCCCGCCACCGGATCCCGGGTTCCCGGCCGACGGCGACCAGGGTCAGCGTGGCCGCCCCGGCCAGCCAGGTCACCACGACCGCCGTGAGCACGAGGACGGGGGTGCCGCCGGGCACCCAGCCGCGGCTCACCGCGATCAGGTCGACCAGCAGCAGCAGTCCGATCAGGACGGCGGGCAGGCCGGGCAGCAGGGACCGGCCGTACTGGCGCAGCAGGGGCCGGAACGAGGGCAGCTTCCCGGTGACGTACCGGTGCCGGACGGCGGTGGAACCGGCGGCGAGCGCTGCCGGCAGGGTCAGCGCCGGCAGCGCCGCGACCGTCACCACGATGCCGATCAGGGCGAGATCGGCGCCGAGGGCGAACTTCTCCCGCCAGTCCGGGCGGTTCTCCGGCGTCTCGTCGGCGGGCCAGTTCATCCCGGCGGCGTCGGGCGCGCTCTTTCCCGTACCGGAGAAGGGTTTCGATCCGTGCGGCGCGGAGGCCGCGAGCGAGCCGGCAACGGGGGCGCCCGGCCCGCTCGCCGCGGAGGCGGCAAGCGGACCGGGAGCGGGTCCGGGGCGGGTCATCCCTTGAGTCCGGACGTGTTGATGCCTTCCACCAGCATGCGCTGGAAGGCCACGAAGAACAGGAAGACCGGCGCCAGCGACAGCACCGACATGGCGAACATCGGGCCGACCGACGACTGGCCGCTGGAGTCGATGAACAGTGTCAGAGCCACCGGGGCGGTGTACTTCTCCAGGTCGGACAGGTAGACCAGCTGCCGGAAGAAGTCGTTCCAGGTCCAGATGAACGAGAAGATCGCCGTGGAGACCAGCGCCGGCCGCGACAGCGGCAGGATGACGTGCCGGAACACGCCGTACGGAGTGCAGCCGTCGATCGTGGCGGCCTCGTCGAGCTCGCGCGGCACCCCTCGCATGAACTGGACCATCAGGAAGACGAAGAACGCCTCGGTGGCCAGCAGTTGCGGGACGATCAGCGGGGCGTACGGCCAGTCGCCGCCGACCCAGCCGAAGGTCTTGAACATCACGAACTGCGGAACGATGAGCACGTGACCGGGCAGCAGCAGCGTTCCGATCATGATGGCGAACCAGAAGCCCCGCAGCTTGAACTTCAGCCGGGCGAAGGCGTACGCGGCCAGCAGGCAGGAGATGCAGTTCGCGACCACGGTGAGGCCGGCGACCATCGCGCTGTTCAGGAAGAACCGGCCGAAGCTGACGTCGAAGTTCGACCAGCCGTCGGCGTAGTTCCCCGGCGTCCACTCGTTCGGCAGGATCGACATGTTGTTCAGCACCTCTTGGGGTGACTTGAACGAGCTGCCGAGCATCCACACCAGCGGGTACAGCACCACCGCCGAGAGCAGGACCAGCGTGAGAGGCCGGGCCAGGCGCTGGAGGGTCATCAGTCTTCTCCGTCCGAGTAGTGCACCCAGAACTTGCCGGTCCGGAAGACGACGGCGGTGACCAGGCCGATCGCGAGCAGGAACACCCAGGCCATCGCCGAGGCGTAGCCCATCTGGTACTCGTTCCAGCCCTTGATGTAGAGGTGCAGCGTGTACATGAGGGTCGAGTCGACCGGGCCGCCGGTGCCGTTGCTGAGCACGAACGCCGAGGTGAAGCCCTGGAACCCGTTGATCGTCTCGAGGACCAGGTTGAAGAAGATCACCGGCGAGAGCATCGGCAGGGTGATGCTGATGAACTTGCGGAACGGGCTCGCGCCGTCGACCGACGCGGCCTCGTAGAGCTCACCGGGCACCTGCTTGAGGCCGGCCAGGAAGATCACCATCGGGGCGCCGAACTGCCAGACCGCCAGCAGGATCAGCGTGCCGAGCGCGAAGTCCGGGTCGTTGACCCACGCCTTGCCCTCGATGCCGAACCAGCTCAGGAACGAGTTGAACGCCCCGTCCCGGTTGAACATGTTGACCCACACGATCGCCAGCGCCACGCTGCCGCCGAGCAGCGACGGCAGGTAGAACAGGCCCCGGAACAGGCCGGACGCCTTGAACGACCGGTTCAGCAGCACCGCCACGCCGAGCGCGGCGGCAAGTTTGAGCGGGGTCGCGATCAGCGCGAAGACCAGGGTCGTCTGCACCGCGTGCCAGAACGACGGGTCCTCGGTGAACATGTAGCGGTAGTTCTCCAGCCCCACCCACTCCATCGACTCCCAGTCCGAGAGCACGTCGTAGTTGGTGAAGCTGAGGTACAGCGACATCAGCATCGGGATGGCCGTGATGGTCAGCAGCCCGAGCAGCCAGGGGGAGAGGAAGACGTAACCGGCGATGCCGTCCGACTTCTGCTTGGCGGGACGGCCCCGCCGCTTGGTAGCGGCGGGGCCGGCCGTCGGCCGAGTCGGGGTCGGCTGGGCCGTCGTTGTTGCCACCGGACTCACCGCTTGATCGCGGCCTGGGCGGCGGTGAAGAACTGCTCGGCGGCCTTCTGCGGGGTGGCGCGCCCGTACTGGGCCTCCTCAGCGGCCTTGATCAGCTCGGAGCGCACGGTGCTGTGACCCTTCGGCGGAACCGTCGGCGCGGGGCCGAAGTTCTTGCCGAGCTCGGTGGTCACCTGGATGCTCTCCTTCATCGCCGCGTTGTCGGTGGTCGCGGCGACCTGGGTGCGGATGTCGAGGTTCGACGGCAGGCCACGGTCGGTGCCGAGGATCTTGCCGGCCTCCGGGTCGTTGGCGAGGAAGTTCAGCACGTCGGCCGCGACGTCCTTGTTCTTGCTGCCGCGGTAGACCGAGAAGTACATCGAGGCACGGGCCCACTGCTTCGAGGCGTCACCCGGGTACGCGATCACACCGAGGTCGTCCTTGGTGTTCTTCTGCAGCTCGGGCAGCTGGTTGGCCCACACCCACGAGGTGAGCGCCTTGTTGGTCACCACCAGCTGCTTGGTGACGTCGGTGGCGTTGCCCTCGTGGATCACGTCCGGGGACGGGGTGGCCTGGGTGTCCCGGGCGCCCTTCCACAGCTCGAACCACTTCTGCACGTCCTCCTGGGTGAAGCCGAGCTCCTTGCCGTTGTAGAACTCCTTGCCGTTCTGCCGCAGCCACACCCAGAACGCCTTGTAGTCGGCGCTCGGGTCCATGGTGCCGGCCAGCTTGGTCTTCACGGCGGCGTCCTTGGCCCAGGCGATGTGCTCCTCCCAGGTCTGGCCGGTCTTGGGCACGGCGACCCCGGCCGCGTCCAGCTTGGCCTTGTTGAAGACCAGGCCCTGGGTGTTCTCGCCCATCGCCAGGCCGGCCAGCTTGCCGTCGACGGTGCCGTACTCGACGAGGCCCTTCTGGAACTTGGACGTGTCGAGCTTGCCGGACTTGGTGTACTCGGACAGGTCGGCCGTGACGTTGCGGGTCGCGTACTCGGCCAGGTAGTTGTCGTCGATCTGGAAGATGTCCGGCGCGTCGTTGCCGGCCGTCAGGGTGGCCAGCTTGTCGAAGTAGCCCTGGTTGGCCTGCCACGTCTTCTTGAACGTGACGTTCGGGTGCTTCGACGTGTAGAGGGCGAGAGCCTGCTCGGTGAGCTGGGCGCGGGCCTCGCCGCCCCACCAGAAGAAGCTCAGCTCGACCTTGCCGTCGCCGGTGGCCTGCCCGCCGTCGTCGGTGCCACAGGCACCGAGGGCGAGGGGAAGCGCCAGCATGGCGGCCACGACGCCGCCGAGCACGCGGCGAAGGGGTTGGGGGTGGGATGCGGTCATGGGGTTCGTCACTCCTTGACGTGTGCGGCAACCTCAGCGTTGAGCGCTCCGGCCGGGACGTACGGCCCCGGGCCGGTGGAGTTGCGAATGATCAGGTCGGTCCGGAGGGTGACCTGCCCGGTCGGTCCGTCGTCGCCCTGCTGCAGCAGCATGTCGACGGCGGCACGGCCGGCGGCCCCGGTCGGGTTGGCCACGGTGGTCAGCCGGGGCCGGACCAGGCCGCTGTACGCGATGTCGTCGATCCCGACGACACTCACCTGCCCGGGGACCTCGACCCCGCGGTCCTGCAACGCCTGGAGCAGGCCGATCGCCATCAGGTCGTTGTAGGCCAGCACCGCGGAGGCGCCGGTCTTGAGCACGGCCTCGGCGGCCGCGGCGCCGGTCTCCTCGACCGGCTGGTTCGGGCCGAGGACGGTGAGGTCCGCGCCGGCCGTGCGGGCGGTCGCCCCGGCGGCCCGGCGGATCTCCCGGTTGGTCCATGAGCCACGTGGCCCGGCCAGATAGACCAGGTGGCGGTGACCCAGATCGAGCAGGTGCTGCACGGCGTCCCGCGCCCCCAGCCCCACGTCCATGACCACCGCGGGCAAGCCGGTGATCAGGCGGTTGATGACGACCAGCGGAACTTCCCTCTTCAGAAGCTCTATCTGGTCGTCGCTCATCCGGGGACTGCACAGGAGGATCCCGTCGACCTGCTTGGCCAGTGCCTGCACCAGGTCGAGCTCGACGATCGGATCCTCGTCGGTGTCGGCGACGAAGACGTGGTAGTCGCGCCGCCGGGCGTGGGTCTCGGCCGCCTTGATCAGAGGCGGGAAGAACGGGTTGGCGATATCGGCCACGATCAGGCCGATGTTGTGGGTGCGTCCGGTGATCAGTGCCCGGGCCGCCCGGTTCGGGCGGTAACCGAGCTGCTCCGCGGTGGCCAGCACCCGGGAGCGGGTCTCGGGGTTGACCAGATGCGGTGCGGAGAACGTGCGCGACACCGTGGAGATGTGCACTCCGGACGCTCTTGCGACGTCCCGGATGGTCACAGCCACGATGCCTCCTCGATGGCGATCCGGTGTGACCCGGATCTCTTGGTGAGAGCCATTAATGCAAACGGTTGCGGTGGTGTCAACGCCTCTCGATGTCGCTCCTGTTGCGTGATCATCACCGAGCATGGGCAAACCTGGACAAATCAGTGCGGTGCATTGACTTTGGTCGCAGTCCACTCCCTAATCTGTTGCAAACGTTTGCCGAATGGAGGCGACGGAATGCCCCCGTCCCCACGCCGCCGGTACGCCCTCGTGGGCGCCGGCGCACGGGCTGGAATGTTTCTCCGGGCGATCACCGGCGACCACGCTGACGTGGCCGAACTAGTCGCCATGGCGGACACCAACCCCGCACGGCCGGCCGCCCACAACAAGCGGCTCGGCACATCCGTCCCGGTCTACGACGCCGCCGACTTCACCGAGATGCTCAAGCGGGAACGTGTCGACGTCGTGCTGGTCGCCACCGTGGACCGCTACCACGACCACTACGTGGTGGCCGCGCTCGAAGCCGGCTGCGACGCCATCACCGAGAAGCCGATGACCGTCGACGCCGCCGGATGCCGCCGCATCCTCGACGCGCAGCGGCGCACCGGCCGCGACGTCCGCGTCACGTTCAACTACCGCTACAACCCGCTGCACGAGGCGGTGAAACGGGTCATCGCGTCCGGTGAGATCGGCGAGATCGGCTCGGTGCACTTCGAGTGGCTGCTCGACGTGCGGCACGGCGCCGACTACTTCCGCCGCTGGCACCGTGACAAGGCGAGCTCCGGCGGGCTGCTGGTGCACAAGGCCGGCCACCACTTCGACCTGGTCAACTGGTGGCTCGACGACAGCCCGGCCCAGGTCTTCGCGGCCGGGCGGCTGTTCTTCTACGGCGATCAGGGACGGCGGCACGGCTACGCCCGCGACTACGAGCGGGCGCACGGCGCCGCCGACGCCGAGGGCGACCCGTTCGCGCTGCGGCTGGCCGACGAGCCGGCCATGAAGGAGCTCTACCTCGACGCCGAGGGACATGACGGCTACCACCGCGACCGCAACGTGTTCGCGCCCGGCGTGACCATCGAGGACGACATGGCGGTGCTGGTCCGCTACGCCGGCGGGGCGTCGATGAGCTACCACCTCACCGCGTACGCCCCGTGGGAGGGCTACCGGATCATGTTCAACGGCAGCCGCGGCCGGCTCGAGCTGGAAGTGGTGGAGAGCGACCACGTCGCCCCGTCGGCCGCCGCCGGCGTGAAGGGCGAGCCGGGTGCCGAGTCCACCGCCGAACAAGGCTTCAAGCGCCTGCTGGTCCGGCCGTTCTGGGCGCCACCGCGGGAGATCGCGGTGGACGGCCTGTCCCGGCACGGCCACGGCGGCGCCGACGTGCGCATGCTCGCCGACCTCATCCGCCCCGGCGCCCCGGCCGACCCGCTCGGCCGGACCGCGAACGCCGTCGACGGCGCCCGTGCCCTGCTGACCGGTCTGGCCGCCAACGAATCCCTGGCCCAGGGCCAGGCCATCCGCGTGCAAGACCTCCTAGATCTTGAGGAGATCAGGTGACCGACGAGAACCATCTCTTTCCCTCCGAGCCGAACCAGCGGCAGATCGCGCGTGAGCTGTACCGGCACGCCAAGGACCTGCCGCTGATCAGCCCGCACGGCCACGTCGACCCGCTGCTGCTCGCCGACGACCAGCCGTTCGGCGACCCGGCCCGGCTGTTCGTGGTCCCCGACCACTACGTCACCCGGATGCTCGCCAGTCAGGGGATCCCGCCGGCGCGCCTCGGGGTGCCCAGTGTGGACGGCTCGGAGGTGGAGACCGACGGCCGGCGGATCTGGCGGCTGCTCGCCGAGAACTGGAGACTGTTCCGCGGCACCCCCTCCCGGCTCTGGACCGAGAAGGTGCTCGCCGACGTCTTCGGCATCGCGAAGACCTTGAGCGGGGGTACGGCCGACGAGATCTACGACGAGCTCTGCGCCCGCCTGGCCGAGCCGGAGTACCGGCCGCGCGCCCTGTTCACCCGGTTCAACATCGAGGTGCTCGCCACCACCGAGAGCCCCCTGGACGAGCTGCAGGCGCACGCCAAGCTGGCCGCCGACGGCTGGGGCGGCCCCGGAGGCCGGGTGATCACCACCTTCCGGCCGGACAACCTGGTCGACCCGGACTGGCCGGGCTGGGCCGAGCGGGTCGCCCAGTTGGGCGAGCTGACCGGTCTCGACGTCGGCACCTACCCCGGGTTCCTGGCCGCGCTGCGCAGCCGCCGCCAGGCGTTCATCGAGGCCGGCGCCACCAGCTCCGACCACGGCCACCTGACCGCCGCGACCCTGGAGCTGTCCGACGCCGACGCGGCGGCGCTCTACCGCAAGGCGCTGGGCGGCGGCGCGGACGCGGCCGACGCGGAGGCGTTCCGGGCGCACATGCTCGTCGAGTTCGCCCGCATGTCGCTCGACGACGGCCTGGTCATGCAGCTGCACCCCGGCTCGGTGCGCAACCACAACAAGGCGCTGTACGAGCGGCACGGGCGCGACACCGGCGGCGACATCCCGTCGGCCACCGACTACGTGCACGCGCTGCGGCCGCTGCTCGACGCGTACGGCACCGACCCGCGCCTGCGGATCGTGCTCTACACCCTGGACGAGACCACGTTCAGCCGCGAGCTCGCCCCGCTCGCCGGCGGCTACCCGTCGCTGTACCTCGGCGCGCCCTGGTGGTTCCTGGACAGCCCGGAGGGTCTGCGCCGGTTCCGGGAGACGGTCACCGAGACGGCCGGCTTCTACAACACGTCCGGGTTCGTCGACGACACCCGCGCGTTCTGCTCCATCCCGGCCCGGCACGACGTGGCCCGCCGGATCGACGCCGGATACCTCGCGAAGCTGGTCTCGCAGGGCACCCTGCCGCTCGACGAGGCCGCCGAGACCATCGCGGATCTGGCGTACCACCTGCCCAAGAAGGTCTTCCGCCTGGACGGGAAGGCATGAGGGAGCGAAGCGAGTTCATGCCTGACCATACTTGCGCTTCTGATTCCCGAGTGGGGGAAATGCCATGACGGTGACCTACCGCCTGGACCGGGGCGCCCTGACCTCGATCGCCGCCGCCAGCCGGCCGGCCGTCGCGCCCGGCTCGGTCCGGCCCGGGATCGTCCACCTCGGACTCGGCGCCTTCCACCGGGCCCACCAGGCCGTCTTCACCGAGTCCGCGGTCGCGGCGTCCGGCGGCGACTGGGGGATCATCGGGGTGGCCCCGCGCTCCCGGGAGATCCTCGACAGACTGCGTGCGCAGGACGGGCTCTACAGCGTCCTCACCGTCGGCGGGGGAGAGGACCGGGCCAAGGCGGTCGGCATCCTGGCCGGGTTCGGCCACGCGGCGGGTGATCCGTACGGGGTGGTCGCCGCGATCGCCGACCCCGGTGTGCGGATCGTGTCGATGACGGTGACCGAGAAGGCGTACCGGCTCGACCCGGCCGGCCGGTTACTGCTCGACGACGTGCTGCGGGCCGAGCTGACCGGGGAGGCGCCGCCGGTGTCCGTGCCGGCTCTGCTCGTGCGGGGTCTGCTGCGGCGGCAGGCCGCCGGCGCCGGGCCACTGACCGTGCTGTGCTGCGACAACCTGCAGGGCAACGGCCCGCGCATCCGCGGCCTGGTCGAGCAGGCCCTCGACGTGGCCGGCGCGCAACTGCCGGACGGGGTGTCGTTCCCGGCCACCATGGTCGACCGGATCGTGCCCGCCACCAGCGCCGACCATCTGCGGCGCACCGCTCTCGCGCTGGGCGCCGACGACGCCGCGCCGGTCGTGGCGGAGCCCTTCACCCAGTGGGTGATGCAGGACGACTTCCCCGGCGGGCGCCCGGACTGGGGCTCGGCGGGCGCGATCTTCACCGACGACGTCACGTCGTGGGAGAAGCTGAAGCTGCGGACCCTCAACTCGGTGCACTCGGCGTGCGCGTATCTCGGGGCGCTGGCGGGCCGCGAGCTGATCGCCGACTCCCTCGAACTGGCCGGGCTGCCCGCGCTGCTGCGCCGGTTCATCGCCGAGGACATCGCCCCGACCGTGCGGCCGCCGCAGGGCGTCACCGTGGAGGGTTACGGCGAGACCGTCCTGGAGCGTTTCGCCAACCGCGAGCTGGGCCACCGCAATCTGCAGGTGGCGATGGACGGCAGCCAGAAGCTTCCGCACCGGCTGCTGGGCACCATCGCCGACCGGCGGCGGGCGGGCGCGTTCCCCGGGTGGGCGGCCTTCGTCCTGGCCGCCTGGATGCGCTTCGCGCGGGGGTACGCCGACTCGGGCGCCGCCCTCACCCTGGACGACCCGATGGCCGACCGGATCCGCGCGGCGCTCGCCGCCGCCCCCGACACCCCGGCCGGCGTGGTCGGCGCGCTGCTCGCCCTGGACCAGATCTTCCCGCCCGCGCTGGCCGGCGACGACGAGCTGAAGCGCGAGCTGATCAAGTGGTACGGCGAACTGGAACGGCACGGCGCGGAGGCCACCGTCCGGAGTCTCGCATGACGACGCGGGTGGCGCTCATCGGTGCCGGAGGCCACGGCCTCTGGCACCGGCGGGTGCTGCAACGGCTCTGGGACGCGGGCGCGATCAACGTCGTCGGCCTCTGCGACCGGCAGCCGGTGGAGCCGCACCCGGACGCCCCCCTCGACGGGGTGCCGTTCTTCACCGATCACGGGGAACTGCTGTCCACCGTGTGGCCGGACGTGGTGGTGGTCTGCACACCCCCGCACACCCACCTGCCGATCGCCCTCGACGTCTTCGCCGCCGGCGCCGACCTGCTCCTGGAGAAGCCGCCGGTGATGTCGACGGCCGAGCACGAACGCCTGTCGTCGGCGGTCGCGTCCACCGGCCGGATCCTGCAGATCGGTTTCCAGGCTCTCGGGTCGGCGGCCCTGGCCGAGCTGTGCGTGGCCGCGCCGGCCGGCGACCTCGGGGTGTCCGGCGCCTGGTGGCGGCCGGACAGCTATTACCGGCGGACGCCGTGGGCGGGCCGGCGCAGCGTCGGCGGGCGGCCGGTGTTCGACGGTGCGCTGGTGAACCCGTTCGCGCACGCCCTCATGCAGGCGCTGGTGGTGGCCGGCTGCGCCGGGGCGGACTTCCGGCCGGAGCTGCTGGAGCTGGAACGGTACCGGTCCCGGGAGATCGAGACCGACGACTCCACGTTCCTGCGGATCACCGGTGCGGGCGGGCGGCGGATCACGGTCGCGGTGACGCTCGCCTCGAAGGTGTTCATCGCCGGGGAGATCAGTGTCGGCGACGCCGTCCTGGAGTACCCGACCGACCGGCTGCGGCTGCCCGGCGAGACCGATTTCACCCACGTGCCGGGCCGGGCGGGTCTGCTGGAGAACCTCCTCGAACACCGGAACGACCCGAAGGTCCCGCTGCTCGCGCCCCTGGACCGGACCGCCGGTTTCACGGCGGTGGCCGAGGCGATCGTGGCGGCGCCGGAGCCCGCGCGGATCCCGGACGGCTACCTGGAACCGCACCCGGACGGCGGCGGCTCCGTCGTGCCCGGTATCGACGAACTGGTCCGCGAGGTCGCCGGCACCGGACGGCTCCCGTCCGAGATCGGCGTCCCGTGGTCCACCCCACCCCAGCGGGTGGAGTTGCGGCGCATATAACGGCCGCACTCCACACGTGGAAGAAGCGGGGCGGGCGGCTTTTCACCGGGCGGCTCGTCCCGTACACGGAAAGGGTTTCGCTACTAACGAAAGGAACTGATGCATACCGTGCGAACCGCTCTCGCAGCGGCCATCGGCCTCGTCCTCACCGCCGGTGTCGCCGCCATTCCCGCCTCCGCGTCCGCGGGCATTCCGTCCGCGGCCCGGGACGTATTGCCGGCCAATGACGGATGGGCTGCCGCGACGACCGGGACCACCGGTGGCGCCGCAGCCGACGACGCGCACGTCTTCGTGGTGCGCAACCGCGCCGAACTGGCCGCCGCACTCGCCGGCGGAACCGATCCGACACCCCGGATCGTGCTGATCCAGGGCACCATCCGGGCCAATGAGGACGACGCCGGGAATCCGCTCTCGTGTGACGACTACGCGGATCCGGCCTATTCTCTGGACGCCTATCTGGCCGCCTACGACCCGGCGGTGTGGGGACGCGCCACCCGGCCGAGCGGGCCTCTCGAGGAGGCGCGGGTACGGTCGGCGCGCAACCAGGCGGCCCGGATCCAGTTCAAGGTCGGCGCGAACACGACGATCTACGGCCTGCCCAACGCCCGGCTGGTCGGGGCGAACCTGCTGGTCCAGAACGTCGACAACGTGATCGTGCGCAACGTGCGCTTCGAGGACGCGGCCGACTGCTTCCCGCTGTGGGATCCGACCGACGGATCGCAGGGCAACTGGAACTCCGCCTACGACCTGGTGACCCTCACCGGCGCCACGCACGTGTGGGCGGATCACAACACCTTCAGTGACGGCGAGAACGTCGACGCGAACCAGCCGCTCTATTTCGGACGGCCGTACCAGGTGCACGACGGGGCGCTCGACATCATCCGGGCGTCCGATTACGTCACCGCCTCCTGGAACGTCTTCTCCGAGCACGACAAGACGATGCTGATCGGTTCGACCAACACGGTCGGCGCGGATGTCGGAAAACTGCGGGTCACCCTGCACCACAACCGTTTCGCCAATGTCGGGCAGCGTGTCCCGCGGGTGCGTTTCGGGCAGGTCGACGTCTACAACAACTACTACTACCAGACCGATGAGGACACCTATTCGTACTCGTGGGGCGCGGGCGTCTACTCGGCCATCTACGCCGAGAACAACTTCCTGCTCCGCAGTGCGGATCTGGCTCTCGAGGACTTCGTCTACGACTGGGGTGGCACGGCGATCACCGAGATCGGCACGCTGACCCGGGTCGGTACCGGGCCGGTGCGGGCGGTCAGCCTGCTCGCCGAGTACAACGCCACCCACGATCCGGATCTGGGCACGGACGCCGGATGGACCCCCGTCCTGCGTGCCGGGCCGGTCACCCCGACGGCGCAGGTGCCGACGGTGGTCGGCAAGGGCGCCGGAGCCGGGCGGATCTGACCGGCGTATGGAGTTCGGCCGCTCTCCGCGGCCGAACTCCACTACGCTCCACTCATTCCCGACATTTCCATAATGCGGAGTGAGCCCCATGAATCATGCCGCCCGCCGTCTCGCGGCGCTGTCCGCAGCCACCCTCCTCCCCCTCGCCGGCCTCGCCGTCCCCGCCTCCGCCGCGGCGATCCGGGTCCCGCCCGGCGCCGGCTCCCCGGCTCTGGAGAAGATGCGCCGCGAGGTCGGCGCCGACGTCCCGTGCTGGCGCAACATCACCATCAGATCCACGGCCAACGGCCGGTACGTCACCACCGAGATCGGCTGGGACGGCGGTGACCACGGATCGTTGCGGGCCCGGTCGACGACCGCGGGCCCGTGGGAGAGGTTCACCGTCTGCCGCGATCCCGAGTCCGGCGTGACCCGGATCCGGGCACAGGCCAACGGTGACTTCGTCTCGGCCGAACTGGACAACGCCGGCGCCAGGTACGGACTGCTGCGTGCCCAGGCCGACAAGGTCGGTGGCTGGGAGCGGTACTACTCCAACAGCCCGCCCGGCGAGCCGTTCTCGTTCTACGCCCGGCACACCAGGCGCTGGGTGTCCGCCGAGGTCACGTTCACCGGCAACCAGTACGGGATCCTGCGTGCGCGGGCCACCAGTGTGGGCGCCGAGGAGACCTTCGTATGGTGAGCTTCCTTTAAAGATCCAGCCCTCGAACCTTAAGTTTCTCTTTATTTCGATCTAGGGTGATCCGGCGCTGGGAGCGTTCCCGTATGGACCGATCGAGAAGGTGGTCCAACAGGAAGGCACGCAGATGAAGCGCTACCGGAGCTACCGGAGCAACGCTGGGGGATCCGACATCCGGCGCTGGCGGGTCGCCGGTGTGGCGGGTGTCGCGGTGGCCCTGGTCGGTGTGGGACTGGGTGTCGCGGCCGCGGCCGACAGCCCCGTGCCCACGGTGAACTGCCCGGCGGTGGCCGGCAAGCTGGGCGCGGTCCCGGCATCGGCGCAGTCGGAGATCGCGCGCAACCTGCAGCTGCTGAACACGCAGATCCAGGAGGCCAACAACCGGATCCGCACCAGCCAGGGCCAAGGTGGCCCGAACTTCATCCAGAACGCGATCCTCGGCCCGCTGAAGGACAAGCGGTTCGCCACGATCAACCGGATGGAGACCGCGATCGGCCGCACCCTCGCCAAGCCGAACCTGAACGCCGAGGGCCTCTCCGGCTGCACCCTGAACGCCAACGGCGGCGGCAACGCCTCGCCGGAGCCGAACCAGGTGCCCGCCGCCTCCGTCTCCGCCGGCGCCGCCGCGGCCGGGAACGTCGGCACGATCGCCTGCCCGGACGTGGTCATCAACGTGGCGGTCCCGGCGCAGGCGAAGGCTGAGATCGACCGGAACCTGGCCCTGTTGCAGACCCAGATCAACGAGGCCGACGCCCGCCTCAAGAGCTCCGTCGGCCAGGGCGGCGCCAACTTCGTGCAGAACGCGATCCTCGGCCCGCTGAAGGACAAGCGCTTCGCGACCATCAACCGGATGGAGACGGCGATCGGCCGTAACGCCGCGAAGCCGAACCTGAACGCCGAGGGCCTGTCGACCTGCTCGGTCGACGCCGCCGGTGGCGGTGGCGCCGCGGCCCAGCCGACCGCGGCTCCGGCCACGCAGGCCCCGGCCGGCAACGGCGACGCCGGCAACAACGGCAACAACCAGGCCGCGGCCAGCCGGAACACCGGCAATGTCGGCATCAACGACGGCACCGCGCAGGTGGACTGCCCGAACGTCGCGATCAACGTGGCGGTCCCGGCGCAGGCGAAGGCCGAGATCGACCGGAACCTGGCTCTGCTGCAGACCCAGATCAACGAGGCCGACGCCCGGATCAAGAGCACGGCGTTCCAGGGTGGCGTGAACTTCATCAACAACGCGATTCTCGGCCCCCTGGCGGACAAGCGTTTCGCGACCATCAACCGGATGGAGACCGCGATCGGGCGCAACGCCGCCAAGCCCGACCTGAACGCCGAGGGCCTGTCCGCCTGCAACCTGAACAAGTGACCTGTCACGTCTGATCAACGCCACAGCCCGGCCGCACCAGCGGCCGGGCTGTCTCGTACCCCCGGCTTCGCGCCTAACGCTCGTCGTCGAAGAGTCTGTCCAAGGTCGGGCGGGCCGCCTCCTGCGCCTCCCAGGCGTCGAGGGCGTCCGACTCGGCGAGGTGCGCCTCCTCCACCAGCACCTCGGCGGCCACCGCGGCGACCCGGGCCTGCTCGCGGACCTGCACCGTCTCGGCGACCGCACGCTCGTACGCCCGGCGCGCATCCCGGACCCGCCCGTCGTCCAGCTGGTCCGCCGGCGGGCCGGCGTGATGCCAGATGCCGTTGAGCTGCTCCACCGACAGCTCACCCCGCCGGTACGCCGCCAAGGCGGCCCGCTGCACCAGCAGATGCGCCTCGTCCGCCGTGGCGACCCGGGCCTCCCAGCGGGCCTCCAGGAACCGGTCCTCCGCCTGATCGCGTGCCCCGGCGGCCTCCTCCGCCCGGCGGCGCGCCTCGTCCGCCTCGGCCGCCGCCCGATCCGCGGCGGCCCGGACCGCCCCCACGTCGGCCAGCAACTCCCGCACCTCGCCCTGCACCACCGGCGCCCGCTCCGGCCGCTGCCGGGCGGCCACCACCGCCACACACGCCAGGACGCCCGCGATCACCGCAGCCGCGACGGCCGCCAGCTCCCAGACCATCGCCCGCCGATCCCCCTCAGCACTCGGCCCCCATCGATCATCCGACCGTAGGATGGATGACCCGCCGCCCGCCACTCGGGCAGGCGCCGGCCGACCGTGAGCGCCGTCTCATCCCGCCGGCG
The DNA here is from genome assembly GCF_016862455.1 of Actinoplanes utahensis. Lineage (GTDB taxonomy): Bacteria > Actinomycetota > Actinomycetes > Mycobacteriales > Micromonosporaceae > Actinoplanes > Actinoplanes utahensis. Next base: position 33,133 of record NZ_BOMZ01000105.1, read on the forward strand.
TGCGTCGGGGTGAGGACGGACACCGGAGACGGCGATCGCATCGAGGATTCCGCTAGTCTTCCTCGTCGGTCGCGGGACTTCGTAGGCGTAACCCGGGCGTGGTAGAAAGCCAGCCGGCCGGCATGTGGCCGACCGCGATGAGAGGCGTCCGGAGTGAAGCAGTTCAACGACCTGATAGCGGACTTCTGGCAGGACTACGCCGCCCTGGTCCTGCTGGCAGCCGGCCTGCTCGGTGTGGTGCTGCTGATCGCCTTCGCGGTCTGGGCGAAACGCTCGAAGAAGCCCCTGCGGCCGCTCGCGCTGGCCTTCAGCATGAACCTGGCGCTGCTGCTCAACGCCGAAGGCATGTGGGTCATCGCGATCGACCAGCTCGACCTGCCGGCGATCTTCGCGGTGCTGGTCTTCGCGGTGTTCGAGATCTGCTTCCTGACGGCGACGTCGCTGGCGGCCGAGCAGTACCGGCGCACCTCCGTCTACGCGAGCGACGGCACCATCGTCACGCCCGGCCACCCCGGGGCGATGCTCTACATCGCGGCGCTCATCGCGGGACTGTCCGGTGTCATCGTGGCCAGCAACGCGGCCACCTTCACCGAGAAACTGCTGCGGCTGGCCGTACCCTGCATGATCTTCCTGATGTGGTGGGCGGCGCTCACCGCGGCGGGGCAGCGGGTGCGGCGAGGCCGTTTCGCCTACAGCCCGCGGCGGCTCGCCGAGCGGTGGGGCTGGCTCATCCCCGACGACGACCCCGATCTGGTACGGATGGGGGCCGAGCGCCAGGTCCGCCGGATGGTCGTGAACTACCACCGGGTCAGCGCCGGGCGGTTCCCCAAGGCGTGGTGGCGGTCGCGGCTGCTCAAGGACGCCCGGACCGCGGGGGAACCGGTGGTCGACGAGGTGATCGAACAGCTCGACCGGATCCAGCGGGTGATGGACCTCCTCGTCCCGGGCGCGCCGCGGATCAAGGTGCCGGTGCGGGATGTGACCGGAGTCGCGGGCCGGCCCGCCGAAGCGCTGACGGCGGCGACCACACCCGTGGCCGCGGATCCGGCGGCCGCCGAGCCGCCCGCCCCGGTGAGCCCGGCCGCCCCCGCGGACGTCACTCCGGCGCCGGGCGTTCCCGCGGTGACCGTCGCTCCGGTCTCTGCCACTCCCGCTCCCGCCGACTCCTCCGAGCCCGCCCCGGGCCCCGCCTCCGTCCCGGCCCCCGCCCTCGCCTCGGCTGAGCCGGGCGTCGCCCTCGCCTCTGCTGAGCCGGGCGCCGCCGAACGTCAGGGAAGTACGGTGGGGCAGGCGGTGCAGTTCGTGGAGCCGGTCCAGTTCGTTCAGCCGTCCCCGCCCGCCGTCGCCGGGGAGACCGTGCCGATGTCCGGGACCAACGGGGTGCCGGCGCAGCGGCCCGCGCCCACCGAGGCCGCACCGTCCCTCGCACCCGCCGGCTCCGCACCGTCCCTTCCGGCCACCAGCGCGGCGCCTGCCGTCCCGGCCTCCGGCGCGGCGCCCTCCCTCCCCGCCTCCGGCTCCGCGCTGTCCCTCCCGACGCCGTCCCGCCCGCAGGTCCCGGCTCCCGTGCCGCAAACCCCCGCCCCCGTCCAGGCGGTTCCGGCGGAGGTCCCCGTCGCGGGTCAGGCGGCTGCCGGCCCGGCGCCCGCCGTGCCCGCGTGGGCCTCGACGGTCACCGGGGCGCGACCGGCGGTGAGCATCGCCGGATCGCCGTGGTGGCGGCTCGCCGTCGACCGGCTCAGCAAGATGGTGGCGCAGGAGATCAGCGCCGAGGACCTGCCGGAGATGAACTACCTGCGGACCAACGAACTCGCCCGCAAACTCGCGCCCCGGGTGTCGGAGCTCGGTGAAGGTGTCGTCCGGACGTTCATCAACGAGTACGTCCGGGAACTCGACGGCGAGCACGTCGAGTCGGCGTACCCGTGGCGGGACTTCCTGCCCGCGCCGCTGCCTGCCCCGCCCGGATCGGAAGCGTGGCATGCCGCCCTGGCCGACCTGCGGGCCGCCCTGGAGGACGAACTCGGCGAAGGCCAGCCGATGGACCCCGAGGCGCTGGCCGGACTCCTCGCCCCCAGCGCGCCCCGCCTCGACGACCGGACGATCCGCGAGTTCATCAGCGACTACCTGCTCGCCCTGAACGGGATGAGCGTCACCGGCGGCCAGCCGTGGGCGGAACTGCTGCCCCGCCCACGGCCGGCCCGCCCGGCCAGCGACGAGGAACTGCTGGAGATGCACGGCGCCGAACTGTTCGAGCACCTGCGGACCACCGGGAGACTGACCCGGTACAAGGTGCAGGCCGTCACCGGGATCAAGAGCCGCGTCCAGGCCGACCGTCTCAAGGCGACCATCGAGGAACGCGCCGCCGAAACCGCCACCGCCTGACCCACCGGACACCCGTCGCCCTGGAACCGCCCAGTCCTGTCGATCGGCAGGACTGGGCGGTTCTGTACGTGACAGCCGTGCGGCGAATCCCCGTGCCGTCCCTGCGCGGCGGATCCTGCCCGGCTGGTCGTGAGTGCTGTCTCCGGTGGGTCGAGACAGCCGTGAGAGCCGGCCGGTTCTTTCCGGCTGGTCGTAGGGTGCTGTCCCGGAGCCGGCGAGACAGCCGTGACGGCCAGCCGGAAGGAACGGTGCTGGTGGGCGTGACGGGGTCAGGCCGGCGTGGAGATCCAGACGGAGCGGGTGCTGCGGACCGTCAGGTCGGTGCGGTGGCGGAGCGCGTGCGGGCCGTCGTCGGCGAGCAGGACGTCGAGAGTGGCGAGGTCGTCGGGGGAGATGCGGTCGGCGATACCGGCACGGAACCGGCGCAGCGTGGCCGGCGCGTAACGGATCGCCGCGTCGGGAAGCGGTGCCGGCAGGTCGACGGTCAGGTCACGGGACTCCAGGATCCGGAAGCCGGCGGCGGTCAGACGGGCCGGCCAGTCGGAACCCATGTGCGGAAGATGCTCGGCGCGGGCCTGATCGGCGGCGGCATGACAGCGGGCTTCCAGACCGGGAACGCCGATACCGAGGTCGTCGGGGAGGAAACGGGGCATCGCCTCCATCTCGATCATCGCGAAGAGGCCGCCGGGAGCGAGCGTGGCGCGAATGTCGGCCAGGACCCGGTCCGGGTCGGACAGGTGATGCATCGAGGAGGAGGCCCAGACCAGATCGGCCGGGCCGGTCAGTGGCCAACCGGAGTCGAGGTCGGCCTCGGTGGGGCGGATCCGGTCGGCGAGACCGTGGCGGCGGGCGCTGCCGGCGAGGTGGGCCAGCATCTCCGGGGAGGTGTCGACCGCGGTCACGGTGGCCTCGGGGAAGCGGCGGAGCAGGGCGAACGAGCCACTTCCGGTGCCGGCGCCGAGGTCGACGACGGTACGGACCGGGCGCTCGCCGGCGAACTCGGCGATCCGGCGGGTCAGTTCGGCCACCTGGCCGGCCACGACTTCGGCGTCCAGGTCGAGCATCTCCGCCAGTCCTTCACCCGGCGGAGCCCCGTCGTGCCCGTGCTCGCCGCCGTGCCCATGGCTGCCGTGTCCGTGCTCGCTGCCGCCGGCGCCGGGGCGGGTGCTGCCGGGGGTGAGCTGGTGAACGTTGGGGTGCGGGGCGGGATGGGGGTGCTGTGCCATGGCACGACTGTAGGCCGGGATTGCGGCTGGCGCATACAATCTTGCGTATGAGGCAAGACGCTGAGGTGGATGCGCTGGTTCGGGCGCGGATGCGGGGATTGCGGATCGCCAAAGGGTGGTCCCTCGACGAGCTGGCGGGGCGCTGCCATCTGAGTCCGTCGACGCTCAGCCGGATCGAGACGGGGCATCGGCGGATCGGGCTCGACCAGCTCACGGCCATCGCGCGGGCGCTCGGCGCCAGTCTCGATCAGCTCGTCGAGACCGAGGACGATGCGGTGGTCATCAAGCCGCACCACCATCCGGAGCGGGGGATCACCACCTGGCTGCTCAGCGGTGAGGAGGGTGGCACCGGGCTGACCGTGGCCCGGATCCGGCTCACCCGGCCGGCGTCGCGACGGCCGGAGGATCAGAAGGTGCATCCGGGGCGGGACTGGTTCACCGTCCTGTCCGGCACTGTCGAGTTGCGGCTCGGTGAGCGGGAGATCGTGATCGAGACGGGGGAGGCGGCATCGTTCTCGACCATGGTGCCGCACGTGTTCGGCGCGCGGGGCGGGCCGGCCGAGGTGATCGCGGTCCTCACGCCGGACGGGGAGCGGTTCCACAGCGAGTCGTGACGGTGTGGAAGGGCCGTGTGAGCCGCGGCGAATAGGCGAATCCTGAGGACGGGGAGGTCTGTCCGGGAGCGGTTCCAGGCTAGGTCGTGACGGTGGGGGAAGCGCGCGGGCAGCGAGGGCGGGGTGCGTTCGGTGGGCCGCGGGTCAGCGCCTCTTTCCGCGGGCGTGCATGTGTGGCCGTACCGAGAGATCCGATGTGAGCGGAAGCGGACCGCCTGCCGTAAGGCGAAGGGGGTGGCTCACAGGGCGGGGGGTGCGGTGCAGCTGGCGCGCCAGACCAGGGTGGCGTCGGCGTTCTCGGTGTGCGGCTGGGCGCCGTCGCCGAGGGCCAGGGCCATGGCGCGTTCGCCCATCTCGACCAGCGGGAGTTTGACCGTGGTGAGGCCGGGGGTGACGTCGCGGGCGATCGGCATGTCGTCGAAGCCGGTGACGGAGATGTCGTCGGGGACGCGGATGCCGCGTTCGCGGAGGGTGGCCATGGCGCCGACGGCCATCGAGTCGTTCAGGGTGATCAGGGCGGTCAGGTTGGGCTGGGCGTCCAGCAGCGACGCGGTGGCGGCGGCGCCACCGTCGCGGGTGAAGTCGGAGTAGATGATGCGGGAGGCGGGCAGCGGGATGCCGAGCTCGTCGAAGGCGCGGCGGAAGCCGGTGAGACGGTCGGTGGTGGTGGTGAGGTAGCGGGGGCCGGAGATCACGCCGACCTCGCGGTGACCGAGGCCGAGCACGCGCAGGCCGAGGGCGTGTGCGCCGGCCTCGTTGCCGGGCAGGACCGCGCTGCCGACCAGGCGGTGCCGGCCGATCACGGCGACCCGGCCGCCGGCCTGCTGGTACGCGTTCAGCTCCCCGTTGAGGCGTTCGGTGAACTCGTCGTCGTGGTAACCCGAACCGGCGAGGATGAGGGCGTGCACCTGCTGGGCGCGGAGCAGGCCCACATAGGCGAGCTCGCGTTCCGGCTCCCGGTAGCTGTTGCAGATGACCAGGAGCCGGTCGTGCGCGCCGGCCTGGCGTTGCAGACCGCGGGTGATCTCGGCGAAGTACGGGTCGGAGACGTCGTGCACGATCACGCCGACCGCGGACTTGCGGGGGCGGGCGACGCTCTGCGCGTGCGCGTTCGGCACGTAGTGCAACTCGCGGACGGCGGCCAGGACCCGCTCGCGGAGCTGCTCGTTGACCTTCTTCGCGCTGTCGTTGATGACGCGGGACACCGTGGCCGGGGACACCCCGGCGAGCCGTGCTACATCCGCCAGGGTGACCGCCATGCGCACAGGTTAACGGCCGAGCAGCGTCAATGTGTCGACGACCCGGTTGGCGAACCCCCATTCGTTGTCGTACCAGGCGACCGCCTTGACCAGGCGGCCGTTCGCGGCGGTCAGCAGCGAGTCGAAGATCGAGGATGCCGGATTGCCGGTGATGTCGGAGGAGACCAGCGGATCGGTGGCGAACTCCAGCACCCCGCGCAGCGGGCCGGTGGCGGCCGCCTCGAACGCGCTGTTGATCTCCGCGGCGGTGACCTCCCGGCTGACCAGCGCGTTCAGTTCGACCAGGGAACCGACCGGAACCGGCACCCGCACCGAGTAGCCGGTCAGCCTGCCGTCCAGGCGGGGCAGCACCGCGCCGATCGCGGTGGCCGCCCCGGTGGTGGTCGGCGCGATGTTGAGGGCGGCGGCGCGGGCCCGGCGCGGGTCGCGGTGCGGGCCGTCCTGCAGGTTCTGCTCCTGGGTGTACGCGTGGATCGTGGTCATCGACCCGGCCTCGATGCCGGCCAGATCGTCCAGCACCGACGCGACCGGGGCGAGGGCGTTGGTGGTGCACGACGCGTTGGAGACGACCCGGTGCCGGTCGGGGTCGTAGTCGCCGTGGTTGATCCCGTACGCGATGGTGATGTCCGCGTCCTTGGCCGGGGCGGTGACCAGGACCTTGCGGGCCCGGTGGGCGGCGGCGCCGGTGGTGAACCGGCCGGTCGACTCGACGGCGACGTCGATGTCGTCCCAGGGCAGCCGGGACGGGTCGGGCTCGGCGGTCACCGCGATCTTGTGGCCGTCGACGATCAGGTGGTCCTCGCCGGCCACGACGGTGCCGGGGAAGCGGCCCAGGGTGCTGTCGTAACGCAGCAGGTGAGCGAGGGTCCGGGCGTCGGTGAGGTCGTTGACGGCGACGATCGTGCCGGGGGCGGCCCGCAGGACGCTGCGGCCGATCCGCCCGAAACCGTTGATGGCGATTCTCATGCCCTCGACTCTGCTCGCGGCGCCCGGTCGGGGGCAGGTGGCGCAGCGACAGATCGCGCAAGCTTTCCGCCAAACGCGCGCCGGTAGTCGCTCGGCGTGGTCCCGAGGATCCGCTGGAAGTGCAGCCGCAGGTTGGCGCCGGTGCCCAGCCCGCAGCGGGCGGCGACCTGGTCGACACCGAGATCGGTGGTCTCCAGGACCTGCCGGGCCAGGTCGACGCGGGCGCGCAGGATCCACTGCATCGGGGTGTAGCCGGTGTCCTCGACGAACCGGCGGCCGAAGGTGCGCGTGGACACGCCCGCGTGCCGGGCCATCTCCGGCACGCCGATCGGCTCGCCGAGGTGGTGCAGCGCCCATTCGCGGGTGGCGGCGAAGACGTCGCCGAGGGATTCCGGCAGGCTGCGGGCGATCACCTGGGGCTGGCCGCCGCTGCGGTACGGCGCGGCGACGATGCTCCGGGCCACGTCGTTGGACGCGCGCACCCCGTGGTCGCGGCGGATCAGGTGCAGGCAGAGGTCGATCCCGGCGGCCTGGCCCGCGGAGGTGAGGATCTGCCCCTCGTCGACGAAGAGCACATCCTCCACGACCGATATCTCCGGGTAGGTCCGGGCGAGTAGCTCGGTGCGCGACCAGTGCGTGGTCGCGCGGCGGCCGTCCAGCAACCCGGCCGCGGCCAGGACGAAGGCCGCCGTGCAGATCGACACCGTGCGGGCGCCCCGGCCCGCGGCCTCCCGCAGCGCGTCCAGAGCCCGGGGGTCCGGCGGCGCGGCGGTGGTGGTGGGCGTGGCCCAGGCGGGCACGATCACGGTGTCGGCGTCGGCCAGCACGGAGAGATCGTGCTCGACGACGAAGCCGAGTCCGTCACGCCCGGTCACCGGCCCGGCCTCCAGAGAGCAATGCCTCAACTCGTAGGGCAGGCCGTGCCGCGGGCTGAACAACTGCGCGATGATCCCGACGTCCAGAGGGTTGGCGCCGGGCAGGACCAGGATCGCTATTCGGTGGGGCCGCACCCCTCAACTGTGCATGGTGCCTGGAAACGTGTGAACAGCGCGTGTACCGTGGGTCGGTCGCGGAAAGGACGGTCAGCGATGAGGGAAGACCGGAGCCGCTCGACCGGGCGCCCGACGTTGGAGGAAGTGGCGGCCCGGGCCGGGGTCGGCCGTGGGACGGTGTCCCGGGTCGTCAACGGGTCGGCGCAGGTCAGCCCGAAAGCACGGGAAGCCGTGCAGGAGGCCATCGACGCGCTCGGCTACGTGCCGAACCGGGCGGCGCGCGCGCTCGTCACTCAGCGTACCGATTCGATCGCTCTGGTGATCTTCGAGTCGGGGGAGCGGTTCTTCGCCGAGCCGTTCTTCGGCCGCATCGTGCAGTCCATCTCGTCCGTGCTCGTCGCGCGGAACCTGCAGATGGTCCTGATGATCGCGCAGGCGCCGGAGGAGCGCCGCCAGCTCGAGGGCTACCTCACCCGCCAGCACGTGGACGGGGCGCTGCTGCTGTCGCTGCACGGCGACGACCCGCTGCCGGCGATCCTGGAGGAGCGCGGCGTGCCGACGGTCCGCGCCGACCGGCCCTACCACCCGGAGCCGGTCAGCTTCGTCGACGCCGACAACCGTGGCGGCGCCCGGGCGGCCGTCACCTACCTGCGTGAGCAGGGCCGGCGCTGCATCGCCACGATCACCGGCCCGCTCGACATGGCGGTCGGCACCGCCCGTTACGACGGCTATCGCGACGTGGTCGGCGACGGCCCGGCGGCCCGCGGCGACTTCGGCGAGCTCAGCGGCGCGACCGCGATGGAGTGGCTGCTCCAGCAGTACCCGCAGATCGACGCCGTGTTCTGCGCCTCCGACATGATGGCCGCCGGCGCGCTGCGGGTGCTGCGCCGGGCCGGGCGCCGCGTGCCGGAGGACGTCGCGGTGATCGGCTTCGACGACTCGGTGGTCGCGCGGCACACCGATCCGCCGCTGACCAGCGTCTACCAGCCGGTCGAGCAGATGGGCCAGGAGATGGTCCGGCTGTTGCTGGCCAAGATCGACGGCGACGACTCGACGGCGTGGGAGACGGTGCTGCCCACCCGGCTGATCCTGCGTGGCTCCGCTTAGGACCTCGATGTCGTACGAAGCCACCGAGACGAACCGTGGCCGTCCCCGGCGGGTGGGCCGGGGTTGCGGCCGACGGGCCCGCTGCGGGCTCGCGCGGTCTCCCCGGCTGACGACCAGCCGGTTCGCTACACGCTCGCGCGCAGGTCGGCGAGGCGTTCCTGAAGGACGGCGGCCCGGGCCGCGGAGATGCCCCGCTCGTCGAGCCGCTGGCGGACCTTGCGGCGCAGCTGGTCGATCTGTTCGGTGACGGCGGCGCCGTCCTCCGGATCGATCAGGCGCAGCAGGTTCTTGAAGTCGAGGGCCACGTCGGCGCGGATCTCCCCGTTGGCCTCGCCCTCCTCGACGGCGACCCGGACCCGGCTCACGGCGGCGTCCACGTTCAGCGGAGGTCGTGTCGTCGGCGTCTCCCGCGCGGCGGTCACCTCCACCTCCGGGGAGGCGTCCGGCGGCGCCGGGACGGCGGACGCGGACGCGGTCGAGGCCGAGGTGGTGGTCACGACGATGGGCTGGGCGAACTCGGGCTCGCGGTCCGGCGAGCCGACCGCGTTGACCACCGCCACGACGACGACACCGGTCATCACCAGGACGGCCCCCACCGCCGCCCGGCGGACCGGTGGCGAGGACGCCCGGCGGTAGGACGGCAGCACCTTGGCGTGCCCGGTCGGCGGGCGGCCGGGCAGCGGGATGGTGAGCCGGGCCGGGGCGGACGGGATCAGCCGGGACAGGATCCGGCGGGCCTGCGCGGCGGACGGGCGATGCGCCGGGTCCTCGTCGAGACAGCGCATGATCAGCTCGCGGAGGCGGGCGGGCAGCGTCTCCGGCAGCGGGGTGGGCCCGTGCGCCTGGGCGGCGGCCAGCTCCTCCCAGGTGTTGACGTCGTAGGGCGGCTCGCCGGTCACCATCTCGAACAGCAGCACGCCGAGGCCGTACAGGTCGGTGGCGGGTTCGGCGGGTTTGCCGTCCAGGCGTTCCGGCGCCGCGTAGGCGGGGGTGCCGAAACTCGCGCCGGTCTCGTCGTCGTCCGGCTCGCCGGCGGCCGCGCTGATCCCGAAGTCGAGCAGTTTGACCCCGCCCGGGCAGAGCATCACGTTGCCCGGCTTGATGTCGCGGTGCACCACCCCGGCGGCGTGTGCCGCGGCGAGGGCCTCGGCGACGGCGGTGCCGATCGACACCGCCTCGCCCCACGGGATCGGGCCGCCGCTGTCGTGCAGCCGGGCCGCCACGGTCTCCCCGCCGAGCAGCTCCATCACCACGAACGGGGCGACCGAGCCGTCCGGGCGGACCGCCTCCCGGTAGTCGTGCACGGCGGCGATGCCCGGATGCGACAGTCGCGCCGCGAAGCGGGCCTCCCGCCAGGCCAGGTGCGCGGCCCGGGTGTCACCGGCCGGAAGCTTGACCGCGACCGGCCGGTCCAGCAGCTCGTCGGTGGCCCGCCAGACCTGCGCCATGCCGCCGGTCTCCAACAGGGTGACGAGGCGGTACCGCGAGGCGAGGAGGACGCCCGAGTCCGGCCAAACTTCGTGCATGCCAGGACATTCACCCAGTGCGGCGGGCATGTCAACTCCCGCGAGTGTCGCGGGCGGCGCATCTCACCGTCGATGAGAAATCTGCACGGCAACCGATCGGCAACCGCACAGCGCACCGGGCCGCACCCGGCGGTGCGAAACATGGGTGTCACCCGAGCTGAGGAGTTCTCCCCATGCGCATGCGCCGTACCGCTGTCGCCGTCGCCATCGCCGCGGCCGTCACCGTCTCCACCACCGGCGCCGGTGTCGCCTACGCCGCGCCGTCCGGAGCCTTCGCGAAGGCCGCCGCGGCCAAGAAGCCGGTGGCCCCCGCCAAGAAGCCCACGACCCCCGCCAAGAAGCCGACGACCCCGGCCCCCACGAAGCCGAAACCCGCGCCGGTCAAGAAGGTCAAGGCCAACTTCCAGGCCAGCGGTACGATCACCGCCGCCGCCGCTGGGAAGATCACGGTGGCCGTGAAGAGCGGCACCACGGACGTCCGCGGCAAGACCGTCACGATGACCGTCGCCCCGACCGCCCAGATCGTGGTGAACGGTAAGAAGGTCAAGGCCGCGTCGCTCGGCGCCGGCCTGAAGGTGTCGATCACCGGCACCCGGCTGGACAGCGCCTACACCGCCGCCAAGGTCCAGGCGTCCGGGAAGGTGACCGCCCCGAAGCCGACGTCGCCGGCCCCGGTGACCTCGCCGACCACCAGCCCGTCTCCGTCGGTCTCCACGCCGCCCGCCACGGCCCCGGAGCCGTCCGCGCCGGCCCCGTCCGCGCCGGCCCCGTCCGCGCCGGCCCCGTCGGACTCGGCCGAGCCTTCCACCCCCGCGGAGACGGCCGCGCCGACCGAGCCGGTCACCGAGCCGACCGCCGAGCCGACCGCCGACGCCCCCGAGGAGGACGAAGAGGGCGCGTGAGCCCCCGCGACCACCGGTGACCGGTACGCCCCACCCGCCATGACAAGCCGGGGCGTGCCGGTCACCGGCGTTTTCGCTAAGGACCCGGCGGTCGCGGTCGATTGCAGCCGGGGACGGCCGGAGTAGAACGGGAGAGTCGGCATGCCCTCAGCGGTGCGCGCCCCACTGCGGCAGGACCCCGTCCTGATCCTGCTCGCGGCGGCAGGTCTCCTGGTGCTCGGCGGCTTCCTGCTGGACGTGGGCCCGCCCCGCCGGCAGATCCTGGCCGGCTGGACGATCGCCCCGATCCTCGACCTGCTGCAGTTCTGGCTGTCCCGCCGGGTCTACCGGCTGCCCGGGCTGCCGTTGCACGCCCGCCGGTTCTGGCAGGCGGTGGCCGCGGGCGGGCTGATCTTCTGCGCCGGTGACGTGACACAGCTGGTGAGCGTCGTCCTCGGCCCGGAGACCGACGAGATCGTCTTCCACCCGGCGCAGTCGGTCGCGGTGATGCTCGGCGTCGCGGTGGTGTTCGTGGTCGCGCTGATCCAGCGCCCGGACCGGCGCTGGCCGTCCCGGGACTGGAACCGGCTGCTGCTCGACACCGGGATCGTCAGCAGCTCCGCCGGCGTGGTGGCCTGGTGCCTGATGACCCGGCCCGGCCTGGCCCAGGTGGGTCCGGCCGACTACCTGGTGGCGGTCTTCGGCTGTGCCGTGGTGCTGTGCGGTGTGTTCGTCTCGGTGCGCTGCGGTCTGAGCGGGGAGGCACCGCTGACCCCGGCCTCGGCGGTCGCCCTGGTGGCGTCCACGGTGCTGATCGCGGTGGCGAGCGTGATGCTGCCGGAGTCGGCGAGCACCGGTGTGCAGATGGCGGTGCTGGTCATCCCGTTCTTCGTGGTGCTCGCCGGGCCCCGGATCCAGGAGCTGCACGGCGTCGAGGGGCTGGACGGCCTGCAGTGGTGGGGATGGGCGTCGCGGCGGCGGTACGCCCTCCTGCCGTACGCCGGAACCGTGATCTGCGCCGTCGCCCTGGTGATCGTCCTCGCGGTGCAGGGTCTCGGGGTCTCCGCCTGGGGCGCCCTGGCCGGGCTGCTGGTCAACGTGGCCCTGGTGGTGGCCCGGCAGGTGGTGGCGCTGACCGAGAACAACCGCCTGCTCGGCGAGATCCGCAACCGGGAGCAGCGGCTCACCTCGCTGCTGGAGCACTCCAGCGAGATCATCTCGATCGCTTCGGCGAACGGGGACTTCCAGTACGTCAGCCCGGCGGTGGAACGGATCCTCGGGCACCCGGTGGCGTCCGTGATGGGCCGTTGCGCCCTGGACATCCTGCACCGGCAGGACCGGGCCCGCCTCCAGGACGAGCTGGACCGCCTGTACGGCACGCCCGGCGCGGAACTGACCTACCAGGGCCGGTACCGGCACGCCGACGGATCGTGGCGGTGGCTCGAGGTGGTGTCGGTGAACCTCACCGACAAGCGCGGCATCGGCGGCGTGGTCTGCAACTCCCGCGACGTCACCGAGTCCCGGGAGCTGCACGAACGGCTCAGCTACCAGGCCGGGCACGACGAGCTGACCGGGCTGGCGAACCGGCGCGAGTTCACCGCGGCGATGGCCGCGCGCGCCGGGGACGTCACGGTGCTGCTGATCGACCTCAACGGCTTCAAACAGATCAACGACACGTACGGCCACGCCGCCGGCGACGGGATCCTGCGCCACGTGGCCGGGCTGTTGCGCTCCTGTGCGGGCCCCGGCGACGTCCCGGCCCGGCTGGGCGGCGACGAGTTCGCGGTGCTGGCCGGTGGGGACGCGGCGGCGGGCGAACGGCTCGCCGGCCGGTTGCGGGCCGCGCTGCGGGCCCCGGCCGAGGCCGGCGGCCGGCCGCTGCGGGTGGGCGCCAGCATCGGGGTCGCCACCGGGCCGGCGGCCGAGCCGGATCAGCTGCTCAACGCCGCGGACTTGCGGATGTACGAGGAGAAACAGCAGACCCGGGCGTACACGTCATGAGACGCCACACCGTCGCCACCGCCGCGATCTGCCTGCTCGGCACCCTCTGGTACCTGTGCTGGGTCGCCTTCACGCCCGGCCCGGTCGCCGTCGGCTACCTGTTCATGCCGCTGTCCATGGGGATCGCCGGCCTCGCCGCGCGCTCGCTGCGCCGGGCGGTCCCACCGGCCCCGGCCGGCCGCCGGTTCTGGGTGCTGCTGGAGATCTGCTGCTACCTGTTCGCGGCCGGGTTCACGCTGCTGGCCGTGGCGGCGGTGCGGACCGCCCCGGAGATGCCCGCGATGCCCCCGGCCGGCGCCGCGCTGATCGGCACCGGCGTGCTCGTGGCGATGTGGGGCGTGGCCCAGGTGCCGCTCGGGGTGACGAGCTGGTACGAACGCGGCAAGCAGTGGCTGGACCGGACCATCGCGTTCCTCGGCTGTGTCACCGTGCTGTGGCATTTCGGCATCTCCCCGATGATCTGGGCGTCCGAGCCGTGGACCGCGTCGGCGGTGTCGGTGCTGTTGCTGGCCTGCCTGTTCGCGGCCGGCTCGATCACCAAGGTGGCGTACATCGCGGGCGGGCCGGTGGACCGGACCGCGATGCGGCTGGTCGCCTCGACCGGTCTGGGTGCGGCCGCGGTGGCGCTGCTCGCCGTCCTCGGCGGCTACCACGGCATCCTGCCCGGGCAGGCGGTGTGCATGCCGGTCTGCGGCCTGCTGATCGCGCTCGCCGCCCGCCGGCAGATGCGCGCCGCGGTCGAGGCCCCGCGCGGCGCCGCCAACGTCTGGCTGCCCTATCTGGCGGTGCTGGCCGTCGACGTCCCGGTCGTCGACGTGCTGATCCGCGCACGCTTCTGGGCGCCCGGCGTCCCGGAGGGCCGGTTGATGGTGGCGGCGGCGGTCGTCGTCACGGGCCTCGTCGCGGTCCGGCAGTACGTGGTGTTCCGGGAGAACACCCGGCTGCTGCGGGAGAAGCAGGAGTCGGAGGCGCGGCTGCGGCACGAGGCCACCCACGACCCGCTGACCGGCCTGGCCAACCGGGCCCTGTTCCGCCGGAGTCTGGAGGCCGCCCTGGCGACCGGCCCGGCCACGGTGGTGCTGGCCGACCTGGACGAGTTCAAGACGGTCAACGACTCGCTCGGCCACGACGCCGGGGACGGGCTCCTGGTCGCCTTCGCCGACGTGCTGCGGGCGGCGGCCGGCCCGGGCGCCGAGGTGGCCCGGCTGGCCGGCGACGAGTTCGCGGTGCTGCTGCCCGGCGACACGGCCGGTGAGGCGGTCGCGGAGCGGATCACCGCCGCGACCGCGCTGCCGCTCGGCGAGCAGCGGCTGCTCGTGCAGTTCAGCGCCGGCCTGGCGACCGCGGCGCGGGGCACGCCGGCGAGCCGGTTGCTGCGCGGCGCCGACGCCGCCCTCTACGCCGCCAAGCAGCGCGGGCGGGCCAACTGGGTACGGTACGCCGACGGCATGGAACGGCCCGCGTCGGCGCACGCCCGGCTCGGCGGCGACCTGCGAAGGGCTCTGGACGCCGGCGAGTTCCGGCTCGTCTACCAGCCGATCGTGGACCTCCGCGACGGCCGGATCACCGGCGTGGAGGCGCTGGTCCGCTGGGAGCACCCGGACCGGGGGCTGGTGTCGCCGGCCGAGTTCATCCCGGCCGCGGAACGTACCGGCCTGATCGTGCCGCTGGGCCGCTGGGTGCTGCGCGAGACCTGCCGGCAGGCGGCCGCGTGGATCGCCGCGTTCGGCCCGGACGTGCTGGACAAGGCCGCCCCGAACGTGTCGGTGCGCCAGCTGCACGACCCGGACTTCGCCGCCGACGTGGCCGCCGCCGTCGCGGACTCCGGCCTGCCCGCGAACCGCCTGGTGCTGGAACTGACCGAGTCGGCGGTGCTGCGCGGCCAGCAGGTGTCCCGGGTGCTGCACGAGGTACACGCCATGGGGGTACGGCTGGCGCTCGACGACTTCGGCACCGGCGAGTCGTCGCTGAGCCTGCTGCGCGCGTTCCCGGCGGCGATCGTGAAGCTCGACAAGTCGTTCGTCGACGGCATCGAGCTGGACGAGCCGGGCACCCCGGCGGCCGAGGCCCGGCAGGCGGTGGCCCGCGCGGTGGTGCAGCTCGCCGGCGCTCTCGGCCTGGACACGGTGGCCGAGGGCATCGAGAACCAGGAGCAGGCGGACCGGCTGCGCCGGCTCGGTTACACCGTCGGGCAGGGTTACCACCTGGGCCGGCCGATGCCGGCCGAGCAGCTCACCGAGATCTTCGCGGCCCGGCGCCGGGTGGCCGCCGCGGCGTGAGATCCCGCTATCGTACGGCCCATGGACGCGGCCGACGACGCAACGAGCACTGCCCGGTCGCTGCGCGAGTGGCTGGAGCGGGTCACCTTCGCCGACCTGCCCGAGGGCGAGGCCACCGCGCGGATCACCGACGAGATCGCGAAATGGGCCGACTGGCAGGGCTGGCGTGTCTACCGGCGGGCGCCGAGCGTCTTCCCGCTGCCCCCGCCGCTGCGCGGGAAGTCGGTGCTCGACGTCGCGTGCGCGCGGCCGAGCGGCCCGCCGATCGCGATCGAGGTGGACCGCACCGACCGGCAGCGCACCGTCGACAAGCTGCTCGCCGAGGCCGCCGCCGGACGGGTCGCGATCTGGGTGCGCTGGGGCGCCGGCCCGTTCCCGCCGCCGCCGGTTCCGGTGCATCTGGTGGTCCTGGAGGCTGCCCGGCGGTCCGGCCGATGGCATACGGTGTCGGCGCGGCCCGCGCCACGCCATTCCGGGGCGGTCACCGCCGCAGAGACCGTGCACGCCGAGGAGCTGCCGTGGGAACCGTGACCGAGAGCCCGTACCGACTCGCCTGGCGGGTGACCGAGCCGCTGCACGCGATGGTCTACTTCGTGCCCGAGGCCCCGGAGCGGTACGCCGCGTTCGGCCTGGATCCGATGGACGGCTACTTCGCCTCCCGGGCGGCCGCGTTCGGGCCGGTCGGCCCGGGCCCGGTGATCGCCACCTTCTACAACTTCAGCCCGCGCCGGGTGCGCCGCGCGCTGCCGTCGGCCTGGGCGAAGGCCACTCCGGAGCAGCTCGTCGCGGCCCGCCTGGACGCCGCGGACGCGGCCCTGACCCGCGGCCTGGGCGCCGAGGTGCTCGGCGGCCCCGAGGTGGCGGAGGCGGCCGCGCTGGCCCGCACCGCGGCGCTGGCCGCGAGCGAGCAGCCGCACGGCCGGCCGTTGTTCGCCGCGCACGCCGATCTGCCCTGGCCGGAGCAGCCGCATCTGGTGCTCTTCCACGCGCAGATGCTGCTCCGCGAGTTCCGGGGTGACGGGCACGTGGCGGCGCTCGTCGCGGCCGGGATCGGCGGGCTCGACGCGATCGTGCTGCACGCCGCCAGCGGCGAGATCGAGCCGCGGTTCCTCCAGGCGACCCGCGGCTGGGGCCGGGAGGCGTGGGCCGCCGCCGAGGACGACCTGCGCGGCCGGGGGCTGCTGGGGGAGAGCGGGCTGACCGAGGCCGGGGTCCGGCTGCGGGCCGGGCTGGAGGAGACGACCGACCGGCTGGCCGAGCCGGCGTACCGGGTTCTCGGCGAGGAGGGGTGCCTGCGGCTGGCCGCCCTGACCCGGCCGTTGAGCCGCACGGTGGTGAAGGCGGGCCTGCTGAATCCGGCCACCCTGGTTGAGGCTAATCGGCGGTGAGAGTGCTAACTCATCGTCTCGCCGGAATCGTTTGCCGGAGAGTAGTCAGTACGTCACGCTAGGTGCGTGACACAACATCAGCGGAGACACCCGGCGTCCTGGTGGGCGCAGTTCCAAGAGGCCTCCGAGCGGTTCGACGCCGCTTACCTGACCGAGGGGTTGGGTGACCTGATAAACGCGAAGATCAGCTCGCAGTTGCTGCGCCGGGAGGCGGAGATCGCCACCGATGTGGTGGTCCGGCACCTCAACAAGCCGCAGAGCGAGGAGCTGGCCGATCGTTCGCAGAAGGGAGTGGAGCGGCTGATCGCCACGGTGGAGCGGCTCGCGGAGCGGGCCGGTGAGGCGTTCTCCCTCGCCGAGGTCCATGCGGTCTGCCACCTGCTGGAGGGGCGGTTCGGTGACGCCGCGCACGCGGCCGAGGAGTTCCTCAAGACCCAGCAGATCCTGCGGATCTTCGTCGGCGCGATGCGGATGGAGCGGTTCGACGGTGACGTGGCGGTCCGGATGCTGGCGGCCGGGCATGAGCCGGCGGCGGCCATGCACTCCGGCATGATCATCGGTAAGTACAGCTGGTGGCCCGCCTGGCTCATCAAGATCGTCACGGAGCGGGCGATGGCCGGGCACCTGGACGACGAGATGATCGCCGCCCTCGACCGGTGCGCCTACGCGACGCTCAGTCCCGCCCAGTCCCGCATCGCGCGCCGCCTGCTCGAGGGGGAGGAGGCGCTGGTCGACGCCTCGGCGGGCCGCCTGGAGGCCCTGGGCGAGGCCGACGCCGCCGAGAAACTCCGCAAGGGCGACCTGACCGCCGTCGCCCTCGCCGCCCGTCTCATCCCCGTCTGACCTCCGAGCGCGTGTGGAGCCGGGCCGTCCGGGGCGCCCGAAGCACGCACGCGGGGTGGTGACCGTGCGCGTGTGGAGCCGGGCCGTCCAGCGCGCCCCAGCTCCACACGCGCTCGGAGGCGGTCAGGCGCCGCCCTCGGTGAGGGTCACGGTGGCCGGCTGGAAGGACGAGCCGGTCACGTCGACGCCGGCCGCCTTGGCCTGCTCGATCGCCTGGTTGATGTAGTCGTTGGTGTAGGCCAGACCTTCCGGGGCCTTCGTGAGGACGCTGTCGCCGGTCTGGTTCCTCGTGGTCATCGAGATGTCCACGGTCTGCTTCCAGGCCGCCTCGTCGATCACCCCGATGCCCGCGCCGGTGGCCGGCCAGATCAGCTTGCTGGTCTCGTTCATCTGCCACAGCTGGTGGCTCCTGCCGAGCTTCGAGCCCTTGGCGACGACCAGGTCCCGGCACTTCTCCGCGTTGTCCCGGCAGAACGCCCAGCCCTTGATCGTGGCGGTCAGGAACTTCACGGTCTGCTGCTGGTACGCCGGGTCGCTCAACTTCTCGGTGTTCGCCCAGACCGCGTCCTGCAGCATCGACGAGCCCTCGGTCTTCCAGTCGATGATCGAGAAGTCGCCGGCGGTGTACAGCTTGCCGGTCGCCGGGTTCTTCGCCTCCAGGAGCTGGGCGTACTCGTTGTAGCTCATCGCCTGCGCCGCATCGATCTCCTTCTTCAGCAGCGCCTGCATGTCGAACTGCTGCTGCACCAGGGTGACGTCCTTACCGGGGTCGAGCCCGGCCTTGGTCATCCCGGCGAACAGCTCGAACTCGTTGCCGAAACCCCAGTTGCCGACCTTCTTGCCCCTCAGATCGGCGGCCTCGGTGATGCCGCTGTCCTTCCAGGCGACCTGGTAGGTGCCGGAGCGGGCGAAGATCTGCGCCACGTCGGTGATCCCGGCGCCCTGCTCGCGGGAGGCGAGCGCCTTCGGCACCCAGGCGACCGCGTAGTCGGCCTTGCCCTGGGCCAGGACCGTCTGCGGAACGATGTCGACGCCGCCCTCCAGCAGCTCGACGTCGAGGCCCTGCTCCCGGTAGAACCCCTGGTCGACGGCGGCGATGTAGCCGGCGAACTGGGCCTGGTAGAACCACTGTAACTGCAGCTTGACCGGGGTGAGCGCGCCGCTCGCGCCGGGGGCGGGGGTGCTGGGTGTGTCGGCGGTGCCGCAGGCGCCCAGAGCGAGCACCGACGCGAGAAGGAGGCGGGAGATCTTCACGAGGCGAACCCCTAACTAGCTGATCAGATTTCTTTTCCAGGGCATGGCCAGACGCTCCAGCAGGAGCGTGACCAGGTAGAAGGTCAGGCCGAGCAGGCAGGCGCCGGCCACGAAGGCCCAGGCCCGGGGATAGGCGGTGAACGCGGCGGCGGACGTGATCCGGGCGCCGAGCCCGTCCTGCAGCCCGCCGAAGTACTCGGCGACGACCGCGGCGATCACGGCCAGCGACGACGCCTGCCGCAGGCCGGTGAAGAGGTGGGGGAGCGCGCCCGGCAGCCGTACCTTGCGGGCGAAGGTCCAGCCGGAGGCGGCGTAGGTGCGCATCAGCTCCTGATGGACCGGGCTCACCTCGCGCAGCCCGCGCAGCAGGTTGAGGAAGACCGGGAAGAACACCACGATGCCGGTGACCAGGCGGCGCGGGACGCTGCTGGTCGACTCGAACATGTTGTTGAGAATCGGGGCGAGCGCGATGATCGGCAGCGCGTTGATCACCGCGGCGAACGGGATCGACACGTCGCCGAGCAGCGTCGACCGGCTGGCGGCCAGCGCCGCGCACACCGCCAGGAGAGTGCCGCCGATCAGGCCCACGAGGGCGTTCGCGCCGCTGGCCAGGGCCGCGTCCCCGATGTTGCCGCGCTGCTCGACGATCTGCGCGCCGATCGCCGAGGGGGCCGGGAGGATGAACGGCGCGACCCGCCCGGCCGTCACGAGCACCTCCCACAGGACCAGGGCGAGAAGACCGAAGAGCACCGGCGGGAGTACGCGTCTCATGAGCGCAGCGCCTGTCGTACCTCGGTGATCTTCTCGAAGTAGACCGGAGCCTGCCGCCCGGCCTCGTCCCGGGACGGCAGCTCCACCGCGATCGACGCACGAATCCGGCCCGGCCGGGCCGACATGACCACCACCCGGTCGGAGAGGAACACCGCCTCGGAGATCGAGTGGGTGACGAAGACCGTGCTGGTGCCGGTCTTCGCGCAGATACCGAGCAGCTCGGACTGGAGCCGCTCGCGGGTCATCTCGTCGAGGGCGCCGAACGGCTCGTCCATCAGCAGCAGCGGCGGCTGGACCGCCAGCGCCCGGGCGATCGCGACCCGCTGCTGCATGCCGCCGGAGAGCTGGCCGGGGTAGTGGCCGGCGAAGTCGGCGAGCCCGACCAGCTCCAGCATCTCCTCGGCCCGGGCCCGGCGCTCGGCCCGGCCCACGCCGCGCAGCTCGAGCGGCAACTCGACGTTGCGGCGCACGGTCCGCCATTCGAGGAGACCGGCCTGCTGGAAGGCGATGCCGTACTCCTGCTCGCGGCGCGCCTGCGCGGCCGGGCGGCCCGCGACGGTGACCGTGCCGCTGGTCGGCTCGATCAGGTCGGCGATCAGCCGCAACAGGGTGCTCTTGCCGCACCCGGACGGCCCGATCAGCGACACGAACTCGCCGGATCCGACCGTCAGGTCCACGTCGGACAGTGCCGGCACCTCGTCGGAGCGGCCCTGGTTGAAGATCTTCGTGACGTTGCCGACGACGACCGAGGCCGTGTCCGCAGGCCCGGACGTGGGCACGACGTCCGGATCCGAGTTCGCCGGAGCGCTCACAGCGTCACCACCTCCACGTGGCGCCGGTGCCGCATCAGCGGCAGTTCCAGGAGACTGACGAGGCCGGCGACCAGCAGGCCGAGCAGGGCCGCGCCGAGCATCGCCGTGTAGACCTTGGCGGGGTCCGAGGTGGCCTCCCGCGAGTACTCGATGATCAGACGGCCGATGCCGCCGCGGGTGCCGGTGGAGATCTCTCCGACCACCGCGCCGACCACCGCCGCCGCGCCGGCCAGGCGCAGCGCCGGGAAGAGGTACGGCAGCGCCGCCGGGAAGCGCAGCTTCACCAGCGTGCGCCACCAACCCGCCGCGTAACTGCGCATCAGCTCCACACCGCTGGCGGACGGTGACTGGAGCCCGCGCAGCATGCCCACCGCGACCGGGAAGAAGGCCAGGTAGGCGGCGATCACCGCGACCGTCGCCCACGGGGGCATCAGGGTGCCGCCCCACCCGGCGATCAGTGGGGCGAGAGCGACCAGGGGCACGGTCTGGGAGAGGACGACGTACGGCAGCAGGCCGCGCTCCACGATCCGGAACCGTTGCATCGCCGTGGCCAGGACCAGGCCGATCACGGTTCCGGCGAGGAAACCGGCGGCCGTGATGCCGAGCGTGAACAGGCAGGCGTCCAGCACCACCAGCCACACCGGGCGGCCACCGGTCATCTCCGGGCCGGCCAGCCGCCGCAGGACCGTCCACAGGTGCGGCATGGAGAGGTCGTCGGCGCGCGGGAGCACTCGCACGCCGAACACCACGGTCCCCTCGGGGGCACCGACGGCCTTGTAGCCCTCCCACACGAGCACGGCCGTGGCCAGGCCGGCAACGCCGGCGAGGAGACGCCTCATCCGAACGCCGGGATGATGCTCCGGCCGTACGCCGCAAGGGTCTGCTCTTTGGCGTCGTGCTGGAGATAGACGGCGAACTGGTCGACGCCCAGCTCCTTGAGCTCCTGCAGGCGTTCGACGTGGTTCTCCACCGGGCCGAGGACGCAGAACCGGTCCACGATCTCGTCCGGCACGAACGAGGTGTGGCTGTTGCCGGCCCGCCCGTGCTCGGCGTAGTCGTACCCCTGCCGGGCCTTGATGTAGTCGGTCAGCGCCTGCGGCACCGCGCCGCCCTCACCGCCGTAGCGGGCGACGATGTCGGCGATGTGGTTGCCGACCATCCCGCCGAACCATCGGGTCTGCTCCCGCTGGTGCTCGACGTCGTCGCCGACGTAGGCCGGGGCCGCCACGCAGAACGTGATCGCGTCCGGGTCCCGCCGCTTGTCGGCGGCGGCCTTCCGGACCGCCTTGATCATCCATTCGGCGATGTCCGGGTCGGCGAGCTGCAGGATGTAGCCGTCACCGACCTCCCCGGTGATGGCCAGGGCCTTCGGGCCGTAGGCCGCCACCCAGACCTCGAGCCTGCTGTCGGCGGCCCAGGCCAGCTGGAGCTCGCTCCCGCGGACCGTGACCTTCTCGCCGTTGCCGAGGCCCTTGATCGCGAGGACGCTCTCGCGGAGCCGGCCGAGGGTCTGCGGGGCGAGCCCCAGGACCCGCAGCGCCGAGTCGCCCCGGCCGATGCCGCAGACGGTGCGGTTGCCGTACATCTCGTTGAGGGTCGCGAAGGCCGAGGCGGTGACCGTCCAGTCCCGGGTGCCCGGGTTGGTCACCATCGGGCCGACGATGATCCGTTCGGTGGCGCCGAGGATCGCCGAGTAGACGACGTACGGCTCCTGCCAGAGCACGTGCGAGTCGAAGGTCCAGAAGTGGCTGAAGCCGGCCGCCTCGGCCTTCTTCGCCCACTCGACGATCTCCCGCGCGGGTGGGTCGTTCTGCAAGACGACGCCGATGTCCATTCCCACCCCTCTCTAGATCAGGTAGTCGCTGAGGCCGCGTTTGAGGTACCGGCCGCGGCCGGCCCGCCCGGTGTACTCGCCGCCGGACGCGATGACCTCGCCTCGGGCGATGACCGTGTCGACCCTCCCGTCGATCTCCCAGCCCTCCCAGGCGGAGTGGTCCATGTTCATGTGATGCGTCGCCGCGCTGATCCGGGTGCGCCCGTTCGGGTCGTAGAGGACGATGTCGGCGTCCGAGCCGGGGGCGATGATCCCCTTGCGCGGGTAGAGGCCGAACATCCGCGCCGGGGTCGTCGCGATCGTCTCCACCCAGCGGCCCAGCGACAGCTTCCGGTCGACGACGCCCTGATAGAGCAGGTCCACCCGGTGCTCGACGCTGCCGATCCCGTTCGGGATCCTCGAGAAGTCGCCGAGGCCGAGCTCCTTCTGGTCCTTGAAGCAGAACGGGCAGTGGTCGGTCGACACCACCGACAGGTCGTCGGTGCGCAGGCCCTGCCACAGGTCGGCCCGGTGCGTCTCGTGCTTGCTGCGCAGCGGTGTCGAGCAGACCCACTTGGCGCCCTCGAAACCGGGGGCGCCGAGCTGGTCCTCCAGGGTCAGGTAGAGGTACTGCGGGCAGGTCTCGGCGAAGACGTTCCGCCCGCGGTTCCGGGCCTCCGCGACCTGTTCGAGGGCCTTGGACGCGCTCAGGTGCACGATGTACAGCGGACAGTCGGCGGCGACGCTCGCCAGCCAGATCGCCCGGCTGGTGGCCTCCGCCTCCAGTTCCTGCGGGCGGGTCAGGCCGTGGTGGACCGGGTCCGTCTCGCCGCGTTCCAGGGCCTGCTTGACCAGCACGTCGATGGCCGGGCCGTTCTCCGCGTGCATCATGATCATGGCGCCGTTGTCGCGGGCCTTCTGCATCGCCCGCAGGATCTGCCCGTCGTCGGAGTAGAAGACGCCGGGGTACGCCATGAACAGCTTGAAACTGGAGATGCCCTCGGTGGCCACCAGTTGGTCCATGGCCTTGAGCGACTCGTCGTCGACCCCGCCGAGGATCATGTGGAAGGCGTAGTCGATGTGACAGTTGCCCGCGGCCTTGCCGTGCCAGGCCGCCAGCCCGTCCTGGACCACCTCGCCGGTCCGCTGCACCGCGAAGTCGATGATCGTGGTGGTACCGCCGATCGCCGCCGCCCGGGTGCCGGTGTCGAAGGTGTCGCTGGCGTGGGTGCCGCCGAAGGGCAGTTCCATGTGGGTGTGGGCGTCGACGGCACCCGGGATGACGTACTTCCCGGTGGCGTCGATGGTGTGGTCGATCGCGGGGGCCCGGCCGGGCGCGTAGATCGCGGCGATCGTCTCGCCTTCGATCAGCACGTCCGCCGGGTTCGGCCCGGTCGGGCCGACGACGGTCCCGCCCTTGACGAGGAGCGGGCTCACGGCGCCACCAGCCCGTCGTAGCTGTCCGGGCGGCGGTCGCGGTAGAACTGCCACCGGTCGCGGACCGTGCCGAGCAGGCTCAGATCCAGGTCCCGGATCACCAGCTCGGGGTGGTGGGTGTCCGCCACGTCGCCGACGAACCTCCCTTCCGGGTCGACGAAGTACGTCTGCCCGTAGAAGTCGTTGTCGCCGAGCTCCTCGACGCCGACCCGGTTGATCGCGCCGATGAAGTACTCGTTCGCGACCGCGCCGGCCGGCTGCTCCAGCTGCCACAGATAGGAGGAGAGACCGCGGCTGGTGGCCGACGGGTTGAACACGATCTGGGCGCCGTTCAGGCCGAGCGCGCGCCAGCCCTCGGGGAAATGCCTGTCGTAACAGATGTAGACGCCGACCTTGCCGACCGCGGTGTCGAAAACCGGATAGCCCAGATTTCCGGGACGGAAGTAGAACTTCTCCCAGAACCCCTTCACCTGCGGGATGTGGTTCTTGCGATATTTACCGAGGTATTCGCCGTCGGCGTCGACCACGGCCGCGGTGTTGTAGAGGACGCCGGGCTGCTCCTGCTCGTACATCGGCAGGACCATGACCATTCCGAGTTCGGCGGCGAGCGCCTGGAAACGTTCGGTGGTCGGGCCGGGGATGCTCTCGGCGTACTCGTAGTAGGCGGCGTCCTGAACCTGGCAGAAGTACGGCCCGTAGAAGAGCTCCTGGAAGCAGATCACCTTCGCGCCCTGGGCGGCGGCCTCACGAGCGTAATCCTCGTGCGCCTTGATCATCGATTCCTTGTCGCCCGTCCAAGTGGTCTGGACGAGGGCGGCGCGGACGACTCCGGTCGTCATTGCGGCCCCTCTCTTTTTGATCTCTTCGCACGCTTGATCTTTATCAGGCAGGGTGCGGAACGCCTGTGATCGTGTGTTTACTCCTCGTTAAGGGTCCTGCGCCAGGGCTTGCCGGAAAGCGCCGGATGCCGTAGGACACTAACGACACAGATTGAGGCGAACAATTGCCCGTACGTTACGGAATGTTTCGGAGACGATAATTTGCTCAACCTGATCACCGGGGCGGTTCAGGACAGAAGCGCCAGGGGCATCGCGGCCGCCGTGAGCCGCCTGATCACGTCCGGCCGGCTCCCCGCCGGAGCGCGGCTGCCCACCGTCCGGGTGGTCGCCGGCGGGCTCGGCGTCAGCCCGACCACCGTCAGCGAGGCCTGGCGCAACCTGATCCTGGCCGGGGCCATCCGGACCCGCGGGCGGTCCGGGACCTTCGTGGCCGGACCACTGCCGCCGCGCGAACGGCTCCGGTACGCGCAACTCCGCGGGACACGGGTGAACCTGCCGACCGACCTGTCGACCGGCGTGCCCGACCCGCTGCTGCTGCCCGACCTCAGCGCGGCGTTACGGCGGGCCGGGGACGGGCGGTGGGCCGGCAGCTATCTCGACGCCCCGGTGCTGCCCGACCTGGAGGCGGTGCTGCGGGAGCGGTGGCCGTACCCCGCGGAGAAGCTGACCGTGGTCGACGGCGCGATGGACGCGCTGGACCGGGTGGCCGGCGCCGCGCTGCGCTACGGCGACCACGTGCTCGTGGAGAACCCCGCCTTCCCGCCGCTGCTCGACCTGCTGCAGGCCGTCGGCGCCACCGTCGTCGGGGTGCCGGTGGACTCCGCCGGCATCGTGCCCGAGGAACTGCGGCGCGCCGTCCGGGAGTACCGGGCGGTCGCGCTGTTCCTGCAGCCGCGGGCGCACAACCCGACCGGCGCCGGCATGGACGCCGCCCGGGCCGCGCAACTGGCGGAGATCCTGCTCCCGGTGCCGCACCTGCTCGTCGTCGAGGACGAACACGCCGGGGACATCGCCACCGCGCCGCCGGTCAGCCTCGGCCGCTACCTGCCCGACCGCACCGTGCACGTGGCCGGCTTCTCCAAGAGCCACGGCCCCGACCTGCGGCTCGCGGCGGTCGGCGGGCCCGCGCACGTGCTCGACGCGGTCGCCGACCGGCGGCTGCTCGGGCCGGGCTGGTCCAGCCGGCTGCTGCAGAGCGTGCTGCTCGACCTGCTCACCGATCCGGCGGCGGTCGCCCGGGTCGCCGAGGCCCGGTCGGTGTACGCGGCCCGCCGGTCCACGCTGGTGGCCGCCCTGCGCGAGCGTGGGGTGACCGCCACCGCCGACGACGGGATAAACCTCTGGATGGAGGTGCCCGACCAGCAGAGCGCCCTGGTCGCGCTCGCCGCCCACGGCATCGCCGCCGCGCCCGGAGCGCCGTTCTGCGTGTCCCCGCTCGCCGCCGACCACCTGCGGATCACCGCGGGCCTGGTCGACGGCGGCCACGACGACCTGGCCGACGTGCTCGCGGCGGCCGTCTTCGCCTTTCGGAACGGAGTGGTGAGATGAGTCTTCTGGACCGACACCGGGCGGTGATGCCGACCTGGATGCCCGTCTACTACGGCGACGACGCGCTGGAGATCGTCTCCGGCAGCGGGCGGCGGGTCACCGACGCCACCGGGCGCACCTACCTGGACTTCTTCGGCGGCGTGCTGACCACCATGATCGGGTACGACATCGCCGAGATCAGCGACGCGGTCCGCCGCCAGATCGGCACCGGCGTCGCGCACACCTCGACGCTCTACCTGATCCGGCAGCAGGTCGAGCTGGCCGAGAAGATCGCCCGGCTCTCCGGGATCCCGGACGCGCGGGTGTTCTTCACCAACTCCGGCACCGAGGCCAACGAGACCGCGCTGCTGATGGCGACGAACGTGCGCCGCTCCAACCAGATCCTGGCGATCAAGAACAGCTATCACGGCCGGTCGTTCGGCACGATGGCGATCACCGGGCACCGGACCTGGTCGTCGAGCTCGCTCAGCCCGTTCACGGTCAACTGGCTGGCGTCGGCCGACCGGCTGCGCGGCCGGATGGCCCGGCTCACCGACGCGGACGTGATCGACGCGGCCGTCGACGACCTGCGGGAGGTGCTCGCCACGGTCACCGCCGGGGACGTGGCCGCGCTGATCGCGGAGCCGATCCAGGGGGTGGGCGGGTTCGTGCACGGCCCGGACGGGCTGCTCGGGGCGTACCAGAAGGTCCTCGCCGAGAACGGCATCCTGCTCATCGCCGACGAGGTGCAGACCGGGTGGGGACGGACCGGAGACCACTTCTGGGGGTACGAGGCGCACGGGGTCACGCCGGACCTGGTCACCTTCGCGAAGGGGATCGGGAACGGGTTCGCCCTCGGCGGGGTGGTCGGCCGGGCCCCGGTGATGAACGCGGTGCCGGCGATCAGCTTCTCCACCTTCGGCGGCAACCCGGTCAGCGCGGCGGCCGGGAATGCGGTGCTCGACTACGTGCTCGACCACGACCTGCAGGGGAACGCGCGGACGGTCGGGGCGATCCTGCTGCGGGGGTTGCGGGAGTTGTCGTACGACATCCTCGCCGCCGTCCGTGGCCGGGGCCTGATGATCGGCCTCGAGTTCGTCCGTCCCGGCACCACCGAGCCGGACCCGGCGGTCACCGCGCGCGTCTTCGATCTGTGCCGGGAGGGCGGGCTGCTGGTCGGCAAGGGTGGGTTGCACGGCAACGTGCTGCGGCTCGGCCCGGCCCTGACGCTGACCGTGGAGGAGGCGCGTGAGGGTCTGGCGATCCTCGCCGGAGCCATCGCCGCAGCCGACGCGGAGCTCAGAATCACCTGAATCCGGTATGTCCGTCTTAGGGGTTCTATCACCCCGGTGCGGCTAAGGCAAAGTTCATTCGCCGTACGCTTGAGTAGCACGCCGTAATCATTTGGTTGCGGCGTGTTCTTTTTGGGAAAACGGCCGGTTAACGGAGGCGGAAACTTGTACACGTCCCGTTCGGCCTATGGCAGCGGCCCGGCAACTCGGTCACGATCACCGCGTGACAGAAACATCCGTGATCTTGGCGCTGGTGGTCATCACGGCCCTGGCCTTCGATTTCACCAACGGGTTCCATGACACCGCCAACGCGATGGCGACCTCCATCGCCACCAAGGCGCTACGGCCCAAGACCGCCGTCGCCCTGTCCGGTGTGCTGAACCTGGTCGGCGCCTTCCTCTCGGTGGAAGTCGCGCTGACCGTCACCAACGCCGTCGTCAAGATCCAGGACAAGAGCGGCGCCCCCAAGGCGGAACTCCTCGCCGACGGCGGCAGCGCCCTGTTGCTGATCATCCTGGCCGGCCTGGTCGGTGGCATCGTCTGGAACCTGCTGACCTGGTTGCTCGGCCTGCCGTCCAGTTCCTCCCACGCGCTCTTCGGCGGCCTGGTCGGGGCCACCCTGGCAGGTCTCGGCGTGGCCGGTGTCAACTGGAACGGCGACGGCTCGAAACTCGACGGCGTCGTCGGCAAGGTCCTGCTCCCCGCCGTCATCTCCCCGGTCATCGCCGGCGCGGTGGCCGCCGTCGGCACCTGGGTCATCTTCAAGATCACGACCGGGGTCGCGGCCCGCTTCACCGAGCAGGGCTTCCGCTGGGGCCAGATCGGCAGCGCCTCCCTCGTCTCCCTCGCCCACGGCACCAACGACGCGCAGAAGACCATGGGCGTGATCACCCTCGCGCTGATCGCCAGCGGCCACTGGGGCGACACCGAGAACATCCCGCTCTGGGTCAAGGTCTCCGCCGCCGTCGCCATCGCGCTCGGGACCTACCTCGGCGGCTGGCGCATCATCCGCACCCTCGGCAAGGGCATCACCGACATCAACCCGCCGCAGGGCACCGCCGCGCAGTCCGGCGCCGCCGCCGTCATCCTCGCCTCCAGCCACCTCGGCTTCGCGCTCTCCACCACCCACGTGGCCACCGGCTCGGTGATCGGATCCGGCCTCGGCCGTCCCGGCGCCAAGGTCCGCTGGGCCGTCGCCGGCCGCATGGTCCTGGCCTGGCTGATCACCCTGCCCGCGGCCGGCCTGGTCGGCGCCGCGATGTGGTACATCGGCGACACCGTCGGCGGCACCGCCGGCGCCCTCGTCGTCTTCACCCTGCTGGTCCTCGCCTCCGGGGCGATGTACCTCAAGTCCCGCACCGGCAAGGTCGATCACGAGAACGTCAACGACGACTGGGACGGCGCCGCTCCTGCGGCCGCCGGATCCAGCACCCCCGTCCCCGCCGCGGCTCACTGAAGGACGGCGCAGCATGCACAACCTCGGATTCGCGCTCGACGGGGCGTGGCAGGTCCTGCTCGCCGGCCTCGCCCTCGGCGCCGGCCTGCCGATCCTCTTCGCCCTCGGCATCCGCTCGCTGGCGTGGGGCGCCGGCTCGGTCGCCGTCGACGAGACCGGAGTCACCGCCGGTGCACGCAGGCCGGCCGGCACGGCGCTCGGCTACACCCTCTTCGCCGTCGTGATCATCGGCGTGCTGCTCGGCCTCACGTTCATCGTGGCCAGCGGCTTCGGCTACAAGCTCGACTTCTCGAACGTGGTACCCACCCTCGTCGCGAAGTGACGCCCGTCGCGAAGTGACGCGAAAGGCCCCGGCGCCTCGCCGATCCTGGAACCGCAGGCGATGCCGGGGCCTTCGCCCAACTTCAAGACCCTTCGCTCGTACGCCTACGGCTTCCTCGTACGCCTACGGCTTCCTCGTACGCCCACCGCTTTTTCGTACGCCCACCGCTTCGTTGTACGCCCGCCGCTTCCTCGCACGCCCATCACGCTTGGCGGGCGGTCCTGCCGGGCCACCGTGTAGCCGCCGGGCCAAAGTGCCGTGCTGGGCCAAAGTGCCGTGCTGGGCCGCCGCGTAGCCATCGGGGCTGAAGCGTCCCCGCCGGGCAGGCAGCCGCCCACTCTTCCCGCGCTCTGCCGATCTTGTCGCTGGTGCCCGGGTTCCTCCGCGCTCACGTCAAGCCCTCGGCAGGACGGCTCACCCGCCGGCTCCGTTCGCGATCTTGGACGATTTCCCGCCGTTTCCGGTGGTCTATCGTCCAAGATCGCGGGAGAGAGGACTCGGCGTCCCGTTCGTGGCGTCAGACGAGGGTGCGGGCCAGGACGCCGATGTCGGGGTTGTCGGTGAACAGGCCGTCGATGCCGGTGCGCAGGAACGTCACCTGCTCGTCGATCGACTTGCCGTAGGCCGCCACATCCGTGCCGACCCGCAATTCGGCCGGCAGGAACGAGTTCTCCGCCCGGAAGGTGTACGGGATCACCTTCAGCCCGGCCGCGTGCGCGTCAGCGACCAGGCGGGTCGGCGTGCCCAGGGTGCCGTCCGCCTTCCGCGGGATGATCTGGTTCTTCTCCGGGCCGAGCCCGTCGGCGAACCCGGACAGCTCCTTGAGCCCCGCCGGCGTCAGATAGTCCGCGTACGACCGCGGGTCGTTGAACGGGTTCCCCGACGCGCTGGTCAGGAACACCAGCGGCACCTCCACCCGGTGCTCGCCGGCGAGGGTGCGCAGGTTCGCCGCCTCGAACGACTGGATGAAGACCTTCGCGCCCCGCCTGTCCAGGCCGTTGCGGCGCAGCGTCCGGACCAGCGGTTTCTCCAGCCCCAGGCCGATACGCTGGAAGAAGGTCGGGTGCTTGGTCTCCGGGAAGACCCCCAGCTCCCGGTCCAGTTCCTTGGAGAGCCGCTTGCGCAGATCCAGCACCTCCTGGAAGGTCGGCACCTCGAAGTAGCCGTCGTAGATCGTGTTCTGCTGCCGGATCGCCGGGATCCGCTCGACCGCCCGCAGCGTCTTCAGCTCGGCCAGGGTGAAGTCCTGCGTCCACCAGCCGGTCACGCTCACCCCGTCCAGCACGACGGTCCGCTTCCGGCCCGCGAACTCGGGCCGCGACGCGACGTCGGTGGTCCCGCCGATCTCCGGCTCGTGCCGGCAGACCAGGACGCCGTCCTTCGTGATGACCAGGTCCGGCTCGATGTAGTCGGCGCCCATGCGCGCGGCCAGCTCGTACGACGCGAGGGTGTGCTCCGGCCGGTAACCGGAGGCGCCGCGGTGACCCACCACGAGCGGCCGGCTCCTGCCACCGCCGTGCGCACCGGCCCACGCGGGCGCGGAAACGGCCCCGGCCAGCGCCGGAGCGGCGGCGGCGACCGCCCCGAAGCGCAGCACCTGACGGCGATCTGCCACGTTGTCCTCCACAGGTCCTCGACACCGGCGTTCCTCGCCGGATCTCCGGTCAGAGTCGACGTGATCGATCCGTCGGCCGGGCGACGAACTCATGGCGCGCCCTTGAACGACGGATCAATCTCCCACCCGACCCTTCCGCTATCCCCTGCCCAAGTCCACTGCGGATCGGAGCCACCCAGGGTCCCCACCACTCATCCACCGGTCGGGGTCGTGGCGCGCGTCGGGCATCCGGACGTCCAGGCTGTGAAGTCGTGCCGCTCATCCGACGGTCCGGGACGTGGGGTCGCGTCGTTCATCGGGTGGTTCGGGTTGTGGGGTCGTGCCGCTCATCCGGCGGTCCGGGTTGTGAACTCGGGCCGCTCATCCGGGGGCGAGGGTTGTGTGCAGCCGCTTCGCCTCACGGACAAGGCGTGAACCGCCGCCGCGCGCCACGACCGCCGCCAGCCCCGGGATGTCGTCGCGCGTCCCGGTCGCGCTGGCCACCCGGGTGGCCAGCTCCAGCAGATCCGGCAGGTTCCGCGGCGAGGCCGGCAGCACCCGTGCTGAGGCCGGCCGGCTTGGTGATGCGGTCGGCAGGTTCGGTGCTGCGGCCGGCAGGTTCGGTGGCGACGACTGCAGCAGCGGTGGAAGGGCGGCCCGGAGCGTCTCCCAGACCGCGACGGCGGCGCCCGCCTCGAACGCGTCGTTCAGCGCGGGCACGACCCGGCTGAGTTTCACCGTCCCGTCCGAACAGAGATCGCCCAGTTCGGCCCCGACCCCGCTCGCGAACCCTTGAGCGGTGTCCCCGGTGACCTGCGGCTCCGGAGCGGGCGAGAAGGGTTCGTGCGCGGCGGATCGGGACCGCTTCGCGGCCGCCGGCTCGGTGGTGGCGGCCGACAGCCCGGTGGTGGCCGGCTGTCTGGTGTCGGCCGATTGCCCGGTGGTGGCCGGCTGTCTGGTGTCGGCCGATTGCCCGGTGGCGGCCGGCTGGTCTCCGGTGGCTGGTTTCTCGGGGGTGGGGGCCGGTGGCCAGGCTGTGGCGGCGAGGAGGAGGAAGGCGTCGACGGCGGCGGCACGGTCGTTCTGGTGGCGGGCGCCGAACCCGTACGCCAGAGCGGTCGTCATCGCCGGCCCGATCGGGCCCGCCGCCTCGGCGAGCAGCGGAAGCAGGGAGGCGTCGGAATCGTCCTGGTCGGCGAGGGCGGCGATGCCGGGCAGCGCCCAGGCGGCGGCGATCTCCCGATGATGCGGCACCATCATGGCGAGCACGTCGGGCACTTCGGCGTAAGAGGCCTGATAGTCGGGCCGTGACCGCCTGGTGAGCGACACCAGCGCGTCCTCGAGGACGATCCGGTCGTCGTCGGTGCGGGCGGACTCCAGGTTCGCCACGACCCGGCGGACGACCACGTTGCCGTCGCGGTCTCGGGTGCACTGCTCGAAGCGGGTGCTGACCGGGTCGGGCAGCCCTCCGGACCGCAGCCAGGCCGCGAGCTGCCGGCCCGCCGGCGAGGTGAGGGCCTCGGCGCGGGCCAGCGTGGCGGGATCCGTGGTGCGCCGCACCCGGAGCAGCGCCTGCTGGAAGTCCAGCGGCAACGGCGGGCGCCCGGTCGTTTCCAGTCCGGCGAGCCGGTCGACCAGCACGTGGGCGTCGAGGCTGCCGGTGACGTGGGTGGGTGTGGCGAGCAGCGCCGGCGTCGGCGTCTCGGCCAGGCCGGCGGCGATCTCGGCGACCCGGAGGCTGAGAACCGCGGTCGGTGTGTGCAGGTGCGCCGACAACGGGCCGTGGGTGGCGGCCCGCAGCCGCTCGCTCATGACGAGGTCGGGCTCCTGCCCGGCGGCAGCCCTGATCGCCGCGCCGAGGAACGCCATGCGCCCCCACGAGTTGTGGAAACGGCCGGGGTACCGGTCGAGCACCGGGCCGAGCGTCTCGCCGAGCCCGGACCGCGCCAGGGTGACCAGCCCGTCGAGAACCCGTTCCCAGCGCACCGCGGTCTCGTCGTGCACGAGGGTGGACACCTCTTCGGCGAGCTCACCGGGGCTGCGGATCGGCGGGGGCATCGGCGCGGCCGGTGGGGCCGGGGCCAGCGCCGCCACGACGGGTGGCCCGGCGGCCGGAGCCACACCGAACATCGCCGCGGCCCGCGCGCCTTGAGCACCGGGCATCGCGACGGCCGCCGCCGCGATCCGCGCGTGCTCGGCGGATCCCGCCGCGACGTGCGGCAGATGCCGGCTGATGACGGTCAGTGCCCGCTCCTGAATCTCGATCGCCGGGTGGTGCAGGGCCTCGGTGACCGGCACCAGGATCTCCCCGGCCCGCTCCGGCGTCCGCCGGGCCACCCGGTCCAGCCAGGTGAGCTGAGCCTTGACGACGGTCTTCTCCCGACGCGCCAGGGCCGGCCCGGAAGCCTCCAGCAGGGTCACCAGCTCCAGCAGCCCGGCCTCGTCGACGGCGCGCAGCGATTGCTGGGCGAGCGTGGCCACCGTCGACGGCGCCTCGGACAGCATCCGTGCGTAACCCGGGGTGTGGGCGGCCAGCTCGGTGACCGTGGGCCGCAGCGCGGCGTGCAGCATGACGAACGGCCGGAGATGCACCGGACGATCACCGCGGGCCAGCCGGTCGACGGTCGCCCCGAGGATCCGCTCCCGGTCGAGCCGGCCCTCGGCGACGAGCTCCGCCACCGCGCCGGGGAACCGCGGCGCCGGATCCCACCCGCCGTCGGTCCAGGCGCCCTGGCCGAACTCCGTCCCCAGGCCGTCGATCTCGAACACCGGAGGCAGGAGGAGATCGAGGAACGGCTCCCCGCGCAGCCGGTCGGTGAGCGGGCCGGCCGGATGACTGTGCACAGCGGTCAGCCAGCTCCGCACGACCCCCTCGGTCACCGGCGGATCGGTCTTGCCCTCCGCCAGCAGGGCCGCGACGAACCGCCAGTCGCCGGAGCCGAGGACACCGCCGGCCGGGATGCGGCGGGCGAGCCGCACCCCGAGGTCGCCGACCCAGCTCAGGCCACGGGCCCGGGCGATCTCCAGGAAATGCCCGACGGGGATCTCGTCCCAGTCGCGCATCTCCCGGTGCAGGAGCATCGTGGCGGCCCGGGCCGCGGACGGCGCGCAGGCGATCACCGCGAGCCCGTAGAACTCGGTCGCGACATATCTGTCCCGCCACCACCGGACGCCCTGCTTGATCCGGGCGCCCAGATCGGTGCAGAGCGCCACCCGGGCGCGCTCGTCCATGGCGAGCAGGCCGGCGGTGAGCGCCGCGCCGTCGCTGTCGCGCATGTAGCGATCGAACACCGCCTCATCGATCAACATGCCGACACCCTAGGGCCCGGGTACGACATCTTCGCCGCCGTGGAAAGGCGATCCGGTGGCGGGGCGGGCCGGGGCCGCATCGGTGCGTCCGCCGGCGCGACCGGCCGCCTCCGCGAGGGCGATGTGCAGGCGCCGCGCCTCGCGGACGAAGCGGGACCCGCCGCCCCGGGTGGCGACGGCGGCCAGCCCGGGGATCCGGCCCGGGACGCCACCGGCCGTGCCGATGGCGCCCACCACGCCGGCGGCGAGCTCCAGCAGATCCGCCAGGCCGCGTGGCGCGGTCACCAGGAGCGGGGGCAGCATGGCCGTCAGGACCTCCCACACGGCCGCGGAGGCGCCCGCCGTGTGCGCGTCGCCGAGCGCCGTGACGACCCGGGAGAGCCGCACCGTCCCGTCGCCGCAGAGGTCGCCCAGTTCGGCGCCGAGCGCGGCGGCGAACGGCTCCGACCCGGCGGCGAGCAGCAGGAACGCGTCCACTCCCGCGGCCCGGTCGGCGGTCCGGCGGGCGCCGAGACCGTACGCCACGGCGAGTGCCATGGCCGGTCCGGCCGGACCGGATCCCTCGGCCAGGATCGGTAGCAGCGCCGAGTCGCCGCCGCCGGGTCCGCCCAGCCCGGCCAGGACCGGGAGGAGCCAGGCCGCGGCCGCTTCCCGGTGATGGGGCGTCACCATGGCGAGGATCTCCCCGTCGAAGGGGATGCGCCACGGGTCGTCGTAGGGCCGTGACGGCTGTTCGAGGGTGAACACCGCGGTCGCCAGAGGCGTTCGGGAGCCGGCGCCGTCGCCGGGGCGCAGGTTCGCCACGACGCGGCGGCCGATGTCCCGCCCCTCGTCGGTGGTGGTCTGCTCGTGACGGCTGCTGACCGGCGAGGGCGGACCGCCGTCGCGCAGCCACCGGGCGAGCCGTCGGCCCGCCGCCGAGGCCAGTGCCGAGGCCCGCGCCAGGATCGCCGGATCGTCGGTGGGGGAGACCCGCAGCAGGGCTTGCTCGACGTCGAACGGCCACGGTGCCCACCGCGGGTCCGAGGCCTCCGCGCGGGCGATCCGGGAGACCAGCACGTCCGCTGCGATCGATCCGGTGACGTGTGTCGGGGTGGCGAGCAGGCCCGGCAGGGGTCCGCCGGGCAGGCGCAGCGCCAGTTCGGCGATCCGTGACGTGAGCACCTCGTCGGGCGTGGTGAGGTCCGGGCGCCCACCGGCGCAGGCCTCCATCATGGAGCTCAGATGCCGCTGGATCCCGGGCTGTGGCTGGTGGCCGGCGACTGCCCGGATCGCCTCCCCGAGGAACGAGAGCCGCACCAGGCGCCGGTCGCCGAAGTGCTGTCGATGCCGGTGGAGGACCTGGCGGAGCACCGCCCGCAGCGCACTGGTGTCGCCCTCTGCCGGCAACCGGGCCAGCCCGTCGAGGATGCGCTCCCACCGGACGGCGGTCTCGGCGTGCAGCAGCGCCACGACCTCCTCGCCGAGCTCCCCGGCACTGGCGACGGCCGGCGGCATCTCGGCCACCGGAGAAGCCAAAGAAATAGGAGAAGCCGGAGAAGCCGGTGAAGGAGCAACCGGTGAAACGCGAGCCGGCGCTTCGTCTTCGGGCGGGGGCACGGCCGGCGTGGCGAACATCGCGGCCGCACGTGGCTGCAGGACGTCCGCCAGCGCCGGCGACGCCGCGGCGAGCCCGGCCCGTGCCGCCGTGTCCAGGGCGGGGAGATGCCCGCTGATCAGGGTGAGAGCCTGCTCCTGCACGTCCAGCGCCGGATGCCCGAAGGCCGCCCCGACCGCCGCGGCGACCTTCCCGGCCCGGGCCGGGTCCCGGCGGGCCACCCGCCCGAGCCAGCTCAGTTGAGCTCTGACCAGCGTCTTCTCCGGCCGGGTCAGGACTGCCGCAGCGGCTTCGAGCAGCGTCTCCCGGGGGAGCAGCCCGGCCCTGTCGGCGCTGCGCAGCGCCCGCTGCGCCAGACCGGCGACGACCGGCGGCGCCGCACCGATCAGGCGCACATGACCGGCGGCGTGGGCGGCGATCTCCGCCGGGCTCGGCGCCAGCCGGTCGTGCAGCGTGACGAACGGGCGCAGCCATGCCGGCCGGCCACCACGCACGAGCCGGTCGACCGTCATGGCGAGAAGCGCCGCCCGCTCCAGCCGACCCCCGGCGGCGAGCCCGGCGACGGCGTCGAGAAACTCCGGCCCGGCGTCGGCGAGGTCGGCGGCCATGCCGTCGATCTCGAACACCGCGGGGAGCATCAGGTCGAGATGGGGGACGGCGGCCAGATCGCCGGTGTCGCGGAGCGCTCCGGTGAGCCAGGAGCGGACGATCCCCTCGGTCACCGGCGGCGGGACGTCACCGTCGGCGAGCAGCGAGCTGACCAGCCGCCACTCGCCCGCCCCCAGGCCCTCGGGGCCGACGGTGGCCGCGAGCCGCGCCCCCAGGTCGGCGGTCCAGGTCAGCCGCCGGCTCCGGGCGATCTCCAGGAACCGGCTGGTGGGGATCCAGGTCCAGTCGCGCATGTCACCGTGGCTGAGCAGGGCGGCGGCCTGCTCCGCGTCGGGACTGCACCCGATCACCAGGAGCGCGAGCATGTCGGCGGGACGGCGGGCCGACAGCGTCCCTCTGGCCTGCTCCACCCGGATGCGGGCGGCCACGGCCGGGGCGAAGGCGAGGCGGCCGGCCTCGCTCGCGGAGAGCAGAACGGCGGTGACCGCCTCGCTGTCGCCCTTGCCGATGGGCCCGTCGAGCGCATCCCAGCTCAGTGACATGCCGACACCCTAGAGCCGGGGTACGACGATTCTCAGAGCCGCAGATGCGCCCAGTCCAGCAGCCCCTCCCCGAGATCACGGACGGTGGCGAGCAGTCCGAGCCGTGCCGCCCGCAGCACCGGGTCGTCGGCCATCACGAAGACCTCGTCGAAGAACGTCCCGACCGGTTCGACGAGCGGCCGGGTGGCGGTCACGAAGCTCTCCAGGTCCGGTTCGGACGGAACCGTCACGGCCGTGACGGCGGCGTGCAGGGCCAGCTCGGCGGGCTCCTTGAGGACGGACGGGTCGTAGCCGGCGGGGGTGTCCGCCGGGACGATCCGCCGGGCCCGCTGGATCGCCGCGGCCACCGCCAGGAAGCCCGGATCGGTGACGGCCGTGCCGAGCCGGGCCAGCAGACCGTCGGCGAGGGCGGGCCGGGCGGCGTGCGGCAGCACCGCGCGTACCCGGTCGACCGGATGCCCCTCCTCGGTGAGCACCTGCTCGAGGCGTCTGGTCAGGAACTCCGAGCACGCCGCGAGGACCTCGGGGGAGACCGGCACCGGCTGGGCGGCGGCCGCCAGCTCCAGCCCGTCGGCCAGGGAGAACCCGGCGAGCGCGGGGGTGGCCCGGTGCACCGCGAGCAGTCCGAGCACGGCTCGCCGTACCGCGAAGGGGTCGCTCGACCCGGTCGGCAGCCCGACCGTCGCGGCGAGCCCGGTGACCAGGTCGAGCCGGTCGGCCAGCGACAGCACCGCGCCGGCGGCCGACGACGGCAGCGCGTCACCGGTGTTGCGGGGCAGTTCCGCCTCGTAGACGGCCTGCGCCACCGCCCGGTCCTCGCCGGCGTGCAGCGCGTAGTCGCGCGCCATCACCCCGGCCAGGCTGGTCATCTCCGTGACGAGCTGCGATCCGAGGTCGAATTTCAGCAGCTCGGCGGCCCTGTTTAGAACGGGTGTGCCAATTTTTTGCCGGTCCGCCACGGTCAGAGCCAGGTTGGCGATCCGGTCGGCGCGGTCGGCCATCGACCCGAGTCTGTCGGTGAAGGTGAGGCGATTGAGATGGGATCTCATCTCCGCGAGCGGGGTCTCGAGGTCCGCGCGGTAGAAGAACGCCGCGTCCTCGTAACGGGCCCGCAGCACCGCCTCGTTGCCCGCGCGCACCAGCTCCACGTCGACCGGCCCGTTCGCCACCGTGACGAACATGGGCAGCAGCGCCCCGTCCGCGTCCCGCACCGGCAGGTAACGCTGGTGTTTGCGCATCACCGTGGTCAGCACCGCGTCCGGCAGCGACAGATAGCTCTCGTCGAAGGTGCCGAGCAACGGCAGCGGCTGTTCGACCAGGTCGGTGATCTGGTCGATGAGCGCGGCCTCGCCCGTGACGTCGATCCGCCCGTCCGGGTAGACGAGGTCCTGCGCCCCGATGACGATCAGCTCCCGGCGGTCGGCGTGGTCGGCGACGATCCCGTTGACGCCGAGCGTCTCGAGGAAGGTCTCGGCCGCGTCGATGTCGGCGTGCGGCGGCACGGCGGTGCGCAGCAGCCGGGTGCGGCGGCCGGCGGCGAGCGTCGAGACGGCCACCGGCACGACGTCGTCGCCCCAGAGCGCGGTCAGCCACCGCAGCGGGCGGCTGAAGGCGAGCTTCGGGTCGTTCCACCGCATGTTCTTGGCGGCCCGCAGCCCGGTCACGACCTGCGCGAGCACGGCGGCGAGCACGGTGGGCGCCGCGCGTCCCGCTTCGTGCTTCCGGACGACCACGTGGGGTACGCCGTTCACGTCCTCGATCTCGGCCCGGTCGATCGTGACGCCCTGCCCCCGGAGGAATCCTTCCAGGGCCTTGGTGGGAGCGCCGTCCCCGCCGTACGCCGCCTGCCTCTTGGGGCCCTTGACCGTGCGGACGTGGTCGCTCTCGCGGGCCGCGACGGCCGTGACGACGGCGATGAGCCGGCGCGGCGTGCCGAAGACCCGCACCTCGCCGTGGCTCAGCCGGGTGGCCGCCAGCCCGTCGGTGAGCAGCCGTCTCACCTGTTCGCGGGCGGAGCGCAGCTCACTCGGCGGCAGTTCCTCGGTGCCGATCTCGAAGACCAGGGTGCGCTCGCCGTCGCCGGTCTGCACCGCGGCGGCGGGCCGGGCGGCGTCGGGCGGGGTGATCGTGCCGAGTGGCAGGCCGAGTTCGGTGCGGCGGTCGACCCAGAGCCGGGCGACCTCCCCGGCCAGGCGCCGCATCCGGGCGAACTCGGCGGCCCGGTCGGCGGTGGAGACCGCGCCGCGGGAGTCGAGCACGTTGAAGGCCTGCGAGCACTTCAGGACGTAGGAGTGGGCCGGCACCGGCAGCCCGGCGTCGATCATGCGCTGCGCCTCGGCGGCGTAGATCTCCAGCAGCCGCCGGTTGGCGTCGATGTCGGCGTCGTCGAGGTAATAGCGCGACATCTCGTACTCGGACTGGCCGAAGACCTCGCCGTAACTGACCCCGGGGGAGTACTCGATCTCCTTGAAGTGGGTCTTGTCCTGCAGCGCCATGATGATCCGCTCGATGCCGTACGTGATCTCCACGCTGACCGGATCGAGGTTGAGGCCACCGGCCTGCTGGAAATAGGTGAACTGGGTGATCTCCAGCCCGTCCAGCCAGACCTCCCAGCCCAGACCCCAGGCGCCGAGGGCGGGGGAGGCCCAGTTGTCCTCGACGAACCGGACGTCGTGGGCGGTCACGTCGATGCCGATCGCCGCGAGGCTGCCGAGGTAGAGCTCCTGCGGGTTGCCCGGGTCGGGTTTGAGGATCACCTGGAGCTGGGTGTGGGTCTGCAGCCGGTTGGGGTTCTCGCCGTACCGGGAGTCGTCCGGGCGCACCGACGGCTCGGGGTAGACGACACGCCACGGCTCCGGGCCCAGGACCCGCAGGAACGTGGCCGGGTTCAGGGTTCCCGCGCCGACCTCGGTGTTCATCGGCTGGACGATCAGGCACCCCTGATCCGTCCAGTACGCGGTCAGCCGGGCCAGTGCGTCCTGCATGGTGAGCATGGGACCGAAGTCTAGGTGTGCCCGCACGGGGGTAGGTACGCGAACATGCTCGCCGGAGATCTTTACGCCTTCCAGGACCTACTAACGGATGAAGAGACCGCCACCGTCCAGCGGGTGCGCGAGTTCCTCGAGACCGAGGTCACGCCGATCGCCAACGAATACTGGGCACGGGCCGAGTTCCCGTCCCACCTGATCAAGCGGTTCGCCGGGCTGGGGCTGGCCGGGGTGGAGCGGTCCTCGCTGCTCGACGGCTGGCTGGCGCTGGAGATGGGCCACGCCGACGCCTCGATGGCCACCTTCTACGGGGTGCACGCCGGCCTGGCGATGGGCAGCATCCAGGAGTGCGGCTCGCCGGAGCAGCGGGAGCGGTGGCTGCCGGCGATGGCGTCGTTCGACCGGATCGGGGCGTTCGCGCTGACCGAGCCGGGCGGCGGGTCCGACGTCGCGGCCGGGCTGCGGACCACCGCGCGGCGCGAGGGCGACACCTGGGTGCTCGACGGCCGCAAACGCTGGATCGGCAACGCGACCTTCGCCGACCTGATCGTGGTCTGGGCCCGGGACTCCGCGGACGACCAGGTCAAGGGGTTCGTGGTGCCGAAGGACGCGCCCGGGTTCACCGCCACCAAGATCGAGAACAAGATCGCCCTGCGGATCGTGCAGAACGCCGACATCGAGCTGGCCGGGGTCCGGGTGCCGGAGGCCGACCGGCTGCAGGGGGCGCACTCGTTCAAGGACACCGCCCGGGTGCTGCAGCAGACCCGGGCGGGCGTGGCCTGGCAGGCGGTCGGGGTGATGCTGGCGGCCTATGAGATCGCCCTGCGCTATGCCGGGGAGCGCACCCAGTTCGGCCGGCCGATCGCGAAGTTCCAGCTGGTCCAGGACCTGCTGGTGCGGATGGTCGGCAATGTGACGGCGTCGCTCGGCATGTGTGTTCGGCTCGCCCAGCTGCAGGACGCCGGGGTCTACCAGGACGAGCACTCGGCGCTGGCCAAGGCGTACTGCACGACCAGGATGCGGGAGGTGGTCGGATGGGCGCGCGAACTGCTGGCCGGCAA
Organism: Actinoplanes utahensis; assembly: GCF_016862455.1. Taxonomy (GTDB): domain Bacteria; phylum Actinomycetota; class Actinomycetes; order Mycobacteriales; family Micromonosporaceae; genus Actinoplanes; species Actinoplanes utahensis. The sequence goes on from NZ_BOMZ01000105.1 coordinate 73,819, forward strand.
CGGCATCGTCCTGGAGTACGACATCGGCCGGTTCGTGGCGGACGCCGAGGCGCTCTACTCCTACGAGGGCACCCGGGAGATCAACTCTCTGATCGTGGGCCGGGCGATCACCGGGCACGGTGCTTTCGTGTGACGGGCCCACCGGTCGTCCGGGGAGGAGACCGGCGGGCGGGCGTCAGACGTAATCCTTGCTGACGGACCGCTGGGAGGCGGTGAAGGAGATGTCGCAGGCGGTGAGCTGACCGGCCGGGGCGGGCCCGCTGGTCCACTCCAGGTGGAAGTGGCCCTTCGTGACGCCCGGCCTCAGCTCGAACGTGGTGGGCCCCTCGCCGTCGGGGAACTCCCGCCAGGCGGGGTCGCCGGGCGTGACGGTGTTCGCCGGGTCGCTGGTGAAACCGATCCGGCCGCCGGACTTCGGCTGCAGGCAGTCCCGGTTCAGCTTCACCTGGACCGGGCCGGGGCTGATGAACTGCTCCGGGCCGGTGGCCCGGCACGACGGAAGACAGGACAGCCGGGTCGCGGTCCAGGTGTAGAGCATCCGGTCGACCGGCCGGTTGGTGTAGACGGCCAGGAAGTCGGTGCCGCTGGCCAGGATCGGCTGCCGGCTGTTGCGGTACTCGGCGAGGTACTCGCCGGTGGCGGTCGCCTTCACGGTGTGCCGGAAGGCGCCCGAGTCGCCGGCGGCGACCGACCCGAGGTAGACCTTCGGGCCCTGCTGGCCCTTGCGGAACCAGAAGCGCACGGTCCCGGCGTTGCCGGTGCCGCGGCCGACGAGGCCGGCCCGGCCGCTGAGTACGACCGGGGCGCCGACCGTCGTCTCGTCGGGCGCGGCGGCGAAGTCGATGCTCGTCTCCGGAGTCCGCGCCGACGGGGCTGCCGTCCCTGCCGGGGTCCGTGCCGGTTCGGGCGCCGCTCCCGCCGGGGTCGCGCCGGCCAGGGCGGCGACCAGCGCGGTGCCGGTCGCGGCCAGCGCGGCGCCGGTCGCGGGCAAGCGGGTAGAGCCCACCTTGTCCTCCGTGGGGTAGTTTCGTGACTTTTCAGCACGAAAACTACCAGTATGGAGTGGGCGTTCCACCGCTTATGACCGGTTCCGGCGAGTCAGTGATCCGAGCCGGCCAGACGTACCCCGCCGCCCCCGCGCTTGGCGTGGTACATGTGGGCGTCCGCCTCGCGCATCAGCTCGCCGACCTCGGCGCCGTGCTCCGGGAAGAGCGCCACCCCGATGCTCGCGCCGATCCGCACCGTCCGGCCCTCGATGTCGAACGGCTCCCGCAGCCGCTCGCAGATCCGTTCACCCACGCCGATCGCCGCGCCCTCGTCCGGATCGCCGGTGAGCAGCACGGAGAACTCGTCGCCGCCGAGCCGCGCCACCAGATCCGGCCGCCGGACCACTCCCTGCAGGCGCTTGGCCACCAACTGCAGCAGCACGTCGCCCGCGTGGTGCCCGACGGTGTCGTTGACCTGCTTGAACCCGTTCAGGTCGAGCAGCAGCAGCGCCGCGCGGGTGCCGGTCGCCGCGGCGATCTCCACCGCCACGTCGGCCCGGTCCAGCAGCAGCTTGCGGTTGGGCAACCCGGTCAGCGAGTCGTGGAACGCCTGCCGGGTCAGCTCGTTCATGTGCACCTCGGCGGCCTGCCGCATCCGGGCGCTGTCCATGATCAGGGTGCCCTCGAAGGCGAGCTGCTCGGCGAGGATCCGGTCCTGGGCGGTCCAGTCCCGGGTGCCCGCGGAGTCGCCGCACATCACCATGCCGACCGGCCCCTGCGCGCTCATCAGCGGCATCGCGACGAACGACTGCACGCCGATGGTCTGGACGAGCCCGCCGCTGCGTACCTTCGTGGTGGTCACGTCGCCGACCAGCAGCGGCTCGCCCTTGTCGGCGGCGCCCCGCCAGACCGGCGAGTCGGACGCGGCCTTGCCCAGCAGGTTGACGGTGAGCGCCTGGTGGATCTCCTCGGCGAAGCCGACCCCGTGCACGTACCGGATCCGCCCCTCGCCGTCGATCAGGTACATCGCGGCGTGCTCGGTGCGGAACGCCGTCGCACACGAACGGGCCAGCAGCGCGGCCGCGGTCTCCACGTTGCCGGCGGTCATGCCCTGCTCGAACAGCTCCCGGATGGTGGCGCTGCTGTGCGCGACGAACTGTCGCTGCTTCTCCGCCGCCAGCCCCTGCAGGGTGGTCGCGAAGTGCAGGGCCATCGTCGAGATGGTGTCCTGCGTGAGAGCGGCCAGGTCCGGGCCGGTCAGCAGCAGGATGCCGACGGTCTGGCCGCCGATGCGCAGACGGATCGCCATCTGCTCGCCGTTGACCACCGGCTTGCCGCCGGCCGGGGCACGGAACACCTTGCCCGCCACCAGTTGGTCACGCTTGCCGGGCTCGCCGATCCGGGCGCTCACCGTCATCATGCCGGTGACCGAGTCCAGTTCGAAGACGGTGGCCGCGGTCAGGCCGGCGATCTCCCGCAGGTGCGGCGCCGTCAGATCGAGGACGTGCTGCACCGACGGGGTGTCCTTGGTCATGAACGCCACCAGTTCGGCCAGCATCAGCCCCTGCCGGTCCGGCGTCATCAGGTCCCCGCCGGCCTCCTCCAGGAGGAGACCGGCTGTGTGCATCCCACTGCCCACGCTCATGGTCCTAGTGGTCGGCACCGCGGCCCGCCGGTTGAGCCGCGAACGCCGTGCCGCCGGTCGCAAAACGGGTGCGTCTGATAATCACCCGGTGGAGATCAAAGCGCTCATCTTCGACTTCGACGGCCTGTTGATGGACACCGAGACCACGCTGCTGGACAGCTGGCGGCAACTGTGGCGGTGGCACGGCCTGGAACTGGACGAGTCGACGTTCTTCGCCGACCACGGGGGCGACGTCAACGAGGAGCGGTACGCGCAGCTCGCCGCGGCGGCCGGGCCGGGGTTCGACCGGGCGGCCGGTCATGCGCGGCGGATGGCGTACCGAGAGGGATTGCACGAGACGCTGGGCCTGTCCGCCGGCCTCACCGAGTGGCTGGCCGCCGCCCGGGCCGAAGGTCTGCGGCTCGCGGTGGCGAGCAGCTCCCCGCGACCCTGGGTGGCCGGGCATCTGGCCCGGACCGGCGACCTCGCCCGGTTCGAGGTCCTGGCCTGCGGCGACGAGGTCGGCGCGCACAAGCCGGACCCCGCCGTCTACCGGCTGGCCCTGGACCGTCTCGGCCTGCCGGCGGCGGCCGCGGTCGCCTTCGAGGACACGGCGCACGGCGTCTCGGCCGCGGTCGCCGCCGGGTTGCGCTGCGTCGCGATCCCCAACCGGTACGCCGCGAGCGCCCGTTTCACCCACGCCGACCTGGTCCTCCCGGCCGCCACCGCCGCCACCCTGCCCGACGTCCTGACCAGGCTCGCCACCCGTCCCGCCCACGCTTCCCGGTCGCGGCAGGCCTCCGGCCAGGGCCAACCCTGAATGCCCGATCTTGTACGGCCACAGCTCCCCGCCGGCCGAACACCAGCCGAGCCTCCCCGCACCCTCCACCCGCACGTCTTCCTGATCCCGGCGCACGCCGCCAACCCCTGAGGCCCACGTCTCCGCTCCGCACGGCGAACCGGCCGTCGAGGCCGGGCCGCCCCGCCCCTTCCAGCCGACCCCGCGTACTGCCGCAAAGCCACCGGCCCAGTCCCCCGCCCACCCGGCCCCGGCTGGTTCTCACCGCTGTCTCCCGCCGATTGAGGCAGCAGTGAGAATCAGCCGGCCCAGATCTGTTGCTGTGGGCAGTCGAGTGCTGTGCGTCTTCGCTTGGTGGGTGCTGTGGTGCACGTTCCGGATACGCACGTGCCGGTGCCTCCGATCCGCGGCGTGGCGGGCGGTCATGCCCCGGTGGTGAGGGCCGCCGCCGGCTGTGGCACGACGGCCGGCGAGGTCGCGCGGGCGGGGGTGTGGGGAGTGGGCGGGAGGCGTACGGCGTCGTGAACCCGGGGTTGCCCGACTGTTTCGGAATGATTGCGCTGGGAGCGCTCCCATGTCATGCTCTCCACATCGGCCAGTGATCCCCACCGATGTACGGGCCGACCGTTCCCCGGTGCGCTCCCGCACCTCCCCGTCTCGAGGAGTCCTCATGAGACCCATCCCCTCCCGCGCCAGGGCATTGACGGTCGCCACGGCCGTCGGTGTCGTCGCGGCCTCCGGCGCCGTCGCCGTGGCGACCAGCGCCAGCGCGGCGGCCGGCTGTCGCGTCGACTACTCGGCCAACCAGTGGAGCACCGGCTTCACCGGCAACGTCACCGTCACGAACCTGGGCGACCCGATCACCGGCGGCTGGAACCTGACCTGGACCTGGGCGGGCAACCAGCAGGTCACCCAGGGCTGGAGCGCGAACCTCACCCAGTCCGGGGCGAACGTCACCGCCACGAACCCGGGCTGGGCGGCCTCGCTGGGCACCAACGGCACCGCCAACTTCGGCTTCAACGCCAACTACTCGGGCACGAACACCGCGCCCGCCACCTTCACGCTGAACGGCACGGTCTGCAACGGCTCGACCGGCTCGCCGTCGACGTCGCCGTCCACCTCGGTGTCGCCGTCCACGTCGGTGTCCCCGTCGACCTCGACGCCGCCGCCGGACCCGACCGTCAAGGTCGACAACCCGTACGCCGGTGCCAAGGGTTATGTGAACCCGGAGTGGAAGGCCAAGGCCGAGTCGGTCGCCGGCGGCAGCCGGGTCTCGAACAACCCGACCGCGGTCTGGATCGACCGGATCGCCGCCATCAACGGCACCACGGGCAGCAGCTCGAACGGTGCGATGGGCGTCCGGGACCACCTGGACGAGGCTCTGGAGCAGGGCGCCGGCTACATCCAGTTCGTCATCTACAACCTGCCCGGCCGGGACTGCGCGGCGCTCGCCTCCAACGGTGAGCTCGGCCCGAACGACCTGCCGAAGTACAAGGCGGAGTACATCGACCCGATCGCCGCGATCCAGGGCGACGCGAAGTACAAGAGCCTGCGGATCGTCAACGTCGTCGAGATCGACTCGCTGCCGAACCTGGTGACCAACGTCGCCGGTCAGCCCGGCGGCACGGCGATGTGCGACACGATGAAGGCGAACGGCGGCTACGTGCAGGGCATCGGTTACGCCCTGAGCAAGCTCGGCTCGATCGGCAACGTCTACAACTACGTCGACGCCGCCCACCACGGCTGGATCGGCTGGGACTCGAACTTCGGCCCGACCGCCGACATCATGCTGGAGGCCGCGCGGGCGTCCGGCAACGTGAAGAACGTGCACGGCTTCATCACCAACACGGCCAACTACTCGGCCCTGCGTGAGACGTTCGTGCAGCCGACCACCACGGTGAACGGCCAGACCGTCCGGCAGTCGAAGTGGGTGGACTGGAACCAGTACACCGACGAGCTGTCCTTCGCCCAGGCCTTCCGCACCAAGCTGGTCTCGATCGGCTTCGACGCGAACATCGGCATGCTGATCGACACCTCCCGCAACGGCTGGGGCGGCGCGGCCCGGCCGACCGCGGCGAGCACCGACACCAGCAGCGTGGACGCCTTCGTCAACAAGTCCCGCATCGACCGCCGGATCCACGCCGGCAACTGGTGCAACCAGGCCGGCGCCGGCCTCGGCGAGCGTCCCACCGCGGCTCCGGCCGCCGGTATCGACGCCTACGTCTGGGTGAAGCCGCCGGGTGAGTCGGACGGTTCGAGCTCCCTCATCCCGAACGAGGAGGGCAAGGGCTTCGACCGGATGTGCGACCCGACCTACACCGGTAACGCCCGTAACGGCAACAGCCTCTCGGGTGCCCTGCCGAACTCCCCGATCTCCGGGGCCTGGTTCCCCGCGCAGTTCGCGGAGCTGATGGCGAACGCCTACCCGGCGCTCTGATCCACCGGTAAGTAGAAGATCCAAGCAACCGGCCGGCTCCCTCGGGAGCCGGCCGGTTCGCGTCTGACCGAACGGTCATTGCAATACGAGTGCATCGCAACCTACCGTTGCCGCATGCGCAAGCTCGGACGGCGTCACCCTCGACATGCCGCTGTCCTGGACCGCGATCGCCGCGGTCGAGGTGCGCCGCCGGTCCATGCCGCCGGCGGCCAGACCCGGTTCGAGGACGGCCTCGGGGGCGGCGGCCGCTCAGGACCTGGCGGTGTAGAAGCGATAGACCGCGCGGTACGGGACCGCCTTCGTCCCGCTGCCCGTGCACGAGCCGCTCGCGACGCCGCCGACGGTGTCGATCCGCTGGATGTAGGTGACCTTGCCGAACAGCCCGTCACCCCGGGTCGTCTTGGCGGTGATCCGCAGCTGCGGGATGCTGTCCGGACGTTCCGACGGGACCCGCACGATCGTGGTCGGGTTCGGGTCGCCCTCCAGCAGTGAGCCGTCCTGGTCCGACTGCCAGCTCGGGCCGCGGTAGTGGCTGGCGGACACCTTCCGCACCGGTCGCACGGTGACGCCGGTCAGGGAGGCGGCCGGTTCGAGCAGGGCCCAGGCGCCGTCGCGGCACCCGTAAACCTGGACGCCCTTGGCCTTGAGAACCGCGTGGAGCACGTTGCCCGCGGGCGGCGCCAGTTCGGGCGGCACCCGCGGATCGACCCCGCGGAAGGACTCCGGCTGAGCGGCCGGCTGCTCGGCGGTCGCCGTGCCGCTGTCGGTTCCGGCGAACGAGACGCCGGCCGGCACCGCGACGGCGACGAGTGCCAGGGCGCCGAACGCGCCGGCGGCCTTGAGATGACGTGGAAGCGTGCGAGTCACGGGGTCCTCCCCTATGGACGGTGACGCTGCGTCCTCACGCTAACCGCCCGTGGCCCCCGATCGGCTTGTCGTGACGGGAAATCACCCGGAGGAAGTGCTCCTAACGGTAGGAACCAGGCATCGAGTAGAACCCGGTCGGGGTGGTCTGCTCCTCGATCCGCACCTGCCGGGCCCGTGCGCGCAGCCGCAGGAGCAGCAGCACGCCGAGGAAGACGCAGATCCCGCCGACGATCAGACCGGGCCCGAGCAGCGACACGTCGTTGGAGACGAGCGCGGCCTCGGCGTCGGTGTCGGTCTCCTCGGGGATGTCCGCCGCGCCGGCCGGCTCGCTCTCCTCCTTCTCCTCCTCCTCGGCCGGAGGCGACGACTCGTCGGGGGAGGGGGACGGTGTGGGGGAGGACTCCTCGCCGGCCGCGCCCTCCACCCCGGCCGCGGCGCCGGCGGCGGTGAGCAGGGTGTCCTGCTCGTCGAAGGCGCGCACCTCGAACTGCACGTCCCCACCGTCCGGCCCGGCGAACGCGACCTGCCAGCGGCCGGTCACGGTACGCCCCCGGCAGGAGAGCCCCGGGTCGAGCGCGTCGTCGACGATCGTGGTGGTGGTGCCCTCGGTGGTGCTCGTCGTGTCGAACGGCCCATCGTCCTCGACCCGGGTCACCCGCACCTGCTCCGGGTCGACCCGGGAGCGCAGCAGCAGGGCGAAGCGCACCTTGCGGCAGCGGCGGTTCTCCGAGGTGACGACGGCGGTGACGGTCTTCGCGGCGGCTCCCGGAGTGAAGTCGTCCGGCGCGGTGACGCGTACGCTGAAGCCCCTCACGTCGGCCGAGGCCGGCGTCGCGCCGATCGCGGTGTTCAGTACGGCGCCGGCGATGACCGCGCCGGCGAGCGCGGCGATCCGGTGACGCATGACGATCCCCCTTCTCGGGCGTGCCCGAACTCTCCCTGCACTACTTAGTTCGCCCACAGCCCGCGAATGGTTCAGCCGGTGGCCCGCGTCACTCCCCGCCAGATCCTTATTTTTTCCTTAATGCGGCAACCTTTTCGGGATCGTCGCAGCTCAACGGGCGTGCGCGGAAAGTAGTCAGGCGACTACGCAAAAACTTCCGGCGGTGTTCATCCGAACCCCGGCGCGGCACGTAATCCGGGGAGGACACGGACTGGGGCACGCAGGGGAAAGCAGCGCCACGGACCGGGTCCCCGCAGAGCTTGAGCGCGGGGCGTTCCCCACGGACGCCGGCGTCCCACCGCCCACGGGACGTGACCGCACCAAGGAAAACGAGGAGTCCATGGCCCGCTCGAAGAACAACAAGGCATCCGCCGCCCCCCGGGCGGCGGCGGTTGACGTCGGCTCCACCGGCACCCGTCCGGCGTCGAAGATCGAGGTGACACTGCTCACCCTGAGCATCCTGGCCGCCGTCTGGTGTGTCTCGATGATGACCGCTCCGGGTCGCATCGGGTACGCCTACTTTTTCGCCTACCTCGATTTCTACATCGGCGTCGTCAGCCTGGTGTCGCTCTCCATCACCATCATGATCGGCCTGGTCGCCACCGACCGCCTCGTCCTCAGCATCCGCCAGCGGGTGCTGCTGCAGTCCGCGCACCGGACCACCGGCGTGATCGCGGTCGGCTCCCTCGTCGCGCACGTCTGGACCAAGTTCGCGATGGGCTACATCGGCGTGCTGGACATCTTCGTGCCGTTCATGGTGACCGGAACCCCGCTGCGCTGGCTCTACGTCGGCTTCGGCACCATCTCCGGCTGGATCATGATCCTGGTGCTGTGGTCCGGCATCGCCCGCGCCAAGTTCATCGGCCGTGGCAGGCCGTGGATGTGGCGGGGCATCCACTCGATCTCGTACCTGATGTGGCCGATCGCCCTCACCCACGGTCTGTCCGCCGGCCGTCCGGCGGCCACCTGGGTCACCGTCAGCTACCTCCTCTGCGTCCTCGGCGTGCTCGTCGGCCTGGCCGTACGCCTCTCGGTCAGCCTCAACCGCCGCAAGGACTTCGCCTCGCCGGCCGGTGTCGGCGCGGCCAAACCGAGCGAGACCGGCACGCTGGTGCCCACCGCCGTCGCGCCGATCCGCCGTCCGTCGCGTCCCGCCGCGGATCTGCTCGCTCCGGCCGGTGGCGCCCCGCAGCTCCAGCAGACGCAGGCCTGGGCCCCGGCGGCTCGTCCGGTCAGCCCGGCCCCGGAGCCGGCCGTCCGCCCGATCAGCCCGGCGGCCCGTCCGGTCAGCCCGGCCGCCCGCCCGGTCAGCCCGGCCCCCGCCCCGGCCGAGGACGACTACGAGCCGCGCGGCCGGCGTGGAGCCGAGCCGGAGGCGCCCGCCCCGCGGCAGCGCCGTTCGGTCGAGGACGACGAGCGTTACGACACCCAGACCCGGATGTCGCGGCGTGACCTCGACGACGAGCGTTACCGGTACGACGACGAGCCCGCCCCGCGCTCCCGTGGCGGACGTTCGGAGATGTACGACGAGCCGCCGCGGGCCCGTGGCCGCCGGTTCGAGGACGACGAGCCGGCGCCGCGCCGCCGTTACGAGGACGACGAGCCGGCTCCGCGGCGCCACCGCGAGGACCCGGAGGTCACCGGCACCCGGATGCGCCGTGACGACCTGGAGGTCACCGGTGCCCGGATGCGCCGGGACGACCTCGAGACGACCGGCGCCCGGATGCGGCGGGACGACCTCGAGACGACCGGTGCCCGGATGCGCCGGGACGACCTCGAGACGACGGGCGCCCGGATGCGCCGGGACGACCTCGAGACGACCGGTGCCCGGATGCGGCGGTACGAGGACGACGAGCCCCGTGCCCGCGGCCGCCGCCGTGCCGACGACGAGTACGACGAGGGGCCCCGCTCGCGTAGTGCCCGCTACGACGACGTGCCCACCCCGCGTACCGCCCGGTCCGCCCGGTACGAGGAGCCCCGTCACGAGGAGCCGCGGTACGAGCCGGAGCCTCCCCGCCGGCCCAGCCGCAGCGAGTTCGTCGACCTGGCCGACGGTCCCGCCTACCCGGCCGACGACACCCCGACGCTCGTCGACTCGGGTTCGCGCCGCAACCGCCGTTCCGAGCCGCGCCGCAGCCGCGACGACAGCGAGGACGGGTACTTCTCCCAGCTTCGCGGTGACGTGAGGGAAACGAATTGAGCACGGCACAGGTCCCCCCGGTCACGGCGATCGGCACGCCGCGGATCACCGCGGGGTTCGACGAGTACGGTCGTCTCGACCTCCTGGCCCACCAGGAGGTGCACGGCGGGTTCGCGGCGCTCTCCTCGGGGGAGCTGATCGGCCTCGCCGACCGCATCGAGCTGCGTGGGCGTGGTGGCGCGGGCTTCCCGTTCGCCCGCAAGGTCCGTGCGGTGGTCGACTCCTGCCGCCGCCAGGAGCTGCCGCCGGTGATCGTCGTGAACGCCACCGAGGGCGAGCCGCCCTCGTGGAAGGACAAGGCGATCCTGACCCGCGGCCCGCACCTGATCCTGGACGGCGCGGCCCTGGCCGCCGCCGCCCTGGAGGCCGAGGAGATCGTCATCGGCGTCGCCGACGACGGTGTCGGCCAGGAGTCCCTGGCGGCCGCGCTGGCCGAGCGGAAGATGCCCTGCCCGACCCGGATCGTGCTGGTCCCGCACCGGTTCATCTCCGGTGAGGGTGGCGCGCTGGTCCGCGGCATCAACGGCGAGGCGCACATCCCGCCCGGCCGCAAGGTCCGGTCGAGCGACAACGGCGTGATGGGGCTGCCCACCCTGCTGTCCAACGCCGAGACGTACTCGCAGCTGGCGATCGCGGCCCGGCTCGGGCCGTGGGAGTACAACGCGGTCGGCATCCCGGAGGAGCCGGGCACGGTCATGCTCACCGTCGGCGGCTCCGCGTCGGCGCCGGCCGTGGTGGAGGCGCCCACCGGCACCCCGCTGATGGAGGTGCTGGAGATGTGCGGCGCCGACCTCGGGCCGGGCCTGCTGGTCGGCGGCTACCACGGCAAGTGGGTCAGCGCCGAGCAGGCCCAGACCATCACCATCTCCCGTAAGGGCTTCGCGAAGGTCGGCGGCACCCTCGGCGCCGGCATGCTCATCCCGATCGGCTCCAAGACCTGCCCGGTCGGCGAGGTCGCCCAGGTCGTGCAGTACCTGGCCGGCGAGTCGGCCGGTCAGTGCGGCCCGTGCCGGATCGGCCTGCCCGACCTGGCCCGCGCGGTCACCCTGGTGTCGCTCGGCGGCAACGCGGTCGAGCAGGTGCGGCAGGCGGCCGGCATGGTCAAGGGCCGCGGCGCGTGCAGCCACCCGGACGGCAGCTCCCGGTTCGCCCTGTCCGCCCTCGAGGTCTTCCACGAGGACGTTCGGGCGCACGCCAACGGCGAGGGCTGCGGCAAGCAGGTCCGCGGCATCCTGCCGCTGCCGTACACGGCCGAGAAGGGGGCGCGGAAGCTGGCCCTGGACTGGTCGCGGTGCGACGGGCACGGGCTCTGCTCCGCGGTGGCCCCGGAGATCATCCGGCTGGACCACAACGGGTTCCCGGCCTTCCCCCAGACACCCCTGCCGCCGTGGCTCGAGGACGGCGCCCGAAAGGCGGTCAACGTGTGCCCGGCCCTCGCTCTGCGCCTCACCGAGCCGACCGTGGCGAAATGACGGGACAGCGGGCGGTACGCGTATCCGGGCTGGTGTCGGCCCTGGCGGTGACCGCGTTCGCGGCAGCCGCCTGCAGCACCGCGCCGGTCGCGTCCACGCCGCCGGCGGCTCCGCCGTCAGGGGCGCCGGCGTCAGTGGCGCCGGCGGCCGCACCGGCCTCGAAGAAGGCCACCGTGGCCGTCCCGAAGGCGCTCACCTTCACCGGCACCACGTTGACGGGTGAGAGGTTCGACGCCGCGAGGATGGCCGGCAAGCCGGCCATCCTCTGGTTCTGGGCACCCTGGTGCGCGACCTGCGCGAGCGAGGCGCAGTCCCTCGGCGACATCCAGGCGGAGTACGGCGATCGCCTGAACATCCTCGGCATCGCCGGTCTCGGCAGCGCCGCCGAGATGGACGATTTCGTGGCCGACTTCCAGCTCCAGGCGATCCCGCACCTCGACGACGCCCCCGGCAAGCTGTGGAAACGGTTCGGGATCGTGCAGCAGAGCTGGTACGTCATGCTCGACGCCGGCGGCCGGGAGGTCTACAAGGGCTACCTCGACGATCTTCAGCTGACCGAGAGGGTTCAGGCCCTGACGGCGTGATCGGCCAGCTCGGGCAGGGTGGCGAACCGTTCCGCCTCGGCTTGGGCGTCCCGGGGTCGGCCGGTGTCCTGCGAGGAGGGCGCCTCCACATGGCTCGCGCCCTGCACGAACACGCCGCAGTTCGGGTGGACCGTGCGGTAGAGGGTGACGTCCTCGGCCGGGGAGAGCGGCTGTGCGCCCGGTTTGCGGTGTTCGGAAGGTTGGCCCTGCCAGCGCAACAGCCAGACGCCCCGGGCCGGGAGATCCTTTCTCATCGTCCTGACCGCGGCATCCGGCTGGACGTGCCCGTAGTGGAAGAACTCGACGGTGACGGTGGGCAGCTCGGGCCGGAGGGCGCCGCGGAGCACCCGGGCCGGGCGCAGATCGACGAGGATGTCGCCCATTGCGGGTTCCCCGTAGGCCTCGCCCGGCCGGACGCCGACGACATCCGCCTCGACCACGGCTGTCGAGGCCGCGTACGCCGCCGCAAGGGTCCGGGGTTGTTCTTTCAGATCGGCCGCCGGGCCGGGCCGCAGAGCGGTGAAGAACGCGGCGCCGCCGGACGGCGGCCGGGACGCGGGCGGGGACGGCGACGGCCCGTAGTCGACGATCGGTTGCGGCCGGCCGCACGAGGACAGCAGAACGGCGGCCGCCGTGAGGGCGACCGCCGTCCGTGGAGGTTTCCAGGTCATGGCCGCTTGGACGCGGCCGGTCCGATCAGAGTTCCCCGACGGTGGAGTAGGCGGGCTTCTCGGCCGGCATCACCAGCCAGAGAACCGGATAGACCAGGATCTGGCTGCCCGGGATGACGAAGAGGGCCAGGACGAACAGCAGCCGGGCGATCCACGGGTCGAGGCCGAACCGGCGGGCCAGCCCCGCGCAGACGCCGGCGATCATCCGGCCCTGCTGCGGGCGGACCAGGCCCTGGCGAGCGAGAGAGTCGTGCACGGCGTTCATCAGAGGATCCCTGCCTTCACTGGTGGTGAACTGATGACTCCATGGTGTGCTCTCCCGCGGGGGGAAACCATCGGGCATCGCCCGGACAGCGGTCTCGGGGATCTCCATGAGCCCGCCGCCTGTCCGCTCCGGGACACGGGGCTATACAGTGCGATCGGCACGGTTCGGGGGGAACGGAAATGGTCGATGGCGCACTGCCCGGTGAGCGGACGCAACCACTGCGTTCGCGTGATCCGCGTGCCCTCGGCGACTACGCGTTGGTCGGCCGGCTGGGCGAGGGCGGGATGGGCACGGTCTACCTGGCCCGGACCGCCGGTGGCACCCTCGTCGCGCTCAAGATGGTGCGGGCCGACCTGGCCCACGACGACGAGTTCCGGCGGCGGTTCCGCAGCGAGGTGAACCGGGCCCGCCAGGTCCCGCCGTTCTGCACCGCCGAGGTGATCGACGCCGATCCCGACCACGAGCACCCCTACCTGGTCGTCGAATACGTCGACGGGCCCACCCTGGCCGAGGTGGTCGAGCAGCGCGGCCCGCTGACCAGCGCCAACCTGCACGGCGTGGCGATCGGGGTGGCGACCGCGCTGACCGCCATCCACGGCGCCGGGGTGATCCACCGCGACCTCAAGCCGCGCAACGTGCTGCTCGCCCCGGGCAGCCCCAAGGTGATCGACTTCGGGATCGCCCGGGCCCTCGAGGCGACCAGCGCCAACACCCGCACCGACCAGATGGTCGGCACGGTGGCGTACATGGCGCCCGAACGCTTCAGCTCCGACGCGGACACCCCGGTCACCACCGCCGCCGACGTGTTCGCCTGGGGCGGCGTGGTGGCGTACGCGGGTACCGGCCACACCCCGTTCTACGCCGACTCGCCGCCGGCCATGGCCGCCCGTATCCTCACCCAGCCGCCCCGCCTCGACGGCCTCTCCGGGCCGCTGCGCGACCTGGTGGCGCACGCCCTGGAGAAGGACCCGGCCAACCGGCCCAGCTCCCGGGAGCTGCTCGACCTGCTGATCTCCGGCAACGAGCGCCCGGCGGCCACCGCGGCGGCTTTCGCCGACCAGCCGGACCTGCGCGCGGCGGCGGTGGAGGCGCAGGCGGTCACCGGCGTGAGCGGGCCGCCCACCGCCGGCACCACCGCGGTGCCGACCCTGGACATCCCGCCGGGCCTGGTCGGCTACGACGAGAACTCGATCGTCACGGTGCCGATCTCGGCGCCCCCGGCCGCGCCGATGCTCGGCCCGCCCGCCTCCGAGCCGGCCCGCCGCTGGCTGCTGCCGGCCGCGGTCGCCTTCCTGATCCTCGCCGTGGTGGCCGGCGCGATCATGGTCGCGCTGTCGCTGCGGGACCGCAACCGCGGCTCGGACGCCGCGGCGCCGAACCCCGCCCCGGCGGGTCCGCTCGTCGTGGACTCGCTGCGCAAGCAGGACTACTGGGAGCCCTCCGCGCAGGCAGGCGAGGGCGAGTGCCTGTTCGACCCGGCGAAGGGGCTGGTGGCGCGGCGCGGCACCAGCGGCACCTACAAGTGCCGGGGGCTGCGCGACTCGTTCACGCCGGACATCCGGGTCGAGGTGACCGTGCGCCTGATCGAGCCGAACAGCTGCGCGATGATCTACTTCCGCAACAACCCGAACAGCAACAACGACGTCGGCGGGTACGTGGCGCGGGTGTGCGAGAAGGCCGTCTATGTCGGCGTGCACCGGGGCAGCAACGTCAGCACCACGCGGACCATGTCGCTGGCCGACAACCCGATCCAGCTGGACCGTCCCGTCCGGATCGCGGTGACCGCCCGCGGCGAGGTGGCCCAGATGTTCCGGGAGAACGTCCTGGTGGGTGAGGCGCGGCTGACCGACGAGCTGCTCGTCGACGGCGGCAAGGTGGTGCTCGGCGTCTACAACGTGCCCAACGCGCGCGACGACGTCCCGTACGAGGTCGTCTTCAGCGACATCAAGATCTGGCAGTACTGAGGAGGGGGCACGCGGCCCCCTCCCCGAGCTCGGTCAGTCCTTGGTCAGGCCGGCCCGGCGCAGCGCGTCCGCCATGGCGCTGTTGCCGAAGCTGTTCCCGCCGCCCTGACCGCCACGCTGGCCGCCGCCCTGCCGGGGCTGCCGCTGCTGGCCGCCCTGACGCTGCTGACCCCCGCCGCCGCCACCGCCCGGCCGGCCGCCCTGGCCGCCCTGACGGGGGCCGCGGTCCTCGCGCGGCTGCCGGTTCTTGTTCGGCTCGTCGGACAGCCGCATGGTCAGCGAGATCCGCTTGCGGACCGGGTCGACCTCCAGGACGCGGACCTTCACCACGTCGCCGGACTTGACCACCTCACGCGGGTCCTGCACGAACTTGTCGGACAGCGCCGACACGTGCACGAGACCGTCCTGGTGCACGCCGATGTCGACGAACGCGCCGAACGCCGCCACGTTGGTCACCTGGCCCTCCAGGACCATGCCCGGTTTCAGGTCGGCGATCTTCTCGACACCCTCGGCGAAGGTCGCCGTGGTGAACGCCGGCCGCGGGTCGCGGCCCGGCTTCTCCAGCTCCTTCAGGATGTCGGTGATGGTCGGCAGGCCGACCGTGTCGGTCACGAACTTGTCCGGCCGGATCCCCTTGAGCAGCGGGCTGTTGCCGATCAGCGTCTTCACGTCGGCGCCGGCGTCCGCCGCGATGGTGCGGACCAGGGGGTACGACTCCGGGTGCACGCTGGAGAAGTCCAGCGGGTCGACGCCGTCGCGGATCCGGAGGAAGCCGGCGCACTGCTCGAACGCCTTCGGCCCCAGCCGGGCCACCTTCTTGATCTCCTGGCGGCTCTTGAACGGGCCGTTCTGGTCGCGGTGCAGCACGATGTTCTCGGCCAGGCCCGCGGTGATGCCGGAGACCCGGGTGAGCAGCGGGGCGGACGCGGTGTTGATGTCCACACCGACGCCGTTCACACAGTCCTCGACCACCGCGTCCAGCGAGCGGGCCAGCTTCACCTCGGACAGGTCGTGCTGGTACTGGCCGACGCCGATCGACTTGGGGTCGATCTTGACGAGTTCGGCGAGCGGGTCCTGCAGGCGCCGGGCGATGGAGACCGCGCCCCGCAGCGAGACGTCCAGGCCGGGCAGCTCCTGGGAGGCGTACGCCGAAGCGGAGTAGACCGACGCGCCGGCCTCCGACACGACCACCTTGGTCAGCTTGGCGTCCGGGTGCCGTTTGATCAGCTCGGTGGCGAGCTTGTCGGTCTCCCGGGACGCGGTGCCGTTGCCGATCGCGATCAGCTCGACGTCGTGCTTGCTGGCCAGCGCGGCGAGACGGTGGATCGACTCGTCCCACTTGTTCTGCGGCACGTGCGGGTAGATCGTGTCGGTCGCGACCACCTTGCCGGTGGCGTCCACGACGGCGACCTTGACGCCGGTGCGGAAACCGGGGTCCAGGCCCATGGTGGTACGGGTACCGGCGGGCGCCGCGAGCAGCAGGTCCCGCAGGTTCGCGGCGAACACCCGCACCGCCTCCTCCTCGGCCGCCTCCCGCAACCGGACCCGCAGGTCGGCGCCGAGGTGGATGAGGATGCGGGTGCGCCAGGCCCAGCGGACCGTGTCGATCAGCCAGCGGTCACCGGGCCGGCCGTGGTCGCTGATGCCGTTGCGGCCGGCGATCCGGCCCTCGAAGTAGCCCTCGTCCTCCTCCGGGTGCGGCTCCATGGTGAGGTCGAGGACGTCCTCCTTCTCCCCGCGCAGCATCGCCAGGATCCGGTGCGAGGGCAGCTTCGAGTACGGCTCGGCGAAGTCGAAGTAGTCGGAGAACTTGGCGCCGTCGGTCTGCTTGCCGTCGCGCACCTTCGCGACCAGGCGGCCCCGCGTCCACATCTGCTCACGGAGCTCGCCGATCAGGTCGGCGTCCTCGGCGAACCGCTCGATGAGGATCGCCCGGGCGCCGTCCAGGGCCGCCTGCGGATCCGCGACGCCCTTCTCGGCGTCCACGAACGCCGCAGCGGCCGCTTTCGGGTCCACCGAAGGGTCACCCAGCAGACCGTCGGCCAGCGGCTCCAGGCCCGCCTCGCGGGCGATCATCGCCTTGGTCCGCCGCTTCGGCTTGAACGGCAGGTAGATGTCCTCCAGGCGGGCCTTCGTGTCGGCCTCGCGGATCTGCTGCTCGAGCGCGTCGTCGAGCTTGCCCTGGGAGCGGATCGACTCCAGCACCGCGGCGCGCCGGTCCTCCAGCTCCCGGAGATAGCCCAGGCGCTCCTCGAGCGTGCGCAGCTGGGCGTCGTCGAGCGTGCCGGTCACCTCCTTGCGGTATCGGGCGATGAACGGCACCGTCGCCCCGCCGTCGAGCAGCTCGACCGCGGCGGTGACCTGCCCTTCCCGTACCCCGAGCTCCGAGGCGATGCGCTGATGGATAGCTGTCGTCACGCCGACGATTGTCACCGACGCCGTGCCGCCTTGTCGCGCCGCCCCGCAGTGTCACCCGTCGGCGGTCCCCGGTCGTGCGTGCGCCGCCCGGGCCGGCACACCCGGCGTCCCCCGCCCGGGGGACGCCCGGCTCGTGCCTGAACCGGCCGATCCGTCCCGCCTATCCGCTGGTGTCGCGAACGTCACGCCGGGCCCGATCCGGCCCGGCCGGCCCGGCAGGCGGCGGAATCCGGGCCCCGCGGGGCCCCGGGCGAGCCGTGACCTGCGAGATCATCCGCCCGGCGGAGTTCCGGGAGGGTGCGCCGCCACACCGATACAGCACGCCTCAGACGACACTTGCTAGGAGGTACTAGAGACAACCGAATTGGCCTTTGGCACTCTTGTCACATGACGCTTGCTGTCCGGGCGGTCGCCGCCACTGATCAGGGCCTGGTCCGGTCCAATAACGAAGACGCGGTCTTCGTCGGTAATCGACTCTTCGTGGTGGCGGACGGCATGGGCGGGCTGCCCGCCGGCGAGCTGGCGAGCGACATCCTGGTGCAGACGCTCAGCGTCGTCGACACCGCGCCGGACACCGGCGAGCCGCTGCAGGATCTGATCACCGCCCTCGCCACCGCCAACCAGCGGATCGAGGCCGCCGTCGCCGACGACGACGCCCGCGACGGGATGGGCACCACGGTCACCGCGCTGCTGCTCTCCGGCGACCGGCTGGCCGCCCTCAACGTCGGCGACTCCCGCTGTTACCTGCTGCGCGACGGCGAGTTCCAGCAGCTCACCCGGGACGACACCTACGTGCAGGCGCTCGTCGACCAGGGCGTGCTCACGCCCGACGACGCGCGCCGGCACCCGCAGCGGGCGCTCGTCACCCAGGCCGTGCAGGGCGGGCCGTACCGCCCGGCGGGCCGGATGATCCCGGCCCGGCCCGGTGACCGGTTCCTGCTGTGCAGCGACGGCCTCTCCGATTACGTCGAGGACGCGGTGATCGCGAGCACGCTGCGCGAGGTCGCCGACCGCAAGGACTGCGCCGCCGCCCTGGTCAACCGCACCCTGGAGAACGGCGCGCCGGACAACGTGACGGTCATCGTCGCCGACGTCGTCGACGTCTGAGCTTCGGCGGGCTCCGGGCCGGCCCCGGCCCGGAGCCCGCAGAACCGTCCTGCTCAGGGCAGTTCTAGAAAGTCCCGGATGGCTTCCTCCACGGCGTTCATCGTCGCGTGGGAGACGAAGCCGTGAAGATCGCGGAACGATGTCCGGTCGAGAACCTGTACGACACCGTGGATGCGTACCCAGGCTCCGGTGAGGGGATCGCCCGTGCCCAGTGGCACTGCCAGATGGTTCGGATGAGGCGACTCCTGCACGATGGCCAGCGCCCACACCGCGAGCTCGTCGACCCCGTTGTACTCGTCATTGCTGATGACCAGGACACGGTGCTGGGAGCCACCACGGAGAAGGGTCCAGACCTGGCCCCTCTTCACCACTCGGTGCCGCGCAGGGCGATGTCGTTGCTGCTCTCGATCAACAGTCGGTCTGCTTCGACCTGCTCGGGGGAACGCCGTCGCAGGAACTCGCCGTATGCCTGCGCGGCCGCGCGCTGCCGGGCTCGCCGGGTCTCCGGGAGCACCCGGCGGACCGCCTCCGTCACCGCTGCGGAAGCATTGCCGCGGCTCTGGAGATAGGCGGCGACATCATCGGGGACGCTGATGCTGAGCTTGACGGATCGGGCGTTCAGTCCGGTCTGGGCGGGGCGAGCAGGGTCTTCGGGGCCACCGTGCGGAAGGCGTCCTGGCAGAGCTCGGCGATCTCGGACCAGTCGGGGTCGCCGTCCAGGCGGACGCCGAGCCAGCCGCGGTGGCCCACATAGGGTGGCCGGAAGAAACGGGACGGATCCTCGGCGATAAGCTCCGCCTGCGCGCCGGGCGGGGCCGCGCACCACAGGTGCGGGAAGCCGTTGTCGTGGTGGCCGTCCGGCCAGAGCATGACGAACTGCTTCTTCGCCCGGACGAAGAAGGCGGGGGCCCCGTGACTGGGGCGCTCGGTCGTCTCCGGCAGGGCCAGGCAGATCCGGCGGACGCGCTCGGTCGTCGTCTCCATGCCCCGCATTCTGCCCGCAGGGTGTGACATATCCTCGGCGCGTGCTGATCGCGACCGAGCGGCTGATCCTGCGGCGTTTCCGGGCCTCCGACGCGCCGGCCCTGGCCGGGTACCGGTCGGATCCCGCCGTGGCGCGGTACCAGTCGTGGGACGCGCCGTTCCCCCTCGACCGGGCGGAGGTCGCGGTCCGCAACTTCGCCGCCGGTTCGCCCGACCAGGCGGGGCATTTCCAGTACGCGATCGAGCTGACCGGGGAACGGCCGCTGATCGGGGACGTCTACGTGCGGCTGCACGACAACCTGATGCAGGCGGAGATCGGGTTCACGCTCGCCACGGCGTACCAGAGGCGGGGTTTCGGCCGCGAGGCCCTGAGCGCCGTGCTGGACCGGCTGTTCCGCGTGCAGGGCCTGCACAAGGTGACGGGGGAGTGCGACGCCCGGAACACACGGTCGGCGGCGCTGCTGGAGCGGCTCGGTTTCCAGCGGGAGGGCCTGCTGCGGCAGCAGACGTTCCTCAAGGGCGAGTGGACCGACGACCTGCTCTACGGCCTGCTGGCGACGGAGTGGGCCGGCCGCTGAAAGGCGGCGTGGCGGGCCGCGCCGTTCCCGGCCAGGCGGCAGGCCTGACCGGGAACCCGTGCGAGGGTCAGCCCTCGTACTTGAGCCAGACGGCGCCGAGCGGGGGCACCCGCAGCGACGCCGAGGCGTCGAAGCCGTGCCAGGCGATGTGCTCGGCCTCGACGGCGCC
Organism: Actinoplanes utahensis; assembly: GCF_016862455.1. Classification (GTDB taxonomy): domain Bacteria; phylum Actinomycetota; class Actinomycetes; order Mycobacteriales; family Micromonosporaceae; genus Actinoplanes; species Actinoplanes utahensis. Next base: position 93,887 of record NZ_BOMZ01000105.1, read on the forward strand.
CAGGTTGCCGACGCCCGACCCGCCGTACAGCTCGCTGTCGGTGTTGATCACCTCGGCCCAGCGGCCGGCCCGGGGGAGACCGATGCGGTAACCCTCGTGCGGCACGGCGGCGAAGTTGACGATGCACGCCATGGTGTCGCCGTTCGGCGCGAAGCGGACGAACGAGAACGTGTTGTGCTGCGAGTCCTCGCTGGTGATCCACCGGAAACCGGACGCCGAGGTGTCCTGGCTCCAGATCGCCGGCGTCTCCCGGTACACCCGGTTCAGGTCGGTGACCAGCTGCTTCACGCCACGGTGCTGCGGGTCGTCGAGCAGGTGCCAGTGCAGGCCGCCGCTCTCGTTCCACTCCCGCTCGTCGCCCATCTCGGAGCCCATGAACAGCAGCTGCTTGCCGGTGAAGGCCCACATGAAACCGAGCAGCGCCCGGGTGTTGGCGAGCTTCTGCCACAGGTCACCGGGCATCTTGCCGGTCAGTGAGCCCTTGCCGTGCACGACCTCGTCGTGGCTGATCGGCAGGGCGTAGTTCTCGCTCCAGGCGTACACGGTGGCGAAGGTCATCTGGTGGTGGTGCCACTGCCGGTGGATCGGCTCCTTCTCCATGTAGGAGAGGGTGTCGTTCATCCAGCCCATGTTCCACTTGAAGCCGAAGCCGAGGCCGCCCAGGTGGGTGGGACGGGTGACGCCCGGCCACGCGGTCGACTCCTCGGCGATCGTCATGACGCCGGGGTGGTGCTTGTAGACGGTCGCGTTCATCTCCTGGAGGAAACTGATCGCGTCCAGGTTCTCCCGGCCGCCGTACTGGTTCGGCGTCCACTCGCCGTCCTTGCGGGAGTAGTCGAGGTACAGCATCGACGCGACGGCGTCGACCCGCAGGCCGTCGGCGTGGAACTCCTCGCACCAGTACAGCGCGTTGGCGACCAGGAAGTTGCGGACCTCCTTGCGGCCGAAGTCGAAGACGTACGTGCCCCAGTCCGGCTGCTCGCCGCGCCGCCAGTCGCCGTGCTCGTACAGCGGCGTGCCGTCGAAGCGGGCGAGGGCCCACGCGTCCTTCGGGAAGTGCGCGGGCACCCAGTCCAGGATCACGCCGATACCGGCCTGGTGCAGCTTGTCGACCAGGTGCCGGAACTCGTCCGGCGAGCCGAACCGGGAGGTCGGGGCGTAGTAGCCGGTGACCTGGTAACCCCACGAGCCGCCGAACGGGTGCTCCATCACCGGCATCAGCTCGACGTGGGTGAACCCGGTCTCGACGACGTACTCGACCAGCTGGTCGGCGAGCTCGACGTAGCTGAGGCCGGGCCGCCACGAGCCGAGGTGCACCTCGTACACGCTGATCGGCTCCTGGTGCCAGGCCTTGCGCGAGCGCTCCTGCATCCAGTCCTGGTCCTGCCAGTGGTAATCGGACTGGAAGACGACCGACGCGGTGGCCGGCGGCACCTCGGTGTGCTGGGCGAGCGGGTCGGCGTGCTCCCGCCACACCCCGTCCCGCCCGAGGATCTTGAACTTGTACTTGGAGCCGGGGTGGGCGGCCGGGACGTAGATCTCCCAGACGCCGCTGGAGCCGAGCGACCGCATCGGCCACCCGTCGTACGGCCCCCACCCGGCGAAGTCGCCGATGACCTGCACGCCGCGGGCGCCGGGCGCCCACACGGCGAACGCCACGCCGGTGCCGCGCGGCTGCGCGCCGAGCACGGTCCACAGCTTCTCGTGCCGGCCCTCGCCGATCAGGTGCAGGTCCAGCTCGCCCAGGGTGGGCAGGTGGCGGTACGGGTCGTCGAACTCGGTCCCGTCCACGTCGAGCCGGTAGTCGAGCACGGTGCCGGGCAGCTCGGCCGCGAAGATCCCGTCGTCGTGGACCTTCGTGGTCTCGTGACGTTCGCCCTCGTGCAGCACCGTCACCTGGGTGGCGCCCTTGCGCAGGGTCCGGATGACGGTGCGCCCGCCGTGCGGGTGCGCGCCGAGGATGGCGTGCGGGTCGTGGGTGTCCCCGGCGATCACGCCGTCCATGGCCCGCTTGTCGGCGGCGAGACGCGAGGTGGTTTGACCGATCATGGTGTTGTGGTGCCCTCCGGGTGTCATCCGACGAGCCGGGCGATCGACCGCAGGGGGATCCGCAGCCAGCCGGGCCGGTGCCGGGCTTCGTACGCGGCCTCGTAGACCGCCTTGTCCAGCTCGTACGCCGCCAGCAGCGCACCGCGTTCACGTGGGTCGATGCCCGCCACGTGGGTGTATCCGTCGCAGAACGCCGCCCGGTTGCGGTCCACCCACTCCCGGGCACGTGCCGCCAGGTGCTCGTCGTCGTCCTGGTCGACCAGCAGCTGGTAGGCCGCGTACTCGTAGGAGCGCAGCACCCCGGCGACGTCGCGCAGCGGCGAGTCGGGCAGCCGGCGCTCGTCGAGCGGCTGGCCGGGCTCGCCCTCGAAGTCGATCAGCAGCCAGCTCTCCGGGGTCCGCAGCACCTGGCCCAGGTGCAGGTCGCCGTGGATGCGCTGGACCTCGACCTGCTCGCCGGTGAGGCTGGTGAACCGCTCGGTGATCGACGGGACGTACTGCTGGAGCTCGGGCACCGCGTTGGCGGCGGTGCGCAGCCGGGCCAGGACCGCGTCCAGCGGGAACGGCGCCGGGCCGGTGCCGAGTTCGGCGGCCAGGGTGAGGTGCACGGACGCGACCGCCTCACCGAGCCGGTACGACTCGCCCTGGAAGTCCCCGCCCACCTCGTCGGCGTGGAACGACGCGTCGGCGAACAGGTCGCGCGCCGACGCGGTGGCCATCGCCCAGCCCTCGGCCGAGTTGACCGCGTACTGGGTGACCATGCCGAGCGAGCAGTCGTCGGCGGCGGTGAACGAGCCGAGCAGCCGCGCCACGTGCGGGTTGCCGGCCCGGCCGAGCACCCGGTTCAGCTCGATGTCCGGGTTGACACCGCAGGTGACCCGCCGGAACAGCTTGAGGATCGCGTCCTGGTCGAAGATCACGCTGGTGTTGCTCTGTTCCGCGTCGAACACCCGCGGCCAGGCCTCCAGCGGCAGCGTGATCCCGGGTTCCTTCTCGAAGGCGACGTCACCGGCCAGTTCGGACCGGTCGACCAGGCCCAGCAGGAACCGCGCGGCCTCCGGGTCGTAGAGGGCGTCGTAGCCCACCCGGCCGTCCTCGGAGGTGCCGATGGTGGCGACCGCGCTGTACTCCGGCATCGGGCCGCCGCCCCAGCCCACCAGGATCTGATAGCGCTCGGAACTGCCGTCGGTGTACTCCACGTCGACGAGGACCAGTTCCAGATCCTCGCCCAGCGGGGTGGCGGACGCCTGTTTGACCGAGGCCAGGACTCGGCTGCGCCCGGCGTACCAGCGCTGTTTCGGTAACCACTCGGCGAAAGGCAGCGTCATTGCTTCTCCTCCGACCCGCACAACTGGAACCAGTAGAACCCGTGTCCCGGAAGGGTCAAAAGATATGGCAGTTGCCCGATCCGGGGGAAGTTGACGTGCCCGGTCAACTCCACCGGGGTGTATCCGTTCCAGTGCTGCAGATTCAACTCGATCGGTTGCGGGAAGCGTGAGAGGTTGTTGACGCAGAGCACCACGTCGTCGCCGATCTCGCGCAGGTAGGCGAGCACCGACGGGTTCGAGCCGCCCAGCTCCCGGAAGGTGCCGACGGCGAACGCCTCGTGTCTGCGCCGGACGGCCAGCATGGTGCGGGTCCAGTTCAGCAGGCTGGTCGCGCTGTCGCGCTGGGCCTCCACGTTGACGGCCTGGTACCCGTACACCGGGTCCTGGTTGACCGGGAGGTAGAGCCGTCCGGGTGTCGCCGTGGAGAAGCCGGCGTTGCGGTCCGGGGTCCACTGCATCGGGGTGCGCACGCCGTCGCGGTCACCGAGCCAGATGTTGTCGCCCATGCCGATCTCGTCGCCGTAGTAGAGCACCGGCGAGCCGGGCAGCGACAGCAGCAGGGCGGTGAACAGCTCGATCTGGTTGCGGTCGTTCTCCAGCAGCGGGGCGAGCCGCCGGCGGATGCCGACGTTCGCCTTCATCCGCGGGTCCTTGGCGTACTCGGAGTACATGTAGTCGCGCTCTTCGTCGGTGACCATCTCGAGCGTCAGCTCGTCGTGGTTACGCAGGAAGATGCCCCACTGGCAGTTGTCCGGGATGGCCGGTGTCTGCGCCAGGATCTCCGAGATCGGGAACCGGGACTCGCGCCGGACCGCCATGAAGATGCGCGGCATGAGCGGGAAGTGGAACGCCATGTGGCACTCGTCGCCGCCGGACCGGGCGTCACCGAAGTACTCCACCACGTCGGCCGGCCACTGGTTCGCCTCGGCCAGCAGCACCCGGCCGGGGAACTCGTCGTCGATCACCTTGCGGCAGTGCTTGAGGAACGCGTGGGTGGCCGGCAGGTTCTCGCAGTTGGTGCCCTCCTCCTCGAAGAGGTACGGCACCGCGTCCAGCCGGAACCCGTCGATGCCCAGGTCCAGCCAGAACCGCAGCACGTCCAGCATGGCCTCCTGGACGGCCGGGTTCTCGTAGTTGAGGTCCGGCTGATGCGAGAAGAACCGGTGCCAGTAGAACTGCCGCCGGACCGGGTCGAACGTCCAGTTCGACTCCTCGGTGTCGACGAAGATGATCCGCGCGTCCTTGTACTTCTCGCTGGTGTCGTTCCAGACGTAGAAGTCGCCGTACGGCCCCTCGGGGTCGTGTCGGGACGCCTGGAACCAGGGGTGCGAGTCGGACGTGTGGTTCATGACCAGGTCGGTGATCACCCGGATGCCGCGCTTGTGCGCCGCGTCCAGCAGGGCCACGAAGTCCTCGACCGTCCCGAACTCCGGCAGCACCTTGTAGAAGTCGCGGATGTCGTAGCCGCCGTCGCGCAGCGGCGAGTCGTAGAACGGCGGCAGCCAGAGACAGTCGACCCCGAGCCACTGCAGGTAGTCGAGCCGTTCGATCAGGCCGCGCAGGTCACCCCCGCCGTCCGAGCCGGAGTCGTAGAACGCCCGGACCAGTACCTCGTAGAACACCGCCCGCTGGAACCAGGTCCGGTCCGCAGGGAGGGCGCGGGCATGCCCGAAATCCTCGGCGGACGGGTGTTCGACGACCCCGTCCTCGGTGTGGCTGCCCTCAGCCGGGTCGTGCTCGCTCGACAGCTCCATACTGGTTCCCCCTACCCCGCCTTGACGACGAAGATGTGCGCCGGCTCGACGTACGGATCGATCCGGACCGCGTTGTACTGACCCCATTCGTAGGTCGCCCCGGAGATCTGGTCGACGACCGTGAAGCGCTCGTGCCAGTCCATGCCGAGAGCCGGCATGTCCAGGGTGGTGTTGCCCCACTGCACATTGCTGGAGTCGAACGAGCAGATGACCAGGACGGTGTTGCCGGTGTCGGGATCCCGCTTGGAGAAGCAGAGCAGCGCGCCGTTGTCGATCTCGTGGAACCGTAGGTTCCGCAGCCAGTGCAGCGCCGGGTTCTCGTCCCGGATGCGGTTCAGCTTGGTCAGATAGGGCGCCAGCGACCGGCCGGCGCGCTCGGCCGCCGCCCAGTCCCGGGGCTTCAGCTCGAACTTCTCGTTGTCGATGTACTCCTCCGCGCCGGGGCGGGGCACGTGCTCGAACAGCTCGTACCCCGAGTACAGACCCCAGGACGGGGTGAGCAGCGCGGCCAGCGCGGCCCGGATCTTGAACATCGGCGGGCCGCCGTTCTGCAGCGACTCGTGCAGGATGTCCGGCGTGTTCGGCCAGAAGTTCGGCCGCATCCAGTCGATCGAGGTCAGCAGCTGCTGCATGTACTCACGCATCTCGTGGGCGGTGGTCCGCCAGGTGAAATACGTGTACGACTGGGTGAAGCCGATCTTCCCCAGCCCGTTCATCATGGCCGGTCGGGTGAACGCCTCGGCGAGGAACAGCACATCCGGGTCGGTCTCCTTGACCTTCGGGATGAGCCACTGCCAGAAGTTGACGGCCTTGGTGTGCGGGTTGTCGACCCGGAAGATCTTGACCCCGTTGCGCACCCAGTGCATCACCACGCGGTAGACCTCGTCGCGCAGCGTGCGGTAGTCGTTGTCCCAGTTGATCGGGTAGATGTCCTGGTACTTCTTGGGCGGGTTCTCGGCGTACGCGATGGTGCCGTCGGCCTTGGTGGTGAAGAACTGCGGGAACTGCTTGACCCACGGGTGGTCCGGGGCAGCCTGCAGGGCCAGGTCCAGAGCGACCTCCATGCCCAGCTCCTCGGCCCGCTCCCGGAAGGCGATGAAGTCCTCCAGGGTGCCCAGCTGCGGATGGATCGCGTCGTGCCCGCCCTCGTCGGAGCCGATCGCCCAGGGCGAGCCGACGTCCTCCGGCCGGGCCGTCAGCGTGTTGTTGCGGCCCTTCCGGTTGATCTTGCCGATCGGGTGGATCGGCGGCAGGTAGACCACGTTGAAGCCCATCGCGGCGACCGCGGGCAGGCGCTCGGCGGCGGTCCGGAAGGTGCCGTGCCTGATCGGCGTGGCGTCCGGGCCGATCTCGGCGCCCTCGGAGCGCGGGAAGAACTCGTACCACGAGGAGTAGAGGGCACGCTTGCGGTCCACCCAGAGCGCGAACGAGCGGGTCGTGGTGACCAGGTTGCGCACCGGGTTGTGCCAGAGCAGCTCCTCCAGGTCCAGCCCCGGGGTGACCCGGGCGAACAGCGACTTCTGCTCGTCGCGCAGCGCGGCCGCGGCCTCGCGCACCTTCTCCTCGTGCTCGGCCGGCACGATCTTGGTGGCCAGGTCCAGCACGTCGGCGCCCTCGGCCAGATCGTTCGCGAGGTCCTCGGCGCCCTGCCCGGCGCCGATCTTCTTCACCACGGCGTCGCGCCACGTCCGGTACGGATCGTCGAACGCCTCCACGGTGAACGTCCAGCGACCCACCCGGTCCGGGCGGATCGCGGCGTGCCACTGATCGAGGCCGGGCTCACCCGGCGTCATCCGGGTGAAGGGCTGGGTCTCACCGTCGGGGCCGCGCCATACCACGTTCACGCCGAGCGCGTGGTGACCTTCGCGATAGGACACCGCCGAGACGGGAACGAGTTCGCCGACCACCGCTTTCGCGGGGTATCGGCCACCGGAAACGGCCGGTGTCACGTCTTCGATGGGGAAGCGACCGGTCATGATCTCCACCGTAGTCAGAGGGGCGTCGGAGGACTCGGCGACCGGGAAATCCACCGCCGGCGTCTCTATGACTTCTCCGCAGTGGAGTTTTTGAAACGGCCGATCGCCGTTGTCCTCAACCTACCGGAGAGGGGTGACCGCGGCGCATCCAGACGCGGCAGCGCGCCGCCGGAAAACACGACAATTTCACCTGTACGCAACACTCGTTCATCTCTGCGCGGCCGGATCACCGGGAACGCGGGGCCCGGACGATCCGGCGGGCGTACGGGAGTGCGTCGGTTGCCGTGCGTTGCCATCGAGGAACCTTGCTCAAGGCCGGGCCCGGGACACCGAAACAACCCTCGACGCGAGCCGTACGGCAAGCGCCTGAGGGAGGAGAACCCACGTGGCCGGACCGTCCACCGCATTGTCCCCGGTGATCGCCGCCAGCACCCACTGGCTGGCGCGGGCCTACCCCGGTGGGGAGTCCAACACGGTGGCGCACACGCTCGCCGAGCTCCAGGCCCGGCAGGCGATCACGGTCGCCGCGTGGCTGCGGTACCCGACCGAGATCGACGCGGCGCTGGTCGCCATCGCCGGTCCCGGCGGCTCGGCCCTGCTCGACTGGAAGGCCGGCAGCGAGCCCGAGGACGAGTTCGCCGACGGCGAGGGCTGGCGCACCTGGGTCGACGAGGTCGTGGTGAGCTGGGCCGCCTGCCTGCTCGCCGACCCGATGCTGGCCCGCCGCGGCGTCGACTCGGTGATCGCCGCGATGCCGCTGCCCGACCCGCGGCCCCGCCCGCACGCCCGCCGCCCCGGCGGTCTGCCCACCGAGTTCCGCCGGCTGCTCCAGCCGGACGTCCGCGACCGGGAGGCCGCCGCGCTGCTGCGCCACCCCGACCTGCTGGACCCGATCGCCGCGATGCACCGCGACCAGCTGCTCTATCTCCTGGACGCCGAGCAGGACCGCACCCCCCTCGCGGCCTGAATTCGGCACCGCCCTCCCGAGGGTCCCCGCGCACGCGGGTGACGTGGACCCGCCGGAACGGGAGGGTCGAAGGCCGCAGGACCGGCGCCACCCTTGTCCTCCTGGGTGCCGGTCCTGCGGCCTCTTTCGCGTGTCCCGGGGTCAGGCCAGGCGGGCCGGGAAGCCGCCGGTGGCCAGCGGCCCCCACGACTCGATCGTCACGCGGATCAGGCATTTGCCCTGGTCGCGCATGGCCTGCCGGTACTCGTCCCAGTCCGGGTGCTCGCCGGAGATGCAGCGGAAGTACTCCACCAGGGGCTCGACCGCGTCGGGCAGGTCGATGACCTCGGCGACGCCGTCGACCTGCACCCACGGCCCGTTCCACTCGTCGGACAGGACGCACAGGGTGACCCGGGGGTCGCGGCGGATGTTCGCCACCTTGGCCCGCTCGGGGTAGCTGGAGATGACGATGCGGCCCTCCGGGTCGACGCCGCACGTGTTCGGCGAGGACTGGGGACGCCCGTCCCTGCGGGTGGTCATCAGGATCGCCCGGTGCCGCGGCCGCAGGAACTCGATCAGCTCCGCGCGGGCGACCTCGGTGTTCGTCGCGATGGTGCGTGCCATGCCGGAACCCTCTCAGCCCTGCGCGGCCGGTGCGGCCGCATCCACCGCGATGGCCCCCGGATCCTGCGGGCCGGGGCCGCCGGCCGCCTGATGCGCGGCGATCGCGGCGCCGATGATGCCGGCGTTGTTGAGCAGCGTCGCCGGGACGATCGGGGTGCGGATGTCCAGCAGCGGGAAGAACTTCTCCGACTTCTTGCTGACGCCGCCGCCGACGATGAACAGCCGGGGCGCCAGCAGCATCTCGACATGACGCAGGTAACGCTCGACCCGGACGGCCCACTGCTCCCAGCTCAGGTCCTCGGTCTCGCGGATGCGGTCGGAGGCGAGCAGCTCGGCGTCGGCGCCGTCGATCTCCAGGTGACCGAACTCCGTGTTCGGGATCAGGGTGCCGTCGAGGAACAGGGCGCTGCCGATGCCGGTGCCGAAGGTCAGCATCATGATCAGCCCGGACTGGTCGTGCCCGGCCCCGAACGCCACCTCGGCCACCCCGGCCGCGTCGGCGTCGTTGAGCACCGTCACCGGCTTGCCGAGGCGGTCGCTGAAGAGCTGTGCGGCGGGCGCGTCGAGCCACGACTTGTCCACGTTCGCCGCGCTGCGGGTCACGCCGTCGACGACCACGCCCGGGAACGTCACGCCGATGCTGTCGAAGTCACCGAACCGGGCCGCCACCTCGGCGACCGCCTCCACCACGCGGTCCACGTCCGCCGGCCGTGGGGTCGGCACGCGGAACCGCTCGCCGAGCAGCTCGCCGCGGGCCACGTCGACCGGCGCGCCCTTCACTCCCGAGCCGCCGATGTCGATGCCGAGGATGGTCATCCGTCTTCCGTTCTGCCGGTGCCTGCGCTGTTCCGCGCCCTGCTGTCTACCACGTGGGTACGACGGTGAAACGCGCGCTTCCCGGCGGTGGACCGCACCGCACCATAGGATGAATTCGGCGGGTGACTTACCGGTTCACGCACAGTCACTCATACTTTCGGATGGTCGGGGATAAGCTTCTCGGCTAGCGTTGCACTTCAGAACGGTCGCCGCGTGCGGGCACGGCTCTCTGCCCGTCTGATGGAGGACCACCAGCATGACCCTGTTGCAGACCAGACAACATCCCGGTCACACGGTGCCCGGGACCAGCGCGTCGGAGTTGCTGGCCGCGATGGCCGCCGCTTGCGACGACCGCCGCCGGGCCCGGTTGCGGGACCGGGCGATCGAGGCG
>NZ_BOMZ01000106.1 GCF_016862455.1 Actinoplanes utahensis
GGCGGCGATGAACTGGGTGCTTCAGCCCGTCGGCCGTCCGCGCGGGTGATGCGACGGGTCATCAATGTCTCCATCAAACCCGGTGCGGAACACTCGAAGCCGCTCACTACGTCGAAGTGAGCAAGGGAAAAGTCGGCCGCCAGGCCCGAACCTGGCTACACCTCACCCGCGCTGGACGCGATGCCTACGATCGGCACCTGCAAGCGCTACGGAGCATCGCCGCACTGTCTCCGCAGGTAGATCACTAAGCCGCCCGCTCAATATACTCAAGATCATCCCTAGCGTTACTCTTCGTTCCGATGTTCCTCAAGAGCCGGGCCTGATGCGACATACGCGCGACACGGGCGTGCCACCAGCAGGCACGGCACATTACGGTGTGCCCCATGAATCGATCTTGGGTGTTGTCGCCGCTGGCGGGCCTGGCCGTCCTGGCCGGCTGCTCCGGCGGTGAGCAGCCGCGTCCCATGGCGGTGGCGCCGTCCGCTTCGCAACCGGCGGCGGTGGCACCGGTCTACACCGGGATCCGTGGCGAGTGCCCTGAACTGAGCTCGCCGGAATCCGTCCGCTACACCGGTTCGCAGCCGCCCCGCTCGTATCCGCTGCCGCGGCTGCACGACTCCCGGATCTGGATTCACTGCGGCTGGCTTTCGCCGTCGTCGGGCAAGTTGCGGATGGAGGTGCGCATCCAGATCTTCCGGGACGGGTTCAAACCCGCCTTCACCGGCCACGGCAACGCGGCCGCCAGTCACCGCCTGATGGCGGACATGACCGCCTCCGAGGTGCGCGGCAAGCCGGCCGGCTCGCTTCGGGTGAGCACCGTGACGACGGCGTACGGCGAGGCTCTCGTCCGGGCCGACGGCACGCATCACACGCTGACGCAGACGACGCTCACCGGCAACGCGGTCCTCACCGTCATAGTGAAGGAGCCGGAGGACTCCGCCACGGACGTGGCCACGCGTACCGGGAAGATGCTCGGGAACCCGGCTGCCGCCGCCGACGCGATCACCGCCGAGGTCGCGAAGCAGCTACTGCGCCAGAGGTAGATGAGGGTCGGCCGGTACCACGTCGAGGTCAGGGACGGCGATCAGGGCCGACTGTTGCGGTCGGTGACGCGCTCGGAGACACGGACGGAGTTGTGGTGGCAGCCGAGTTGGTCGGCGCCGGCACAATGACGACCTTCACGACCACCATCGTCACACCTGCCCATTCCACTTCCAGAAACTGGACCGTTCCGCTTCCAAGGATCCGGACCGGCCGGGCGCCGGCCTTGCTGGCTCGATGTCCGTGGAGCAGGCGCTCAGGCTCTCTGTTCCGCAAGCGGTCGTTCCGCCATCGGCGACCGGGGCGAGTTCTGGTACGGCTTTCGTGCTCGGTCGCCGGCTCGTCGACAAACTCGGGCGATAGCTGCCCTGGACGGCGAGTCGGGACCGGAGCCCGTCAGCCCGCGATCAGCTCCACGCGCAGGTAGGCCTCCCGGTAGTAATCAGCGAAAAACCAACGGCGACGCTGGTCAGAGTCGGTCGCGCCGGGCGGTAGTGCCGCTAATGCCATCCCACGGTTGACCAGCGTTGCGTTGGTTTCAGGCCGAAAACTACCCGAAGGCCTGCCAGGGCAAGGGAAGGTGATCTTGATCACGCACAAGTACCGGTCGGACATGCAAAGGTTTCGCGGCTCATGACGTCTGGCTTGACGGAGGTGACCTGTGGAGCAGTCGCTGGAGGCGGAGTTCACCGCGTTCGTGGCGGGACGTGGGCAGGCTTTACTCCGCATCGCCTATGCCCTGAGCGGGGACAGGCGGACCGCGGAGGACCTGGTACAAGGTGCGCTGGCCAAGGCGTACACGAAGTGGCCGCGCATCCACAGTGACGCCGAGGCGTACGTGCGACGGATCATTTACAACGACCAAGCGTCGCGATGGCGGCGGCTCGGCCGTGGCCGCGAGGTGCCGGTCGCTGAGGTACCAGATCTGCCGCACACCGGCGGCTCGGGACTGGAGACTGCCGATCGTCTGGCGGTGCGGCAGGCATTGCTGTCGCTGCCGGCCCGGCAGCGCGCCGTGCTGGTCCTGCGCTATCTGGAGGATCGCACTGTGCAGGAGACCGCCGAAGTGTTGGGCTGCCGTCCTGGCACGGTGGCCAGCCAGGCGTCCCGGGCCCTGGCGACGCTGCGCGACCGGTTTGTTGACGTCGACGAGTGGACAGGAGTTGCCCGATGAGTCGCCTGGAGAACGCTGTGCGCACGGCCGTGGCGGATCTTGCAGCAGAAGCGCCGTACGTCACCGATCTGGCCACCGCGGCTCGGCGGCGCGGTCACCGTATCCAGCGCCGACGCCGCATGGTGCTCGGCGTCGCCGTCGCTGCGTTGGCGGGAACAATGCTCATTCCGTATACCGTTCTGGGCGGGAACGCCGGGCCGACGCCGGTACCGGCGGCATCAGCCCTGGCTTCGTCGGCCCCTACCGCTAGCAAGCTGCCGCCCGCGCCGGTGATCCGTAAGGACTGGTGGGAGTCCCCGGTCGGGCTACCCGGCGGCTTCGTTGTCACCGGCTTGAGCCCGCAACGTGATCCCGGGTCCGACCCGCAGTGCCCTGAGGGCACGACCGTTCGCGACGCCGGCGTGGTCTTGGATCGCTCAACCGGCCGGTACCGGATCTCGCGCGACAAGTCCTGTGCGCTTCTAGCGGCGCCGGTAGGGAAGTACGCGGCGCTCTTCGACGCAGATAGCCGCATCGGCATCATGGACGCCACCACCGGCCACGTGCGCCGGTACGACTACGGAACCAGGTCCGGCGGGAATGGTTTCGCTTCCGACGCGCAATGGTCCCCGGACGGTACAAAGCTGCTGCTGACTCGACCTACAGGCATCCGGATTCTCCATGCCGGCACGGGCGATCACCAGGACTGGGACATTCCTGAGCTCGTCAATCTGCGTTCCTTCACCTGGCTGCCCGGCGGCACCGAAATCGCCGTAGCGGCCCCTGATACGACGGGCACGCTGAAAATTAGTGTCTACTCGTTCAGCACCCGTGAGCTCCTTCGTACTCTTGCGGTCCAAGGCGCGCCGGTGAGCCAAAACGCGTGGTCACCCGACGGTCGCTACGTGTTGCTCCTGCCGGAGGACCGCGCCAAGCGGCTGGTGCAGGTCGCGGAGGTGGCGACGGGCCGGACCGTCGCCACCCTCCCGTCCGCCGGCTCTGCGTACTTCGTAAGCACCCACCAGATACTGGTCATATACAACGGCATCGCGAGCCTCTACGACCTCACCGGCAAGCTCCTGCAGAAAACCACGCTGCCGTCCGATTACGCGAGACGCCAGATCAGCGTTGGACGGCCCTGATCGGGGTGCCGGTATCTCCGGCCAGACACCCGACGCGACTGACTAACGCAGAAAGACTTTGAGGTCGGAGTCGGTGTGCCTCCGGGACTGGCCACGGTACCGGCCGAAGTAGGCAGCCACCGCTGCCGTCAGCAGCCGTGAGTCGCAGGAGACCGGGTGGGAGCGGCGCTGGCGATCCGCGCTCACCGCCTCCCCGGTCGTTTTCGGCCTGAAACCAACGCAACGCTGGTCAACCGTGGGATGGCACTTGCGGCACTACCGCCCGGCGCTACCGACTCTGACCAGCGGTGCCGTTGGTTTTTCGCTGATTACTACCGGGAGGCCAGGTAACTGTAAACCGTCTCGCGGCTGATGCCGTACTCCTTGGCCAGCGCGGACTTCTTCTCGCCGGCGGCGATGCGCTCGCGCAGCAGCTGCGCCTGCTCGGCGGTGAGGGCGGGCTTGCGGCCGGTGTAGACGCCGCGCTGCTTGGCGGCGGCGATGCCTTCGCGCTGGCGTTCCAGGATCAGGGCGCGCTCGAACTCGGCGAAGGCGCCCATCACCGACAGCAGCAGGTTGGCCATCGGCGAGTCCTCGCCGGTGAACGTGAGGCCCTCCTTGACGAACTCCACCCGCACGCCCTTGCCGGTCAGCGTCCGGACCAAGCGCCGGAGGTCGTCGAGGTTGCGGGCGAGCCGGTCCATGGAGTGCACGAGCACGGTGTCGCCGTCGCGGACGAACGCGATCATCTCGTCGAGCTTGGGGCGGGTGGTGTCCTTGCCGGAGGCCTTGTCGGTGAAGACGCGCTCCACGTCGATGCCGTCGAGCTGCCGGACGGTGTTCTGGTCGACGGTGCTGACCCTGACGTAGCCGACGCGCATCTTTCTCGCCTTCCTGACCGCCCTTTGTCAGGTTGGACTCTATGGAGCCATCAGACAGTCGTCTAGAAACGCCACACTGGACCCTATTCTGACGCTCTTTGGTGCTGGTGGTGAGTGTGGTGTTGGGGTGTACGTCAACTTGACGCGGGGGAGCGATCGGGCGGAGATGTCCGCGGACCCCAACAGGAGCCCCAGCGATCAGCGCGGCGCGGGACGGATGGCGCGCAGCGCGGCCGTAGCCGACTGTCGGCAACGCTGGTCCCAGTCGATCGGGTTGTCCCAGCCCCATTGCTCGATCCGGCGATCGCTTTCGAGGAAGGCGGTCAACGCCGGCACTGCGGCCGCTGCTGCCGGGCCGATCCGGGCGAGGTGGTCAACGACGGTGGTGTCAGCGGAGCCGAACGGATTCCACTCCCAGGACTCATCGAGGAGGGCAGTGAGGACAGGCACCGTGTCGGCGGTGTTGCCGGTGGTGCTCCACAGCGCGATCGCCGCCTCCACTCTGGTCCTCCAGTGATTGTCGGCGCTCAGCCGGGTGCGGATTACCGGCGCGTGTGCCGCAGCGACGGGGCCCAGGTCGGCGAGCAGGCGCAGGGGTTGGGATCCGGTGTCCGCCATCGTGGCGAGCCAGGCCAGCGCGGCGGCGGTGTCTTCGGCGCGTTCCCCGGTGATGCGCCAGCGTGCCCAGACCAGGCTGGCCAGCAGGCTGGGTTCGGCGTCGGCGGCCAGTCGGTCGAGAATGGGCACCGCGGCGGCGGCTGGCGGGCCGATCCGGGCGAGGCAGGATACGGCTGCGGGGCGGTCGGTATTCGGCGCGGACAGCAGCTCGGTCAGCAGTCCGACAGCGCCGGCTCCGTGTTCGCCCCAGTGGCTGATCCCCTGGAGGAGATCACACCGGAGGCGCTGCCAGCCGTTGCTCATGTCGGCCAGACGGGCGATGACGACCGGTGCGAGCCGCTCGGCGTACGGGCTCATCGCCGGTAACAGGTTGCCCGGATCGGGGTTGCCATCCGGATGCCAGCGGGGCTCGGGCCAGGGATAGGCCGGTCGGCTCAGTAGGTCCGCCAGTGGCTCGACCGCGCGGGCGTCGCCCAGACGAGCCAGCATCACGACCGTCCAGGCCCACACCTCGGGGTCCGGATCGTCGAGTGCGGAAGCGATCCGATCGCCGGTGGACGCGACGGCGGCTCCGGCCCGGACCAGGTGCCGGGCGGCGGTTCGCCGTACAGCCGGATCGGCGTCGTGCAGACGATCCGCCAGCAAGCCGATCATCGCGTCGGTCCGCGACCGCCACTCGCTGGCGAGAGCGTACGCCGCACGCTGGGCCGATGAGCGCAGAGCCGGATGGGGCGATACCGCCAGGCGTGCCACTAGATCCGTCTGGACATCTGGCATGTCGCCCAGAAAGGCGACGAGCCACGCGGCCAGCCCGCCACGGCGAAGGTTGTGGTTAGGCCACGGCACATCGTCCATCGCTTCAGCCAGGCGAGCGTCGAATACCTCGGTGAATAAGCCCAGCATTCGATCCGGCACCGGCTCGGTCGTCGCGCACAACCAGCTCAACGCGGCAGCGAACCGCACCTCAGGCGGGCTACCCGGATCGGCCCATAGCGCAGCCGTCCACGCCACCACGTCCGAGTTCCCGTGCTCCACCGCCAACTGCGCGAGAGCCAGCACCAGACTGATCCGTACGGCCGGGGACGTCTCGACCGCGAGGCGCGCCCGCAGCGCGGCCGTCACCTCGGGCGGTGGCATCAGCGCGCCCGCCAGGGCGTATGCCGCGTTCGCCCGGACCGGTGCAGTCGAATCGTCGAGCAGGCCGATAAGCAGCGGGGCGTCGGCTGTGACCGCTTCCCGCGCCGCCTGGCAAGTCCAAGCGACGGTGCGCCCGTACCCGTCGATCGTCTCGCGGTCCTGTTCATCGACCATCTGAAACAAGGACGCGCGCATGTCCGTACCGAAGTGTTCTCGGTGTCCCACCTCGGCGGCAAGGTTCAGCAGCTCGCCGCGCTGGGACGCCGCGGGGTCAGCGGCGATTCGCAGCAGGAACGGCACCGCCAGTGCCCCGGTGACGTCGCTGGTGCCTTCGTTGCGCACGATGGTCCACAGTTCGCTAAGGCTGCGGGAAGCGTGGTCGGGGTCGGACAGCGCTCGCAGCAGGCCGGGAACGACGTCGGGTGCCCAGCACTCGTCGGTGAAACGCGCCCAGGGAACGGCGTCCAACTCCGGCTCGCCGGCCCCGCGCAGTGCCGCCATCACCCACCGGACGTCCTGCTCTCCGCCGGGCTCACAGATCTCAATCACGCCGCGATCCTGCCGTACCGATACGACGTTTCTGAGAGCTCCTCAACGTTCGAACGCTCTGATCTTCACCCCGTGCAGAGGACCTCGGCCATCCGTGCACGGCACCTCAGAAATCGACAGCTGGCGCTGTTCGCCGAGATGGAGCGCACCTTCACCGCCGAGCGGGCCGCGCACGCCCGGGGAGATGGCCCCTGAGCCGTGGAAAGATCCCGTACGGTGGCGGCGCAAGGTCATCGCTGGGAGGGGCGCGAAATGGCCTGGTTGAGGCCGAAGTGAACCCGGGCGGACACGCCCGCGGCCGCCGCCTACCGTGCGGCCCTCGCCGCCGGGGGTGAGGAGCTGCCGTCGCGCCGACGCAAGCACTGGGAAGACGCGCCCGGCGCGGGGCAGCCGGCCCGGCCGGGCCGTCCAGAAGGTCCCGGCTCAACCGTCGCCGTCGCCGTCGCCGTGGGCGGGTGGCACGAGGGCGAAGGGCCCGGGGACGTGCCCGCCCCGCGTTCAGTCGTTCCCCGCCGGCGCACCGATCGCCAAGCTCGGCGACGGCTGGGGCCACCGCTACTGCGCCACCGAGGAGAAGCGGCGCCAGAAGATCCTGAGCGGGACGACGTTCCGGCCACCAGCCCTCGCGGTGGCGGCTGGGATCCGGGTCCGGTTCGGCACGCAACGCGTGAGCCCGCGCCGGGCAACCCGGCGGGTGCCGTTCCACTCCCTCGGAACCGGAACGTTCCAGCCCTGGGAAGTGGAACGGCCGTCGCCGTCAGGGGTTGCAGTCGATCATGGTTTCGGTGTTGGTGCAGGTGTCGGTGCCGGGTCCGCCGTTGGCGTTGTCGGTGCCGGGGCCGCCGTCGATGGTGTCGTTGCCGTTGCCGCCTTGGATGGTGTCGGTGCCGTGACCGGCGTGGATGGTGTCGGTGCCGTCGTCGCCGTTGATGTTGTCGTCGCCGGAGCCGCCGTAGACGCGGTCGTTGCCGGGGAGGCTGTTGATGGCGTCGTTGCCGCCGAGGCCGCAGATGACGTCGGGGCCGGCGGTGCCGAGGAGCAGGTTGTTGCCGCTGGTGCCGGTGATGGTGCATCCGTTGGCGTTGTTGATGAGGGTGGTTTCGGTGTCGGTGTTGTTGCCGGCGACCGGGTCGGCGGGGCTGGTGCTGGTGACCGCTGCGGTGGCGGTGACGGTGCCGGTGGCCTGTGGTTCGACGGTGATGGTGATGGTGGCGTCGGCGTTGGGGGTGAGGTTGCCGTGGGTGCAGGTGACGGTGGCCGCGGTGGTGGTGCAGGTGCCTTGGCTGGTGGCGGCGGTGAGGATGGTGCGGGCGCTGCCGGAGAGGGTGACGGTGGTGCTGACGCCGGTGGCGGCGTCGGGGCCGTTGTTGGTGACGGTGGTGGTGTAGGTGTAGGTGTTGCCGAGTGCGGCCGGGTCAGCGGAATCGGCGACGGTGACCTCGACGTCCGCGGCCGGGCCGTAGCCGGACTGCCCTCGCGGGGGCGGGTCGGCGCTGGCAGGGGCGGTGGGGGCGCCGAGAGTGAGCGCCAGGGCGCCTACCGTTGCGACCATGCCGTGAGTCTTCTTCACCGAAGATCCTTTCGTTGCGGAAGCTGAACAGCGCAGGAGCGCTGAACCGATTCCAGCACCGGCTTGTCGGATCAAACCGCCCTTTAGACGTAAAACATCCTTTTCAGTACGAAAGCCTTTCGTCGACCCGGGTCAGACGCCTTACCCAGGCTCCCTGGTGGGAGAGCGGCGCCTCCTGTTTGATCCCGCCGGAACGGCTCACCCCGGCCCGGATGCGGCGGGGGTTTCGGAATCTCCGCGCGACCGGCGCCTCACCAGCGCGTGCACCTGAACCCGGCCGCCCCGATCCCGGACGTCCGCCAGGTTCCCGCAACCGACAGGCCGCTGTCCGCCACGACGTGGGACTCATTCTGGTCACCGGCCAGGCCCACCAACGACCGGCCCACCACAAGAAAGGCACCAAGCCCCGCCGCACTGGTTGAACGACAAGGTGAGCCGGTACGCGTGGATCGTACGCATCAGTCGAGCTCCTTGACGAACACCAGACAGGGCTCGCTGACGTGGACGTGCTGGCCGTCGTCGGTGATGTCGAGGCGGAACGTGTCGATCGGCTCGGTACGCCAGGCGGTGAACCGTTCGCTCAGGTAGAGGCTGATCGCCACCTCGTTGTCCGGGTGCACGCCGAGAGCGACGCGCCGGTGGTTCCGAGCGCGCAGCCGCTGCTCGGCCTCGCGCAGCAGGCGGCGGGCGATCCCGGTGCGCTGGTACGACGTCATCACCCGCAGATGCTGCAGCAGCGGGACGTCGGGCAGGCCCTCGAGCAGTTCGGGTTCCTCGGGCGGGCCCAGACGCAGGAAGACGTGGCCGACGAGGGCCTCGCCGAGCAGCGCGAACAGGACGATGCCCCGGCCGGTGCGCAGATGCTCCAGGAGATGGTGCCGGTCGTGCCGGTCCTCGACGAGCTTCTGGACGTCCTCGTCTGAGGCGGTCCGTATCGACACGTCGTCGCCCACCGATGGCCTCCCGCTGGTCCGCCTTCGGTGATCGTGCCGCTGCGCGGCGCTGCTGTCGATGGGCGACAGCAGCGCGGACGTCCTGGGCGGTTCCCTCAGCGATGCAGGAGACCGATCACCACCACGGCGGCGAGCAGCGCCCCGGTGATGCAGTCGGCCACGATCGGGGACAGCCGGAGCGCGTCGATGAACAGCCGGACGATCTTGAAAGTGGCGAAGACGAAGAGCCAGGCGATGAGGAGTACGGGAACGAGCCCCGCCGCCGAGGTGATGGCCGCCGTCATCTCGTGCACATAGGCGCCGTCAGCGGACGAGGGGATTGCGTACGTGGACGTCGGGACTATGGTTCTCATGACGGGTGGACCTCCTGAGTCTGGAGTCAGCGCGGCCGCCCTGCATCAGATGCGCTTCCGGCCGGGGCAACGGCTGGAGGCGCTCTGGTTTTCGGGAGGGGCGCGGGACGCCCGCCCGCTCAGTCGATGCAGGTCCATCAATTACCTCCTCAGTCGACTTCAGTCTCTCGACTGTAAATTGCTGAAGTTCTAGGTCGCAATCCAGAAGCCGGTTCTCGACGGGATCCTCGTCGTCGGTCCATGCCGGGAGGTAAGAGCTGCTAGGGTGCTATGCGCCTGGAGTAAAGTAGAGTTTTCTGGAGGTGCGGGAGTGCCTGTCAGCGATGATCTTCCCGGGCCGGCCCTGGCCGTGCGACTGCGCGAACTGCGCACGTCGTGGTGGCCGGGCGTCCTCGTCACCCAGGAGGAGCTCGCCGAGGCCCTCAGCGAGCGGAAACCCGCCAGCGCCCAGCTCATCTCCTCCTGGGAGAGCACCACCAGGGTCACGCTCCCGCCGGTGAGCCGCCTCAACGCGATCGTCACCTTCTACAGCACCCGCCGGTCCATCGAGTCCCGGCCGTACCGTCTGGTCGGCGAGCACGAGCTCACCCCCGAGGAGGCCGCGACCCGGGCCCGGCTCAAGGAGGAGCTGCTGGGCCTGCGCACGGCGGCCCTGCCCGGCGCCGCGCCGGCGCTGCTCACCCCGGCACGGCTCAGCATCGTCGGCCGCGGCCCCTGGCACTACAAGGAGGGCCCGGTCCTCATCGTCTGTGCCGAGCCCGGCGGCGAGACCCCACCCGCGGTGCCCGACCCGGACGCGTCCCAACTGGCCCGGCTGGCCGACCTCGACTCACTGTTCGAGTTGCACGGCCACCTCCGCGCGGTCAACCCCGACCTGGACGTGCGCTACTGCAGCGCCCGCGACATGACGCAGGACGACTGGACCGCGCACCTGATCCTGCTCGGCGGCATCGACTGGAACGAGGCCACCCACGACGCCATGCGGCTGACACCCGTTCCGGTGATACAGCGCTCCGACGACGACGACCCGAGCCGCGGCGGCTTCGAGGTCGTTGACGACGGGGAGACCCTGTCCTTCTCACCCGAGTTCGACACCCGCGGAGGTACCCGGATCTTGGTCCAGGACGTCGGCCACTTCTTCCGGGCGCCGAACCCGCTCAACCCCGACCGCACGATCACCGTGTGCAACGGCATGTTCGGCAAGGGCGTGTACGGCGCGGTCCGTACCCTCACGCACGACGTCTTCCGCGAGAAGAACGCCGACTTCCTGGCACAGCAGTTCTCCGGTGACACGTTCAGCCTGCTCTTCCGGGTCCAGGTGCTCAACGGCGTCGCCGTCACCCCGGCCTGGTACGCGCCGGACACCATCCTGCACGCCTGGCCGGAGGACTGACCGATGCCGCCGCGTCCTCCCGCCGGCTCCCTCGCCTCCGCCGGCTCGCCGCTCCCGTCCGCCGGCTCATCGCTCGCCTCCGCCGGTGAACTGCACCACGGCTCCCACGCCGTCCTGCTGCAGGACGAGGACGTCCCCGACGACGCATCCGTCTCATCCCGGCTCGACGCCGTCATCGTGCCCACCGCCTGGCCCGCCGACGCGCTGCGGCACGTCATGCAGGTGGGCAAAGAGATCGACTGTACGGTCGTCGCGCTCTGTAGCCGCGCCGCCACCTCCTCCGACGCGCTCGCCATCGCCGACCACGAGGGCACCCGCGCTCTCGCCGTCGACGTCACCCCGGCGCTCGCCGACCGGCTGCCGTCGTTCGCCACCGACCGCCTGCTGCACGACAGCGGTTTCGGCGCCACCAGCGACCTGAGCCTGAAACGCAACCTCGGCCTGCTGCTGGCCCGCGGCTCCGGCTGGCGGCGCGTCCTGTTCCTCGACGACGACATCCTCATCGACGACCCCGCCCACCTGCACCGCGTCGCCGGCCTGGTCGACCGTTACCGCGCCGTCGGCCTTCGCAACCACGGCTACGAGGACAACTCGGTCATCTGCCACGCCTACCGTGCCGTCGGCGGCCGCCAGGACACTTTCATCGGCGGCGGCGCCATGATCGTCGACGCCCTCCGCAGCGAGTCGTTCTTCCCCAACATCTACAACGAGGACTGGTTCTACCTCCTCGGCGGCGGCGTCCCCTTCCGCGCCGCCCGGGCCGGCGCCATGAGCCAGCGCGACTACGATCCGTTCGCCAACCCGTCCCGCGCCCTGGCCGAGGAGCTGGGCGACACCTTGGCCGAGGGCCTGTTCTGGCTCCTCGACAGCGGCCCCACCCCGACCGCCGGCGCCACCCCCACCCTGAACGCGGTCAAGAACGAGGACTACTGGGGCGCGGCCCTGCACCGGCGCCGCGCTTTCATCGACCTGGTCATCACCTTGACGGACGATCCCCGTATCCGCCGTTCCCTGGAAGCCGCCCGCGGCCGCAGCGCCGACATCACCTACGGGCTGTGCCACCGCTTCGTCGACCTGTGGCAACACGACCTGCACCGCTGGCGTCACTACCTGACCAGGGTCCCCATCTGCCCCGGCCCGGAGAAGTTCCTCCACCAGGTCGCCATGTCCGGCTACGTCCACTACTCCGCGTCCTACTTGAACTCCCAGCGCTGAAACTTTTGGTAGCGTTGCCCGCCGTGGGACTCCGGTGGCGTGACGCGGCGCAGACGCTGGAGGGCATGCTCCGCCGGTCCGGCGTCGATCCCGGCCATGTGCACGACGTCGCGGCGGCATGGCAGGCGTTCACCGAGTTCCTGGCCCTCCCGGTCGACGGTCTGGAACCGTTGGAGAACGACGCCGACGGTTTCATGGTGCAGTGGGGCCGGTACAGCTGGAACGACCGACTGCCCAGTCTCGCCTTCACCCGGCAGTTCGCCGTCGACGTGCGGGACGCGTGGGACGCGCCCCACGACTGGTACCAGCCGGAGATCTGGCAGGTCGACCTGGAGATGGTCTTCGCCGACACGCCGGAACTGGCCGATCTCGGCCGCTCCGTCCCAGCGGACACCGGCCTGGACTTCAGCGCGCCCGGCCCGGAACGCGACCGGGCCATCCACGCCGTCGAGCAGCGGCTCGCGCAGCATCCGGCGCTGCGAGCGGCGTGGGCGAACAGGCCGGCACGCAGTAGCGTCACGCTCGACGACGCCGGCTGAACAGCCGAAGCCTTCGACCCGGCGTTGTGACGACCTCGGCCACAACGACGAGCTCACACCGGGACGACAGCCGTTCCGGAGTAGACCTTGGCAGTGGAGGAACAGGAACCGAGGTTCTTCCCGGTGATGTCGATGGACAGCCACCGCGTCCAGTAGTCGTTGTCGGTGAGATCGGGATCCCCGTCATGACCGGCGAAGGTTCCGGACGCGGCGGCTTCCCCGGAGACCACGGCGATCTCGATACTGGGGGACTTGCTGTGGTCGAGCCAGTAGAGCATCCAGTTGTCCGGCACCGTGTTCGAGCAGGCGTACGACCAGACGACCGTGTAATCCCGGCCAGGCGCCGGATAGGTGTAGGGATAGCCGAACGTCTCGCTCCCCAGATGAACGTAGGGCTCGATGCCGTCGTCGATGACCACCCCCTTGCCCGACACGCCGCCCAGCAGCCGCGGCCGCAGCGCCGTGACGGTGATCGTCTTGGACGCGGCCGCTGCCCGGTAGGCAGACGACCCGCGGTACGACACCTTCCACACCCCGGTGGTCTTGGCCGTTGACGCCCAGGTGAACCGGCCCGCGGCGTTGGTCTTCACCGTTGCCGCGGTGACGAACGCGGTCGTCCCCTTCCGCCGGAAGGAGATGGTCACCGCGGCGGCTTTCACACCCTTGGTCCCCGATTTCAGGAGACCACCGAAGGCAAGCTTGGCGCCTTGCCGGATGGTCGCCGCCGGGCTCGTCAAGCTGATGGCCGTCGACTTCGGGGCGGCTTGCGCGGGCACAACCGCTCCGGCGGCGAGAACCGCAGCCGCGCAAGCCGAGACGATGACCCGCAGAGTCCTCATGCCCACCGAGTCTGGCCAATCCCGCGACGGCCTGCGGTCGATTCCGCCGAGACGTTCTTCGTGGGACGAGAGTTGCCGCGAGTCATGTTCCCGGTGCTGTCATCGGGACGGAATGACACACTGCCGCGATGGAGAGCCTTCGGTGTGCGAAGTGCGGAAGCACGCTGAGTGCCGGGCCCGCGCATGGTGACGACCGATACACGGTTGCTTGGACGAACGTCCGCGCTTCTACCGCCGTCCGTGCACGCCGGCCGTCACAGGGCACGTCACGGGCTCGGTAGGTGGCCGGAGAAATCCGCCAGGTCTCAGCCGCCGGGCTCGATCTCGGGGGCGCCCTTCGGCCAGTCGTCATCTGTTTCAGTCGGACCATGCACGACGAGCAGGGACCATCGCTGAGCGCCATCGGGCTCGACGGTGACGGTTACGGTTCCGGCGGGCACCCCGGTCCGCCGCTGACCAGACGAAGTCACCGCCGCGACGGTCAGTCGCGCGCTACGTTGCAGCAGTGAGCCCGGGAAGTGTGGTTCTGTACGGCGATCTGGCCGCGCATCGGCACAGAGCGGGCGTGGCATCGATGATCCGCCACTCGACGAATATCTGCTCCAGGTTTGGCCGGCCCCCTACGAACCGCCGGCCTTTCCCCAGCTCACCAGCCGGGTGGCGCATGCCAAGCGAGGCATGTGGCAGCGGTAGCGATTCCGGTGCGGTGCCTGACGGCCATGGGGAGGTCAGGGGGTGGTGGGCGTACCGGGGAAGTGGTTCTGCAGGAAGTCGGACCAGTGTGGGCCGGGAGATCGGTGGGGGGTCAGGTGGGCGCCGCGCCGGAAGGCGCCGAAGGTGGCGCCGGGAAGGCGGATCGGGAGTACCGGGCGGTGGCTGCCGGCGGCGGTCAGGTAGGAGCGGAACACGTCGGGGGTGTGCAGGACCTCGGGGCCACCCAGGTCGGGGGCGCGGCCGGGGCGCGGGTCGTCGAGGAGATCGGCGATGCGGGCGGCCACGGTGGTGGTGGAGATCGGCTGGACGTCGACGTCGGGGGCGAGGGCGATCGGGAGGCGGGCGGCGAGGCGGGCGCCGCCGAGGACGAAGTCGTGGAACTGGGTGGCGCGCAGGATGCCGCCGCCGTAGGCCTCGATCAGGGCTTCGGCCCGCAGCTTCACCCTGTAGTACGGGTAGGGGATCCGGTCGACGCCGACGATGGAGATGAACAGGATGTACGGGTGGCCGGCGCGCCCGGCGGCGTCCAGCAGGTTGCGGGTGGCCTGGAGGTCGGTGCGTCCCATCCGGCGGGTGTCGCTCGCACAGTGGACCACCGCCTCCATGCCGGCGAGCGCCTGTTCCAGGCCCTCGCCGGTCGCCAGGTCACCGCGGAACGTCCTCGGCCCGGCCGCCGGAAGCGGGCCGTCAGCCGGGAGGGCCGGGCTGTCGGCAGGGGAGGAGTGGGAAGGGTGACGGCTCAGGCCGCGGACGTCGGCGCCGAGGCGGTGGAGGAGCGCGATCACCGGGCGGCCCAGGGTTCCGGTGGAGCCGGTCACGAGGATGCGGTTCATGCCGGTACGACGATGCGGGCCGCCGTTGTGTGACGGTTCTAGGATCGCCCCGTGGAGGCAACGGTTCTGGCGGGACTCGCGCACAATCCTTCGGTCCCCTGGGACGTGCTGACGGCCCTGTGGCGGGACCATCCGGACGAGACGGCCGCGGGACTTCAGGCGCGCGACGACACTCCGCAGGCCCTGCTGGAGGAGATGGCCGTCCACTCGTCCGCCCGGGTGCGGCGGGCTGTCGCCGGCAACGGGCGGCTCAGCCGGGAGTCGCGACTGCGGCTGCTCGACGACCCGGACTGGCGGGTGTGGTTCAGGGTGTGGAGCGGCCGGGGCCGGGACTTGTCCGATGAGGTGCTGTCGCGCCTGGTGACGACCATGCTCGATCCGCCGCCGGACTTCCCGTTCACCAGCATCGAGCTGTTCGGGGAGCTGTTCGAGGCGGATTGGAGCCGGCAGATCTTCGTCGCGCGCCATCCTGACCCTCGCGTGCGCCGGCAGGTGGCTTCCTCCACCCGCCGCGGCCACCTGGACTTCCTGCTCGACGACCCGGATCCGGAGGTGCGGGCGCTCGCCGCCGCCGCCGTCGCCGACCGGGAGCGGATTCTGCAGCCAGGTGACCTGCCGGTGCAGCACTGCCACGCCCTATGGTGGCTGCTGCTCAACTGGCGGCTCTCCCGGGAGCTGATCGAGCAGGTGCTCGGTGGCGGTGATGTCGAGCAGGTGCGCGCCATGGTGCGTAACGAGTGGATCCCGCCGGACATCGTCGACAGGCTCTCCCGGTGGCCGGACGTGGAGGTCCGGGAACGGGTGGCGAGCCACGCCGACCTGACACCGGAGCAGGTCGAACGGCTCGCCGGCGATCCGGCGCCGGGCGTCCGCGCCTCGATCGCCACCCGCCGTCACCTTCCCGCCGACCTGGTCGCGGCCCTCGCCGCCGACCCCGTCGAGGAGGTCCGCGAGGCGGTCGCGCTGCACGCGTACGTCTCCGACGAGGACCGGGCGATCCTGAGCGGGGACGCGGACCTGAGCCCCGGCGAGGTCGCGCGCTGGGCGCGCTCGGAGAATCCGCGGCTGCGCCGCCTGGCGGCCCGGCGCGCCGACGTCCCGCTCGCGCTGGTCCCGGCACTGGCCTCCGACCCCGATCCGAGGGTACGGGCGGAACTGGCCCGCCGCCATCCCGCCGCTCCGGGAGACCTGCTGCTCGACGAGTACCTGGAGTCGCCACGCAACGTGGCCCTGCTGTCGTCGCCGGCGTTCCCGCGGGAGGGCCTGGCACGGTTCGCCGGCCACGCCGACCCCCGCGCCCGGCTCCTGGCCGCCCGCGATCCGGACGCCGACCCAGCGGTCGTCGACCGGCTGACGGCCGATCCGGATCAGCAGGTGCGGGAGGCGATGGCGGGGTGTCCCCGTCTTCCCGCCGACCGGATCGTCGCCCTGCTCGACGACCCGGACCTGGCGTTCCACGCCGCGGCCAACCCGGCCTTGCCGTGGCGGTCGGTGCTGGGGAGGCGGTGACATGGAGTGGTCGGTGGAGGAGGCCGCGGGATGGGCGTCGCTACGGTCGTGGACCGAAGCCGACGGTGTCCACGTGTACCTCACCGACGGTCATGTCCTGCCGGAGTACCGGCGGCGCGGCATCGGCGGCCGACTGCTCGACGCGACCGAGGCGGCCGCGGCCCGGCTGGTCGCCGAACGCGGGCCGACCGGGCCGGTGATGCTCGGCGGCAACGCCACCGAGGGTGACGCGGGTCGGGAGGCGTTGTTGCGCAGCCGCGGCTACCGCAGGGCGTTCACCATGGTGTGGATGGTCCGGGAGCCGTCACCCATACCACGAAGGCTTCTGCCGGAAGGTCTCCGCATGCGGACCGTGACCGTGGCGGACGCCGTCGATCTGCGGCGGCTCGCCGAGCGGTCCTGGGCCGGTCGCCCGTTCGTCGCCCTGCCGTCGGGGGAGCGCTGGCGAGACTGGCTGCGACGTTCGGACCTGGCCGGTTTCCACGTGGCGACGGCGGGGGAGCGGATCGCCGGGTTCATCGCGGTGACCGGCGACGAGATCGACGACCTGCAGGTGGACCCGGACTTCCAGCGGCGCGGCGTCGCCTCCGCCCTGCTGGCGCGGGGCCTGGCGGGCATCGATGGCCCGGCCCGGCTGCGCACCGAGGCCCACGATCCGTCCGGCGCCCGCACTCTTTACGAACGGTTCGGTTTCCGGGTCACGGAGAGTCTGCACCGTTACCGGAAACCGCTGCGTCGAGATCAGTGACGAGGGGCAGGATCATCGGCGGTGGCGCGCGTGCTCGATCGCCCACTCGCCGAGGGCGACGATCAGCGGCAGCAGGGACTGACCGGAATCGGTCAGGGCGTATTCCATCCGGTCCGCGGCCGGTGTGCGGCTGATCAGGCCGTCGCTCTCCAGACCCCGCAGCGTACGGGTGAGGATGCGCCGGCTGAGTCCCTCCACCGTCCGGTCGAGTTCGTTGAACCCCATCGGGCCCTCGCCCAGGATCACCAGGATCAGCACGCTCCATTTCTCCCCGACGCGCCGCAGCACGTACGTCGCCTCGCAGCTCTCACGGTCCGCCGAGGTGACCGGCAGCGGCAGGAGTGACATGGATGTGCCTTCTTTCCGACCCGGTCCGGTGCAGCCGACGATGCCAGTATGCGCACTGTGGTGATCGCGGGCGGTACCCGCGGAATCGGTGAGGCCCTCGCCTCCTCCCTGACCGGCTGGAACGTCATCGCCCTCGGCAGCGCCGACGCCGACCTGACGTCGATGGCCGAGACCCGCAAGCTGATCGCCCGGCTGCCGGACCGGATCGACGCCCTGGTGCTGTCCGCCGGGCAGTTCTCCAGCCGGCGGATCGTCACCGCCGAGGGCCTGGAACGCAGCTTCGCCATCGTGGTAGCCGCCCGTTACCTGCTCACCGAGGGGCTGCGGCCGGCGCTGGAACGCGCGCCGAACCCGGTCATCGTCAACCTGTGCGGGGTCGGCGGGATCAAGGCCGGCCGCATCCACTGGGACGATCTCCAGCTGGCCACGGGATATTCGCTGTTCACCGCGACGATGCAGGGGGCGCGGGCGCTGGATCTGCTCGGCGCCGGGTTCGCCGCCCGCTTCCCGGACAGCCCGATCCGGTACGTGTTGTACAACCCGCTGTTCGTCGACAGTGGCATGCACCGCAACTTCGGCCGGCCGATGCGCTCGATCGTCGGTGCCGCGGCCCGCCTGTTCGGCGCCCGGCCGGCCGCTGCCGCCGTACCCCTGCGTGGTCTTCTGGAAAGCCCGCCCGCAGCCGCGCTGACCACCTTGCGCCGGGGTGATCCGGTGTCGCTGACCGCGGATCCGCGGGACGCCGCACGCCTCTACGCCCGGCTGGCGGAACTCACGAGCTGAGCCCGCCGGCTCCGCGGCGCCGGACTCCGGTCAGAGCCGGGCCAGCAGTTCGGCGAGCTCGGCCGGCCGGGTCAGCATCGGCCAGTGTCCGGAGTCGATGTCGACGAGCTCGACGTGCTTGGCCTTCGCGACGTCGCCGGCGTCGCCGCCCGCGATCCACTCGCGGGCCTGGGCCGGGCTGAACTCGGGGCAGACCACCACGACCGGCACGTCGAACCGGCGCTCGTCGGTCAGCCGGACGATCCCCTTCGCCACGCCCTCCGGCACCGGGATCGCGTTCGCCGCGAACGCCGCCCGGGTCGCCTCGTCGATGTCGGCCGCGTCCGGGCCCTCGAACGGCTCCCAGCCGGGGAACGGCATGACCCCGTCCTCGATCGGGAAGAACGAGGCGAACTCGTCGCCGTCGCCGACCGCGAAGCCGCCGACCAGCACCACTTTCCCGACCTTCTCCGGCCGGGCGTCGGCGGCCAGCCAGGCCAGCGTGCACGCCGCCGAATGCCCGACCACGATCGGCCTGCCGGGTGCGGCGTCCACGGCCGCGAGCACCGCCGCGACCTGGTCGTCGAGCGTCGCCGACCGCTCGGCCGGCAGGCTCACCGCCACCGCGTCATCCGATCTCGCCACGACGCCGTCCCACACCGACGCGTCCGTCCACAGTCCACCGACGAGAATCAATCGTTGCGCAGTCACCGGGCCAACCTAGACCCTATTCCGGACGATTCACGTCCGGTTCGTGCCACCAGAACCGCATCAGGTACTCCTCTTTGATCGTGAGCTCGGCCAGCTCCTTGTCGTAGGCCGGCGTCAGCGCGTGATCGTGCCGCTGGAGCACGCCGTGGTGGTCGTGACGGCGTTGATCAAGCGGCTCACCAGCTTCCTCTCAGAAGTCGTACACCGTGGTCGGGATGTCCCGATCGCAGAGAGCGGCAACGATCATAGGCTCGATCCGCTCCCAGCGTCCGCCCGCGAGACCGCAACCGATACGCGGCATGTGTACCGACGCGTGCAGTGCGAGGGCGTGACCGGCGAGCGCGTGCAGGCACTTCTCGATCGCCTCGTACCGGACCGGTGCGGCGTTGTTGCGGGACCGGGCGGTCCGGATGCCCCGCTGGCCGATCATGTTGACCACCCAGATGTCCGCCTGCACCTGCACGATCTGTGTCGCGCCGAGACCGAAGTCGTTGCCGGCCCGCTCCCGGTGCCACCGGCGGAACGCCCGTTCCGGTTCGGGCCAGCGCCGCGACACCGCCTCCACGAAACCCTTGCCCCAGGCCCCGATGTCATTGCAGACATGGGCGATCACTTTCGGTCCCTTGGCCTGAGGGCTGGTCGCGTCACCCTTGATGATCTTCAAATCCGACATCAGGCGATCCTGCCGTACGGGATCCGCAACCGTCGACCGATCGTCGCGGCGCGGAGCCGGCGTCCGCGGCCGTGCAGGAACACCCGGGTCCGGCCGGGGGGAGCGCCTCCGGCACCAGACCGACGAAGGAGGCCGGGACCACCGGAACCGCCGCCACGGCGAACCCGCCGAGCATCACGCCGCATCTTCACGGGTCGATGCCTTGGCCGTAGCCTCGGATGATGATCACGCTGACGCCGGTGCTGGACCTCTGGTCGATCGAGTGCCCCTTCTGGC
This sequence comes from Actinoplanes utahensis, assembly GCF_016862455.1. Classification (GTDB taxonomy): domain Bacteria; phylum Actinomycetota; class Actinomycetes; order Mycobacteriales; family Micromonosporaceae; genus Actinoplanes; species Actinoplanes utahensis. Next base: position 19,937 of record NZ_BOMZ01000106.1, read on the forward strand.
CGGTCGGCGAATCACGCCCGATCGTCCGGCGACCGACGGCGGAGCAGGTGGGGACGGCGATATGGGCGCTGATCGGGCGCAGCGTCACCTCCATCGACCTCCACGTCACCGCGGGGAGCCCGGCCGACGCGATCGAGGCGTACCTGATCCTGCACCGGGACGGCGACGACGACGATCATGCGCCGGGTGGGCTGCGGCTCACCCGTGGCGGTGTCGTCATCGAACCGGGTTGTTGCGCCGGTCTCGACGAGTGGCGTGACTGGCTCCGTGTGCCCGGCGGGGCGATCATCGACCTCGGTCATGATCCGGACGTGCTGATCGAGCACCGCGGCCCGGTGGTGCGAGTGTGGCAGGACCGGGACCGGCTGCTGCCCGGCGACGAGCCGGGGCCGGGTGAGCCGTACGCCGACGTCCCGCGCACTGCTCTGCCGGGCCTGCTGCACGGCGTACAGCAGGATCTGATCGGATTTCTGGACGCGGTCCGGCCGTGGGCGCGCCGCATCGCCCCGGACCTGGCCGGTCCGCTAGCCGAAGCCGTGGACCGGCGCCTGCGCATCACCGCGCCTCTGGAGATCGCGCCAGGGCTTCCCTGATCAGCCGGCCCGCAGAGCGGCAACGGTACCCGCCGATCCCGGGTGCTGAGGCACTGTGGACAATTCGTGGTCCGTCTATTTAGGGTAGCCTTACTTCATCCACGTACAAACCTGGAGCAACCGTGACTTTCCCCCGCTTTGCCGGTCCGGTATGGTCCCTTTTCCGCATCGTCCTCGGGCTGCTCTTCGCCTGCCACGGACTCGCGACCCTGTTCGGCCTCTTCGGTGGCAGCCCCAGCACCGGCGGAGCCGTCCCGGTCGGCACCTGGCCCGGCTGGTACGCCGGCGTGATCCAGCTCGTCTGCGGCGGCCTCGTCCTGCTCGGCCTGTTCGCCCGCCCGGCAGCGATCCTCGCCTCCGGCTCGATGGCGTACGCATACTTCGTCGTCCACCAGAAGTCCGGTCTTCTGCCGATCGAGAACGGCGGCGTCAGCTCCGCGCTGTACGCCTGGTCGTTCCTGGCCGTCGCCGCTCTCGGCGCCGGTCCCTGGTCGCTGGACGCGCTGCTGTCGCGCCGTAAGAAGGATGCCGCCCCGGCCGCCTCGCAGCCGGCCACCGTCTAAGGGTTTCCCCTGAGTGTCACAGTGAGGGGCCGAGCCACTGGATCGGAGTTCACTGTGTCGCAGAAGAGTGCAACGCGCGGGCCATTCCTGCCGCCCCGCTGGGTCATCCGCACCGCCTGGGCGGTGCACCGCGCGATCTACAAGGTCAGCGGGGGCCGGTCCGGGCTGCGCCGCCAGGACCCCACCCAGTGGGGCATGATGCGCCTGACCGCGCGGGGCCGCCGCAGCGGCCGGCCCCGCAGCGTGATCCTGGCCTACGTCGAGGACGGCCCGAACCTGTTCACCCTCGCCATGAACGGCTGGGGCGAGGCTGAACCGGCCTGGTGGCTCAACCTCCAGGCCGATCCGGACGCCGAGGTGGTCCTGCCGGGCGGCACACGCCAGGTCCGGGCCCGGGCCGCCGAGGGCGCCGAACGCGAACGGCTCTGGCAGAAGTACCGCGGCTTCCAGGATCACCTGGACGAGTACGCGGCCCGGCGCCCCACCCCGACCGCGGTGGTCGTGCTGGAGCCCCGGGCCGCCGCCTGATCAGCGCCGCTTCAGGGCGAACACACCCCAGCCCAGGTACGTCCGCTGATAACGGACGTACCGCAGCGGGGCGGTGTCCAGCTCGGCGCGGAACTCGGCGGCCATCTCGTCGCCGGGATTCGCGTCGAGCCACTCGCGGACGGTGAACCACTGGGCCGCGACGTAACGATCCCAGCCGCCCTCGTCGGCGAGCACCATCTCCACCAGATCCCAGCCGAGCCGCCCGAACGACTCCACCAGGCCCGGCAGGTCGGTGAATTCGTCACGGGAACCGGCGCCGCTGCCCTCGACCGCCTCCTGATCGGGTGGGTCCTGCCGCCAGAACGGCTCCCCGACCAGGGCGAGACCGCCCGGCCGCAGGCTGCGTTCCAGCAGCGCGAGAGTGCCCGGGACACCGCCGCCGATCCAGGTGGCACCGACACACGCGGCGACGTCCACCGGCGTCTCGGCGACGAATCCGGAGGCGTCGCCGTGCACGAACGACACCGACCCGTCGACGCCGAGCTCCGCGGCACGGGCGCGCGCCGCGGCCAGGAACACGGTGCTGATGTCGACGCCGGTGCCGGTGACGCCGTGATCACGGCTCCACGTGCACAGCATCTCCCCGCTGCCGCAGGCCAGATCCAGCACTGATCGGCCCGGACGAAGCCGGATGGCCTCACCCAGGGTGACCAGCTGCCGCGGGGTGAACGGGTCGTGGATGCGGTGATCCCGTTCCCGGATGGCGAAACTACGAGGCAGATCCACTTCTACTGTTCCTCACGCCGGACGTACGGATGGACAGGACGGCACCGGCGTGGACAGGCATAATAGTCAACTCCTCAGGCGGGAACGAGGCCCGCAATCTAACGGCGGCGAGACGATCGTGCGATCGATTTTCGTCGGCGGAGGGCCCTATGATCGGCGCCGTGGCGAGTTGGCAGATGGGTGTGGTGGCGGCCTTCGTCCGGCTGGTCTACCGGCGGCGGTTCCTCAGCGAGGCGGCCGGCCTGCGGACGCTGCGGCGTTCCAAGGGCGCTTCCGCGCCACCGAAGAGCCTGACCCGGGCGTACGCGGTGAGCACCACCCGGGAGCACGGATTCGACCTGCACCGGGTCCGCCCGAGTGGGGCCGGCACCGGCGTCACCGTGCTCTACCTGCACGGCGGGGCGTACACGAGCGAGATCGTCCGGCAGCACTGGTCGCTGATCGGGTGGCTCGCCGGGCGGACCGGGCATGAGGTCGTCGTGCCCATCTACGGCCTCGCGCCCGCCCACCAGGGCCTTCAGGCCCTCGACTTCGTCACCGCGGTGATCGCCGCCGAGACCGCCCGCGGCCGCCGGGTCTACCTGGCCGGCGACTCGGCGGGCGGCGGCCTCGCCCTGCTGGCCGCCCAGGCCGTCGGTGGTCCGGCCGGCGGAGTCGCCGGGGTGACCGCGATCGCGCCCTGGCTGGACCTGTCGATCAGCAACCCCGAGGTGGACCTGATCGAGCCGCACGACCCGTGGCTGAAACGGCCGGGGCTGCGGCCGATCGCCGCCGCCTGGGCCGGTGACGTGCCGTTGCGGGATCCCCGGCTCAGCCCGCTCTTCGGCGACCTGAGCGCGCTGCCACCGCTGCAGATCCTGGTCGGCACCTGCGACATCACCCTGGCCGACTGCCGCCTGCTGCGCGACCGGCTGCCGGCGGGCGTGCCCCTGACCTACCACGAGGAGCCGGGCGCGATCCACGACTATCCCCTGCTGCCGGTCCCGGAGGCCCGTGCCGGCCGGTCGGCCATCGCCGACCACATCCGCCGCACCACTCAGCCCGCGGTCTGAGCCACCGCCAACAGGCGCGCCAGCTTCCGGTGCGGGAACTTCTTCGGCCCCTGCCGGCGGGTGTAGAGGTCTTTGTCGTTGTGGCCGGTCTGCACCGCCCAGCGGCGCCCGGCGTCGTCGGTGTGCCACGTGACGTTCTGTCCGCGCAGGTCGTTCCGGGCCAGCCAGTCCGCGGCGGTCGGCCAGTAACCGGTCCACCCCGCCGGCCGCAGTGACTCGTGAGCGGCGTCGACCTGCGCGGCGGCCGCCTCCACATCGTCGTCGTCGAAGACCGCGGCGAACCGGCACAGCAGCGCCAGCGCCGGCCCCGGATGCCGTTCCCCGTCGACGGCCCGGCAGATCGTCTCCAGCTCGGACCAGCGGAACACGTGCGGATGCCAGTGGGCGATGTCGTCCCAGCCCAGCGAGGCGGTCTCGGGTTCACCGGGGACGAGGACACCGAGTTCGTGCAAATCCAGTTCCAGGCAGACGTCGAGCACCAGGCGGTAGCCCTCGCCGACATCGAAGAACACCTCGACGCCTTCGACGTCCTCGTCGTCCTCGCCCAGGTCGAGAGGCTCGATGGAATCGGCCAGGTCACCGAGCCGCTCGAATCCGGGCCCCTCGTCGTAGGCGAAGGTGTACCGGGCCCAGAAGGCCGGGTCGTGCAGGGGGAGGTCCATCCAACGATCATGCCCTTACGGGTTCCGGGCCCCGCGTACCTCCGCAGAGGGATGCGTGAATACCCCTGTGGAAGGTTCCGGAAGAGCGGCGCCGGTTTCTACGGTTTCGGGCATGAGTCGATACCGCAGAATCACTGCTCTGGCCGCCACCGTCGCCCTCGCCGTCGTCGGGCTCGGCGCCACCGCCGGATCCGCATCGGCCGGTTCCGGACGGGACCGGGACCTCGCCGCGCTGCGGGATCTGCGGCAACGGCAGGACGCGGCCTGGGCGGCAGCCGACGCGAAGGCGTATGCCGCGGTCTACACCACCGACGCCGATCTGGTCACCTTCAACGGCGACCACATGAGCGGCCGGGCCGAGATCGAGGAGGGGATGGGCTACTACTTCGAGAACTACATGCGGGGTACGCGTCTTCTGCAGCAGGACGAGCGGATCCGGTTCCCGGAGCCCGACCTGGCGTTCATCGTCCGCACCGGATGTGTTCTGTGGCCGGGCGAGACGGCGTGCACCGACGAGGCTCTCTCCGTCAACACCAACGTCGCCGTGAAACGGGACGGCCGCTGGCTCTACACGTCCTTCCAGAACACCCGGATCCGGCCGCTGCGCCCCTGAGGCGTCGTCACTGACGCTCGATCCGGTGGCGCAGCTCCGCCACCCCGTCGCCGGACAGGTCGGCCACGGCGACCCGGCGGCCGGTCAGCGCCAGCATCACCGCCTCCGCGCCCCCGCTGACCAGCGGGCCGCTGCCGGCGGACCAGCCCAGGTCGGTCGCCTCGAAACGCAGGCCGAGCGGCCGCCGCCTCGGCACGAAACCCACCGCGCGGCCACCGACCAGGAAGTCCAGCGTGACCCGCAGCCGCTCCGGTTCGAGCCGGTGCGGCAGACCCAGCGGCCGGCGGATGTCCTGGCCGTGCACCTGAAGATCGGTGAGCTGCCCGGGATAGCCGACGATCGGCGGCTGGAGAGGATTGTCAGCATGCTCGCGCAGGAGCCCGGCCAGTTCGCCGGCGGGTCGTCCGGCCATCTGCCCGGCGAGCCGGGCGTTGGCCTTGTGGATGTTGAAACCGCTGCGGACCAGCAGTTTCAGCAGCGCCGAGTTCGGTGCGGCGATCGCGGCGACCAGGTGCCCGATCACCTCCTTGACGGTCCACGCGTCACAGAGGCTGCGGGTCGCCAGCTGCTCGGCGTCGAGGGTGTCGACCAGATCGGCCATCCGGCGCCGCTCGTCACTGATCATCGTGAGAACGTCCACATCGGAACGCTATCGCACCCCGTCAGCGCCGGGCACCACGATCCGGACCGGCACCCGCGCTCGAACCGCCGGGGACATCGATCTCATCGTCACATCACTCTGCTGTGCCGGGGTCCGTGCCGACCATCGACCCATCGGTGATCATCTAGGCTTCGTGGGTGGAATACTCGGGATCCATCGTGGTGGCGCGGGCCCACCGTCCGCTCAGCATGCAGGACGGTGTGGAGGGTGTCGGACCGCAGCACCGCTACCTGAGGGAACTCGGTGACGGCTGGCAGATGCTGGAGAGCGTCTCGCTCACGCCGTCGCCTGACCTGGCCGGGGTGTCGGCGGCGGTCGCGGCGTCCACAGGATGGCCCGTGCTGTCATTCGACGTCATCGACGGGGACTGCGCGGCGATGTGCGCGGCGACGCCCGGACGGACCGGGGCGTTGACCCATCTGTGGGACGTCCGCGAGCCGTGCCCGTCCTATCACCACCAGCCCGCCGGCGAACCGCCGCCGCGCCTCCGCGAACCTGACGAGGTGGTGGCGGAGCTGGTCGCGTGGGCGGCGACGGCAGGGCTCCGGCCGGACCCGGAACGGCTGCTGGAGATCATCTCCCTGCCGGGCGGAGGTGCCGACCGTGACCGGCTCTTCGCCCTGGTCACCGCGGTCGGCGCGGAACGGGTCGGACCGACCCGGCCGTGGTCGGTGCCGTTGGGGGCGTGGCCGTTCAGCCAGGTGGTCTACGGCCCGGTGAGCCTGAGCGCCGTGGCACGCTCCTATGCACGCCATCGCGTGGCGGATCCGGCGGGCTGGGCCACCGAGCCTGAGGCTTCGTGGGAGGCGCCGGCCATCGCGCTCGAGGCCGAGGTGTGGGCGTCCCTGTTCCGCGACGGCGTGGACGTGATCGCTCTCGCGCGCCGGGCCTTCGCCGTGCATCAGGACTATGTGGTCCATACCTTCCCGGGGAAGGACCTCACCATGTATCAGGAGTGGCTCGACGAGTTCGAGGCCACGATCGCCGCCGGTGGCGCCCGGGCCGCGATGATGTTCGACCCGGAGTATTAGCCGTCGGCTGCGGCCGGCCGACGGCGTACCGGTGGAGTCACCTTCCCGCCCTTCCACCCCCGGCGCGACAGGGCCGTGCCGGGCGCCTTCTTCTCATCTGACCGGTATCGGGAGCGTAGAAGGAGAACCCCGACGCTGAACCGGTCCGTGTAGCCGCCATCCGTCGAGACGGAGGCGTGTGTGCCCACAACGGTTCGGATACCACCCTCATTGCGGTCGGACTCGAGTCCGCGCCCCGGAGCCTCGATGCCGGCCCGGCGGGCCGGGCCGGCATCGAGAGGGTCACGTCCTGGTGCAGGCCGGCATCGAGAGGGTCACGCCCTGGTGCAGGCCGCGCCGTTGAGGGTGAAGGCGGACGGGCTCGCGAAGCTGCCGCTGTAGGAGCCCTGGAACCCGAACGACGTGCTGCCGCCCGCCGGGATGCTCGTGTTGTGCCCGGCGTTGCGGGCGACGATCGCGCCCGAGGCGCCGGTCAGCGCGGCGTTCCAGGAGTTCGCGACGCTCTGGCCGGCGGGCAGCGTGAAACCGAGCGCCCATCCGTTGATCGCGCTGCCGCCGGTGTTCGCGATGGTCACGGTCGCGGTGTAGCCGGTGTTCCAGACGTTGGTGGCGTAACCGACCCGGCAGGCCGCGGTGCCCGGCGGGGGATCGGACGGCGGGGTGGACGACCCGCCACCGTTGACCGCCGCCGAGAAGTTCGTGACGGCCAGGCCGGCGCCACCGATCCACGGTTCGAAACCGGCCTGGATGCTGGTCAGGTACCAGGAGTTGGTGATCAGGCCGCGGTCGCGCGTGTCGTTGATGAAGTCCAGGACGCTGAAGCTCCACCCGGTGATCGGGGACGGCGCGACGTAGGAGATGACCGCGTTGGAGCCGTTGCTGCCCTGCCACACCTCCCAGGTGCGGCCGCCGACGGTGGTGGTGCCGACCCGCGAGCCGATGGGCTGGATGGACCCCTGCCGGTTGAACCAGATCATGATCTCCTGGGCGTTGACCCCGTTGGTGCGCGGTGTGGGATCGAGCCAGATGTCGAACGAGGCGTTGTAGGTCGCCCCGGACACGTAGTTGTAGCTGACGCTGCTGGTCGCACTGGAGATCGAGCCGACCTGGATCGGCAGGTTGGTGCCGGGGGAGCAGTTGGTGTAGTGGCAGCCGTAGTAGACGGCCGGGTAGGAGACCGGCGCGCCGCTGGTGTTGCCGACACCCTGCTGGCTGGTGATGCTGAAGCCGGTGCTGGTCACGTTGATGCACTGTTCGGCGGTGGTGCCCCAGCGGTTGTTCATCACCACGTAGCGGCCGCCGATGGTGGTGGAGCCGTACTGATCGCAGATCCGGGTGTCGGCCTGGGCCGGCCCGGCGACCGTCAGGCCGGTGAGCCCGGCGGCGGCGAGGACGATCGCCGCCGCGAGGGCGCGTAGGGGATGTCTCATGGAAGCTCCTTGTCCGAAGGCCCGAGGGGGATGCCTGGGAGCGCTCCCGGCGGACGTTACAACACATCGACGAGCATGAGAAGTTTCGTCCGGCAGGCGACGGCGGCCTATTCCCTCTCTTGATCGACGGTCGCATCGACTGCGGCCCGCGCGGCGGCGTGCCGGGCCCAACGGCATCCGGGTGAGCCACAGCGAAACGCGCTCCTGTGGACCGACGGCGCCGGCTACCGGCTTCACGAGCCGTAAGACGCCTGGAACCCCGAAACCCGAGCCCAGCGGGTCTCGATGTGACCGCGGGTTCAGTCGCTGTTCTAGTCTTGCTTTTTAACCTTCAGGTGGCTGGGCTGCCGTTTCGGCATTCCGCCAAGCCATGCGGTCCCGTGGCGATACGGGGTACGGGACGGCGCGATCGATCGGCACCTGGTCGAGGTGCACCGGCTGGGCGGTCTGTGCGTGGCGGCTCACCCGCACGCTCCGTACCCGTCCGGTCAGTTCATGTACCCGTACGACGGCATCGATGTCGTCGAGGTGGGGAACGGGCCTTGGACGTCCGACCGGCCATGGCAGGCGGACAACGAGGTCGCGTTGGCCGAGTGGGGCGGGCGCTGGGCGCCGACATCCACAGCGGGCGGTGGCGGCCGGCGATGGGAACAGTGACACGCACCAGGAAGGCCGGCTCGGCATGCCGCACACGGTGGTGTTCGCCGAGTCGCTGACGGCCGGGGCGGTCCTGGCCGGGATCCGGGCCGGGCGGAGCTGGATCGCCGCGTCGACGTACGTGACACTGACGGTCACCGCCTCAACCGGCGGGCGGGTGGCCGGCATCGGCGAGCGGCTGCCCGTCCCGCCCGCCACGCCCGTCCTGGTGCGTGTCGAGGTGCGCGGCGTGCCGTCCGGCACCGTCAGCCTGCATACCGAGCGGGGACGGGTACACCAGGAGACACCGGCGTTCGACCCGGCCGCGCAGTGGAGTGGTCGACGACCCCGGCGGACTCCGGCTTCGTCCGCATCGAGGTCCGCCGCGATGACGGTTCCATGGCAGCGCTCAGCAACCCCATCGTGCTGGGCTGATCCGGACGGCGCTGTTCGGTTCACCCCCGGCCGGTCCTCACTGCTGTCCCCACCCGCGTCGAGCCAGCCATCCATGTCCTTGCGACGCCCGTGCCGTGCGAAAGTCGGCCGCTGGGCGCGGTTGACATAACGCTTTCGATCAAGGCGTGAGCTGCGGTGATGGCCGACTTTCGAGTCAGCAGTGAGGACCAGCCGGGGTCTGCTTCGTGTCCCGGGGGCGACGGTCAGGCTGCCGGCGCACGCATGGCATGTCGAGCACCAGGAGAGGCTGATGCGCCACTCGTGGCTGCCGTCCTGGGGTGGGTGGCGACGGTGGGGGTGGTGGCCGATCCGTCCGGGGCAGGCGGGCGAAGCGCCCCGTCGGCGGCGTCGGGCACCCTTGTTCAGCGCCCCTGCTGCCGCGGAGTGGCGGCGAAGAGCCGGTCGAAGACGAGCTGGTCGACGGGGGAGACGCGGGGGCGGTCGGCGTAGGTGAGCCAGACGAGCTCGGCGATCTCGTTGCACGGGCGGAGGACACCGGTGTACGGGGCGGTGTAGCAGGTCATCCGGACCAGCGTGCCGTCCGGATGACCGTGGGCCGGGGCCTCGAACACGCCGAACAGGGTGGCGTCCGCGGCGGCCACGGCGACGTCGAGCTCCTCGCCGATCTCGCGGGCCAGGGTGTCCAGGTCGGATTCGCCGGGTTCGCGTTTGCCGCCGGGCAGGTAGTAGACGTCCTTGCCGTGGCTGCGGGTGCTCAGGACGGCGCCGTCCCTCAGGTGGATCCAGGCGATCTTGTCGATCAGGGGGCGGCGGAGGTCCATGACGAGAGGATAGACAGGGGCATGGCGGCGATGCGGCAGGTGCTGTTCGTTCAGGGCGGCGGGGCGGGGACGTACGACGAGTGGGACGGCAGGCTGGTCGACAGTCTGCGGCGGGAGCTCGGGGACGGCTGGGAGGTCCGGTACCCGCGGATGCCCGGCGAGGACGATCCGGACCCGGCGGCCTGGAGCGCGGCGATCCGGGGCGAGATGACGCTCATGGACGACGGGGTGGTCGTGGTCGGGCACTCGGTGGGCGGCACGATCCTCGCCGGGATGATCGGTGACGGGACGATGGGCGGAAGCGGGCCGATCGGTGACGCGACGATGGGCGGAAGCGGGCCGATCGGTGACGCGACGATGGGCGGAAGCCGGCCGGTCGGTGATGGCGGGACCGTCGGTGTGGGGGTGCCGGAGCGGCGGCTGGGCGGGATCGTGCTGATCGCCGCGCCGTTCGTCGAGGGGCCGGAGTTGCCGCCGGACGTGCCGGTGCACGTGTTCCACGGGCTGGCGGACGAGACGATCCCGCCGGGACATGCGGAGGCGTACGGCAAGGCGATCCCGCACGCCGGGGTGTCGCTGCTACCCGACCGCGACCACCAGCTCGGTGACGACCTGTCGGAGGTGGCCCGGGTGATCAGTGGATGGTGAGGTACAGGACGCGGGCGCCCTCGGCCCAGGCGCGGTGCAGGTCCTCGGGGCGCGGGTTGCCGGACTCGTCGAAACCGATCTCGTTGAAGCCGGCGAAGTTCTTGTTGTGGCGGGCGATCACGTCGTAGGCGGCTGTCACCGTCGGCTCGTCGGTCGCGACCCGGACGTCCGCCGAACGGGGGCGCCCCAGGTAACGAACCTGGATCACGTCGCCGGTGCGGAGATTGCGGGCCCAGGCGAACGGCGTACCGATGAGAAGCTCGTCATCCTGGTGGGTGTAGGCCAGGGGCAGGACGTAACGTCTGCCGGTCTTGCGGCCCACCACGTACAGCGTGATCAATTGGCGCCCGATGACGCGGGACAGGCCCGGGACCCACAGCAGCACCCGGACGATCCGGTTCACCAGGCCCTGCATCTTCAGCTTCTCGGCCATGACGTCAACGTATAACACCCGACAGAGGCATCCCCGGGGCGCGGGCGGGCGGCGCACACTGGCCGGCATGGGCATCGACCTGGGAAGTGTCGAGTTCTATGCCGGACCGCCGGTGCTCGGCGGGCCCGACGATCTCGACGGTGTGATCCGTGACTTCATCGCCGGGGCGGCCGAGACGCTGCTGGTCGCCGTGCAGGAGCTCGACTCCCGTACCATCGCTGAATCCATCGTGGCGGCCCGGGGCCGCAAGCTGCGGGTGCAGACGATCCTGGAAGGTGATTATCTGCGGGAGAGTCCCGCCCTCGCCGACCCGTGGGCCACCACCGGCGAGAACGAGACGAACCGGATCATCCATGCCGCGCTGCTGCGGGCCGGGATCGACCTGGTCACCGACCTGAACCCGAAGATCTTCCACCAGAAGTTCATCGTCCGCGATCCGGGCCGGGACACCGCCGCGGTGCTCACCGGTTCGACGAACTTCACCCGCACCGACACCGGGGTCAACCCGCCGGACAATCCGGAGCAGGTCGGCAACAACCTCAATCACCTGGTGATCCTTCGCGGACAGACGGCGGCGAACCTGTACCTGGCCGAGTTCCAGCGGATGCGCAGCGGCACGTTCGGCGCCCTCAACGAGCGGGTCACGTCCCGGCCGGCCGAGTTCCGGCTCGGGAGGATCCGGGTCAAGCCGATCTTCGCGCCCTATCACGGGCCGGAGATGGAGATCATGAAGCAGATGCTGAAGGCGCGCGAACGCGTCGACTTCGCGATGTTCACGTTCGCCCGGTCGTCGGGCATCGACGACACGATGGCGTGGCTGCTCAAGGCCGGGATCCCGATCCGGGGCGTGCTCGACCGGGGTCAGGGCTCGCAGGAGTGGGCGGCGACCAAGCAGCTGTTGCAGGCGGGGGCGCAACTGTACGAGAACACGTTCGGCAACGGGGTCCGCAAGGTCCACCACAAGCTGATGATCATCGACCGGCGGCTGGTGGTCGCGGGCAGTTTCAACTTCACCGCCCCGGCCAACACGCTCAACGACGAGAACATCGTCGTGCTCGGCGACCTGGAGGAGACCGATCCGGCGGCCGAGACCGCCCAGCGCAAACTCGCCGCCTACGCGCTGACCGAGATCGACCGGATCGTCGCCGAACTCTCCCACCCGATCACCTGACATTCGTTCAAGACGAGAGGGCGGCGATCCGGAATGGTCATCGGCATGCATGTCGTTCACGACGGTCCGGCGGGAGCGCCGCCGCTACTGCTCGTTCACGGGACCGGTGCCACCGGCGGCACCTGGGCACCCCTCGTCGCCGGGCTCGCCACCGGCCATCACGTCATCCGGGTCGACCTGCCGGGCTGCGGGCGGTCGCCGGCCGCGGTGACCTACGACGTTCCCGCGCAGGCGGGGCGGGTCGCGGCCGTACTCGATGAACTCGGGCTGCGGGACGTCGCCGTGGCCGGCCACTCCAGCGGCGGGTATGTCGCCACCGCCCTCGCCGAACATCGGCCGGATCTGGTCGCGTCGCTGACGCTGATCAGCACCGGTCCGGCGCTCGACGCGCTGTTCCCGCAGCCGGTGGTGTTGCGGGTCCTGCTGAGACCGCCGTTCGGGCCGCTGTTGTGGCGGTGGCGCACCGACACCGTCACCCGGCGGGCGCTCGCGGCCACCGCCGCCGGTCCGGTGGACCTGCCGGACGAGGTGGTCGCCGATCTGCGCGGGCAGGACTACCGCACGTTCCGGGCGATCGAGGCCGGCTACACCGCGTACCTCGCCGAACGGAGCATCCCGGAACGGCTCGGCGCGCTCGGCGTACCCCTGCTGGTGTTGTTCGGCGACGCCGACCCGCGGTGGGACCCGGCGTCGGCGCAGCGCTACCGGACCGTGCCCGGCGCCCGGATCGAGATGCTGGCCGGTGTGGGGCATCTGCCGATGTTCGAGGCGCCCGGGAAGCTGCTCGCCGGCCTGTGCGCGGCATGACGTGGTGACCATGGGCGGCTGGGCGTGGTCCGAGGTGGACGTCGTGGTGCCGCGTTCACCGTGCCGGTTGCCGGGCGTCAGCATGGCCGGACTCCGGCGCGGTGCGGGCCGTCGCGTCCTGGGAGGAGCGGTTCGCCGTCATGACCGCCCTGCTCGGACGGCGGTGGGAGGCCCGGCGGCCGCGAGCGGCTACGCCGACCAGCCGCACCTGCACCGCGAGATCGGAGCCTTCACCGGTTCGACCCCGGCCGCCGTCGCCGGCGCCCCCTGGCTCGCGATCGACGAGACCGCCTGGCCCGCTTCCTCAGGCGCGGCCGCCGGCGGACGGGTTCAGTAGAGCTGGGTCACGTTGACGATCAGGTTGGTGGTGACGGTGACGGCGAAGACGGCCCAGCCGATCAGGTTGCGGGAACCGACGCGGAGGTGGGCGACGAGCGCGCCGGTGAAGTACAGGACCAGGCCGATCGCGGCGGCGGTGCCGAGGGCGGGTACGGCGAGACCGGTCAGCAGCCCGGTGGTGCCGGCCGCCAGCAGACCGCCGAGCACGGGGACGTACCGGCGGGGGATGCGTTTCATGTCGGCCTGGGATTTCGGGTATTCGTGGCCGATCAGGTAGAAGACGGCGGCGCTGCCGGTGAAGAAGGCGGTGACGAGTGTGACGGTGACGTACGCGGCTGACATGGGTCCTCCCCTGTGGATGTTCACCAGGGGGACGACGGAGCCGGCCGGATCGTGACGGCTACCCGCTGATCAGTGTGTGGACCACCGGGCGGCCGGCGTCGGCGACCCGCCGGGCCAGGATCGTGCCGAAGGCGTCGTGCCGGGTGCCGTCGGGCCGGCTCACCAGCAGCGGGGCCACCCGCATCACCGCCTGGCCGGAGGGGCGCAGCAGGTAGGCGGAGTTCTGCCCGGCCTCCCGGAGGACGTGGATCTCCAGCCGTTCCATCTCCATCCACAGCGCGGCCCGGGCCCGGCCGTTGCGCACGTGCACCAGGCCGCGTTCGTAGGCGTAGGCGGAGTGGCTGCCGCGCAGCGCGATGAACACCGTCCAGCCGACCAGGGCCAGGCTGAGCAGCAGCGCCACCCCGGCCAGCCAGATCGTCGCGGGCAGCACGGTCCGGGCGAGGTGGAACAGGCCGGCGGAGGCGGCCAGGCAGACGAGGGTGCAGGCGAGCGCGTACAGCACGGCCCGCAGCACGCCGTCGTCGCCGCGGCGCCCGACCAGGTCGCCGAGATCGTGTGCGGTGGCGAGCGCGGCCACGTTCGCCGGTACGGGCGCCGTCTCGTCGTCCTCGAATGCCATGTCCGCCCCCGTCACATCGGAATCGACGGGCATCGTCGATCACCCGTTCTCGCAGAGAATCTGGCAACAGTTCGGCGATTTCGACATCGGCTGATGAGTCAGATTCCGCTGTCATGCCGCGCGCTGCGGGAATGGCGATTCAACAACTTGTTAACAGCTCGCCGCGTGGCCGATCAGCATGTGGATCGTTGCTGTCTGTGGGCGCATCGTTGCTGGTGGCGGGCTTGCATGCACAGCATGCTCTGACGGCGCGTTAACTTGATGAACCCCTGGACTTCACCGTAGGTTCACCCATCGTGTTGATCATTTAACACCCATTGAACAGGGTCCACCAGGAGGCGGCATGCCGCGGCGAGTGTTCGTGCACATCGGGGCACCCAAGACCGGAAGCACTTTCGTGCAGAACATGCTGTTCGACAACGCCGGCCGGCTGGAGCGGATCGGGATCCACCTGCCGGTCTCGTTCGCGGCGCAGGACCAGGCGATGACCGACCTGCGCGAGGTCCCCTGGCGTGACCCGCAGCTCTACTGGACCTGGGAGCGGATGCTCGAGAAGGTCCGCCGGTGCCCCGGCGACGTGATCCTCACCAGCGAGGGCTTCGGCGGCGCCACCACCGAGCAGGCCCGGCGCGCCGTGGAGAGCCTGCTTCCCGCCGAGGTGCACGTCGTGGTGGCGGCCCGGGACCTGTGGCGGACCCTCCCGTCGATGTGGCAGCAGAGCATCCGGGCCCGCAGCACCTGGAGTTTCGAGGAGTTCCTGGGGCGGGTCGAGACCGGCAGGTACGAGGGGTTCTGGGAGCACTACACCGCCAATCGGATGTTCTTCCGCTGGGGTGATCTGGTGCCGGCCGCCCAGCGGCACCTGATCACGGTCCCGCCGCCGGGCGCACCGCACGACCTGCTGTGGCGGCGGTTCGCCGGGGTGGTCGGCATCCCGGACGGCGTCTGCGAGGAGACCGCGCCGGTCGCCAACCCGTCGCTGGGCGCGCCCGAGATCGAGGTGCTGCGCCGGGTCAACGGGGCACTCGGCGAGCTCTATCCGCACCGGATGCCGTACCAGCGGGTCGTGCAGCACCACCTGATCAAGGCGGTGCTGCAGAAGCGGGACAACCACGTGCGCTTCGGCGTCGGCCTGAACCGTGCCGAGTGGGTCACCGAGCTCGCCGAACAGCAGATCAAGGAGTTGCGGGACTACCCCTGTCACATCGTCGGGGAGCTCGATGAGCTGCGGCCGACGGCGATGACGGACTCCCGCAGCCCGGACGAGCTCCCCGAGCGGGAGATCCTCGGCGCGGCGATCGAGACCATCGTCGGGATGATCCGCCACGCGGACCACCTCCAGCAGCAGTTGCCGGAGGAGGTCCCGGGGGTGCTGACCAAGCTGCAGAACCGGGCCGGCCGGGTCAAGCGCGGCCTCAAGCGCAGGGTCATGGGCTGACGAGACCTTCTGGCGTGTGGACCCCGGCCGCTCCGCGCGCCCGAGATCCACACGCTCAGTTGCGCAGCCGGCGGTAGGCGCGGGCCGACAGCGGCACGAAGACCGCGGTGAGCAGCAGCGGCCAGCCCACCGCCAGCCAGACGGCGTGCTCGGCGAGGACCCCGCCGGTGATCCCGGTCGGGTTGCCGAACAGCTCACGGGCCGCGGTCGCGGTCGCCGACAGCGGATTCCCGGCGGCGAGCGTGCCGAGCCAGGCCGGCATGGTCTCCGCCGACACGATCGCGGTCGACAGGAACCCGATCGGCCACACCAGCACCTGCACGGCCGTGGTCGCGCCGTCGCCGCGGAAGGTCAGGCCCACGAAGATCCCGATCCACAACACCGAGAACCTCAGGAGCAGCAGCAGGAGTACGGCCAACGCCGCCGCCGCCGGGTCCGAGGTGATCCGCCAGCCGATCGCGAGCCCGCCGGCGATCAGCACGAGCAGCTCGGCCGCCGAGTTCGCCAGATCCGCGCCGACCCGCCCGAACGCCACCGACGTGCTGCCGATCGGCATCGACCGGAACCGGTCGGTGATGCCCCTGCGCGCGTCGTTCGCCATCGCCAGGGCGGTCGACTCGACGCCGAACATCATGGTGAGCGCGAGCATCCCGGGCAGCAGATAGTCCAGGTAGGCGCCGCCGCCCGGCACGGTGATCGCCCCGCCGAACAGGAACCCGAAGACCAGCAGCAGCATCACCGCGAACAGCAGGCCGAAGACCGGCCCCCACGGCTGGCGGACCCAGTGCGCCAGCTCCCGCCGGGTGAGGATCCAGGCGTTCATCGCACGCTCTCCTTCGCGGTCAGGTGCAGGAAGACCTCGTCCAGGGTGGGCCGCCGCAACCGCAGGTCGGTGGGGCGGGCGCCCAGGCCGTCCAGGGTGCGGACGACGTCGATCAGGTCGGTGGTCACCTCGACGGTGATCCGGGAGTCCTCGTCGGTCTCGGCGCCGAGCCGCCGGGCGATCTCCGCCGCGTTCTCCCGCACGGTGAACGTGACCCGGTCCCCGCCGACCCGCCGTTTCAGCTCGTCGGGCGAGCCCTCGGCGATCACCTTCCCGTGGTCCACCACCGAGATCCGGGCGGCGAGCTGGTCGGCCTCGTCCAGGTACTGCGTGGTGAGCAGGACGGTGGTGCCGCGGGCGGCGATCTCCCGGACGCCGGTCCACACCTCGTTGCGGCCGCGCGGGTCGAGCCCGGTGGTCGGCTCGTCGAGGAACAGCACGGCCGGGGTGAGGATCAGGCCGGCGGCGATGTCCAGGCGGCGGCGCATGCCGCCGCTGTAGGTCGACACCGCACGGTCCGCGGCGCCGGCCAGGCCGAAAGTGGCCAGGAGGTCATCGGCGCGGGCGCGGGCGTCGGCTTTGCCCAGCCCGTACAGCCGGCCGAACATCACCAGGTTCTGCCGGCCGCCGAGGATCTCGTCGACCGCCGCGTTCTGCCCGATCAGGCCGATGCTCCGGCGGACCTGACGGGCCTGGGTGCGCACGTCGAAACCGGCGACCCGGGCCGTGCCGCCGTCGAGGTCGATCAGGGTGGCCAGGGCTTTCACGGCGGTGGTCTTGCCGGCGCCGTTGGGGCCGAGCAGCCCGTGGATGACGCCGGGGCCGACGTGCAGGTCGAATCCGTCCAGGGCGTGCAGGTCGCCGTACCGCTTGCGCAGTCCTTGCGCGATCAGGGTGTGCACTGGCGCTGCTCCTTAAACTCCGTATGGCGTACGGAAAAACGTGGCGCGGAATACCGTACACCGCACGTTGTAGATTTGCCAGATGGAGAAAGCGGACCTGGACCGGACGATGAACCTGCTGTGGCGCCGCACCCTCGGCACGCCCCAGGGCAGCCGCGGGCCCCGGCAGCGGGTCAGCGTCGACGAGGTGATCCGGGCCGGGATCGCGGTTGCCGACGCCGAGGGACTCCCGGCGTTCTCCATGCGCAAGGTCGCCGACCGGCTCGGCCTCAAGCTGATGTCGATCTACACGTACGTCCCCGGCCGCTCCGAGTTGATCGGCCTGATGGTCGACGAGGTCGTCGGCGAGGTTCCGCACCCCGCGCTGACGGGCTCGCTGCGTGAGCGGCTGACCGTGGCGGCCGGGCACCTGTGGGACGAGTTCCACCGCCACCCGTGGCTGCTGCAGGTCGAGGCCAGCCGGCCGTGGATCGGCCCCAACGGCTCCGCGCGGTACGAGTGGCAGCTCTCCGCCGTCGAGGCGGTCGGCCTGACCGACCTGGAGATGGACCAGGTCACCACCGTGATCAACGATTTCACGGCGGGCGCGGCGCGCAGTTCGATCCTGGCCCGCCGGGCCGCCGAGGAGTCCGGGATCTCCGACGCCGAGTGGTGGGAGGCCACCGCCCCGGTCCTGGAACGAGTGATGACCCCCGGCGCCTATCCGCTGTCCGGCCGGGTCGGCACGGCCGCCGGCCAGGAGTACAACGCCGTCGGCGACCCGGCCCGCTCCTTCCGTTTCGGGCTGGAGCGCCTGCTCGACGGGGTGGAGGCGCTCCTGCGGGACCGGCCGTCAGCCGCCGAGGGGCACGTGTGAGCCCGTCTCGGCATCCCAGATCAGATAGTTGGCGGCCTCACGGCTCAACGCCCAGCGCATGACCTCCTCCTCGGTGCCCTCCGTGTCGGCGTAGGCGCCGCGGTCACCGTCGCCGCCCTGCCAGATCGCCTTGTAGGTGCCGTCCCGGTAACCGGTGACGAAAACCGTCCCGGTGCCTTTCGCTGGAGGCCGGTTGCCGCTCACTGTCGCCTTCCTAGGGTGTCGAGGGTGACGCTGGTGCCGTGGTAACGATCGAAGGGCGTGATCGGGAACGGACTACGACGAGATCCACCGGAACGAGACCGCGCCGGGGGAGATCGGCGGCCCGCAACCGG
The DNA here is from genome assembly GCF_016862455.1 of Actinoplanes utahensis. GTDB lineage: Bacteria > Actinomycetota > Actinomycetes > Mycobacteriales > Micromonosporaceae > Actinoplanes > Actinoplanes utahensis. Next base: position 38,407 of record NZ_BOMZ01000106.1, read on the forward strand.
CGCTCGCCGCGGTGATCGACAGCGGCGCGGCACACGGCCCGGCCGTGCTCGACCTCGGGTGCGGCGCCGGGGAACGGGCCCTGACCCTCGCGCGGCGCGGTTTCCAGGTTACCGGGATGGACCTTTCGGCGGTGGCGATCGCGCGGGCCTGACCGTCGGCTTCTTGATGCGCACGTTTCGCGCAGGTTACCGAGACGTGTCAGGGGTGGCCGCGTCCGCGTGAGTGCAACGTGACGGCCGGAGCGGTGCTTCGCAACACATCGGAAACCGTCGATTAGCAGACTATCGTTACCGGTCCGTGAGGAACAGGAGCGACCCGTGTCGTACGTGCAGCCGAGAGAGCTGGCCATCAAGATGATCGACGCCGGCGAGGCGAAGATCTTCATGTCCACCAGGGATACCCTGATCCGCGCCTACATGGCCGGGGCGATCCTCTCCCTGGCCGCCGCGTTCGCCGTCACGGTGAGCGTGAAGACCGGCCAGCCGATCATCGGCGCGATCCTGTTCCCGGTCGGCTTCTGCATGCTCTACCTGCTCGGATTCGACCTGCTCACCGGCGTCTTCACGCTCACTCCGCTCGCGCTGATCGACAAACGGCCCGGGGTGCGGTTCCGCGGCGTCCTGCGCAACTGGAGTCTGGTCTTCGTCGGCAACTTCCTCGGCGCGATCACCGTGGCCGTCATGATGGCGATCATCTTCACCTACGGGTTCACCGTCGAACCCGACAGCGTCGGCCAGGCCATCGGCACCATCGGCGAGGGCCGCACCGTCGGGTACGCCGAACACGGCGCCGCCGGCATGCTCACCCTGTTCATCCGCGGCGTGCTCTGCAACTGGATGGTCTCCACCGGCGTCGTCGGCGCGCTCATGTCCAACAGCGTCTCCGGCAAGGTCATCGCCATGTGGATGCCGATCATGGTCTTCTTCTACATGGGCTTCGAACACTCGATCGTCAACATGTACCTGTTCCCGTCCGGCCTGATGCTCGGCGGCGACTTCTCCATCGCCGACTACCTGATCTGGAACGAGATCCCCACCGTCATCGGCAACCTGGTCGGCGGCCTCACGTTCGTCGGCCTCACCGTCTACGCCACCCACGTCCGCACCGGCGCGAAACGCAACGCCCAGGTCTCCCCGGCCCCGCTCTCCCGCGAAAAGATCAACGTCTGATTCCGGTACGCCGTGACCACGCGGCTGCCGTCGGGCCCGGTCCCGATGGCAGCCGTCCCCGCCCGTCCCACCTCCCGATAGGGTGGGCCGCTTCAACCTCGCCGACTCCCTCCGCGCCGCCTCGATCGGCCTGCTCCTGGACCGCCTTCCGCTGCCGCTGTGCTTCGCCCTCACCGCCGCCCCCGCGATCGCGGTCGTGGTCCTGGTTCAACCGGTCGCGAGCGCCTCCTCGACCGAGACTCGTACGAACGCCGCAGGTCCGCCAGGGCCTGCCGGTCGAGGCCGTCGGGCAGTTCCCGGCCCTCCAGGGCTCCGGACTCGGCGAGCCGCTGCCAGAGCTCCCGGGGCAGATCGACCGGCGGCGGATCGGATCGGACCGTCTGCGCGACGAACACCTCCCGTACCCCGATCGGGATCTGCTCCTGCCGGCTGTCCAGCGGCAGCAGCGACTCGATGTCCAGATGCCCGTACCGCTCCCGGAGCCGGGTCAGGTACGCCTCGACCGTCCCGTCCGCGTCGTCACGGGGCGCCCGGCCCGGGTAGGCCCGTTCCCAGGTCAGCAGCCATATGTCCCGGTCGGTGTCGGTGGGCAGGAGCTTGCCGGGATCGGTTCGGCCGGCGTAACCGAGGCAGGCGTCGACGAACGCGGCGACCGTCTCCCACTTCAGCGTGCCGGTCGCGGTGGGCGAGACCACCCCGATCAAGGTGGACTTGCCGGCCCGGTGGCCGTACCCGAGAAGAGGGGTTGATCGGGAAGAGGTCAGACGCGGCGCAGGACCGAGACGACCTTGCCGAGGATGACGGCGTCGTCGCCGGGGATCGGGTCGTAGGCGGGGTTGCGGGGCTCCAGGAGGACGTGGCCGGAGCGGCGGTGGAACACCTTCACCGTCGCCTCGTCGTCGATCATGGCGGCGACGATGTCGCCGTTCCAGGCCTCGGACTGCTGGCGGACCACGACGATGTCACCGTCACAGATCGCCGCGTCGATCATCGAGTCGCCCTGGACCCGCAGGCTGAACAGGGTGCCGCGGCCGACCAGGTCGCGGGGCAGGTTCAGGGTCTCCTCGGTGGCCTCCTCGGCGAGGATCGGCGTGCCCGCCGCGATCGTACCGACCAGCGGGACGCCGACGGTGTCCGCGGCCTCCCGGGTCTCGCCGGCCGGTTCCAAGAACATCCGGATGTCGACCGGGCGGGCCACCCCGCGGCCGCGGCGCAGGAAACCGTGCTCCTCGAGGGTGCGCAGGTGGCGGCTGACCGAGGACGTGGACATGCCGAGGGCGTCGGCGATCTCGCGGGTGGAGGGGGCGTAGCCGTACTTCACCGCCGCGTCCCGGATCACCGTGAGGATGCGCCGCAGGCGCTCGGGCAGGACGGACGTGTCGAATTCCTCGGCTGGCACCCTCGGATCCTGCCCTATCCGCACGGTGAACGGGCGACGGCGCGCCGGACGTCACAGGTGGCGCCGCCGGACATCCCGGGTCATGCCGCCGGACGTCACAGGTCGCGCCGCCGGACGTCACAGGTCGCGCCGCTGGAAGGACAGGGCGGCCAGGCCCAGTACCAGGGCGGTCCAGATCGCCGCCCACGCCAGGTAGGCGCCGGTCAGCGGCGCCATGCTCAGGAACGGTGACTCCTCCGCGCCGGATCCGACCTGGGCGAGCAGGGCCGGGTCCTGGAAGGAGTTCATGGCGCCGCGCCACAGCCCGTCGGTGGGCAGCAGCATCCGGGACACCGTGCCGACCATGGCGACGCTCGGGTTGCCCAGGGCGTCGCCGACCGAGCCGACGACGCCGGCGATCCAGGTCGCCCCGAACAGGCCGACCGCCACGATCCCGGACGCCATCGGCGAGATCACCGTGGAGAACAGCAGGCCCAGGGTGAGCAGCGCCGCGGTCTGCCCGGCGAGCAGGGCCAGGCCGGTGACCGGGTGCGGTGGCCAGTAGCCGACGGTCAGGCGCACGATCACGAACTGGGCGGAGCCGGCGGCGGTGACGAAACCGGCGCCGAACGCGACCAGGCCCAGCCACTTGCCGGCGAGCACCGACGACCGCCGGATCGGCCTGGTCATCATGGCCAGGGCGATCCCCGACTCGACCTCCCCGGACAGCGTCGGCCCGGCCAGGAACGCGGTGCCGAGCGCGGCGATCAGGCTGAACCCGAACATCACCAGGTTCAGTACCGTCGACCCGGCGATCTTGGCTTCGCCGCTGGTCAGGCCCCCGAACTCGGCGTCCAGGCGGGCGAACCCCCACGCGCTCAGCGCCAGCAGCACGCACGTCAGCACCGCGAGGGAGCGCAGCACCCGCCGGCGGGACGCCTCCTGGAGGGTGAGAGCGGCGATGGTCACGACGGTGTTCACTGTTGCTCCCCGGGATGCGTACGCAGGATGTCGAGCAGCCGTTCCTCGAGGCTGACCCGCGCGGGTTCGACGGCGTGCACGTGGACGCCGAGTTTGACCAGGTCGGCGACGAGCGCGGGCACGTCGTCGGGCATCGCGACGGTGTACCGGTCGCCGTCGGTCTCGGTCGGCTGCAGCCGGTCCAGCACCGACGACGTGACCTCGGTCAGCCGCAGCCGCAGGGTCCGGCGGCCGAGCAGTTCGGGCAGGGTTCCGGCGGCGGCGACCCGGCCCCGGTCGAGGATCACCACCCGGTCGCAGACCCGCTCCACCTCGCCGATCAGGTGCGAGTTCAGCAGCACCGCGACACCCCGCTGCCGCAGCGACAACAGCAGGTCCCGCACGTCGGCGCGGCCGAGCGGATCGAGCGCGCTGGTCGGTTCGTCGAGCACCACCAGCTCGGGCCGGGCCACCAGGGCGACGGCCAGCCCGAGCCGCTGCTGCATGCCCTTGGAGAACCCGCCCACCCGGTCCCGCGACCGGTCGGCGAGACCGACGAGGGCGAGGTTCTCCCGCCGCTCACGGTCGGAGACCTTCAGACCCGTCAGCCGTACGTGCAGAGCGAGCACCTCGTCGGCGGTGAGCCACGGCTGGTAGCGGAACAGCTCCGGCAGGTACCCGACCCGCTGCCGTGACCGCGGGTCGGTGTTCGGCTGCCCGAGCAGCATCACCTCTCCGGCGTCCGGTCGGACCAGGCCCAGCATCATCTTGATCACGCTGGTCTTGCCGGCGCCGTTGGGCCCGAGCAACCCGACCACCTCGCCCCGGCCGACGGTGAACGAGACACCGTCGACCGCGGTCCGCTTCCGGTACCTCTTACGCAGGTGGGACACCCACACCGCCGGCGACTGCGTCACTGGGTCCACTGCGTCTCCGCCGCCACCCGCAGCACCTCGGCGGCGCTCAGCGAGCCGCCGACCCCGTTGATGAACCCGCCGTCGACCCACACCACCGCGGAGATCGCCCCGCCTTCGGTGGTCAGGACCGTCGCCGGTTTACCGTCGACCTTCGTGGTGAAGCTGGTCTCGCTGTCCTCCTTCACGATCAGCGGCAGCGTCCCGCCGTCCTTGGTGAACGCCTTCAACTGCCCGGCCACCGACGCCGGCAGCCCCGGCAGCGACAGCAGATAGTCGCGGGCCGTCTCGAACGGCACCCCGGTCGAGAACGCCTTCGGCGCCACCACCCGGCCGATCACCAGCGCGGGCGCCCCGCTCGACCCCGGCCACACGGCCGCCAGCCCGGGCCCCGCCGTCATCCGGAACCGGCTCGTCTCCATCCCCGCCGGCGGCTGCGGAATCCGCTGACCGAGCGCCTGCTCCGTCCGCGCCCGGTCGAACGCGAACGTCCCGGTGAGCTTGTCGCCGACCAGGAACCGGGGCTGGCCGGCCACCCCGTCCGGAAGGTTGTTGATCCGCGGGCTGGCCAGGCCGGTGATCTCCCGGGCGTCCCGGGCGTCGTCGACGGTCCGCACGTTCGGCCGTGCGTCCCGCGTCATCGTGCCGAACTCCTGCAGCTCCGGCAGCTGCACCAGATCCGCCTGCGGAACCGTGATCGGCGCGACCTTCTCGGTCTTGAAGATCGGGAACCAATCGCCGGCGGCGGCCGCGGACGCGCCGCCGAGCAGCGCCACCACACCCACCACGGCGACCACCGGGCTGCGCAGGCCGAACTTCCGGCCGGCAGCCGGCTTCCGGGCGCCGGCCAGGCTCCCGCTCAGCCGCCGCCAGCCCTCGTCCACGTCCACGTCCGGGACGTCGAAGGTCAGCGCCGACCCGGCCAGCAGCGCGTCGTCGGCGGCCGCGGACATCCGCGACCGGCATTCGGGGCATTCGTCGACGTGGTCGCGGTCGACGTCGGCGACACCGTCCGGCTCGTCCAGCAGCCGGCGCAGCGTGCCGTCACCGGGATGACGCATGACGGTTCAACTCCTCACGAAGAGCGGACTCGGCGCGCCGCACGGTGGTGCCGACGCTGCCGGGGGAGAGGTCGAGGGCGGCCGCCACCTCGGCGTAGCTCAGGCCGCTGTGCCGCAGCACCAGGGCCACGGCCTGCTTGCGGGGGAGGCGGGACAGCGCCGCTCGTACCCGCCGATGCTCGTCTCTGGCGACCACCGCATCCGCGACGTCCGGGGAGACCGCGACCCGCGGATCCCTCGCCGCCTCCTCCCGGGAGGCCCGCCGCCGCCCGGAACGCAGATGGTTGAGCGCGGTGTGCGCGGCCGCCACACAGAGCCAGCCGATCGCCTCACCAGCGGGGACATCGGTACGGCTGAACGACAGGAAGGTCTCCTGCGCCACGTCCTCGGCCTCGTCCCGGGAGCCGAGAACCCGGGCGGCCACCCCGACCACTCTCGGGTAGGCCGCCCGGAATATGTGTTCCAGGTCGGATCGCACGGAGGCCGGCACGGCGTCCTCCCGCTCGGTTACCAGTAGCTTCACACCAGGGAAGCACCGCCGCCACGCCGAATGTGACATCTTCCAGCCCTCGGCGTTCCGCTCGCCGAGCCGTCGCCGTCCGCGGTCTCAGTCCGCCCAGGACAGGCCCTGCTCGGCGAGGGCTTCGGTGAGGAGGCGGACGGCTTTCGGCCCGATGCCGTGCATGGTGAGCAGGTCACGCCGCCGATGGGTGGCGACCTGGGCGAGGGTGGTGATCCCCGCCTGGAGGAGCGCGCCGTTGGCGGGCCGGCCGATCGGAGGGAGGTCGCCGATGCGGGCGGGCACGTCGCGGGTGGTCATCCGGTCACGATAGGGCCGGTGTGCCCCCGGAGCGGCAGCCGTTCATCGCGGAGGATCGGCGGCGACCTGCGACAGCCAGTGGCCGACCAGGGTGAGGTCGGCGTCGGTGAGCCCGGTGAACGGGTCGACACGGTGCAGCAGAGCACGCCCCGGGTGGTGGCCGTCGACCCAGCGCCGGTCAGCGCCGGTGATCTCGTCGTCGAGCCAGACGAACGGACGGCCACCGGCCGAGCGTGTCAGGGTCATGGTCTTCCAGTGCAGCCCGCCGCCGCGGATCCGGTCGTCGCCGTCGTCGTCGGGGAACGGCACGACCGGCAGGTCCGGCAGGCCGAGCCGAGGCGCGACGAGCTCGTTCGCGGTATCCATCCAGGTCGTCGCCCACACCAGCCGGGCGTCCAGGGCCAGCAGCCGGCGACCGTCCTCGGGGTCGAGCCGATGGATCAGCGGATGCCCCGAGGGATCCGGCGCGGGCGGGCCCGGTGGTGCGCCCGGCCGCTCCCGGAACGGGATCAGCGGCCCGTCGACATCCAGAAAGATCAACGGCTCCCGGCTCACCCGCACACCCTAGCGCCCACGAACTGTCTGACTCAGGTCAGATGTTCTCCGAGAGTGGAGGCTGACGTGATCGACCGGGTCCGCATCGAGTCCTGCGGCCCTTCGCCGTACAACCAGATCTGCTTCGAGAAGCACCTGGTCACCGCGGCTGGATCTGACCGGTCAGGTCACTGATGCGGCCCAGATGGTCGAAGGTGACACGCACCTGCGAGCCGTCCGCATGCCGTCCCAGCACACCCGCCGGGCCGTCGTCCACCCGCCAGCCCTGCTGCTGCAGGAACGACACCACCACGGTCCGGTGATCCACCGCGAAGGCCTGCAACACCTGGCCGAGCACGGTGAAGACCTTCTCCGGCGGGACGGCGCCCTGCACCCGCGACGGCAGGTTCTCCAGGTGGAAGAAGATCGCCCCGCCGTTGTAGGAACCCCGGTAATACGGGCGTCCGGTCAGCCCCGACGAGACGAGCGCCAGCCGGTGGCCGTCGACCCGGTCCAGCCGCAACGACGGCTCGGAGAGCTCGCGGACCCCTTCGAGGCGGCCGTGTTCGCGCAGCCAGCCGGCCAGTTGCAGCAGCGACGGGTCGATGTTGCTGCCGGTGTTCGCCCACGCCCACAGCCAGGTGCCATCGCCGTGACTCTCCGTGCCCAGCAGCTGGATCGGGTAACGGAGGTCGTTGCCGAACGTCACCGTGCCCGTGTTCAGGTCCAGCTGCCAGCCACGGTCGCCGAGCAGGTCGGCCAGCGCCAGCTGACGGGCCATGCCGGTGGCGACATGGTGGGCGAACAGGTCATCGAACGAGGACACGGACCGGCCTTTCGATCAAGGGAGCCGGTGCAGTGTTACATGGCGCTGCGTCGGTCGGCACGGTCGGATCCTGGACAACCTGTTACAACACCCGGAGTGACCGGCCGACGGCACACCTAGAGACAGCGCGTAACCTCGGCGCATCCCCTACGGTCCGCGCCTTGGGAACACCTTCCTCTCGTACGGTCACCGTTCTCGGGGGTGCGGTTCTGCGGCATCTCGCCGATCTCGGCTCCCGAGCACAGGATCTTGCCGGCGATGTACGGGAACCGCTCGCCCTGCCCGGCGACCGGAGCCGTGTCGAAGCCGCCCACGCCTGGCCGCGGATCACCGGCGAGGCCGCTCAGCCGGCCGTGGTCAGTCCCACCACATGCGCCAGACCGGGGCGTCCAGGAGGCCGGCGGCCAGGTCGGTGAGGGTCTCCGCGCGGTACAGGTCGTACTCGCCGTCGTTGTAGAGGTGGTACTCCCAGGCGAGGGCGATGGCGGCGGCCCGGGTGGCGGGTGGGCGGGCGACCGCGTACTCGATGGTCGTTCCGGTCCAGGCGACCGGCTCGGCGCCGTAGCGGTCGTTCCAGTGGCGGATGATCGCGGCGTGCTCGCCCGGCGACGGATACTTGTTCCAGCCGCCGTAGTGCAGGGTCACCGGGATCAGCCAGGGCGCGGAGACCGGTACGAGAGCGACGGTCACCTCCTCCGGCCGGCCGTCCCAGCCGTAGGGGAGACCGAAACCGGGCTGTTCCGGCTGCGCGGGCCACTGTCCCCGGCCGGCCAGGTCGGCGTGCAGCTCGGCGGCGTACTCCGGGGAGCACCCGGCCAGCTTCCGTTCGCCGTCCTCGGCCAGGAGCGCCGCGCCGTCGAGGGCCCGGGCGTCGGCCAGGGATTCGGCGACGGTGGCGTAGGTGTAGGTGTCCGCCAGGTACTCGGGCGTGTCGGACTCCATCAGCAGCGGCCACAGGCCGGTCTCGGGATAGGCCTGCCGGAGCCGCCGCCACCAGCGCAGAGCCTCGTCACCCGCGGCCTGGAACCCGGTGACCTCGGCCCCGGACGGCGTGAAGAACCACGGTGATGTCGGCGGCATGTCGTACATCCGGCAATGTTGATCTGCTCGTGCCGCCCGGTCAAGATTCACAGTGCGATCAGCCTGTATCCGCACGGCTCCGGGACCTCGCAAGCCGTCAAGGGCGTCCGGTCCCGCCGGCCGAGATATCAACCCATCTTCCTAGGACGCTTTAGGTGCGGTGACAGGGGAGAGCCCGGCGACCGGGCAGGTTCGACGCCTCCCACCAGGGTGCGAGCGGTGCTGGTCAAACGGCGGCTGCGCCGTCGTCGACGTCATCGACAGTGTCGAAGCCACCGGGCGCCTCAGCCCGGCGGCCGCGTTGCGGCCGTGAGTGGGCAGCCACCTCGCGTGGACGGTCACGGGACCGTGGTCGGCCCGTACCGGATCAAGGTTGGTAGGCCTCGCGGCTGAGCCGCACCAGATCGCCCAGCCGCACCGGGGGATCGTCGCGCCACCAGGCGAGCCGGACCGGGATGCGCGGCGCGTGGCGCAGCGTGCGGTAGGCGACGCCGGGCCGTGGGTTCTGGTTGGCGGTGGCTTCGGAGGTGACGCCGACGGCCTGGTTCGCGGCGATCAGGGTCAGCCACTCGTCGACGCCGTGGGTGGAGCGGATCGCGGCCGGTGGCGGGCCGGGATGCCACAGGTCGAGGGTGGTGGTGCCGGTGCGGGCGTCGATCGCGACGGGGTAGCGGGTGAGGTCGCGCAGGTGCAGGGTGCGGCGCCGGGCGAGGGGGTTGTCGGTGGCGACGGCGGCGCACCGGGCCTCGGTGCCGATCAGCGCCGTGTCGAAACGCGGGTCGTCGAGGGCACGGCGGATCACGGCGACGTCGGCGGTGCCGTCGCTGAGACCGGCGCTCGGGGTGTTGGTGTGCACGAAGACCAGGGCGGTGCCGGGATGATCGGCCGCCCAGGCGCGCTGGAGGCGGCGGGTGTGCTTGCCGAGGGCCGCCCAGGCGTAGCCGACGCGCAGTTCGCTGCGCTGGCGTTCGGTGAGTCGGTGCAGGTGGGTGACCTCGTCGAGGATCCGGCGGGCGCCGGCGAGGACCTGGCGTCCGGTCGCGGTCAGCGCGACGTGACGGGTGGTGCGTTGCAGCACGCGTACGCCGAGCGCGCTCTCCAGCGCCGCGATGGACCGGGACACCGCCGCCTGCGAGACGCCGAGTTCGGTGGCGGCGTCGGTGAACGTGCCCGCCTCGACCACGGCGACCAGCGCCCGGAGGTGACGCAGCTGCGGATCCATGCGCACAGCGTATAGATGCCGCGGTGCGCGTATTTCTCCGTGCGGCCCGCCGCGGACCAGACTGCCGAGCATGACGGTGGTGACGACCAGGACGGCGCCGGTCGGCGGACTCGCGATCATGGTGGGGGCCGCGGCCAGCAATCAGACGGGCGCGGCGGTCGGGGCGCACGCGTTCGACGCGATCGGGCCGTCCGGTGTGGTGGCGGTGCGGCAGTTCGTGGCGGCGGCGGTGCTGCTGCCGGTGGCCCGGCCGGATCCGCGCAGGTTCACGTGGGCGCAGTGGTGGCCGACGATCCTGCTCGGCGTCGTGTTCGTGACCATGAATCTGGGGCTGTACACGGCGATCGACCGGATCGGGCTGGGCCTGGCGGTGACGCTGGAGTTCCTCGGGCCGCTCGCGGTGGCGCTCGCCGGTTCCCGCAGCCGCCTCGATCTGCTCTGCGCGGCCGGCGCCGGCGCGGGGGTGTACGTGCTGGTCCTGCCGTCGGGCAGCAGTGACTGGACCGGGATCGGCTGCGGGGTGCTGGCGGCGTGCTGCTGGGCGTCGTACATCCTGCTGAACCGGCTCCTCGGTCGGCGCCTGCCCGGGTTGCAGGCGCCCGCGGCGGCGACCAGCGTCGCGGCGGTGCTGACCCTGCCGGTCGTGGTGACGCTGATCGTGCAGGGGCGGATGACCGGCGCGGCGCTGCTGTACGCGGTGGCGGCCGGGATCTTGGCGTCGGTGATCCCGTACGCGGCCGACCTGGTCGCGTTGCGGCGGGTGCCGGCCCGCTACTTCGGGGTGGTGATGAGCGTCCACCCGGTCTTCGCGGCGCTCGCGGGGTTGATCCTTCTCGGACAGGTGCTGGCTCTGCACGAGTGGTTGGGGATCCTCGTGGTGGTCGCGGTGAACGTGGCCGCGGTCCGGGACAATGCGGGACGGGAGTGAGCTTCTGGCGCACTCGACGGCCGATGAGGTCACCGGATGGGCGGGCGATCGCCGGCGGCGGATTGGCCGGCCCGGGACTAGGCTGCGTGACTACACCCTCGCCCAGCCGGTGCCGGACGATCTGGACTGGGATCATCCGGTGGCGCGGAAGGCGTCGCCGGCCGTGCCGCGCGCCTCCTCTTTCACCACGACGTCTGGCTGATGAATCTGGTCGGTCCGGTCAGCGGATGGTTCTGCTCGATGGGGCATACGCGGGACCGAGCGTGGTGGGGGAGGACGCGGCGGATCTGGCGTTCGACATGTTCTGGGACGGTTTCGCCGAAGTGTCGTTGTTGCCGGCCGTCCTCGAGGCGGTGATCGCCGATCATGCGCGGAAATGTCGGCCGTGAGTCCGCGGCGGAGATCCGCCGGGCGATCATGGTGACCGGCGCGGCGAAATACTTCTGGCCGGCCCCGCATGCTGGTGGCGGCGTCGTCCGGCACGCGCGGCAAGGGTTACGACACCCGCGCCCACGTGTCGATGCACCCCGGTGCCGGCGGTGGTCACCGCCGGGGCGGAAAGGGTCGCTGATCCGACTGTCCGGCGGCATGATCCCCGACGGACCGAAGTGGACTCACGTTCCAGGATGGACCCTTCGGCTTAGGGGAGGGGACCATCGTGGTGGAGTTCGACCGGGGGCGGGCCGAGCGGAGCGCGCAGCGGATGCGCGACTGCCGGCGCCAGATCCAGCCGTCCGTCGAGGTGACCCGGGGGTGGGCGCCCGCGCATCGGGAGATGGAAGCCGCGCTGCGGGACCCGCCGGAGGACATCGCCGGGGTGGTCGCCCGTCTCAAGCTGCTGCAGACGATCCTCGACTCGCTGCCGCCGACACCGGGCAACAACCGGATCGCGGCGTTCAACGCGCTGTACCTGACGATCACCGAGCAGGTCGAGGCGCATCTGCAGAGCCCGGCCGTGACCGACCCGAAGTGGCTGGAGGTGCTCGACGTCGAGTTCGCCCGGCTGTACTTCACCGCCCTGGCCGCCTGGGGTGGTGTCGACACGGACACCCCGGACGCGTGGGAGGTGCTGTTCCGCCGCGCCCACGACGGTGACGTCAGCCCTCTGGAAGCGTCGATCCTCGGGGTCAACGCGCACATCAACCATGATCTGTCGCTGGCGCTGATCGCGACGTGGAAGCGGCTCGGCCATCCCGGCGACGGGCCGCAGCACCCCGATTACCTCGTGGTGAACAAGATCTTCTACCAGCAGATCCCGCCGCTGCGCCGCCGGTTCGCCACGGCGTGGCAGATGCAGATCGACAGGTGCGTCGGCGGCCTCGACGACTGGAGCCAGAGCATCCTGGTCTACACCACCCGGGCGCTGGCGTGGGAGCGCGCCGAGCGGCTGTGGGAGTTGCAGCACGACGAGGACGATTACGCGCGGGCGTGCACGGTGATGGACCGGGCCGCCGCGATCGCCGGGGAGACGGTGCTGACCGGCGGTGGCCTGCTGCGGATGCTGTGGCTGACCGCCACCGGCTGGGTGCGGGGCGTGGTGCGGCGGATCCGCCCTCGGGCGCTCGCTAGCTGAACCGGGTGATGCCGGTGGTTCCGCCGAGGATGGCGACGGGGAAGTTGCTGCCCTTCGGCGGGACCTGCGCCCACCACTGGGCGATCACGTGGATGGTGTTCCGGCCCCGTACCGCGCCTTTGCTGATCTTGCGGTATTGCGGTTTCACGTAAGGCATCAGGCCCGGGTAGGTGCCGACGATCTCGGTGACGGTGGTGTACGCGATCACGGCGCCGCCCTCGGCGGTGCGCAGCGCCCGGACCGGGTACGGCGCGACCTCGGTGCGGTAGGTGAGCCGGGTCGCCGCGACCGGCTGCTTCGTGCTCTGGAACAGGGTCGTGTACAGGTAGGAGATCGGGTTCAGCACCTGTTTGGTGGTGGTGTCGCCGCCGAACAGCGGGTCGGCGGGCGCCTCGAACGCGATCGTCTTCGCGTGGGCGGCGGCGACCTTCTCCGGTGCGGCCACCAGCGTGCCGCCCGCGTCGGCCGCGTCGACGATCTCGACGTTGCCGGTCAGGTCCGTGCGGGTCTGCGGCAGGGCCGCGTTGACCTCGGCGTAGTGCGCCAGCTTCCACCGGGACCCGTCCCGCACCATGATCAACGGGAAGTTCGTGCTGCTCAGCGATGTCATCGTCTCCACCACGAACCAGTCGGCGCCACTGGTCCTCCCCGGCACCCGCGAGCCGACACGCTGGTAGCTGAACGGCTTCGGGACGTCGCCCGCGGCCCGGGAGCTCAACGCGGCCTCGTCCATCTCCCGGGCCGCCTCGGACTCGAACTCCGTCACCGCGCCCGCGTTCACCGCGAGGTTGGTCCGGTTGTTCCAGGCGGTGAAGTCACGGATCAGATTGTCGACGTCGGCCTCGCTCACCAGCGGGCTGCCCGTGACCGCTCCCGGGCCGGTCTCGGTCACCGTCGGCGCGGGCGCCGGGTCCTCCGTCTTCCGGTCGGGGACGCACGCGGCCGTGGCGAGCGCCATCAGCGCGCCGGCCAGGATCCGGCTGGTGTGTCGTGGCACGAGTGACCTCCGTAGTGATCTCACCCCGGCGGCAGACGATACCCACCACCGTTGATGGACGGACAGCGGGACGACCCGTGGGGTAGCGTGGCGCCCGTGACTGCCGGGTCGGCCTCGTGCCATTACCGAGTGGGGCACCCGGCTAGCGCGTGACCGCCGGGCGACCGCACCGGTCGCCTGCCGCCCGTGGCCCACCTCCCGACCGTGTGTCCTCATCCCCTTGTCCGGATGCTGTCCCCACACGACCGAAAGTGATTCATGTCCAACGATTTCAACACGCCTGTCATCGAGGAGTTCCGTGCCAACCACGGCCGCGTCTCCGGAATGTTCGACGGCGCCCGCCTGATCCTGCTCACCACCACCGGCGCCCGCTCCGGCCGCCGGCACACCGTGCCGCTCGGCTATCTGCGCGACCGCGACGACCGGGTGCTGGTCATCGCCTCCGCCGGCGGCTCGCCCCGTCATCCCGCCTGGTTCCACAACCTGCGGGCCGACCCGGTCGTCACCGTCGAGGACGGCGCCTTCATCTACGAGGCGACGGCCGAGGTGCTGACCGGCGCCGCCCGCGACGACGCCTGGGCCCGCGCCACCGAGACCTCCGACGGCTGGGACGGTTACCAGCGCCGCTCCGGCCGGACCCTGCCGATCGTGGCGCTCACCCCGATCCCCGGGCCGCCGCGTTTCAACGGCACCTCCCCGGGCGACATGCTGCGGGTCGTGCACGACGCGTTCCGCCGGGAGCTGGCGCTGATCCGCGCCGAGGTCGCCGCCTCCGGCACGGCCCTCGGCGCCCAGCTGCGGATCAACTGCCTGAGCCTGTGCTCCGGCCTGCACGGCCACCACGTCCGCGAGGACCAGGGCATGTTCCCCGCCCTGGAACACGCCGACCCGGGCCTCGCGCCGACCATCGCCCGGCTCCGCGCCGAACACCAGACCGTCGCCGAGCTGGTCGAACGTCTGCGTGCCGCGCTCGCCGACCCGGATCTGACCCGTGCGGCCCTGATCGCCGAGGTCGACGCCCTCACCGGGGACCTGGAGAGACACCTCGCTTACGAGGAGGAGGCCCTCATCCCGGTCCTCGACGGCGCGTGAGGCCGGATGCCGGCGACCTGCCCACCACGCCGGACGCCGGCATCCGCTGCTCACCCGAGCCGGCCGAGGACGATCGACGCCGCGAGGAACAGCACGACCGTCGCGACGGTGCGCGCCGACGGCCGGGCCGCCTCGCGCAGGAACGTGACCCCGAGCGGAACGAGCGCCACGGCCAGACCGGTGACCTGGACGGCCGACGCCCAGGTGCTGCCCTTGAGGACGCCGATCATCAGGCCGGACATCAGCGCCAGGGCCAGCGCCGGCAGCAGGCGCAGGGTGCCCGACAGATAGCACCCGACGGCGAGGACGATCCAGCCGAGCATCACCGCGAGACTGAGACTGGCGGCGACCCACTCCGGGTACGCGTAGTAGGCGCTCACGGCCCCGGTGGCGAACGCCGGGCCGCTGCTCTCGGACAGCGCGAAGGCGAACGTGTCGACGCCGTGGTGGAAGGTGCGGGCGAACAGGCCGAACACCACCAGGCTGCCGCCCCACACCGCCCAGCCGGGATGGGTGACGCCGACCCGGGCGGCGACGGCGACGATCCCCGGCCACAGGGTGACGGCGCCGGCCAGGAAGAGCGCGTACGCCGTACCGATCAGGGTGGGATCCCGCTGGTAGGCGGTGAGCTGGTCGGGGAAGAAGAACGGGATGCCCAGCCGCAGGAGCGTGCCGGACAGCATCAGCAGAGGCCCGGCGACGAGGGAGACGCCGGCCGGCCACGGGCCGGGGAAGGTGAGGGCTGGGGCGACGCTGCGGGAGGGGCCGGTCGTGGTCGTGGTGGTCATGGCGAGAACTGTGCCGCCGCCGCGACCGCCGGCGCATCCGACCACGGTAGGCGTTTCGCCGGCGGCCGGCCATACCCGGGGATGACATACCCGGGTCGGATGGCGTGGGCGGTGCTGCTCGGTAGCCTGGCCACGTGATCAGGACACGGGGGATGGCCGTCGATGCGGCGGCGGCCGTGGCCGTTCTGGCGCTGTGTGGCTACGCGGCGCTGGAGGCCGGGCAGACGGCCTGGTGGCAGTCGCTTCTGGTGGGTGCGGTGGCCGTGCCGGTCGCGGTTCGCCGCCGCCGGCCGCTGCCCGCGGCCGTGGTGACGCTTGCCGCGTCCGGGGCGGCGCTGGGGGCCGGAGTCATCCCGCCGTTCGCCGCACCGGGACTGGTCGCCGCCGTGTCGCTGACCCAGTTCCCGGTCGCGGCGCAGCTGCCGCCGTCGCGGGCGGTGCCCGAGCTGATCGGGGGACTCGCGGGCGCGGCCGCGCTCGGGCTGGTGCAGCCGTCGGCGCCGCTGGTGGCGGCCGCGGTGGTGGCGGTTCCGTGGCTGGCCGGCCTGCTCGCCCGGCATCGGCGTGACCTCGCCGAGCAGGTCTTCCAGGAACGGACCGCCCGCGCGGTCACCGAGGAGCGGCTGAGGATCGCCCGCGACGTGCACGACACCGTGGCGCACAGCCTCAGCATGATCGCGATGAAGGCCAGCGTCGCCCGGCACGTCGCCGGGGTCCGCCCGGAGGAGAGCCTGAGCGCCCTCGAGGTCATCGAGACGTCCAGCCGGGAAGCACTCGTCGAGATGCGCCGGGCGCTCGGCCTGCTCCGCGCCGATCCGGAGCCGGCCGGGCTTCCCGGTGGTGACGAGGATCTGCGGGCGCTGGCCGATCGCACCGAGCAGGCCGGGATTCGAGTGACCATGACCCTCGCCGGGTCGGCGCAGCCGCCGCCCGGGGTGCGGCTCGTGGTCTTCCGGATAGTGCAGGAGGCGCTGACCAATGTGGTCCGGCACGCGCGGGCCGGCAGCTGCACGGTCAGCGTCGAGGCGGAGACGGATGCCGTGACGGTCCAGGTCGCCGACGACGGTTCCGCGCCGCCCGAACACGAGAGGGCGGAGCGAGCGACCGTGGGTGGGGGTGGGCACGGCTTACGGGGGATGCGCGAGCGGGTCGCCGCCCACGGTGGCACGCTGCTGGCCGGGCCGCGGGAGGGTGGTGGGTTCACGGTGACGGCGCACATCCCGTACTCCGCGGCGGGCCGGGGCGGGCAGCCGTGACCGATCCGGTCCGGGTGCTCGTCGCCGATGATCAGACGCTGCTGCGGGACAGTTTCCGGGTTCTGCTCGACAGCACGCCCGGGTTCGCCGTGGTCGGGGAGGCGGGCACCGGCCGGGAAGCCGTTCGGCTGGCGCTGGCGCACCGGCCCGATGTGGTGCTGATGGACATCAGCATGCCCGACATGACCGGCATCGAGGCCACCGAGGAGATCTGCCGGGCCACCGGCGACACCCGCGTGCTCGTCCTCACCACGTTCGACCTGGACGAATACGTGTACGGGGCGTTGCGCGCCGGCGCCAGCGGGTTCCTGCTCAAGGACACCACCGCGGCCGATCTCGTCGCCGCCATCCGGGTGATCGCCGCGGGGGAGGCACTGCTCGCGCCGAGTGTCACCCGCCGGCTCATCGCCGCGTTCGGAGCGCAGCCCCGGCCGTCCCGCAGCTTCCACCGCCGGCTCGCCGGAGTCACCGACCGGGAACGCGAGATTTTGATCCTGATCGCCCGCGGCCTGTCCAACACCGACATCGCCGGGCACCTGACGCTCAGCCTCGCCACCGTCAAGTCCCACGTCGGCAGGCTGCTCACCAAACTCAACGCCCGCGACCGGGCCCAGCTGGTCGTCGTCGCCTACGAGACCGGCCTCGTCACGCCACCCCAGAGCGCCCCCGACGATTTCCACTAGGATCCTAGGATGCCTTAGAAGTGGTGCGGCAAGCCGCACCGAAGACCAGACGGACGGCTTCGCCGACGGAGCCGCCGCGAATTCCGGGGGAGTGGGCGGGCGCCGGCCGCATGCATCACTGATGCATGGAGAACCGATCGACGGACGCGTTCGACCTGATCGGGCCGCCGACCGTGATTCCCGACCCCCGCTGGCGTCGATGTCGGCGGTGACATACCGACGTGGCCGGCCGGCACCTGGGCGATCACGTCCCCGGCGGGGCTGAGGAACCCGTCGGACCCGGCCCGACGCGCTCGACGTCGCGTTCACCGGTGACGTCGGAGGACACCAGCCACATGCCCACCTGATCGGTGAACTCCTGCACCAGGCGGATGGCGGCGTCCACCTCATCGAGGATCTCCGGCGTCTGACAGGCCCCGATCCGCATCCCGCCACGTGACCCGCGGTCGCGGCCGTGGCACGGATGCCTCGTGCTTGCCCTTGTGGTTACTGGAGGGGTCAAGCTGGTTCCCATGTTGTCGATCAGTGAGTTCAGCGAAATGTGCCATCTGTCGCCTCAGGCGCTGCGCTTCTACCACGCTGAGCGCTTGCTCGTTCCGGCCGGGATCGACGAGCGGACCGGCCATCGCTCGTATGCGTTCGAGCAGGTGGAACAGGCCATGTTGATCACCCTCCTACGGGACACCGGGATGAGCGTCAAAGCCGTCCGGCAGGCCCTCGATGAACCGGACCGGGTGGTCGCCCTGCTCGACCGGCACCACGACGAGGTCCACCGGCAGCGCAAGGCGCAAGACGAGGCGATCCAGGCCGCTCGTACTGTCTTCGGTGCGGAGCCGGAACTCCAGACCCGGCCTGTGCCGGCGATGACCTTGGTGGCGACGTTGGTGCACGGCACGCCGCTCGGGCGTAACGCTCAGGAATGGGAGGAGGCCGAGGCCCTGATCACGGCCACCGCGACCGCGTTGGTGAAGACAGTGGAGGATGCTGGTGCCACCACACTGGGCAGGCCGTGGCGGGCTCTGGCGCTGGAGACTCCGCGGCAGGAAGGCCGTGTCCTGGACGGCGCGGGCCCTTTCTGGATCGTCAAGGTGCCGGTCGCCGCGCCCGCGGAGGTGCTGGCGGCGCTGCCCGCGGGTCTGCAGGTGCAGGAACAGGATCCGTACGACGAGATGTCGATCTTCATGCCGGGTCGCAACACGATGGCCAAGTACTGCACGGCGACACTGCGCCTGCTCAACGCCAACCCACTCGACGATGGCACGTTCGTGAACCTGGCCCGCTTGCGCCAGGAACTCCACGACGACGGTGTCTTGATCGCTGCCCCCGTCGAACAGCGGCCCGGCCAGGGGCACCCCGCACGGTGACCGGGGCTGCCGCCATCGTCGTACCGGCCTGAGCCGCAGGTCGATCGCCCCGCGCAGACCAGGGATCACTTTCGAACTAGAATCCTAGGACGCCTTAGAGGCAGTGCGGCAAGCCGCACCAAAACCCTGAAAGGACGGCTTCGCCGACCGAGCAGGAGATCCACCGCGGTTGGCACTCGTGGTACGCGGGACGAGTGGACCCACGACGAGCAGTTTCTCGCCCTGGACCCGTGCCGGCCTCGGTGACTGGCGGAAGTGCGACAAGGAGGGATTCGACCGGACCGCCGACCTGAGGCCGGACGAGACGGAGTTGTCAGTCACCGGGCCGGATGTCCGGAACTCGGGGGAGGCGGCCCCCGTCAGAAGTCCATGCGCAACCATCCGGCTCCGAGGATCGTCGCTCTGGTGTTTCTCGCCGGGGTTCTGGCTGCTTGCGGGCGGATCGCGGTCCCGCCCGCCCCGCCGGTCGGATCCGGGTGTGCGGTGTCGGCTGACGCGAACGCGCCGAACAGCGAGTGGGCCGCCTGTGCCCGGGTCGCCGCGGTTCTGTCCCGGCCGCCGGCGCGGGGTGAGACGGTGCTGTTGAGTGTGGAGGTGACCGCCGCGGCCGACGCTGCCGCCCGGGTGGAGATCGACCTACCCGGCGGCTTCGCCTGGGCGAGGGCGCCGGCCGGCCTGACCGTGATCGGCCATCCGGCGCCGGACCCCTCGGACGGCGCCTGCCTGTACCGGGCGGCCGGTGCGATCACGCTCGGTGCAGGCAGGAGTGTGCGGCTCACCGGTACGGTCACCGCGGTGGCCACCGGTTTCGCGACGCTGCGGGCGCGGGTGGTGCTGCCCGGTGGCGGCGAGGGGGCGGGCAGCGTGTTCGTCACGGTCGGGGATACGCCGGAGCACTCCGTTTTCGGTTACCGGCCCGGGGCCGGGGATGCACCGGGCCGGGTAAGGGCTGACAGGCGGGCGGCGGCC
Organism: Actinoplanes utahensis; assembly: GCF_016862455.1. Classification (GTDB taxonomy): domain Bacteria; phylum Actinomycetota; class Actinomycetes; order Mycobacteriales; family Micromonosporaceae; genus Actinoplanes; species Actinoplanes utahensis. The sequence goes on from NZ_BOMZ01000106.1 coordinate 58,022, forward strand.
GACGGCGTACCGGCGTGCATCTCGGCGCGCAGCGCCTCGAGTTGGCGGTGACGGGCCAGCCCGTCGACCAGATGACGGGCCGCGCCGGGAAACCCGGCGTCGGAACGTTCCCGCAGTTCAGCCCAATGGCCGAGGGCTGCCAGCGTGGCGTTGACCTGTTCGTCGGCGCCGCCCTGGCCGTCCCGGACCATCGCGGCGGCCAGGGCGCGTTGACATTCCTGGTTCAGGTAGACCCGCAGCCGTTCCGCGGGTGGAAGCCGGGCGTGCAGCTGCCGCGCCGTCTCCGGGCGGCCCCGGCGGGTGGCGCTGTCGGCCAGGTCGAGTGTGTCGCCCGGATGGTGCTCGACCAGGGCCTGCCACACCGCGTCCGGCAGTGGCTCGGCTCGCCGTAACCGGCGGGCGTGCTGGTGCAGGTAGTCGGCGGTCAGGAAGCCGGCTGTGACGCCCATCCCGGCACCTATCGGGGTGAGACAGGCGGAGGCGCCGCGCAGAGGGGCGGTGGCGTAGCCGAGAGCGCCGTCCAGCCAATCAGGTGCGGCTGCCGCCTGCTGCACCGGTGTCAGGTAGGCCGGTGCGGCGGCGGCCAGGAAGTCCAGGGTCAGCGGCGGGCGCGCGCCGACCCGCCGGGCATCCAGCGCGGCCGTGACGATCGCCCGGCCGGCACACTGCCGTGGATCGGCGAGGTCCGGATGCGTCCACCGCCGGATCAGTTCGGGTCCGGCCGCGAGCACCTGGGTGACGCCGGCGTCGGTGCTGTTCAACGCGATCCGCAGCCGCTGGTCGTCGGCGGCCAGTTCCTCGGCTCGGCGGCGTTCGACGGGGCTGAAGACGGCCGGCACGTCGATGACATGGGCCAGCCCCAGAAGTTCCCGCTGCTCGGCGTACGGGTCGGGCTGCCCCGGGATGCGCGGCGCGATCCGGCAGTCGTACTCATCCGGCCACAGTGTCCCGACCGCGATCGCCCCGGCCGCCAGGGCCGAGCGCATCCGCCCGGCCGGCACCGGGCATCGCTGGAGCTCGTCGAGCCACAGCACGGTCCGAGGCCCCGGCGTGCCGTCGCCGTCGCCGTGCGACAGCCACCAGTCCGGCAGGGTCTCCCGTACCGCCTCGAACAGCGCCCGCGTCTTCCCGGTCGACGAGCCCCCGCGCAACAGGACGAATCCGCCCGGCCTCAACATCTCCCGAAGACCGGGATCAAAGTCTCTCTCGATGTACGCCGGAAGCTCGTTCCCGCTCTCCGCAGTCTGGATCGACGGGTGTACACCGAACCGCCGGGCTACCGCCGTCCGTACCCGGACCGCTCCCGCCGGACGGTGCAGATGCGCCGCGGCGGCCCGGTCCTGCGCCGCGAGCCACGGCAGTTGCGCCACCTCGTCGAGCCCGCAGGCTGTCAGGAACGCCACGACCGTCGCCCGGACCGGCACGGTCCTACCGGTGAGCAGATCGCCGATGGTGCTCTTCGGCAACGCCCGATGCGCCCTGTTCAGCGCTTTGTAGGAGAGGCCGCCGCGCAACGCGTTCAACGCCGTCACCAGCTGTTCGGGAGAGTGCACGTGGTCGGGGTCCGGAGCGGGCACCGGACCACGGTAGGGGTGCGCGCACTCCGCCCGGAATCCCCTGGCCACCGAATTCACCCGGTCCGGGCCGGTCCGGACCGGTGGCCGGTCCGGGCGGCCGGCTGAAAATCTCGTGCCGACGACCTCCCGGAAGGACCCCGGAATGCACGACTACCTCGAGATCTGCACCGACCTCGTCTCGCTGGCGGCCGGCCTGTTGTCCCTGGCGGTCATCCGCCGCCCGGACAAACGGTCCCGGCCACGACGGCCCGCCCGGCGGCCCCGGCGCAGGCCGAGGACCTGAGCCCGGATCGGCCTTGGCCCGGCCGCCTGGCGGGAGTGAACGGCGCCGGGGCGGACGCCCTCCAGTGCCTGTGATCAACCCCGTTTGCGGCTGGTGACACTTTCCTTACCGGCACGTCGACGGCAACCCGTGCTTCACCGGCACCGGGCCGGGGCGCGCCTGCTCGAACGGATTCGCGAGCTGCCTGTCCGCGCGGCAGCCGTTCTTGCCCGGCTGGTCGTCCCTGCTGTCTCGACCGGTAGGAGACAGCAGGGACGACGGGCCGGAAGAAGCGGCTGTCCCTTCCGGCGATCACGGGGCGTACGGCGTACCGGTGGGAAGTGACCGCGAGTGGGGCCGGCGGGGAGTTCGGGGTTGTCGCGCTGGGGGTCAGGGGGTGGGGAAGTGGATGTGCCAGTGGGTGTGGTGGGTGAGGCGGATGGTGGCGAGGGGCGCTACTTCGAGGCGGCGGATGTGGGTGGTGGGGAGGTCGAGGGCGGCGGTGAGCAGGGTTCGGATGATGAGGGGGTGGGCGACGGCGGTGAGGGTGCGGCCGGTCTGCCGGTGGAGCCAGGCGCTGGTGCGGGTGTGGACGGTGTTCAGGGATTCGCCGCCGTGGGGGTGGGCGGCCGGGTCGGTGAGCCAGGTGTGCAGGTCGGTGGGGTTGATCTGGTCGAGGGTGTGGCCGGTCCAGGTGCCGTAGTCGGGGTCGGCGAGGGCGGGTTCCTCGGTGAGGGTGGTGGGGGTGAAGAGGGTGGTGGCGGTCTGGTGGGCGGCGCGGCTGGGGGCGATGACGCAGGGGCCGCGGAGGGGGGTGGAACGTGCGACGAGGGCGGCCTGTCGGCCGCCCTCGTCGAGGTGGGGGTCGCCGCCGAACTCGGCCCGGCGCAGGGCGGGGGTGTGTGCGGTGGCGATGAGGTGGAGGCCGGTCACGGGGTGGTGGCGGGCTCCGGTCGTCCGGTTCTGGTCAGGGTGTCGGCGAGCTGGTTGAGCAGGCCGGCGTAGGTGAGGCCGAGGGTGGTCCAGAGGACGACCTGGGTGCCGAGTGACGAGATCCGGAAGTTCCACAGCAGGGTGGCGGGGAAGTCGTCGGGGACTTCGTCGAAGGTGGGCAGGAGGGTGTAGGCGATGGCGACGACGGTGAGGAAGCCGGCGGTGCCGGCGGCGGCGCGGCGCCATTGGTGGGTTTGGGTGCGGGCGGCGAGGACGCCGGCCCAGACGGCGACGAGGCCGAGGACCAGGACTGCGAGGTAGGCGGCGGTGCGCTGGTCGATGGTGTCGGGGTTGCCGACGGCGGGCGGGTTGGGCGGGTATTTGAGGTAGGGCACGACGACGATGCCGGTGAGGGCTGCGGCGGCGAGGCCGAGGGCTGCGGTGGTGTCGCTGCCGGTGCGCAGGCGGCGGCGCAGGACCGTGTAGGCGGTGGCGAGGATGCCGCCGAGGGCGGCGCCGTAGAGGCCGGTGGCGAGCAGGAGTCCGACGGTGGACTGGATGTCGCGTTCGACCAGGGGTTCCTCGCCGGGTTCGCCGGCGGGTGCGGCGGCTTGCTCGATGGCGATGGCCGCGTTGACGTGGGGTTCGCCGGCGATGTAGGCGAAGGCTCCGGCGAGCAGGCCGGCGATGAGGCCGGCGAGCAGGCCGCGGAGCAGGAGCTGGATGTAGCGGGGGGTGCCGTGGGTCAGTGGCACGGGACACCGAGCAGGTGGCGGCCGTCGTGCATGAGTTCGTGCAGGTACATGCCGCTCTGGCTGATGGCGCCCTGGTCGAAGGCGACGAGGTAGGCGAGCAGCAGCATGATGCCGGTGAATCCGGCGGCCGTGGCGAGGAGTCGCGGGGAGACGGCGGGGAGGGCGAGCGGCTTGGTGGTGTGTGCCTTGGGCATGGGGAGTCGAACCTCCTGCGGGATGACGCGTCCCGATCGTTGGGGCCTGCGGTGTGTGAGTGTCCTGACTCACCACCCGTGGGGGGTGGTTTCACAGTGGCGCGACCGCACCGGACTTGCACCGGTTTCCCTCGCACACCGCAGATTGTGGCTGTGTTCAACCTATCGGCCGTGGTGGGCGGGGCACAACCGGGCACCGGGTACCATCCACGCCGGTCTTTGTGGTGCGGGGGGTGGGTTCGTGCGGTGGGGTGCGGCGGTGGTGGCCGGGGTGCTGGCCGGTGTGGTGGTGCCGGTGCCGGTGCGGGAGGCGGTGGCGGCGCCGCAGTGTGCGGGTCCGCAGCAGGTGGTGGCGGTGCAACCCGCGGAGTTGCGGGTGTACGGGCCGGCGCGGCTGGCGGGGTTGGCGACCGGCGCCGGGGTGCGGGTGGCGGTGATCGACTCGGGGGTGGACGGGCGTCATCCGCAGTTGAAAGGGCGGGTGGAGCGGGGCCGGGATCCGTTGCACCGGACGGCGAGTGGGCGTTCGGACTGTGTGGGGCACGGGACGGCGGTGGCGGGGATCATCGCGGGGATGCCGATGGCGGGTACCGAGGTGCAGGGTCTGGCGCCGGGGGCGACGATCCTTCCGGTGCGGGTGAGTGAGAACTCGGACATGGATGAGGTGTCGGAGCAGGATTCGCGGACGAGTGTGCGGGCGTTCGCGGAGGGGGTGCGGTGGGCGGTGCGCGACGGCGACGCCGACGTGATCAACATCTCGCTGGTGATGGTGGGTGAGGATCCGCAGGTGAAGGCGGCCATCTCGGAGGCGGTGGAGGCCGGGGTGATCGTGGTTGCGGCGGCGGGTAACGACGGGCCGAAGGCGGGGGTGACGTATCCGGCGGATCTTCCCGGGGTGATCGGGGTGGCCGCGGTGGGTGCGGACGGCAAGCTGGCGAACTTCTCGCAGCCGGGCCGGCATGTGGACATCTCGGCGTACGGGGCGGGGGTGACGGTGCTGGCGCCGGGTGCGGGGCACACGGTGGTGCAGGGGACGAGTTTCGCGACGCCGTTCGTGGCGGCGACGGCGGCGTTGTTGCGGCAGCGGTTTCCGACCGAGAGTGCGGCGCAGATCGGTGAGCGGATGATGCGGACGGCGGATCCGGCGCCGGGTGGGGCGAGGAGTGCCGGGTACGGGCGTGGGCTGTTGAATCCGTATCGGGCGCTGACGGAGGATTCGGGTCCGGTGGTGGCCGGGCTGGTGACGGGGTCGCCGGCGGTGGTGGCGGCGGAGCCGGCGGGGCCGCAGTGGGAGCGGGCCGGCTGGTTCGCTGCCGGTGGTGGTGTGGTGGCGGTGCTGGCCGGGGTGGTGGCGGTGGTGTTGGGGCGGGGCCGTCGGCGGGGGTGGCGCCCGGCGGGTGACTCCGCCGGTCATGATCGAATGCCGGGATGATGTGGGACGCTGTCACCGAGGCGTTGGGCCGGCTCTACCCGCAGTCGCAGCCCTGGCATGTGTCGTTTCCGCCGGGCGGCGCGGATCTGCGGGCGGGGTCGGTGTATCCGGCTGACGGGCATTGGCATTACGTGTCGTACGGGCTGGGCTCGCGGTGGGGTGTGGAGTTGACGTTCCGGTTGCGGCGTGGCTCGGAGGTGCAGCCGCCGCAGTGGCCGTTCGTGTTGCTGAACCGGGTGGCCGGTTATGCCAACGGTCTGCCGGAGCGGTTGGAGGAGGGCCAGTGGATGGATGTGCGCGGCCCGATCACGGGGTTTCCGCACACCGACGGCGCCGACACCGGTCTGACGGTGCTGATCCTGGCCGTGGATCCGCAGTTGGGTGAGCGGTTTCTGCAGTTGGTGGGGGTGACGGCGGCGGAGGCGAACGGGGACGCCGACATCGACGACGATCCGTTGCTGGTCACTGATCCGTCGCGGGTGTGACGGTGCCGGTTCGCCGGTGTTCGTAGGGTGGACGGATGTCTACTGAGATCAGTGAGCTGCGGGGCCGGGCGGTGCCGGCGGTGACCGGCCGGGATCCGGGTCGGCGGCCGTCCTGACCGGGGGATCGAAGACCTTTGCTGGGGTACGGGCCGCGCGGTGCCGCCTCTTTCGCGGCGGCGGTCATGGGTGGCCCGTACCACCAAGAATGGGTCAGAAGGCGGTGATGGTGGCTTGGGCGGCGGCGACGGCCGTCAGGCCGAGCCGGGCGCGGCGGGTGAGCGGGGACCGGATCGCGGTGAGCGCGACGGCGGTGTAGAAGAGGGTCACCAGCGGGGGTGAGGGGCCGATGCCGGCGGCGGTGAGCAGGGTGATCAGCGCGATCGGCAGCAGGTAGGCGGGCAGCGCCGGGCGGGACGTGCGGGCGACGGCGACGGCGAGGTACAGCGGTGCGTGGGCCAGGCCGAGGGCGGCGGTGTGCAGGCCGGTGAGCGCGTCGATCGGCAGTGGGGTGGGCGCGGTGGTGACGTCGGTGGTCAGGGTGGTGTCGAAGCGCCATCGGATGTACAGCCAGCCGAGGTAGACGGCGATGCTGGGGTAGGCGAGGACGGCGAGGATGGCGGTGGTGGCGGACGCGTCGCTAGCTCACCGGTAGCGGTCCGCCAGTGCCGCCGCCTTGTCCCGTAGCCGGTGGCGCAGCGTCTGCGGGGCGAGGGCCTCGGCGGCGAGGCCGAGTCGCCACAGCGCCCATTCGGCGTGCCACAGGTCCTGGAACGTCACCTCCACTTCGTCGTCGTCCTCGCGGCGGACGGCGACGGCCATGTCGAGGAGGTCGTCGCGGCGGGCCGGATCGATACGGACCAGCACGGTGAGGTGGCCGTCGGCCAGGAACCGGGCGCTGCGTTCGCGCCAGGCGCGGTCCAGGTCGACGTGGTCCGGGCGTTGCGCCGGCTGCGGCAGTTCCTGGGCGGCCAGGACGCGGGACAGCCGGTAGGTGCGGTCGGCGCCGTCGCGCAGCGCCAGCAGGTAGCCGCGGCCGCGGACGGTGACCAGGCCGACCGGGTCGACCGTGCGCCATCGGGCCGGCTGGCCGGTGGCGGCGTAGTGCAGCCGCAGCCGCCGGCCGGCCAGCACCGCCCGCCGGACCGGGGCCATCACCGGGGTGGGCACGTCGTCGTCGGTGGTGCGCCGCGACAGCAGGTCGGTCTGCGGGTCGACGAGGACCCGGCGGGCGGTCGCCCGGTGGCTCTCCGGCAGCGCGTCGGCGACCTTGCGGCGGGCCGACGCCAGCGCCGCCCCCAGGCCCAGCCCGGCGCCGGTGGCCAGCAGGGCCAGGGCCTCGTTGTGGGTGAGGCCGGTCAGTTCGGTGCGGAAGCCGGGCAGCAACCCGAACCCGCCGTGCCGGCCGCGTTCGGCGTACACCGGGACGCCGGCCGCGGACAGGGCCTCGATGTCGCGCAGCACGGTGCGCGTCGACACCTCCAGTTCGGCGGCGAGCGCGTCGGCGGTCATCCGGCCGCGCTGGCGCAGCAGCAACACCAGGGACACCAGCCGGTCGGCGCGCATGCCGCGAACTCTAACCGGAAAACATGACAGCAGATGTCGTGATCAGCGGCCAGGCTGACCGGCATCACCACTCGGAATGGAGCGCACGTGGCAACGATGCAACGCACGGCCGTCAACCCGTGGCCGTGGTCGGCCGCCCTCGGTTTCCACCAGGGCGAGCTCGTCACCGGGCAGACCCGCACCCTGTACTGCTCGGGGCAGACCGCGATGACCGGCGACGGGAAGCCCGAGCATGAGGGGGACATCGCCGCCCAGCTGGCGCTGGCGCTGGACAACGTCGAAGCGGTCCTCGCCGAGGCCGAGATGAGCCTGGCCGACGTGGTCCGGCTGACCGTGTACACCACCGACGTCGACGCCCTGTTCCCGCACTACGGGATCCTCGCCGGCCGGCTCGCGGCCGCCGGGGTCGCGCCGGCCACCACGATGCTCGGTGTGACCCGGCTGGCCATCGCGGGTCAACTGGTCGAACTGGAGGCCACCGCCGTGGCATAAAACCTTGCGGGGTACGCCGAACGCCCGGCCCGAATCCGTCTCTTCGGTTCGGGCCGGGCCCGGAAACAACATTCGTCGGCTGCTGTCCGGCCCTATTTCCGGGCGTGCGGTAATCCGGGAGTGTGGTGGCCCTTCAAATCGGTGGGAAAATGCGTGGATAGTCGATTCGTCGCTAACCGGCGAATCGATCAGGGGAGACCATGCGCAATCTGAAACGGGCCGTCGTCACCGTGCTCACCGTCGTGTCCCTCACCACCTCCGGGACGCCCGCCTACGCCGCCGACACGACGACCACCCGCACCTGCGGTGGATGGACCTGCAGCGTCTACTACTCCCGGGCGGCCACCGCCGACATCGACAACTATCTGCAAGGGCACGACGTCCAGCAGGTCGAAGTGATGAAGAAGACGTTCTGCAAACGGTTCGGCCGGGTCGGATCGATGTCGTGCAAGGCGCTGAAATTCGGCGACTGGAATGTTCGACGCATCATTCACCACGCCGCCACCACCAACGGCTGCGTCCGATTCCGGACACCGCGGGGCGCCGCCTATCTGCCCGGCCCCGTCTATTCCGACCACAGCCGGATCTGCCGCTCCATGGGCTGACCCCGGCCGTCGTGGCAGTGGCCGCCCGCCGCGGCCCGGTTCGGTCCCGCCGCCGAACCGGGCCCTCGTCGCGGCAGGGTTCCGGCCGTGACGCAACCTCGCCGTTGCCTGGCGCCCGCTGTGCCGCGGCCGGTGAAACGGGGCTGCGGGCCGCCGTAGGATTCCGGGCATGAGTCATTTCGCCGCGTGGCGTACCCGCCCCTGAGGGTCGGCTCGCCGCCGTACCCCCGGTCGCGAGCGGACCGTCTGACATTCGCATCGCCGGATCTCAGAACTCAGCTCGAAAGGCACACCGTCATGCGCGTCCGCCCGTTCCGCGAGGACGACCTCGCCCGGCTCACCGCCCTGACCATCGAATCGCGGAGGTCCTGCCGCCGGTGGACGCGGACCCTGAGGGGGTTCGACTACCGGCCGCAGCTGGCCGACCTGCCTGATGCCAAGCTGTGGCGCGTCAGATCAAGGGCATGCGCAATCTCAACGAGGGCCGCCACGACCTGGCCCGGCACGTGTTCCACGGCCGCCGCGGCGAACTGCACCGCGCCTACCACGACGGCATGGAGGACCAGCTCGGCGCGCTCGGCCTGGTCCTGAACTGCATCACGTTGTGGAACACCGTCTACCTGGACCTCGCCCTGGCCGGACTGCGCGGGCAGGGCTATCCGGTGCTTGGACGCCGACCTCGCCCGGCTCTCGCCGTACGTGCGCCACCACATCCGAGTCCACGGCCATTACACGTTCGCCCTGCCCGACCTCGGCGGGCGCACCTACCGGACGCTGCGTGATCCCGACGCGGCGGACGAGCAGTAGCCGGCCCGGTAGCCGGCCCACCGGCTGCCGTGGGCCTTGGCGAGCCGGGATGGCGCCTGCCCCATCCTGTCGCTCCGTCTCCTGGTGCGCATACCTCCGGGCGGTCGGCCAGCGCGGGCCGGATCGCCCGGAAGCCTGGCGGGGCTGGCCTGTGCGGCGCAGATCACCGTAGACGCGGCGCATACCCCTGGGGGTATATTGGGCTGGCAATACCGGGTACCCCCTGGGGTATGTTCACGATGGAGGTGGTACCCATGGAGATGAGTCCGGTCCTGCTCAAGGACGCACTGACCCGGCTGAAGCGGGCGCAGGGACAGCTCGGCGCGGTGATCGCGATGATCGAGAACGGTGAGGACTGCAAGCGGGTGCTCACCCAGCTATCGGCCGTGTCCAGCGCCGTTGACCGGGCGGGCTTCAAGATCATCGCCACCGGGATGCGGGAATGCCAGACCGCCCGCCAGCGTGGCGAGGAGCCGCCGATGAGCGAGGAAGAACTCGAGAAGCTGTTCATGTCGCTGTCCTGAGCCGCAGGTCCCCCGCCTGGCGCATCAAGGGGTGGGGGCTTCAGCTCTTCGTCATGGTCACACCATGCCTCTCGCATACCCCCCAGGGTATACTCTGAATGGAGTGTTGCAGTGACGATAAGCGAGATCTCTGTCGATCGGTTGCGGCAGGACGGCGTCTCCGGCGTGCTGCTCGATGTGCGGAGCCCTGATGAGTACGCCGGCGGGCATCTGCCGGGGGCGGTGAACGTGCCGCTCGACGAGGTGGAGGCGGCCGCCGGCCGGTATGCCGGGCAGGACGTGGTGACGGTGTGCCACTCCGGTGCCCGCAGCCTTGCCGCCGCCCGACTGCTGTCCGCCGCGGGCGCCGGGTGCAGTCCCTGGCCGGCGGCACCGAAGCGTGGCGCCAGGCCGGACACCCGGTCGAGACCAGCCGCTGACCAGCGCAGACGAACGAGGGGATGACGTGTGATGACTGTTGTGAGCGTGGAGGTCGTGCAGACCTCGTCTCTGGGTGACCGCAGCTACCTGGCCCACGACGGGCAGGTCGCGATCGTGGTGGACCCGCAACGCGACATCGACCGGATCCTGGCCCTGGCCGGCCGGCTCGGCGTGCGGATCACCCACGTCGCCGAGACCCATTTGCACAACGACTACGTCTCCGGCGGCCTGGCCCTCGCCCGGCTGACCGGAGCCACGTACCTGGTCGCCGGCGCCGACGAGGTCGGCTTCGAACGGCGGCCGGTAGCCGACGGTGACGAGGTCAGCGTGTCGGCAGGGATGGGACTGCGGGTGGTGGCCACGCCCGGGCACACCTTCCACCACGTGTCGTACATCCTGGACGACACCGACGGGCCGGCCGGGGTGTTCACCGGCGGATCGTTACTGTTCGGCACCACCGGCCGCACCGACCTGCTCGGCAAGCAGCACGCCCACACCCTCGCCGAGCACCAGCACAGCTCGGTGCGGCGGCTGGCCGACCTACTGCCCGACGGCGCGCAGGTGTGGCCAACCCACGGCTTCGGCAGCTTCTGCTCCGCCACCCAGTCCGACGCGCCGGAGTCGACGATCGGCCGGGAACGCACCGCCAACCCGGCGCTGCGCCTGGAGACCGACGACTTCGTCGCCCAGACCCTGGCCGGGCTGGACGCCTACCCGGCGTACTACGCGCACATGGGCGCCCGCAACACCGCCGGCGCGGATTTGATCGACCTCACCCCGGTGGCCACCGCCGACCCGGCCGAACTCGCGACCCGGATCGCGGTCGGCGAGTGGGTGGTCGACCTGCGCTCCCGCAAGGCGTTCGCGCACCGGCACCTGACCGGCACCCTGAGTTTCGGCCTGGACGGGCCGATGGCCACCTGGCTCGGCTGGCTGGCCCTCTGGGGCGCACCGATCACCCTGCTCGGCGACAGCGAGCAGCAGGTCGCCGACGCCCAGCGCGAACTCGCCCGCATCGGCATCGACCGGCCCGCCGCCGCAGCCACCGGCAGCCCGGAGCAGTGGGCCGGCGGCGACGACACCCGCCTTACCGGGCTGACCACCGCCACGTTCGCTGACCTGGCCGCCGCCCGTGCCGGCACCGCGCCGCACGGTCTGCCCGCCGTCGACGTGCTGCTGGACGTGCGGATGAGCAACGAGTGGCGCACCGACCACATCGATGGCGCCGTGCACATCCCGCTGCCCGATCTGCCTGCGCGCCTGGGCGACGTGCCTGCCGGCACGGTCTGGGTGCACTGCGGCTCCGGCTACCGCGCCGCGGCCGCCACCAGCCTGCTACAGCGGGCCGGCCGCCGGGTGGTGCACATCGACGACGCCTACGCCGACGCTGCCGACGCCGGCCTGCCCATCGTTCCCGGAAACTGAAACAGGAGCACCGCACCCGATGGCCATGCCCACTGGCACCCCCGCCGCCCTCGACGTCCCCGCCCTGCAGCACCTGCTCACCACCGGCCACACGCCGCGGCTGATCGACGTGCGCACCCCGGCCGAGTTCGAGACCGCGCACATCCCCGGCTCCTACAACGTGCCGCTCGACCTGCTGCGTGAGCACCGCGACGAGCTGCGCAACCACCTCGACGAGCAGGTCGTGCTGGTCTGCCGCTCCGGGCAGCGCGCCGGCCAGGCCGAACAGGCCCTCGCGGGGGCGGGCCTGACGAACCTGCGGGTGCTCACCGGCGGCATCATCGCTTGGCAGGCCGCCCACGCACCGGTCACCACCGGCACACCGCGCTGGGACCTGGAACGGCAGGTCCGCCTGGTCGCCGGCAGCATCGTCCTGCTCGCCGTGCTGGCCAGCACCCTGTTCGAGCCGGTGAAGTGGGTGGCCGCGTTCATCGGCGCCGGCCTTGCCTTCGCGGCGCTGAGCAACACCTGCGCGATGGGCATGCTGCTGGCCAAGCTGCCCTACAACCGCGGCCCGCGCACCGACCTCGACCAGGTCGTCACCGCCCTGACCAGCGACCGGCGGTAGACGCCATGCCGTGTCACCGCAGCAAACGCCGCCGGGCGGCCTCGGCGGGCCAGCCGGACCGGGACCGGGGCCGGTCATGATCGCCGCTGTCGGGCTCGGCGCGCTCATCGGGATCCTGCTGGGCCTGCTGGGCGGCGGCGGCTCGATCCTCGCCGTCCCCGCTCTGGTCTACGGCGCCGGCCTGAGCCTGGCCGCGGCCGTGCCCACCTCGCTGCTGGTGGTCGGCATCTCGTCGGCCACCGCCCTGCTCCCGCGCCTGCGGGCCGGGCTGGGGCAGTGGCGCATCGCCGGGATTGTCGGCGGCACCGGCGCTGTGGCGGCGTTCGCCGGCGCCGCCGTCAACCGGCTGCTCGACCCGCGGCTGGTTTTGGCCGGCTTCGCCGTGCTCATGGTGGTCGCCGGGTGGCGGATGCTGGGCGACACCGACGACTCCGGCGGCGACTGCGCCCTACCCGGCGGCGGCATCAACTGGCGCGGCTGCCTACCCAAGTCCATCGCCGCCGGCCTCGGCGTCGGCTTCCTCACCGGCCTGTTCGGCGTCGGCGGCGGCTTCCTGATCATCCCGGCGCTGGTCCTGCTGCTCGGCCTGAGCATGCCCGCCGCCGTCGCCACCTCGCTGGTCATCATCGTGGTCAACTCGGCCGCCGGGTTCGCCGCGCACGCCGGCGACGCCGCCATCAACTACCGCATCGCTGCGGCGTTCACCCTCGCCGCGATCATCGGCTCCCTCGCCGCCGGCCGGATCGCCACCCGGCTGCCCACCCGGCGGCTGCAACGCGCCTTCGCCTGGCTCGTCATCGCCATCGCCGCGTTCGTCGCCGTCCAGGCGATCGTCAACCCCGTCACGGCCTGACCCGCGCGTTCCGGCGACGTCCCGGGATAGCGGCGCACACCACAACTGTCTTCCTCAGATACCCCCGGGGGTATCCGATGGGAAGGGTGCCAGGCCCGCACCTCCCACGTCACCCAAGTACCGAGGGGATATCCGATGGCAGTAGCCGCGCTGCTCACCATGCTGTTCCGCAAGCCGTACCGGTCCGTGGACGCGCAGCAGGCTGCCGCGCTGATAGCCGACGGTGCGGTACTGCTCGACGTGCGCGAACCCGCGGAGTGGCGCGCCGGGCACGCGCCGCGGGCCCGGCACATCCCGCTCGGGCAGCTCGCCTCCCGCCTCGGCGACGTGCCGGCCGACCGGTCCGTGATCACCGTCTGCCGGTCCGGGGCCCGCTCCCAGCAGGCCGCCGCCCTGCTCGCCCACGACGGCCGGCAGGTCCACAACCTCACCGGCGGCATGCACGCCTGGATTAGCGCCGGGATGCCGCTGCAGGCCAAGGGCGGCCGCCCCGGCCGGCTCGCCTGACCCACTTCCGAGACCCCACCCCACCGACCACCGGAGTTGACCATGCTGTTCACGCAGTACTACCTCGACTGCCTGTCACAGGCGTCGTACCTGATCGCCGACGAGACCACCGGCCAGGCCGTTCTCGTCGACCCCCGCCGCGACATCGGCGAATACCTCACCGACGCCCGCACCCACGGCCTGAACATCGTCGGGGTCATCAACACCCACTTCCACGCCGACTTCCTCGCCGGCCACCTCGAAGTCGCCGCAGCCACCGGCGCCTGGATCGGCTACGGCCAGCGCGCCGACACCGAATACGAGATCCGCAAACTCGCCGACGGCGAACGCATCAGCCTCGGCGACGTCACCCTGCAGATCATGGAAACCCCCGGCCACACCCCGGAGTCGATCAGCGTGCTCGTCTACGAACACGCCAACGACACCGTGCCGCACGGCGTGCTGACCGGCGACGCGCTGTTCATCGGCGACGTCGGCCGCCCCGACCTACTCGCCTCCACCGGAGTCACCGCCGACGAACTCGGCCGCATGCTCCACGACAGCGTCCAGCACAAACTCATGGCCCTGCCCGACGAAGTAGGCGCTCGGGGACTAACTTTCGGGAAAGTCCCGATAAGCCAAGATCAGCGATAACCATCGATAGTGGCGATCGTTGATGTGGCGTGAGAAGTTTTCTGACTCCCGCCGAAGAGGCGGTCTACGGCCGATTCACCGGCCCGCCTGAGCAGGCGGTCCTTGAGCGGTTCTTCTTCCTGGACGACGCGGACCGGGACCTCGTCGCATCCAAGCGTGGCGATCACAACCGGTTGGGTTTCAGCCTTCAGCTGGTGGCGGTTCGCCATCTCGGCCGGTTCCTGGAGGATCCGCTCGACGTGCCGGCCGTGGTGGTCGACTACGTGGCCTCGCAGATCAAGGTGGCCGACCCGTCGTGCGTGAAGACGTATCTGGAACGCAAGTCGACCCGGTTCGAGCATCAGGCGGAGATCTGCGACGGGTACGGCTACCGGCCGTATGCGTCGGTGAAGGAGTCGCTGCTGGCGTGGGTGGGCGATCAGGCGTGGGCGACCGGTGACGGGCCGAAGGCGCTTTTCTACTCGGCGGTGGCCCGGTTGCGGGCCGAGCGGGTGCTGCTGCCCGGAGTGACGACGCTACGCGATGACGTGGCCAGCGCCCGGAAGACGGCCGAGACCAGGATGTACGCGGCCCTGTCCGGGACGGTCACCGCGGAGCAGGCCGGTGACCTGGAGCAGATCCTGCGGGTGCCGGAGGGCCAGCGCCGGTCGCAGCTGGACTTGTGGCGGCGCGGGCCAACCAACCCGACCGGGCGGGGCCTGGTGAAATCGCTGGACCGGGTGGCGCAGATCGCGGGGCTGCACATGGGTGCCGTGGATGTGGCCGGCACCGGGGTGCCGGTCCGCCGGCTGATCGAGCTGGCCCGGATGGGGTTCGAGGCGAAGGCGCCGAAGCTCGCGGCGCTGACGTATCACCGCAAGATCGCGACCCTGTTGGCGACGGTGCGGTGGCTGGAGGTCACCGCGACCGATGACGCCCTGGAGCTGTTCGACGTGTTCATGTCCGCCGAACTGATCGGCCGGGCGGGACGCAGCTCGGACAAGGAGAAGCTGAAACGCTCGCACGGGCAGGCCCGGCACGCCGGGGTGCTGTCGGCGGCGGTGCAGGTGCTGTTCGAGGCGGAGACCTGGGGCGACGCGGTGCCCATCGCCGTGGTGTGGGACGCGATCGAGTCCGCGGTGGGGTCGCGGGCGAAGCTGCGCACGGCGATGGAGGCGGTGCAGGAGTTCCTGCCGCCCACCGACGCCTCCCCGGACGGGGAGTGGCGGGCGCAGGTGGTGGAGCGGTTCACCACGGTGCGCGGGTTCGTGCGGCTGCTGTGCCAGGTGATCAGTTTCGGGGCGACCGCGGAGGCGGTGCGGGTGGTCAACGCGATGCGGGAGCTGCCGAAACTGATCGACGCCAAGGAGTCCGTCCGGGTGCCGAAAGGCTGGCTGGACGCCCGGAAGGTCGACATCGCTCTGGTGCCGCGGGGCTGGTGGAACCAGCTGGTGTTCCCGAAGGACCGGCCCGAGGGGTGCGTGGACCGCAACGCCTACGTGTTCTGCGTGCTGGAGCTGTTCCACACCGGGCTCAAACGCCGCGACATCTTCGTCCGGACCTCCGACCGGTTCGCCGACCCGCGGGCGCGGCTGCTGGCCGACGACGCCTGGGATGCGGTGAAGGGCCCGGTGCTGTCGACGCTGCTGCTGCCGGAGGAGCCCGCCGAACTGTTGGAAACCCACGCCACGGAGCTGGACGAGGCGTGGCGGGCCACCGCAGCCGGGCTGGACGGCAACGCCAGCCTGAGCGTGGACGCCGACGGACGGCTGCACCTGGGCAAGGACGCCGCTCTGGAGGACCCGCCGAGCCTGGTCGATCTGCGCAACCGCCTCGACGCAATGATCCCGCGGGTGGATCTCTCCGAGCAGATCCTGGAGGTGATGAGCTGGCACCCGGACTTCCCGGCGGCGTTCACGTCGGTGACCGGTGGCCGGGCGAGGCTGGCGGACCTGCACGTGTCGGTGGCGGCGCTGCTGACGGCGCACTCGCTCAACGTCGGTATGTCCCCGGTGACCGACAACGAGATCCCTGCGCTGACCCGGGGCCGGCTGGCCCACGTCGACCAGCACTATCTGCGCCCGGACACCTACGCGGCGGCCAACGCGGTGCTCATCGACGCGCAGGCCGGCATCGGACTGGCGCAGGCGTGGGGTGGTGGGCTGGTCGCCGCGGTCGACGGGGTCCGGTTCGTGGTGCCGGTGCGCAGCATCGACGCCCGGCCGAACCCGAAGTACTTCGCCCGTAAGAAGGGCGTGACCTGGCTCAACATGATCTCCGATCAGCGGATCGGGCTGGCCAGCCGGGTCATCTCCGGTACGCCGAAAGACACGTTGCACTTCGTGGACCTGGTGTTCAACCCCGACAGCGACCGCCGCCCGGAAGTGCTGATCACCGACCAGGGGTCGTATGTAGTTACCTGGACACCTCATGCCCCGTTGCTGCATGCGGGCGGCCTCCGGTGCCGTCCACTGGGGCGGTGTTGGAGGTGGTCGTGCGGGTCAGTCAGCGCCGTGGCGAGAACGGCACACACCACGTCGAACTGCTCGACGAGGACGGCGAACCGATCGAGGTGGTGGCGGGGTTCCTGCGGTTCCTCGCGGCCCGGGACTGCTCGCCGAACACCCTGGTTTCCTACGCCTACGACCTTCGCCACCTGTGGCGGTTCTTCGCCCGTCGCGGTCTGACCTGGCAGGAGTTCGCTCCCCGCGATGCGATCCCGCTGCTGGAGTACCTGCGGTCGGTGCCGTCGAGCCGTCCCAGGCAGCGGATGACGCTGACCGTCGTGACCACCGACGCCGGTACGCCGGCGACGAAGCTGGCCGCGACGACGGTCAACCGGATCCTGGCGGCTGTATCGTCGTTCTACGAGTACCTGATCCTCGCCGGCCGCCTGGACACGGCGAATCCGATCGAGAAGCGTCCGGACCCGGCGCTGGCACGGGTGTCCGAACGGCACCAGCCGTTTATGGGCAGGGCCAGCCGGCAACGGCCGGTGCGCCGGGCAGTGCGCGTCAAGACCGTCCAGCGCGTCCCGCGGCCGCTCGACGAGGACCAGGTGACGAAGCTGCTCGGCGTGCTGCGCTGTCTGCGGGATCGCGCGATCGTGTTGCTGATGCTGCAGGGCGGTCTGCGTCCGGGCGAGGTGCTGGGGCTGCGATTGGAGGACGTCGCCTACGGCCGGCGGCGGGTGGTCGTGCGGCACCGCGACGACCATCCGAAGGGCGCCCGGTCGAAATCGCGTTACGAGCGCGTCGTGGATCTGCATGAGCCCGAAGCGCTGGCCACGCTGAGCGCGTACGTGATGAGCGAACGCCCCGCCGACGGCGACAGCCCGCTGATCTTTCTCGTCGGTGGCGGCGGCCGACGCCGCCAGGAGCCGCTCGGATACGACGGGCTCGTGCGGATGTTCTCCCGTGCCTGCACCCGGGCCGACATCCGCACGCCCTGGGTCACACCCCACGCGCTGCGTCATACCCACGCCACCAGGATGTGGGAGGGCGGCATGCGCGAACTGGCCCTGCAGAAGCGCCTTGGTCATGCCTCGGCGGAGTCCACCCGGATCTACACCCGGGTGTCCGACCCTGCCGTGGTCGCCGAGTACAACCGCGCCCTCGGCGCCCGGGCCGACGACGGGGACGTCGGGTGAGGGCCCGGCATGTGTCCGCCGCTGCGCTGGCCGTCTCCGTCCCGCAACCCGTCTGGCGCCAGCATGCCCGGCACTGCCCGGAGGTCGAGTACGTCACGTGGGTGCGAGGTCAAGATATTCATCCGGCCTACCGCAACGCCAAGCTTCGCTGGTATCGACGCTTCGTGGCCGCGTGGCCGACGATGACCGGCTGGTTCGCGGCCCCGTTGGTGGAACGGGTCGGGCGGCTGCCGGGCGAGCCGCCCGACAGCCCGTCATTCCCGGTGTCGTTCTACGCGCGCCCCTACCTGCTGTTCCTTGCACTGCGTGGCTACATCTCACTGGACTACCCCTGGATGTTCGGCGCCCTGAAGCTACGTATCAGCGACATGGCGGACTGGATGGGAATCGACCTGGGCACGGCGACGCTGATCGACGAGGCCGTCGCGCTGGGCTACAACCGGCACTCGCTGTCGCAGGCGATGAACTGGACCGTCGGCCGAATCGCCCTGCACACCGGCGTGCGGCACGTCGATGAACTGCGCGAGGAGCACATCCAGCAGGTGCTGGAGGCGGTGCGGCTGTTCAGCGAACGCGACGACCTGGGCTACTTCTACCCCTCCGTCGAGCAGTATCGGGCCAACGCCTCCAAGCAGTGGATCACGCACCTGCACCAGCTGCAGGTGGTGCTGTTCCACCGCGGCCAGGTGCCCACCGAGCCACGCAAGCACATGCCGTCTTGGAAGCCGCCGATGGTCATGCCGGCGAAGATGCTGGCCGCCGCGCAGAAGTGGCTGGCCGCCCGCAGGCTGACCGACGCCCCTTCAACCGTGGACAAGTTGGAGCTCGCGGTGCGCGGCTTCGGCGACTGGCTCGGCGGCAACCAGCCGGAGATCATCACGTTCGCCGACGTCACCCGCGACCACGTCCTGGCCTGGATCCAGCACATCACCGAGACCCCAGCCACCAGCACCGGCAAGCCGCTGGGCGTCAACTCGAGAATCCAACGCATTTCCGGGCTGTCGCAGTTCTTCCGCGACACCGCCGCCTGGCAGTACGACGACGTCCCCGGCTACACCCTCATCGGCCCCGGCGACGCCCCCAAGAACACCCAACGGGTGCCACGCTTCATCCCCGAGCACGAACTCGACCGGCTGATGCCGGTCATCACCGCGATCGCCTGCCCGTTCCAGCGGGCCGCGCTGCTAGTCGCGCGCTGGTCCGGCGCCCGCCGCGATGAGATCCGCCGGCTGCCGACCGACTGCCTGGACCACTACCCCGACGGCACGGCCCGGCTGCGGTTACCAGGCCGCAAGACCTACAAGGAACGCACCGTCCCGCTGCACGAGGACGCCGCCGCCGCACTGCAGACCATCATTGACCTGCGCAAAGACGCTTCCGATCGGCCCTTCACCGACGACCGCACCGGCGAAGCGGTCCGCTACCTGTTCATGCGGCACGGCAAGCTCATGTCGGGCTTCTACCTGTTCGAAACCTCGATCGACGACGCCTGCCAGGCCGCCGGCCTGACCCGTCCGGGCGGCAAGAAGGGCGGCACAGGCGTACGCGGCACCGTCTCCGCGCACCGGTTCCGGCACACCGTCGGCACCCAGCTCGCCGAACGCGGCGCCAAGCTCCACACGATCATGAAGGTGCTCGGCCACTCCTCGGTGAGCATGGCGCTGGTCTACGCCCAGATCAGCGACCAGGAGGTACTCCGCGACTACAAGACCGTCCTGGCGCCCGGCGCCGTCATCGCCGGTCCGGCCGCCATGGACATCAAGTCCGGCGTGCTGGCGGACGAGGCCGTCGACTGGCTCAAGAGCAACTTCCTGAAGACCGAACTCGAGCTCGGCCACTGCCTCCGTCTACCCGCCGAAGGCCCATGCGAGTGCGACCTCTACCTGACCTGCGCCAAGTTCGTCACCACCGCTGACTACGCCCCGCGGCTACGGGCTCGACGTGAGGTGGAGCAAACCCTCGCCCTCGACGCCGCTGACCGCGGCTGGGCACGGGAAGTCGAACGGCACCGCTGCACCGCGGACCGCATCGGAAGGCTGCTCACCGATCTCGGCGAAACGCTCGACGAGCCCACCCCGGCCACCTCGGCTGATGCCGACTGAGCCTGCCGTGACTCTGGCGGCAACCCTGCGTCGCAGCCGACCAGCCCGCTGCTTCACCAAGGCTAATCACCGAGAGTGCCCGCGGGTGGGTCTCAACCCGGGTAGAGACCCACCGAGCGCGCTTTATCAGCGGCATGAGAGTGCCCTCATCAGGGTTTGCGGCCCGCCCAACTCAGGTGGCTTGGCAAAGTCAGAACTTGGCTATCCCGAGGTGCTCAGGTCGCCGACGACAAGCATCAATTGCAGGGGAAGCTCCTTGTCGTATTGAGCCGCCTCGGCGACGATCCCGCGTGAGCCCGCTCGCCACAACTCGATTTCGAAGAACCAGTCCGTCATGTACTGGAACAGCGGTCCCCCTGGATCATCGAGTGAGCCCTCTCCGTCGAAGAAGTACTGCCGTATGTCGAGTCTTTGAGGTGTCCCGTATCGGGCGGATATCATGCGCGCCAGTTCAGCGCGGTCGTTTACAAAACTTTCCCTAGCCTGCTGAAACTCAAGCTCCCCAGTTCCACTGTCGTCGTAGAACTGGTTAGGGAACGACTGGCTTTCACGAAGGTTGACGTGATGGGGCTGCGGGCGGCCTCGCTCGTCTACCGCGAATGGTTTGACGAGAAGGTCGTCAAGCGTCGTCATCCAGATCTCCATGGCAGCGACCGTATCGCCTCGTTCAGAGCTGGGTATCCAATCATCGGCTCGGTTGCCTGTTGATATTGGTTACACCCCGGAGGTCATGAGGCGGCGAGGATGTAGTTGAGGGGACGGTCAAGGGCCTTGCGGGCGCGGTCGTAGCGGATGTTGTGCGCGGGCCATCGCAGCCCGTCCGAGTGGGGCCACCGCAGCCCGTCAGAATCAGGCTCTGATGCCCAGATCCCTCCGCCGATGTGGCGCGCGGTGGGCGCCTAGAATTCGGATGCCAGACGACAGTTCGCTGTCGTGAGGTCTCCTCGGGCGATGACCGCTGCCCGGCACCCTGCGATGCGAGGAGGCTCCCCCTCCGCAACCCGCGCCTTATCGGCGGCACGAGAGTGCGTCACCGCAGCCGCGCGTGCCCAGGCTAAAAACACACGTAGCAGTAGAGCCGATCGTTGTTGACGACGGCTCGTTGCGCCAATTCTGTGAGAGCTACTAAGAACATCGTCAGGCTGTCCGTCGCAGCTGCGCTGAACTCTGCGTTCGCCCACTGCCGTGCCGCTTGGGACTGCGCCGCCGGTTCCAGCGAGGCCAAGGCGTCGCGTAGCGTGTCCGTGACCGACAACACCATGCATCCGTCGATGTCTTCCTCGGCAGGTGCGATCAGCGACGCCTGCCGAGGATCGGCATTCACCTCGTCATATGAGCGGCTGCTGAGAATCTCTTCCAGCCGCGCCAGGCGAGTTGGGTCGACACCTTTGCTCTGCACGACGAGGGTCCCCGATTGTGCGATCTCTACCCGGGGCCGTGCCGCCTCGTTCGGCAATAGCTGGTACAGCGCCTTGCCGGCCGCGACATCCTCGGCCGTGAGATCGAGTAAGCGCGGCTGCCCGTCGACGTATTCGACGGCAGTCGCCGCCACGCTGTCAGAGGCAGCGGCAAAGTAGTCGGTCAGAACAGACACCGGAGCATCATGGCACGTAGGCAATCATGCGCTCACCGGCAGTTCAACACGTGGGCCGCCGCCGCGCACCGACCACCCAGCGTGATAAGGACGCCGCTGGGCGGCGTACGCGATCGGCGGCAGATGAGGCTAATCCTTAGCTAGGAAGCTTCCTTGGTCAACGCCTCGTGGAGTGATCCGAAGAGATTTCGGCTGAAGGAACTCTCCTCGTCAGGAGTGACGATGGTGACCAGCGATAGGCCGGCAGTGATCAGACTCGCCTTGTAAGGGTTGAAGCCGAAGCCCTTGCGCTCGTAGGGCTCCTGGTTGATTTGGATCGCGACCGCAGGCTGCGGGGCCGGCTCGTACAGCAAAGCAAAGGGGCCTTCTCCGCCCTCCATGAGCGAGTAGCCGACCTCGTCCCAACGTTGCTCCATCACCGCGTCACGGGCGACGTACAACTCTGCGGCGGCAGATGGCACCTCACGACGCATTTGGCCCCACTGCAGAAACGGTCCTACCCTGCCCGATTCCCTGTCTCCTAACGCCACCAGCATGTCGGGCCACCTGCTATGCAAAACGTCCAGCATCGCTTTCATGGCGGCACCAACCGGTGTCCTCGCGATGACGACACGGTCGTACCCGGTGATCATCTGCTTCCTCCAGCGGCGAACCGAACGGTGTGCCGGTCATTCAAGAATGGTGTCCAAGCAAGCCATGATCGCAGCAGTGCCAGCAGGAGCACATCCTCAATTCGGCAGTTCAGCACGTTGGCGTCAGCCCTCTGGCCGACCACGGAGCGCTACGGTCCATCGTTGATCGGTGTGCGCTACCGACGGCATGAGCGACGGTCAGACGCAGTCCCAGCAGAACCGACCCTCCCGCTGATCCTGGCTGAGGAACGCGTACCCGGTTCCCCCGCCGAAGTTGAGTGCGAAGGCGTCCTCACCACAGCCCTCGGCACCGTCTATCTGGAAGAAGAACCGCCAGGAGGCATCGACTCCGGGAGGTGTCCAGGGCTGCCAGAACAAGGGCTCGCCGCCGACGTAGCTGCGGCACTCCGCATCCGGGAGATCGGTGTCTTCGCCTATCGGCATACCGTTCAACGCCGCGTCGCGGTGGACGACCAGCCGTTCGAATGCCGCAACTGCCGCCTTGTCCGGCGTGATCAGGTCGAGACGTAACTCCACCGGCTGCCGTTCGAACCAGTCTGCGCCTCGCCGCCACAGCGTCGGACCCGTGCGCCGGATCTCGCCACTCAGAGCCTGTTCCTGATCCTCTTTCCGCAGCTCAGAGCGCTGATCGATTGATGTTGGACCAGAGGACGTTCGTTCTAGCGTCACCGTGATGCGGACACGAACGCGAGTCTGGCTGTCCCGTCCGGCGCGAGTTGGCACGGTTCGGGTTGAGGTGGCACCGAACTGGCACCGCCCGCTGAAGGTGGCACCCGAGGTGCCACCAGGGCCTCTATGAGTTTGGCCAGGGTGGAAGATCGAGTTCTGTGAGCGTTACGTCGGCGCTTGGACCTGCGATGGCCGGCGGACGGTGAACAGATCGCCGGGTTGGCACTGCAGCGCGTCGCACAGTGCCGTGAGAGTACTGAAACGCACGGCCCTAACGCGTCCGTTCTTGAGTGCGGAAAGGTTGGCGAGGGTGATGCCGACACGGTCGGCAAGTTCGGTCAGTGTGAGGCCACGGGCAGTGAGGAGCTTGTCGATGTGGACCTCTACGCGATGCTCGCCCTCCGGTGGCATCAGACCACTCCGTCGAGTTCCGCACGAAGCGATTGGCCCCGGCGCACGATCTCGCCGATCGCGAACATGCCGAAGCCCCAAAGCAGCCATGTTCCAGGGATCGCGAAGTCCAGCAGCGCATAGGTCTCAATGGGCCTGAGCGTGAGACTGAGCGCGAACCCGCCGACGGACTCAAGCACCCACACCGTCGGACCGCCGATGACAGATAGCAGGCCGAGTGCACGAAATCGGCTGACGATGTTCCCGGTGAACGGGTCGCCATGCCGTGCCCGACCGACCAGTCGCCAGAGCAGGAACAGCACGAGGAGCAACAGCAGGAGATTCGGGAGCGTCGTCAGTAGCTCCCAACCTCGCTGCGCGCCGGTCGGCTGCTCCACTTGCAGGCGGAGCTCAGAGTTGATGCTGACTCCCGGTGGCACGTTGAGCAGCGCATCGGAACGTAGGAAGCCCTTGCTGCTCACCTCCACGTCGAAAGGCCTGCCCAAGAGGATCCTGGCCGTGGTCACAGCCCCCGCGATGCCGGTCAACGCTAGCCCGATCGCGAGCAGCCCGTGAAGCTCATCCAGCCAGTCGGGTCGACGCAAGGACGTTCGCATGATGACAACACCCTTCGGATTATCGATAGTCGATACATCGACTATCGATAACACTTGGCGGTTTGTCAAGGCATGGACGTCGTAGCCGGGTGTCCGGCGTCTTCGGCACCCTCAACTACGGAGCCCGCCCACTCGGCGCGGTCCTCGGCGGCCTCCTCGGAAGCTCTCTGGGCCCACGCCCCACCCTGCTGCCCCTCTCGGACGGCAGGTTGATCAGCGCGCCCGTCGCGGGGTAGGGCGTTTGCGGGTAAGGCGTCGGGTCATGACCAGAACGAAGGCCCAAAGGATGTGCGCGGCGGAGTAGTCGGCGCGGCGTTCGTAGTCGCGGGCGTTGCGCCGGCGCTGGGTGATCCAGGAAAGTGACCGCTCGACCCGCCAGCGTCTCGGGTGGACCTTGAATCCGACCTGGTCGGGTAGGGGCCTGACGGTCTTGACGGTGATCCTGAGTTCGTCCTCGGCCCATTCGATGAGGTTGCCGCCGTAGGCGCTGTCGCCCCAGATCATCGCCAGTTGCGGGTTGTCCTGGCGGCAGTCGACGAGCAGAACCTGGGCGGCGTCGCCGTCGCGGATGTCGGCCGGGGTGACCAGCACCGCGATCGGCAGGCCGAACATGTCGACCAGGACGTGACGCTTCCGGCCGTTGATCTTTTTCCCGGCGTCATAGCCGCGGCTGGCTTTGCCGACGGTCTCGGCGGCCTTCACCGACTGAGAGTCGATGATGCCGGTGACCGGCCGCGGGCAGCGACCGGCGGACAGCCGGATCATGCGGGCGAGCTCGTTGCAGATATGCAGCACGGTGCCGTCCTCGGCCCACCGCGCGAAGTGCTTGTAGACGCTGGACCAGGGCGGATACTCCGATGGCATGGCTCTCCATTTGATCCCGTTGTCGACCACGTAGAAGATCGCGTTGATGACGTCGCGCCGGTCGTTGGTCTCGGGCCGGCCGCCGCTGGGCCGGGTGCAGGCCGGTGCCGGGAGCAGCGGTTCGATCAGCTGCCATTGCGCGTCGGTCAGGTCGGTGGGGTAGCCGGCGCGCCGCCGTGGCGGGTTGCCCATGCTGGCGGGTCCTCCTCCGGCGGGGTAGTGGCATTCGCCGGCGGAGAACCCTGCTCCTTGCGCTGCGCCTGGCCCGTATGTCGTTGTGGTCGTGGGCCGGGCGCGAGGTCAGCCGGCTGCCAGCAGCGCGAGCTGGCTCTGGTAGCCGCTGAGCACGGTGATCACGTTGGTGATGTAGGGATCGTCGGGGTGCAGTGCCTGGTGCGGCAGCAGGACGCCGGTAGCGAACCGGGCGAACCTGTGGCTCTCGGTGCGGAAGAACTGCCGCTCGAACGCGAGGATCCGGGCGATGTCCTTGGAGTACTGGTGGCCGTCGCGGCGGGTGTAGAGCTTGACCAGCCCTCGGCCGAGAGCGTGCTCGGTCATCACCCGGGTCAGCCCGGCACGGACCTGCGCCGGGGACAGCTCGGTGGCGACCACGAGCTGGGGTAGCAACAGCCCGGCCGGGTAGACCTCGATCAGGGCGGCGTCGACCAGGCCCCCGGTCACATGACCGGGCAGCGGCGGGCGGCCCACGACTACTCGCCCCGCAAAAGGCGGGCCAGACTGTCGTCGAGGTCGACGCGGCCGGTGTCGATCGCTGTTTCCATCCAGTCGAGCGCGGCCCGTGCCCGGCCGATACCGCGGCGCACCGTGTCGACCTCTTCGGGCGTGTACTCGTGCCCGCGCATCGCCGGCACGACCCTGCTCGCGGTAGCCACGATCTGGTGCAGCAACCCGACCAGGTCCAGGTACTCCATCGAGTGCGTGACGCGTTGCAGCGGGATGCTCGACTGCCGGACCTGCTCACTCTGCTCGCGTGCCCGGTCCGACTGGGCGGTGTTGACCGCCCGGCGGGCTGCCGTGTCGTCCATCGCCTTCGCGGCGACCTGGGGCTGGCGCAGCAAAGTGGCCGTCACCTCCGCGGCCACCTCGGCATCGCGGCCCAGGTCGTGGATGACCACGTGCCGGGTCTGCTCGTCGGCCAGGGCCGCGGCGGTCACCTGCGGACGGGTCAGCAGCTGCGCGGTGACCGCCGCGGCGACCTCGTCGTCGCGGGCCAGCCCGATGATCGCGTTGACCTTCTCCGCCGGCGTGTGCGGCGCGGAGATCGATCCCCAGCCCACGATCCGCTTGGCCGCGTCGGCGGTCCACCGGTGTTCCCCGGTTCGCTCGTTGCAGGGGATGTCGGTGATCGTCTTCCAGCGCTGCTGGTCATCGGTGATGTGGGCGAGGGTGCGGTGCACGGTGAACGAGGCGAGCTCGAGCTGGCGGTGCTCGTCGGGCCAGCGGGAGGCGACCCAGCGCCAGACCTCCACCGACCGCGGGGTGACCCCGATGTCGTCGGCGAACCAGGCGAGGGACTCGGCCACTCCCATGGCCTCGTCCGGCAGTTCCGGGTGCGGGCCGCCGTGCGGGCCCATGGGCTCAATCCGTAAGGCGAGATCTCCCATACGGAACTGACAGTGCGCGTTCTGTTTGACCAGCTCGCGGGCTTCGCCGACGATCTGCTGGTACTCCTGGTTGGTCACCTTGCCGACATACGCGGGCATCTCCATTGCCATCACCACCCGACGCTGCGGGGCGCGGCGTAAGCCGTCGCGGACAACCCCGGCAACCTCACTACCAGCGTGTATTTGCAGGCACCTTGGTCACAGTCCCCCGACAGCGTTCGCCCGTTGCGTCACCGGTCCCCACATCGGGGGACAGCACCGACAACGGTCACCCTGTCGCCCTTCGTGCCCGCCAGGCCCGGGTACGGCACTTGTTCGAGCAGTAGATCATCCCCGGCCGGCTGGACAGCCCGACCACCCAGCTCGTGCCGCACACCGGGCACGCACGACGCGGCGCTGCCGCATTCACCACCAGCGCCGCCCGGGCACGCGTACGCCGCAGCTGCCGCCACTGCCGGGCCCGGCACGCATCCGAGCAGAACACCCGAGCCCTGCTCGCGTCCTTCGGCAGCACGCCGTCACAACCGCTACACCGCCGCGGCCCCGGCTCGGGCTTGCGCCCCGAGCCCTTCGCCACCGGAAGTAGACGCCCGCCACTCATTCCGCCAAGGGTAGAACCGCACACCGATCACCCCGTCAACACGACGAGCAGCCATTTCAGGCCAAAGATGCTGGTCAGGGCATGATCAGAGGTTCAGGAACAGGCTCTCACGAACGACGGCACATGCCCACCCGGCTGAATCAGCAACGCGTTCTCCCCTCCTTCCAGATCGAAGGTGCCGTCCTCGTCGCTGACGAACAGGTATGCCATCGCGATACCCGATCCGGGCAAGGGAAACTGCCCGATGAACGTCATCGGCTCCCCGGAACTCCGCGACACCGGCCAGAACGGCTCCTCGACCCAGGAGGGCTGCCCACCGAGTTTCGCCACCGGCCCGTCAATCGGAACCGCACTGGGCTGCCACGACATCTCGCGCCGAGGCGTCAGCCACCGATCGAACGGCCCAGCCGCCGCTGCTAACGGTTCGAAACGCTCCAACCACGCCACCGCTCACCTCTCAGGCCGATGAACTCCGGCGTCACCGTACGGCACCCGAGAAGGGCCTCGGGGGATCCGCGCAACGGCAAGATCCGTGCACTCCTCGGGCTCGCCGTCCATCTTTGCTGCCGTAATGAAGCGTGATCGAGAACGAGAGCGGAGCGGGGGGCGAGCGCTCCCGGTGGGACCCTCCTCGCGCCCTTGACTTGTCCACATAAACTCCGACATCGTGTTCGCCATCGTCACGCTGCTCGGGTTCGACTACCGTCCGGTGCTGGCCGACCTGCCGGACACGAAACTGTGGCGCATCAACCGGGGCGCCGACTACGCCTTGCTGAACAGGGCCGCCCGCGGGCAGATCGACCTGGAGAAGATCACCCGGCACTGGCCGGACATCCTGCGCGTGATCTGCTCGATCCACACCCGCACCGTGTCGGCACACGACGTGATCCGGATGCTGCAACGCGACGGCCGGCCCACCCAGCTCGGCGAGGCGTTCGGCATGTACGGGCGGATCTTCAAGACCCGGCACGTACTCACCCTCGTCGACGACCCCGCCTACCGCCGCGAGATGAAGGGAATGCGCAACCTCAACGAGGGCCGCCACGACCTCGCCCGGCACCTGTTCCACGGCCGCAAAGGCGAACTGCACCGCGCCTACCGCGACGGCCAGGAGAACCAGCTCGGCGCGCTCGGCCTCGTCCTGAACTGCGTGACGCTGTGGAACACCGCCTACCTGGACCGGGCTTTGACCGACCTGCGCGGACAGGGTTACCCGGTCCTCTATGACGATGTGGCCCGGCTGTCGGCGTACACACGACGGCACATCAACGTTCACGGCCACTATTCGTTCCGGCTGCCCGACCTGGGGGGCACCTGGCGCCCGCTGCGCGATCCCGACCAGAGCGATCCCGCCGAACAGGACTGACAGGGTGGGATCTCGGCGACGTTCGTCCTGAGCCGATCATCCTGACAACTCGTTCCCCTAAGTGCCCGTACTTGAGGATCTGGAACGGTTCTTCCTGCTGGACGACGTCGATCTGACGCTGGTCCGGGGGCCGGCGTGGGGCGGCCAACCGGTTGGGGTTCGCGCTGCAGTTGACCACGGTGCGGTTCCTGGGGACGTTCCTGGACGATCCGCTCGACGAGGTGGCCATCGAGCCGCTCGCGCTGGGGCCGGCAGGACGAGGGTTAAGCCTGGCTTGATCAACAGTTCCGGAGCCGAGTGCTGGAGCCCCGCGGGATTGGCCAGATTGGCTTCAGCGCTGACTGTTTTAGATCACCGTAGCTCACCAAAACGTGGCACCGGAATTTCCGTGAGCCTAGGGGCCTCCCCGTAGTTTCCAGCGCAAAAACAACGATTGCCGAGCTCAGCGTGAATGCGGGGACGCCTGGACCCGGTCGCGCTGAGCTTCGTCGGTGGCCTGAAGCACTCGGGCCGGCCGGGGACGGATGATGTCGGAACCGTCCGCCACTGGGGCGCTCGCTTCGTCGTGTTCGCGCAGCAGGCGCAGGACCGTCGCGGGAGACGGGTGTTGTCCTTTCTTCTTTCCCTTGGTGATGACGAGCCGTGCGGCGATGTCGCGCAGGCTCAGCTCCTGGCCGCGTAGGTGCAGTGCCATGGACAGCATGTGATCGTCGGTGACGCCGGCTCCGCCGATGCTCTTGCCCCGGCTGCGGGCGGACTCGTGGCCTTCCAGGGTGCGGTCGCGGATGTACTCGCGCTCCATCCCGGACAGGGCGGCCAGGACGGTGAAGACCACCCCGGCCGGATCATGTGAGCCTTGAAGCTCGCCGGTCAGGAACTGCAGGCCGATGTCGGATGCTTTCAGCTGTTCGGCCAACGCGGCCAGCTCCAGGCCGCGGCCCAGGCGCTTGTGCTCGTGGACGACGAGGGTGACGGCGACGCCGGAGGCCCGCATCTCCCGGGCGAGGGTGATCGCCTTGTCGAGTTCGGGCCGCGTGGTGGCGCGGGTGGAGATTTTCTCGGAGAAGACGCGGGTGACGCCGGCGGACTTCAGGGAGTCAAGTTGGGTGTCCAGGGATTGCCGGACTGTAGAGGCTCGGGCGTAGCCGATCCGGGCGTGCCCGGCCGGCTCGGCGCCGCGGCTGGCGGGGCGAGGCAGCTCGATCCACACCGACCCTGGTTTACGGACGGCGGGGGTCGGCGCGCTGAGGGTTTTGGCGAGTTGGGGAACGAGCCGGAAGCGGGCGGTGTGGTACTGCACGGCCACTTTGCCTTTGCCGGTGCGGCACGGTGACCCGGCGGGGGCGGCGCAGGCGGACATCGGGCAGTCGTGTGCTTCCACGCGCCGGAAATCGTCATCGTTCATCCGCCGAGTGTTTCATATGTGCGTTTCAGAGGATATGCCGGTTGCAACAACCTATGAAACAGAGGATGTCCTTCGCGATCGGCGTCCGGTGGGCCGTTTCACAGGTGACCACCTATGAAACAGCTATCACCCGACCGGGCAAGAAGAATCTCCGGCAGCGGCGACGCCTGCCCCGGTGCCGAGCCAGCACCCCCTGACGGGCGCTGCACGCACGGCCGGCAGGGGTCGGCCTTAGGGCGTGTATCGAAGTCATAGCCACTCGTTGGTCGCGGCGATGGTCACGGTTGCCGCGTAGCGCACGGCCAGCTTCTCGAACCTGGTAGCGACCGCGCGGTGGCGTTTGAGTCGGTTGATGCCGCACTCCACAGCGGCCCTGACCGGCGTTGTCGTTGGTTTTGGGCCGTGTACTCATGGGAGGTCTAGATCATCTTTGGCCCGGGTGTCGTGGCTCTTACCAATACCCCCGGGTTCGGTCGTCTGCAAGGCGCCAAATTGAGTAGCCGCGCGGCGGCGGCCGGTTGCGGTTCTAACAGGACCGACGGGTTGGGCATGTTCTCTCGCCTCGTCAGTGCCGCCGGGCGGCCAGATCGGCCACCGCATCGGCGTATCCGGTCGTAGCGGCCTGCCAGTAACCCTGCAGCACTGCCTGCTGATTCCGGTCGAGACCGCTGACGTAGGCGCCGATGCTGGCACGCACTCCCGCGAGCAGCCCGGTAAGGGCGGGTGGGGTGGCGACCGCAGCGACGGTGATCTTGCGGCGGTCACTGGTGTTCATGGTGCGCTCCACGTAGCCGGCTGACACCAGGCGGTCCACCAACCGTGTCGTCGCGCCGGTGGTCAGGCCGAGGCCCGTCGCCAGGGCGCCCGGGGTCTGCGGGCCACGTAGTTCCAGCAGATTGAGGGCCTGGTAGTCGGTCGGGCCGAGCCCCACCGCCTGCGCGGCTGACTGGTGGAACAGCACGAGCGCTGCCAGGTACTCGCGGTAGATCGACTCGGGCGTGTTGCGCGGCGCCCCCGGCTCACCTAAAGTATCTGCATGCATGCAGATACTTTACCAGTGCAGCTACTCGGTGGTCGAGTTCCGACTGACCGCGCCGACGACTGGAACGCCATCAAGTATGTCCTGGCACAGCTCAAAGACACCTGGGACCGCGGTGACGCCGCTGCGTACGCCCGATGCTTCAGTGCCGACGCGGTGTACGTGATCTTCGTCGGCACCGTCTATGTCGGCCGGGCCGACATCGAGCGCAGCCACGAGGCTCTGTTCACGAAGTTCGCCAAGGGCACCACGACGTTCCTGACCGTGCTCGACGTGCGGTTCCACGGCCCGGACACCGCCACCGTCCTCACCACCGGTGACGCCGCCAAGCGCCCGCCCCGCGCGGGGCGCGGAAAAGTGCAGTCCTTCACCTTCCATCGCGGTCCCGATGGCTGGGAGTGCGTCGCCTTCCACAACACCAAACGCAGCCCTCTCATGGAACGCATCTCGTTTCACATGGACCGGCGCTTCCGCCCCGATCACACAACCTGACCAGGTCGCCTGCGTTTCATCCGCCTCGCCACCGATCGGATTGGCGTCTCAACAACCGGAAGGAAACGTTGTTGCGAAGCTCGATGTTACGCCGCCGCCCCGTCCTGACTGTGATCGCAGGCGTGGTTGCGGTGACCGTCCTGGGATCCGGCGCCGCACTCTTCATGGCCTATTCCGACGCCGAGATCGCCAAGACGGATGGCGCTGACTACACCCGCCCTCTCGCTATCCCGCCATTACTCATGCCGACCGCCGAGGCTGACGGCACCAAGCGATTCAGGCTCGAGATGCGGACCGGCCGCACCGAGCTGCTGCCCGGCGAGAAGACCGACACCTGGGGAATCAACGGCAGCCACCTTGGTCCCACCCTGCGCGCAAAGCGCGGCGACAAGGTCGCCGTCGACGTCACCAATGCCTTGCCCGAAACTACGACGCTGCACTGGCACGGCATGCACCTGCCACCAGAGATGGATGGCGGCCCTCATCAGACGGTCCAGCCCGGAAAGACGTGGTCACCGTCGTGGGAGATTGATCAGCCTGCGTCGACACTCTGGTATCACCCGCACCTCGACGGCCGGACCGAGAAGCACGTCTACCGTGGGCTGGCGGGAATGTGGCTACTGGACGACGAGGAATCGGAACGGCTGACGCTTCCCCAAAGGTACGGCGTCGACGACATCCCGCTGATATTGCAGGACAAGCGGATGAATGACGACGGCGAGTTGCAGGGCCCGCCGATCCTGACCGGCAAGGTGCTCGCCGGCGGCCCAGTCGGTCTAGTCGGCGACAAGATCTTCGTCAACGGCACGTACCAGCCGATGTTCGCCGCCACCACGACGAAAGTGCGGATGCGGGTACTCAACGGCTCCAACGGCCGGACGTACCACCTCGGATTCGCCGACGGCCGCCGGTTCGACCTGATCGGCGTGGACAACGGCCTGCTGGAGAAGCCGGCACCGAGGACTCGTCTGCCGGTATCGCCCGGAGAACGGGTGGAGATCGTGGTCGACGTCAAGCCGGAAGACTCAGTCGTACTGCGCAGCTTCCCCTTCGACCTCGGCACCCCCTTCCCCGGCAATCGGATCGCCGGCGGCGATGACACCCTCGACCTGCTGCGCATCGCGGCCGGCGACCGGTTGGAACCCAGCCCGGCGGTGCCCGCTCGACTGGCCGGCTCGTCCCTGCCCGACCCGCCGGCCGGCGCGCGTACCAGGACGATGCATCTCGCCGGGCAGTCCTACATCAACAACAAGACCATGAACATGTCCCGGGTCGACGAGGTGCTGACCGCCGGCACCACCGAGATATGGAACGTGACCACCGACGAGATGCCTCACAGCCTTCACCTGCACGGCACCGCGATCACAGTCATGGATGTCGACGGCAGGCCACCGCAGCCCTGGGACAGCGGCCCCAAGGACACCGTGTTCCTTCGGCCCGGCGGGCGAACGCGGATCGCAGTCCACGCTCCAAAACACGCCAGCGAGCGGTTCCCGTACATGTTCCACTGCCACGTGCTGTTCCACGAAGACCGCGGCATGATGGGGCAGTTCCTCGCCGTACGGCCAGGGCGCGAAGAACAAGTGAGCCGAGACCTGAAAGATGCTCACGCCCACCATGGCAGTGACTGATCCCCGCCTCCATCAGCCCAAGACGTGTTGAGGGCCGACCTGCGCCAAGATTTTTTGTAACGCTGACCAATGCACCTAGCTTTCTCCACACCCCCGCCAACCACGTGAGCCCACGTATGCGCGGCGCACGCTTCCGGCAAACGGTCCATTGTCCTGCTCGATGCCACAGTGGTTCGTATGCTCCTCGTCCCGGCTGTCATGTACCTGCTGGGCATGGGCAGTTGGTGGATGCCGAAATGGCTGGAACGAGCGCTACCGGAACTGCACGTGCGCGGCGAGGACCGCCCTGGTGATCGGCGTGGAGAAGTTGTCCGACTTCACTGACTGGACCGACCGCACCACGTGCGTGCTGATCGGCGATGGAGCTGGCGCGGCGGTGCTGGTCGCCTCGGAGGAGGCGCAGGTCGGCCCGGTTGTCTGGGGTTCGGTGCCGGGGATGTCGAGCGCCGTGCGTATCAAGGGTGTCGACGGAAAATTCGCGCAGGACGGTCAGAGCGTCTTCCGCTGGGCGACAACCTCGCTTCCCGCGGTTGCGCGCACTGTCTGCGAGCGAGCCGGCATCACCCCCGACGAGCTGGCCGCCATCGTGCTGCACCAGGCCAACTTGAGGATCATCGCGCCCTTGGCGAAGCGGATCGGTGCCGGCAACGCGGTCATCGCGCGAGACGTGGTCGATTCCGGCAACACGTCGGCAGCCAGTGTGCCGATCGCCCTGTCCAAGATGGTCATGCGGGGACAGATCCCGGCAGGCGGGCCGGTCCTGCTGTTCGCTTTCGGCGGTGGCCTGGCCTACGCCGGCCCAGTCATCCACTGTCCCTGAGAACGCACGTTTCGCCGCCCGGCGTCTCCGCGGGCCGGCCTGCCGCCGGGAAGTCATTGCCGCGTTCGGCGCGCCGAGCCCACGGTGGTGCTGCTCTGATCTGGAGACGAACGATGTTGTATGACTTCATCAAGTCGGCCATGGGGCCAGTCCTGCGGGCCGCGGTGCGGCTGGAGGTGCACGGGCAGGAGAACGTTCCGGCGAACGGCCCGGTACTACTCGCCTCGAATCACCTCTCGATCGTCGATTCCACGTTCTTGCCGCTGGCCATGTCACGGCCGGTCACATTCATGGCCAAGGCCGAGTACTTCACCGGGCGGCATCCGCTGTACCGGTTCACCTCCTGGTTCATGTCCAGCAGTGGCCAGGTCCCGGTGGACCGGAACAACCAGCGGGCGGCTGTGGCCGCTCTCGAGCCGTGCCTGCGGGTGCTGGAGAGCGGCGGCGTGTTCTGCATCTACCCGGAAGGGACACGGTCGCTGGACGGGCGCCTGTACCGCGGTCGCACCGGGGCGGCCTGGCTGGCGCTCAACTCCGGCGCCGCGGTGGTCCCCGTGGCGATGGTGGGAACCGGAAAAGTGCTGCCCCCGGGTCGGACGGTGCCACGCCCAGCGAAGGTCAAGGTCATCTTCGGAAAGCCGGTCGACCTGAGCGTTCACGGCACCGACCCGAGCAACGCCCGGGCCCGGCGGGCCGCCACCGACACGGTCACCGCGGCGATCGCCGCGATCTCGGGGCAGGAGTACGTCCCGCGCTACGCATGACGCCGCTCCGGAGGGCCTGGGCCGGACCGCGGGCTCGGCGAGCCGGCTCACCGCGGTGACAAAGACCTGTATCAATGCGCAGAATGCCCCGTCGTACGATCAGGACGGCGCTCGTACCGGTGGCCTGGGATACCGAACCGAGGACGGCCAGCAGGTAATCTCTGGCCGAGAGAAGGACGTGATTGTCGTGTCGGGCCGCAACATCCATCCCACCGAGATCGAACGGGGCGTCACACCCCGGCAGGCGTCGATCCTCCCGCCCGGTCAGGTGCCGAAGACCCTGTCGGGCAAGCCGCGCCGCGGCCGTGCCGGGCAGCTTCAGCCGTGACGGGTAACGGGGACGAGGGCAGCGATCGAGCGGCCCTATCCGGCGTGGAGTTGCTGCGCGCCCATGTTCATGCGCAGGACCGGCCGGCGCACATCGGTGATCTGCTCAATATCCGCGTCGTCTCGATCGAGGAGGGCTCGGTGGTCTTCGAACTCGACGCCGAGCCGCGGTTCGCGAACTACAACAGGACGCTGCACGGCGGCCTCTACGCCACGTTGCTGGACTCGGCCATGGGCTGCGCGGCGCAGAGCGCCTTGGCCGCGGGTCTAACATGCACCGCTCTCGAGATCAAAGTCAACTTCGTGCGTACGGTGCCGGTTGATGGGCGACGCCTGGTCGCCGTGGGCAAAGTGATCCATCTCGGCCGCCAGATCGTCACGGTGGAGGGTACTGTGCGCGACAACGAGGACCGGATCGTGGCACACGGCACCAGCACGTGCCTCGTCACACCGGCGGCACTATGACGGTCGTTGGTGACCCCGCCCGGCCCGACGAACTCGTCGTCACCGAATCGGACACGGAGAAACGCGGCCACGTCGCGCTCTGACACGCAGGCAGAATCTCGCAGTGGGCCGGTGTGCGGAAACGTCGGCTGATGTCCGGCGCGCCGGCCGGCATGGTTGCGGTCCAGGACACGCCCACCACGAACGTCACCGCGCACAACCCGATGACGGCGGATACGAGGTTTGCAGAGATCGGGTATCCCTGCACCCAGAGCTTGTATCGAAGTCGGTATCGGCAGCGGTGGAAGTCACGCGCGTCGTTGATCGATAGCAAGCGAGTTCTCCGGTAGGTGGTTTAGCGACCAAGCAAAACCGATGGGTACGGCCCGACACACCGCCCGCGCCCCCCGGATCGGCGGCCGACGCCTGATCGAGACCGCTGCCCGGGCCTGCAGTGGCGGCAGACGATGGTGTAGCGGCGTGTTAGCCACCACACAGACGGCAGGGCGGGCCTCACGTACGTCGGTGCCAGTACGACGACGAACGCGTCAGCCGTGCTCGCCGCAGTACGCCGGCAGCAGTAGAGGCCGGTACCCGTCGGCGTCGAGCTGGGCCAGTTCACCATCGATGTCGACCGAATGGGTGCCGTAGAAGTGGACGTTGGCGTGATGGCTGGGCCACACGTGCGCCAACAGGTCCTCATCGACCGGCCGCCCACCGCGGCGCAGAGCGGCCACCGCGAGACCGTAATACTCACTGGTCCAGGTGACGATGGCGTTGGTCGCCACCGTCAGGCACCACATCTGTTCCGACTGCTGCTCGTGGTGCCGGCGGCGCAGCGCTCCTTCGCCGGCGTAGGCCAGTTCCCGGCGCAGGGCGTGCAGGTTCTCACCCTTGTTGAGCTGCCGGGCGATCCGGCGCCGATACGCCGGATCCGCGAGGTACCGGGCGGCGTAGACCGTCCGACGCAACGCCCCATACTCCTTGATCGCACTGGTCAGCGCGTTCTGCTGCCGCTTGGACGAGCACAGCTTGCCCACCACCAGCGCGGCGGTGGCGTGCCCGTACTTCACGCTCGCGGCGACCCGCAGCAGGTCGTCCCACGTCGCGGTGATCAGCTCCGTGTTCAACCGCCGGGTCAGCAGCGGGCCGGCGTGCGGGTACCGGGCGACGAAGTCGGCCTTAGCCCCGGTGCGGTAGAGGGTTATCTTTCCCAGGTCCCGGATCCGCGGAGACAGCTGCCGCCCGACCAGGTCGAACAGCGCAAAATTCGCCAGCGACGCCCCGTGGGTATCCGTCGCGTGTTCCACGACCGGCAGATCGGTGGCGTTGCCGAGGTGCCCGTCGAGGACGTAGTGGCCCTCCGGGGCGGTCGCCACGATCACCTTCGTATCGATGGTGGAGTGCTGATCCGAGACGTGGGTGTACACCGACACGCCCTGGCCGCGGGCGAAGTACCGCGACATCGCCCGCGCCGTGATGGACTTGCCCTTGGTCGGGAACCGCTGCCCGTCCGAGGATGACAGGGTGCCCGGCCCGAACGCGCTCGTCAGCGGCAGTCGGTGGTGGTAGTTGACGATCGCCGCGTTCGCCGCTTCCAGGGTTTCCGGCCGGAAGTACCATTCCGCCGTCCACGCGAGCACGTCGTAGGGCACGCCGCAGGACTGTGCCATCGCGGTCAAGCCCATGTTCGTCGCCTCGGCCACAATGACGTAGATCAGGTTGCGTTTCAGCTCCGCTGGCCGGCTCACCTTCCCACCGGCGTGCACCAGGTGATCGAGGAACCCGGTCCGGGCATCGACTTCGACCAGCACCGACGCGAACGGCACCTTCGGCAGCATCCCGGTCATCTCGTCACGCAACAGGTCAGCCTCGGCCGGGATGTCCTCGGCCGACAACTGCGGAATGATCAGCTCTCCGTCGCCGGTCAGCCGGATCTGCCCGGTGTCACCACCGGCCGAAAGCAGCGCCTCCACATCCGCCAAGGCGGTGTGCAACTCGTCGTCAGCCAGGGCCAGGGCGTCGGCCGCCGCCATCGGTTTACCGACCAGAGCACAGAACTCCGCCCGCTGCGGCTCCCACTGCTCAGGCGTGAGCAGGAACGACGCCGGATCGGCATACCGGCGCGAGCCCGGCACGAACACATCACCGGAACGCAGCCCGTCGCGCAGCCCGAGCAGCACGCACAACTCCCAGTAGTGTCGATACGCGGTGGTGTCGCCGGCGTCGGCCGCCGTCACGAGGTAGCCGGCCCACTTCGCCGGCACGAACCCCACCGGCGCGGACGAGGGGACCTTGCGCGCTCCGGTGGCGTACAGCTCGGCCAGGATCGACACCGCCCGCAGCAACTCGTCTGTGCCGACCCCGCCGGCGAACCGCACCGCCGCGAGGACGTCCGGCGCGAACTGGCGCAGATACGGCATCGAGGCGTCCAGCATGCTCAAATGGCCGTGGTCGCGGGGCAGCCGCTGCTGGCGGGCGCCCCATGCCGCGCGCATCCGGTCCAAACCGATCCGCTCGCGCAGCAACGAACCCACCGCGTCGTCACCCACGGCCGGGTCCAGCACGATCGTCAGGATGTCGTCGAGCAGTTGCTGCCGGTTCTCGCCGCCCTTCGCCCGCTCCGCCAGGGCCTCGTTCATCTTCGCCCGGGCCACCGTCTCGCGTGCCGACACCGCCTGATCGAACAGCAGCAACGTCTCATCCAGCACGTCCACGGCGGACTGCGCGATCAGCGTCAACAGGATCGGATACCGGCGCTGCGGCTCCCGGCGCTGCAACGCCTGCCCTGTCAACCGCCGGCCCACCCCTGCCAGAAACCGGCGGCGCTCCGCCGGCAGCGCCGACAAGTCCAGGGTGTGCGCGTCCAGCCGCCGCAGATACGCCAGCTTCTCCAGCTCACCCTTGACCGCCGCCGGGCTGGCCTGCGTCGGCCCGGTCCCCAACCAGGCCAGCGGAGTGCGGCCCCGGTACGGGTCCACCACCAGCAACGCGTCAAGCTCCGCACGCCGCTGCTCTGACTGCAACAGGTGCTCCACCCGCGTCCACGTCTCCGCCAGGGCCCGGTCCCGGGCCGTGGCCACCCGCTCGAGCACGTTCACCACACCCGGACGGATCACCCGCACCGACGCCAGATACTCACACGCCAGCCGGAACAACAACCGCGGCGAGTCATGCTCCATCGCCCGGGAGAACAGGAACTCCTGCAACTGCTTCCACTGCACCTCATCCGCCGGACGCCACCCCGCGTACCGGGCGATCTCCCGCAGATGATCCGTCCGGGTCTGCTCCCGAACCCCGTAACCGTCCAACAACCCCGCCGTGATCCCGAGCCGCTCCGACAACCGGGTCACCGCCGCCACCGGAGCCGAGGCCACCTCATCCGGTACGAACCCCAGCCACCCCAGGGTGCTCAACTGAACCGCGGCGCCCAGAACATTGCCCTGACCTCGGAACTTGCGCACGAACATCTCATCCGGCGAAGCCAGCGTGAAATATCGGATCAGCTCCGCACGGTCGATCTCCGGGAACTCCCGAAGCTGCCGCAACTCCTCATCAGAGAACACATCACGAGTCGCCACCGCGCAGGCCTCCAACGTCGATCGATCAGCATCGAAACGACGGAACCCTATGCGGGCAGTGTTACAACCCGCCCCCTCCCATCAAGATCAAGAGAATCGTTGTTTTTACGCTGGAAACTACGGGGAGGCCTAGGGGTAAACGCCCGCAATGATCTGCGCGGATATTCAAACTCGTTCCATTGACATATCTAAGTTCATAGATTTAGATCGATTAATCGGCACGGGGGCCGGTTCTCATCGACGACGACCCAGGGGCGGCGACCGCTGTCCTGGCCTGGGCCCCTGCGCACATCCAACCAAAGGGGCCACCTTGAAGATCGCAAGACTCGTGGGTTGCATCATCGCCGCCACCGTTGCCGCGGGATCTCTGTCCTCGCCGGCGCTGGCAGCACCCTCAAGCGTTGACCCGGTTGCCGAAGTGCAGCTCCGCGCCTTCTTCGACCAGTACGAGGTGAGCGACGCCGTCCAGGACTCCCTCATCGCCAAGATGGACTCCGCCGACCGCTGGCTGTCCCTGACCGCGAATACGAAGCCTGTCAGCGAACGGGTCCAGGTCAGCGGGGGCATGAAGGAGACCGTCAGCACCTACGCCGACGGCTCGATTGCCGTGTCGGGGACGCAGATCCCGCAGCCCGAGGGCCAAGGCGGGGTGTCCGCGCAGTCGGTCTCGGGATGCGCCACAAGTAGCACCGCCTACAGCGCGACCTACTCCAACTGCCTGGCCGACGTGAACCTCGGCATTATGCGAATGTACTTCCGGTTCAACTGGCGCAAGACGTTCGGCACCAGCGCCACGATCACGAGCTTTGATCCGAACAGCCGCGGCGGCCACTGCATCCTCTGCAGCATGGCTAACCAGAGGGTGTATCGAATCAACTCTTCCGACGTCCGCTTCGCGGCTGAAACCACGGTGGCCTGGGATGGCAGTCCCGTCCAGATCACCGCATACATGGGCGCGAGGACCAATCTTTCTTCGGGTGCGTTCACCTACCACAACTAACTGAGGTATCAAGTTGTGGAACTTGCCAGCGGGTAGGTAAACGGAGATGCCTCTCCAGTAGAGAGAGTGGGCAATGCGAATCGCCTTACATTTCTCTACGGGGAGGCCCTTTCGTGCAGCCTATATCATGGTTGAAGAATCTTTGGGTCGCTGCGGAGAGGGTGGCCCTTGGCGGCGACCATCACGCCTCAAGGCAGCCGGGACGCGACCGCCACCGCGACCCTCAAATCATCTAGGCTAAGACGAAGGTGGATACTCGGCGATAAAATTCCGGGCCTCAACTAGTTCACATCCAGGAGTAAATTATGACTGCAACCGTCATCGTCGTAATCCTCTTCGGTCTTGCCATCGTCGCGGCCATCGTCGCGGTAAGCATGTTGATCATGAAATTCGTGCGGAACCGCCATGATGCTGAGGGAGCGCCCAAAGGCCCCGCAGCGCCGAGGTCGCATGAAGACACCCTTTGATCGAATCCCGCCGGTCTGGCACGGATCTCACGCATTTCTGACTGTGCAGATCAGGGCCCGTTCTGTCGATCATGGACGTGGCGCCCGGGCCCATCGGGTGACATCGCAGTCTCGGCCGGAGTAGGCATCGAGGTAAAACGAGACCCCTCGCCGGAGCGGCGTGGTTGCGGGCACCGGTGTCCCGGTGCCCGTGCCGGTCAGCCCGGCTGCACCGCGGCGTCTCGCCGGCCCAAGCCGGTCGAGGCGACGAAGACCGCCGCGGTGGCGGCTACGGCCGCCGATACGACACACGCAACCATCAGCCAGGGCGGGCCAACCCCCAGGGAATCGCCCGGCAGAAGCTGGTCGTAAAGGGTGCGGACCGGCTGCGACCTGTCGCCGGCGTGCCAGACGAGCAGGGCGGCATTCACCAGGACCACATACACCGGCAGGCTTGCGACGGCCAAGGCCAGGCCGGTGAGGACCGCTGCGGTCCGGTGGCGACTCCGTGACCCCCTCGTCCGGTATGTGAGACCGGCGACCAGCAGCCACCCGGCCAGCACGCCCCCGGCCACGGTCAGCGGCAGGTACTCCCCGGTGCGCCGGGCGAAGACGGCGGCTTCGAGGACACCGTTGTACATGGTCACGCCGGGCGGAAGGTTGTCGAGCGTTGGGGGACCGATGGCGTCGGTCACCTGCCCGTACAGGACTAGGCCGTCCCGCTCGGCGGTCAGCCTCGCGGCCCGCCGCAGGTGCTCGTACCGGGCGTGCGTGCCCCGCGCCGCGAGCACTTCCGGCGGCTCCGGGTTCAGCGGCCGGACCGTGAACTCGGTGATGGTCCAGCCGGCGGCGGCCAGGCGGTCACGGGTCTGCTCGACGGTCCACATCGGCGTGGGTCCCGGCTGCGTCTGCTCCAGCAGCGCGGTCAGGTGGACGCGGCCCGCAAGCCCGGGCTCGTTCCACTGGTTCGGCTGGATCGTCTCGCGCGGGTGGCCCACCCCGGACTCGTCCGGGTTCTCCACGGCGATCGCGACGAGCTCGTTCGCGGCGGTCTCGGAGGGCAGCTCGGCGAACGTACGCTCCCCGGCCCAGCTCCCGGCGGCCGCGCCGAACGCACCCAGCGTCACCGCGACCAGCACTGCGGCGAGCACCGCCAATGACCGGCGGGGTACCCGGAAGCGTTGCTGCACACCGCTGGCGAGCAGATGCCAGGCCTCGCCCGCCGCCGGTCGGCGGCGGCCGGGCTCGGCCATCTCCAAGAGGGTGGTCACGATCTCGGTGCCGTGCTGGCGCCGATAACTTCTCGGGTACGCGAGGAGCAGGCGCCGGTAGTGCCGTTCCAGTCGCTCGTCGGCGACCGGCCAGTGCGCCCCGGTCACGCGGCACCCCCCGCGAGTGCCGTACGCGGCAGGCCGGGAACGATGCCGCGCCCGCGTAGCTGGGCTTCGGCCGCTTCGGTCCGGCGCCGGAGCCGCTCGACCTCGCCCAGCAGGGCCGCCGCACCGCTGTCACTGAGCCGGTAGTAGCGGCGCAGCCGCCCCTCGACCGCCTCCTCCCGGTCCACCTGGATCAGGCCCTGCTCGGCGAGCCTGTCCAGCGCGCCGTAGAGAGTGCCGGGCCGCAACTTGACCTCGCCCCCGGAGAGGTCGTCGACGGCTTGCACGACGCCGTAGCCGTGCCGTGGTTGTGCCGCAAGCGCGGTGAGAATCAGAAAGGTAGGTTCCTGCATAGGCGAGTAAACTACGGCGGCCGTTATATATCGTCAACCGTTCTATCAGTCGCCGGTCAGCTCTCCGGCGCGGCGATGAGGAGCTTGTCGTACTTCTCCAGCGGCAGCGGGCCCGGCAGCGTCGAGCGCTGGCTGACCGTCATGGGCTGCGTCCTGAACCAGTAGGGCGGTCCAGTACGGATCGGCGGCGCCGTCCTCGTCCTCTTCCCAGACGTCGACGGCTCGGCCGGTCAGATCGGTGATTGCGGTCGCGGCCGCCGTCTGGGCGGCCAGGATCGTGCGGCGCAGCCGGACCGATCCGGGCGGGTAATCATCGACGGGGATGACCTCGTCGGGCCCGGCCGGGTAGCGCGGGTGGGTCAGCTGCCAGCCGGTGCTGGTGTGGTCGAGGGTGAAGTCGCTGTGCTCCCACCAGGCGCCGGGATCGCGGGTGATCGGCGGTCGCGGCGCGGGCACCACCGTGGCGGTGTCGGTGCGGGCTTTCGCGCGGATCGCGGCGAGCTGCGGCACGTGGGTGTAGAGGGTGGAGCGGGATACCCCTAGCAGGGTGGCGATCGCCTTGACGCTGGCCTTCGGCTGCGTCAGCAGGGCAAGGGCGTGATCGATCTGCTCCGGGGTCATCGCCGGCGGTCGGCCGAGACGCTGGCCGCGGGCCTTGGCCGCAGCGACGCCGTCGCGGGTGTTCTCGATGATCAGCTCGCGGATGAACTCGGCCAGCGCGGCGAAGACGTGGAAGACGAGCCGGCCACCCGGGGTGGTGGTGTCGAGGGCTTCGTGCAGGCTCTTGAAGCCGATGCCGCGCCGGCGCAGCTCGACGGTCAGGGTGATCAGGTCTTGCAGCGAGCGGGCAAGCCGGTCGAGGCTCGGCACGACCAGGGTGTCGCCCTCGCGCAGATACGCCAGGCACGCGGTGAGCTCGGACCGGTCGGTGTTCTTGCCGGAGCGCTTGTCGGTGAAGATCTTCGCGCAGCCGGCCTTGGTGAGCGCGCGGATCTGCCGGTCGAGGTTCTGCTGCCGGGTGGAGACCCGGCCGTAGCCGACCAGGAAGCCGCCTGCGGCCGGGGCGGGGAACGGTTCAAGGACGTCGGCGTCGACGGAGAGGTCCGCAGCAGTCTCGGTCACCCGTCAAACGTACGAGAATCGTCCGCTCCCGGCGTTCTCGGACAGACCAGTTCCCGGACAGTTTCTCGGACACTTTCGAGGCCGGTGAAGATCCTCTCGCGTCTAGAAATGATCTTGTCCGGAAAACATTCGATTCCCGGACACTGCGACAGCCGCTCCACCTTGCGGTTCCCGCACAGCATTGCGATCATCGCAAATGAGTGCGCAAAATGTATGTCGTGAGTAGACGAGACATCTTCAGCGACCTGGCCGCGATCATGCACCCGATCCCGCGGCCCGAACCCGACGAGGAAGAGCACGACGGCTTCCTCGAAATGCGCGACCAAGCGGCCCGGGACCAGGAGCAGACGACCGAGATGCTGCGGCTGTCCTGGGAGGAGGGCCAGGTCGACCCGCTAATCTCCGCCCTCGGCGACGCCCGGCGGGCCAAGGAGCAGGCCGAGGAGCTGATCCGCGAGCTGCTCGCGTACGGCCGCGAGTTCGTCCAGCCCCGCCCCTACACTCTCGGTGACCTCGCCGCGGCCGCCGGCATGTCCATCTCCGGCGTGCGCACCGCCTACGGCCACCGCGACGTCGCCGCGGTCGCCGATGCC
This sequence comes from Actinoplanes utahensis, assembly GCF_016862455.1. GTDB lineage: Bacteria > Actinomycetota > Actinomycetes > Mycobacteriales > Micromonosporaceae > Actinoplanes > Actinoplanes utahensis. The sequence continues at coordinate 101,598 of NZ_BOMZ01000106.1, forward strand.
ACCGGCGCCAAACCGCGCGAATGGCGAGCCCAGGACCCCGCCCCGGCCCGCGACGACGGCGAGGTGCCGGCATGAACGGAACCTGCATCTGCCGCTTCCGCTGGCCGCGGCTCTACGCCCTGATCGACGGCGTCCGGTACGAGGTCGAGCCCGCCGAGGCCGACACCCCGACCAGCGCGCTGTTCCGCGCCTGGTGCGCCGGCTGCGGCGCCGAGTACACCTACCCGTTCCGGACCGTCGCTGCGCAGACCCGCGCCGCCTGATCCTTCCCTCACATCGAGAATATTTTCATTGACGGGAATAGGTGCGTCATGGTAGACGCTGGTGCTTTCCGCGTAGCCGCAACCGTGGCTTGGGCAGTCGAGCATGAGGAGCCGATTTGACCAGCGTGGACTTTCACGCCCAGTGCGAGTCGTACGTCCGGATCTCGATCAAAGACCTCAACGGCAAGTACGGCGTCTACCTGGACACCGACCACCCCGACCAGCACCGATACCCCAACGTGAAGGTCGCCGCGTGCGAGCTCGCAGCCGGGCACCCGGGCGAGTGCGAGATGTTCGTGGAAGGCGAAGGCTCCGGCGGAGAGCCGTACCAGGGGTACTGGCTGGCCTGGCACCACCGCAGCAAGTACGACGAACTGCAGGACACCTACCGTTGGGCCATCCACTCCGCATGCTGCCCGGCACAGAGCCCGACCGGCTGGCACTGCAACCGCTACGCCAACCACGGCGGCGGGCACGCATTCAACATCGAAAACTGACGAAAATCGGCAGGGACTCCGGCTCAAGTACCGGCGATCGGCGATCGGTTCTCCAGAGCTGGGGTCCCTGCTGCGCAGCGCGGGCACCCGGCGTCAACGCCGCCGATTCCCTGAAAGACCAAGATCACCCTTAGCGGGACTCTCCCGAACGTTAGTCCCCGAGCGCCAAGTACGAGTGTTCCCCGCCCACGGCGCCGGATCCGCCTGCGGCAAGAACCTGTCCACCGAACGCCAGTCCACCATCGGCGAACAGCGCCGCACCAACTACGCCTGCGCCCCGATGAGCGTCGAGCAGTTCCGCGCCCTGGTCACCGCCGGACAGCCCGCCGCCCCCGGCTACTTCGCCTTCGACGCCGCCCTCAACCGCCAGGCCCGCAACCTGTTCGACCACACCACCGGCCCCCAGGCGCTGACCGTCACCGACTTCGCGGCCGCCCGCACCGCCGGCGCCATCGTCATCGACGCCCGCGACCCGCACGACTACGCCGCCGGACACCTCAAGGGGGCGCTGAACATCCCCGCCGACGGCCGGTTCGCCGAAACCGCCGGCACCGTCGCCCAGCCCGGCGACCGGCTGCTCGTGGTCGCCGACCCCGACCGTGCCGAAGAGATCGTCATCCGCCTCGCCCGCATCGGCTTCGACCAGGTCCTCGGCTACCTGAACGAACCCGAGACCGCCCTGCCGCAGATGGCATCCGAACTCACCCGCGCCAGCCGGGTCACCGCCGACGACCTGCGCACCGCCCTCGACAGCCCGCAGCCACCCGTGATCCTCGACGTCCGCACCGCCGGCGAACGCGAACACGGCGCCATCGACGGCTCGACGCATATCCCCCTGGCCGAACTGTCCCGCCGCCTCACCGAGATCCCCACCGACCGGCCAGTCGTCATGCACTGCGCCGGCGGCTACCGCTCCTCCGTCGCCGCCAGCCTGCTGCGCGCCACCGGCCACCCCGACGTCTCCGACCTGCTCGGCGGATACGCCGCCTGGCAGCTCACCACCGCACCGGCCGCCGTCTAACCCGCTGTCACTCCTCACGCGTTCTGGTCGACGAGGCGGGACAGGGTGTACCGGTTGGCGGGGCGGGGCAGGCCGAGCGTCTCCCGCAGGGTGCGGCGGGCCGGCGGGGGTGGCCCGATCGCGGCCGCCACGGCGGGCAGGTCCGCGCCGGTGACGGCGGCCCGCAGGCGCACACCGTCCACCACTCCCGCCAGCCGGTCCAGCAGCCGCACGTCGAGGGCGTCGACGTCGGCGAACACCAGCCGGGCGCCGTCGGCGCGGGCCCGGACCGCCCGGCCGGCGATCTCGTCGGCTCCCTCGGCCGCGACCAGGGCGATGTCGAGCCGGCCGGTCACCGCGAGGGTGTCCGCGCCGGCCACGACCAGCTGCCCCTGCGGTGGCCGAGGCGTGATCAGCGGGCCGGTCACCGAGAACCGGGCGCCGGTGAAGTCCACGTGATGCACCCGGTCCGGGTCGAGGAACCGGCCGGTCGCGGTGTCCCGGATGATCGCGTCGTCCTCCCACGAATCCCACAGCCGGCGGGCCACGTCGATCACGTCGTCGACCTCGCGCCGCAGGTCGTCGCCCGTCACGGGCGGTTCGCCGACGGAGGCGAACGCGGCCGGGCTGCTGTCCGCGCCGACCAGCCACCCGGCCCGGCCTTGCGACGCGTGATCCAGGGAGGCGAGCTGGGTGGCCAGATGGAACGGTTCGGTCACGGTGGCGTGCAGTTGCGGCAGGATGCCGATCCGGGAGGTACGCCGGGACAGGAACGCCGCCCGCACCCCGGCCTCGATCCCGGCGGGAACGGGGGAGTCGGTCAGGGTGACGAAAGCGAAGCCGGCCGCCTCGGCGGCCAGCACCCGGTCCTCGACGTCCTCGCCGGTCACGTCGAGCGCGAGATGCAGCCGCTGCGTCATGGATGGACTCCCCGTGTTCCCGTCAGACCCTGTAAAGCCTATCTGCAAAATATGAATTGGTGGGGGTCACATGTGTGACACGGCGCGGGTCCTGCGGGTGGCCCGCCGGTAGGAATCCGGGTCGATCAGGCCACGGCCGTCCCGCGCCGACGCGATCAACGGCGGCACCAGCGCCGGATCCAGGACGTCGCCCGCCCCGGCGTGCGGATCGGCGCCGGCCTCGATCAACGCGGTGATCAGCTCGAACGGCCAGTCCTCCACCACCGCGTACGCCAGCGCGGTCCGGCCCTGCCGGTCCGGGGCGTCGACCGGTGCCCCGGCGGCCAGCAACGCCGGCAGCAGCCCGGGCCCGAACGCGCCCACCCGGTGGATCAGGGCCCGGCCCGCGCCGTCGCGGATCATCGGATCCATCCCGGCGTCGAGCAGCTCCAGCACCGCCCGGGTGCCGCCGTGCAGCATCCGCTGCCACAGATCGGCCCGCGCCTGCCGCAGCCGTCGCGGCAACCGTCCCTGCGGCCCCGACCAGCCCTGCGTGGCCGCGAAACAACCACTCGGCGCCCCACCGAACGCCCGCATCGCCTGCTCCCGGGCGATCTCGCCGTCACTGTGAGCGGCCAGCGACAGCCACCCGGCCCGCTCCCGCACCTCATGCCGGCCGTCCTGACACCGCACCAGCACCACCCGCGTCCCCGCCGGCACCACCCGGGCGCCGTCCCGCATCCCATGCCGGTCGTCCTGACACCGGACCGGCACCACCGGCGTCCCCGCCGGCGCCGGCCGGGCACCGGCCCGCACCTCATGTCGGTCGTCCTGATGCCCGGCCGGCGCCACCCGGGCGCCGGCCCGTACCTCACCCTGGTCGTCCTGACATCGGACTGGCACCACCGGCACCTCCGTCCGCGCCGGCCGGGCGTCATCCCGCATCTCACGCGGGTCGTCCTGACACCGGACCGGCACCACCGGCGTCCCCGCCGGTGCCGGCCGGGCACCGGCCCATACCTCACACTGGTCGTCCTGATGCCGGGCCGGCACCACCGGCGTGTCCGTCGGCGCCGGGCGAGCGCCGTCCCGCGTCTCCGCCGGTCCCGGCCGGGCGACGGCCCGCAGGCGGTGCCCGGGTTCGCGCTCGCCGGCCCGGGCCGGCCACCGCGCGGGGAACAGCGCCGCCCGCACCAGCGGATGCAACTCCGCAGAATCGATCATGTCGTGCCGCAGCAGCTGAAGATCGGCGGAGAAACCCACCTGCGCCGGATGCAGCCACGGCAGCCCGGCAGCAGGCTCCTGCTGCACGATGACGGCCCGGACCGTGTCACCGCCGACCTCCACACGGATCGCCGAGCCGTCGCGCGGATACCGCATCATCCAATGCGGGCGGCCGGTCAGCGCGGCCAGACGGCGCGCCTCCGCGGTCAGCCGCCACGGGTCGACGACCGCGGCGACCTGCCGCCACCGCGGCGCCGGCCACTCGTCCCCGGTCAGCGCCTCGGCCGGCAGCAGTCCTGCCTCCTGCCACTGCGGCCCGATGGCCCGGCGCCACCGCGGCGCCGGCCGCCCGTCTCCGGTCGGTGCCTCTCCCCGCGACTGCGGCCCGGCGGCCCGGGTCAGCCAGGCTCGCTCGGCCCGGGCCGGGCCGTCGTCATCACACCCCAGCGCGGCCACCGGCAGCAGGCCGCCGTCCGCCGCGAAGAACGGGATCCGCCGGCCGTCACCGCCGACCGCGGCGCGCACCTCACCGGCCCGGCGGGCATCCCACTGGTAGGGCGCCAGCCACACCGTCCGCAACGGATCCAGACTGCCGGCCCGGATCGGCCGCAACCGCATCCGCTGCGGCGCGTACACCTCCGGCGGGGTCCGCACCGCCAGCACCGGTGTGTCCGGCCCGAACGGCGCGTCCGGCGTCAGCACGAGATCGAGATCGGTGGCGATCGTGGTGTGCCCGCCACCCGCTCGGGGCGCGTGCCAGCGCAGCAGATCCGGGGCGAACCCGCCCAGCGTGTCAGCGCACCAGGACGCCGGGCTCACCGACCCGGCCACGACTCCGGCGGCCTCGCAGGCCCGCCGCCAGTCACCACGCTCCCGCGCCGCCGTGCACTCGGCGACCATCCACTCCGGCACGGCATAGTGCCGGATCCGCTGCCAGCGGCGCAGCGCCGCCCGTTCCCGCCCCGTCATGCCGCGAACACTAGAGACACCCCCCGACATTTTCCCGCGGCCGGTCAGGAGACCGGCGGGGCTGGTCAGGACAACGGCCCGGAAACGGCCCGTCAGGAGACCGGAGACGGCCGGCCGGGACAACGGCGGGGCCGGGCGCAGCGTCACCACGCCTGGAAGACGGCCCGCCTCGGACTCCCGGGCCGGCCAGGGCGACGTCCGAGAGGTACGGCAACGACGCCCCCGCGTCACCGACCGACCGGCCGCCCCGCCCGCTCGAGCCGCTGCGGCCCTCCCGACAGACCCCCGGCCAGCGCCGCCGGCACGGTGGCCACCGCGCTCGGGCCCCGTACACCGGCAGTGTCCTTGATCGTCACGCCGGGTCTTCCGGCAGGCCCGCACCCGGCGCAAGGTTCGGCGATCACCCTCGCGGCGGCGCCGGGCCGGCAGGTCAGCGGGGGACCGGCGCGGCCGCGGTGACCTGCCTGCGCACGGCCGGCAGCATCAGCGTGGGATGGCCGATGCTCCAGCCCGCGCCCGCGCACACCATCTCCTTGAACCGGGCCGCCACCCGGCCGGTCAGCGCGGTCGGCAACGCCCGGTCGTCGGCGGTGACGAGCTGGATGATGCCGTCGCGGCGACCCAGGCTGATGCACTGGCTGAAATAGCGGATCGTGTTCTTCGGCACGGCGCCGCCGGTCAGCCGGGCGGCGATCGCGTCGGCGGCCTGCCAGGCCATCGGAATGCCGGAGGCGCACGACATCCGCAGCGGTCTGCCGCCGGGACCGTCAGCGATCGCGGCGTCACCGACGGCGTACACGTCCGGGTGCGACACCGACCGCATCGACGCGTCCACCACGATCCGGCCGCCGCCGGCGACCGTCAGGCCGCTGTCCGCGGCGATCGGGTGCACCCCGAAACCGGTCGCCCACACGGTCACGTCCGCAGCCGTGGTGCCGGGGGCGACGACGGTGATGCCGAGCCGGGCGGTGACCGTGTGGAGGTGTTCGCGGGCCTTCGCGCCGAGCCAGTCGCCGTACTCGCCGCGCACGGCGATCGTGACGGTCAGGTCCGGGCGGGCCTCGGCGATCTCGGTGGCCGCCTCGATCCCGGTCAGGCCGCCGCCGACGATCTGCACCGTACCGCCGGCGGGCAGTTCCCGCAGCCGGTCGCGCAGCCGCAGCGCGGCCGGTTCGCTGGCGACGTGGTGGGCTTCGCCGGTCACCGTGGCGGTGCTGCCGAGCGCGTACACCAGAGTGTCGTAGCCGAGTTCACCGCTGGTCAGGGTCACGGTGTGGCGGTTCGGGTCGACGGCGGTGACGTGCTCGGTGCGTACCGACACGTGCGTCGCCGCGAACACGTCACGCAACGCGCGGCGGCGCACCGGCTGCCCCACGGCGACCTGATGCAGGCGCACCCGCTGCACGAAATCGGGCTCGGCACTGACCAGGGTGATCTCGGCGCCGGACGGGTGCAGGCGGCGGGCCAGGCGGCCGGCGGCGTGCGTGCCGGCGTACCCGGCGCCGAGGACGACGATGCGGTGGGTCATGGGTGGCTCCTCATCCGGTACGGGAAGTGCGACACCTCCTGAACCGGGCAGCCCGGTGATTGCTGACAGGCCGCCGCTATGACCTGGACCACTCCCGGTTCAGGTGCGCCAGCTTCTCCGGGTTCGCCTGCACGTGCAGCGCGGCGATCCGGCCGTCCCCGGCCACACTCAGGCACACCACCGCGGCGACCCGGCCGGCTGCCGTGATCACGATGGCGGGACCGGCGTTGACGACCGCCGCGTGCATGCCGACCTCGGCGCCGGCCGGCAGGAACCGCTCGGCCATCCCCGGCTGCACCAGGCCGCGCAGGAACCGGGCGATCATCAGCGCGCCGACCATCGGGGTACGGCGGGCCGGGAAGTGGCCGCCACCGTCGGCGATGTTCACCGCGTCCGCCGCCAGCAGTCGCACCAACGGCTCGACCTGCCCGCTCATCGTCGCCGCCAGGAACTCCTCGGCCACCCGCCGGGCCGCCGCCGCGTCCGGGAACTCCCGCACCCGGCCGGCGGCGGACACGTGCTCCCGGGCCCGCCGGTAGATCTGCTGACAGTTCGCCTCGGACAACTCCAGCATCGCGGCGATCTCCGCATGCCGGAAGCCGAACGCCTCCCGCAGCACGAACACCACCCGCTCGTTCGGTGACAGCCGCTCCAGCACCGTCAGCACCGCCATCGACACGGCATCGCGCTGCTCGGCCGTCTCCGCCGGGCCCAGCATCCGGTCCCCGGCCGGCAGCGGCTCCGGCAGCCACTGCCCCACATACGTCTCCCGGCGGGCCCGCGCCGACGTCAGCTGATTACGGCAGATGTTGGTCAGCACCGTGGTCAGCCACGCCACCGGAGTCTCGATCGACTCCCGGTCGGCGGCCTGCCAGCGCAGGAACGTGTCCTGCACGGCGTCCTCGGCGTCACCGGCCGACCCCAGCAGCCGGTAGGCGATCGCTTCCAGCCGCCCCCGCGACTGCTCGAACACGGCCACATCACCGGCACTCACCACCATGATGGGCACGATAGTGTGCCGGGCATGGCGGCGATCACCCGGCGGCACCTGACCCCGTCCGCGACCGGCCCGGCGCTGCGGGCCCTGGCGGCCTGGACCCCCGCCGATGCGCCCGGCGGCGGCCTGCACCCCGGCGACGTGGGCTGGCACCTGCGCTTCGACGACGCCGGCGTGCTGCTGTGGAGCTGCGACGACGTACCGGTGACGGTGGGTGTCCTCGACGGGACCGTGCTGCACGTGACCACCGCGCCCGGCGCCGACCTCGCCACCCTCGCCGCCGACGCGGTGGACCTCGGCGCGGACGCCGTCGCCGGTGTGTCCATCCCCGGCTGGGAACCGGTCGCCGACCAGCGGTGGGTGGTGCTGTCCTGGGCGCCGCGGCCGGTGACCAGCCGGGCCGTGCCGGTGACCGCCGCCGACGTCGCCGACCGGGTGCTGGTGCAGCGGGCCGCGTTCACCGGATCCACGTTCACGGTCGACCGCTGGCACACGATGAAACAGTCCCCGGCCGGCGACCTCGCCGTCGACGTGCTGGTGCGCACCCCCGCCGGCGAACCGGCCGCGGCGGCGACCGGCTGGTTCGCCGGGCCCGGCCGGTGCGGGCTGCTCGAGCCGGTCGGCACCCACGACCGGCATCGCGGCCACGGGTACGGCCGGGACGCGGTGCTGGGCGCGTGCGCGGCCCTCACCGGACGGGGCGCCAGCGCGGTCGCCGTGGTGACCCCGGCGGACAACCAGGCGGCGGTCGCGCTGTACCGGTCGGCCGGCTTCACCGTCGTCCGAGAGAACCTTGACCGGGTACGGCCGGACCGAACCGTCGCGGCACCACACTGACCGGCAGTTCCCGGCGGTGTTTCCCGGTGGCGATGAGCGGTGAGAGGTCCGGCGGCATCGTGCTTCCGGGAGCCTCGGGACGGTGCACCGCGTCGTCGGCCACGGGTGGATCGGTCAGCAGGCGGGGAGGCCGGGGACCTCGTTGTCGCTGGTGAAAGTGATCGGCCGTTCGAGCGGGAGATCACGGGTGGTGGCGATGCCCAGCCAGCTCACCCGGAACCGGAGGACATCGATGGTCATGAAGCTACTCTTCGCCATGGTCGGCTGGCACGTCATGGTCAGCGACCAGGGGACGCTCGCCTCCTCGCCGGGGGCGAGCGTCACCTGGTTCCGGGCGGTCGCCGGCTCGCCGAAGCCGGGGACGCCCGGTACGAAGGTGACCTGCTGACCGGAGAGCCATCCGACCGTGTCGACGTCGAGGCCGTGCAGGGTGAAGGGCAGGTGACCGTCGTTGCGGACGCTGAAGGTGGCGGTCACCGTCGCGGCGTGCCTGCCCCGTACCACCATCCGGGTCTCCGTCACGCCGTCGTCGGCCCACGACATGCCCTCCCCGGGACCGATCACGCTGCCCTCGCCCATCCGAGGGTTGCCCCACCATACGAAGGTGGCGCCGGCCGCGGCGACGAGCACGACAGCGGCGATCACCCACCGGCGGCGCCGCTTCGGCCGCGGGCGTGGATCGGTCACCGCCGTCGTGCTGCCGTCCGTCGTTGCCATTCTGATCTCCCTGTGCCCGTGGGCTCCGCCGTGGGAGATCATGCCGTACGGGGCGCAGCCGGTTCCGGGATCACCGATATTCTGTTTCCGGCGCGCTCGACGATCATGTCGATGTGGTGGCCTCCCGGTGGACGTCGGCGTAGGTGGGCGCATCCTTGATCAGGCCGTCGGCGAACGCGGCGACGTCGGTGCCGATCAGCTCCACGACCCCCTTGCCGTCGGCGGCGCCCTCGGCGAAGAAGTCGACGATGCCCGGCAGCAGCTGATCGCCGGCGAGAGTGACCGGGCCGACCTTGAACAGGTACTTCTGGATCTCGGTGTAGACGATCCGGTAATCCGGCGGCAGCGCCTTCACCCGGGCCATGTGCGCCCGCCACTGCTTCTTGCCCTCGATGATGTCGCGGATCCCCACGGTCAGCCTCCCAGCCGGGCGAGTTCACGGGCGACGGTGCTGTTCAACTGCTCCCGCCACCGGTCGCGGTAGGTACGGGCGCCCGCACCGCCGGCCAGCGCCGCGCAGAAGCCGGGGATGTCGTCGCCGAGGACCTCCACGACGCTCCGGCCCTCGGCGGCGGCCTGCTCCAGCAGGCTCAGGGCGGTGTCGGCGATCGGGGTCAGGTTGCGGCCGGTGAAATCCCCGTACCCGAAGAGATTGCTCGTGATCTGCGCCCAGGCGGCCCGGTGATCGGCCGGCAGGGCCTGCGCCCGGACCTCGAACGCCTTCCACTCCCTGGTGAGATCGTTGCCGGTGATGGTCTCCCAGAAACTCATCGGGCGTCCTCCCTGAGCTTGTCGATACGGGCGGAGACGTACTGCCACTTCGCCCAGAACGTCGCCAGCTCGGCACGGCCGGCGTCGTTGAGCGAGTAGAACTTGCGGGGCGGGCCCACCTCGGACGGTCGTTTCTGCACCTGGACCAGACCGTTGCGTTCCAGGCGCAGCAGGATGGTGTAGACGGTGCCGTCGATGACGTCGGTGAAGCCCAGGTCGTTGAGGCGGCGGGTGATCGCGTAACCGTAGGTCTCCTCGTCGCTGATGATCTGCAGGACACAGCCTTCGAGGGTGCCCTTCAGCATCTCGGTCAGATCTTCCATCGCGTTTCCCTCCGTCCCGGTACCTCGTAGCACCGGGTACCGCTATACGGTAACACCGAATAGCGGTACCCGGTAGTACCGAGTAGTGGTTCGGTTTCGGATCGGGCGTACCGCCGCTCACTCGGAAACGCCAGGAGAATCGTTCTGACAGAACCGGTTCCCCTCACTCTCCCCGCAGGATGCGAGGCGCCGCGAAGTTCCGGTTGTCCACGACGATGTCGGCCCGGTGGGCGGGATGCACGTCAGCCAGATAGAGCTGCTCGCCCGGCAGGTAATAGGTGCGGTAGCGGGTGGCCGCCGCCTCGGCCGACGTCATCCAGGCCTGATCCCGGATCGTGCCGCGGCGCAGAACGTCGTCGGGGCCGATGTGGAGATAGACGCACAGATCCCAATGCGGCGACAGGGCCGGCTTCTGCAGGAACCCGCCGTCGGCGACCAGGATCAGATCGTCGGGGGCATGGTGGAGCCCGGAGTCGATGGGGGTACGGCCGCTGAGGTCCATGACCTGCGTGCGATAGCGGCGATCGCCGCCGGGACCGAGCGGGATCAGCAACTCGTCGCGGATCGCGTCGACGTCGAACATCTCGAAGTAGTAGCTCTCCGGAGAACCGGCGGGGTAGGTCGTCCGCCTGTCGACATGCCGTTTGAAGTGGTCGATCATGACGCGGGCGACGGGACGGGCGGTCCGGGCGCGCAGCGTGTCCGCGAGAGCGTCGGCCAGGGTGGTCTTGCCGGCCGCGGAGTGCCCGTCGATCCCCACCCGCGTGGGATGGCCCAGCCGCTGCGCGAGGATCCGGTCGGCCAGAACGTCCAGTACCCGTTGTCGCATCGTCCCGCGCTCCTCCACCGTGAAGCCACCTTCATGATCAACTAGCGTCTCGCCGCGTGAATATCGTGAGAGTCGCCTCCGCCGTGCTGATCGGGGTTTCCCTGATGGGTCTCGCCGCGTGCGGCGAGGACACTCCGGCGGCCCCGACCGGCCACCACCGCCGCCGCGCCCTCTGACAAGGAGATCTGTACGGCCGCGGGGAAGACTACGGTAACGGGCTGAGCGCCCTGGCGGCGAAAGCCACCAACGGGGGAGCCGACCTTCCACTCGCCGAGAGCAAGAAGGTGCTCAACGACCTCGCGGCCTCCCTCACCAAGGCCGCCGGCAGCAGTGCCACCGCGAAGGCGATCAAGAACCTCGCCGTCGCCGCGGGCAAGGCCGCCCAGGACCCGGCCAATCCGATCGGCGAGTACGACAACAACGCCGCCTCCACCGCGGCCCGCACAGCGGTCAACACGGCCTGCGAGGCTCTCGGCGTCGACCTCGCCCTCTGAGCCGATCGCGCCCTTCCGGCCGAGGCGCGACAGTAGCCGAGCCCGTCCGCGACTTCAGCACTCGCGCGCATGTCCACCGAACTCAACGCCCTGGTCACCCAGTTCCGCTCCTGACCGCAGCAGCCAGTCTGGTTGCCGAGTTCCGAGCAGCAGCCGCCGAGGCGTCCGTCCGCCCTGATTACTGGATTTTCATTAACGGTAATCCAATAATCGCGAGAAACGCCCAAAACAGACATATACCCGGCTACACCATAAGGTCCGCTATGGTGTATTCCTGTGGCGGCAGTAGGACCTCATGAAAGGTTGTCGCTGTCCTGGAAAGCCGTCTATCCCGAGGAGGCCATCAACGGCCACAGGGCCTTCATCGCCCGCCGCTGCGGCCTGCGGCCCAGTGAGGAATACCGCCACCCCAGCGACCCGGAATGGGATGAGTTCCTCGGCCACTTCGAGCGTCGCCGCCTTGCCCTCGGCGACTGCGGGCGCGCATACGGGACCAGCTGTATTCACGAGCACAGCTGCGTTCGCTGCCCGCTCCTTCGCGTTGATCCTGAACAGCGGCAACGCCTGATCGAGACCCGCGACAACCTCTCCGCTCGCATCGCAGAAGCGGAACGTGAAGGCTGGCTCGGCGAAGCCGAAGGACTCCGCGTCAGCCTTGGCGCCGCCAAGGAAAAGCTCGCCCAGACAGACGACACCCTTCAACGCCGAGCAGCAGCCGTCGAGCTCGGTATGCCTGCCTTCCCCAACGTCGTGGCACGCACCGTTACGACGTGATCATCGACTACCGTGCCGGTCATGAGCGCGGACAACTGGTTGGCCGATACCCGAACCTCCTACGACACGGTCGCCGTCAACTATGCCAACCAAGTTCGCAACGCCCTTTCCGAGCTCCAGTACCTACGCGCGGCTCTCATGTTGTTCGCCGACGGTGTGCGTGCTGCGGGTGGCGGCCCAGTAGCAGACATCGGCTGCGGGCCCGGACAAATCACCGCCCACCTGCACGAACTCGGTCTCGATGCCTTCGGTGTCGACCTATCCCCAGGAATGATCGCCGTCGCCCGGCACGACCACCCGCACCTCCGGTTCGCGGTGGGCTCGATGACGAACCTGAGCCTCCAGGCTGCCTCACTGGCCGGTCTGCTCGCATGGCAGTCGTTGATCCACATACCCGACGAGGAGGTACCGACCGTCTTCGAGCACTTTCATCGAGTCCTGCGTCCAGGTGGACTGTTGCAACTTCTGTTTCACACGGGCGACAGGTCACGACTGAAGACCGAAGGCTACGGCGGCCACCCGATGAAGGTTTACGTTCACCGTCGCCAACCAGACAAGGTTGCCGCCTGGTTGCGTGACACCGGGTTCAAGGTCGAGGCCCAGTTCCTGCTCAGCAGTCCGGATGAGGAAGTCTCACACGCGGTTCTCTTCGCACGTCGTAAGCCTCACGAGTAGTTCAGAGAAGGCACTGGGGCAAGGTGGTTGCGGCGGAACCAGCCGATCTGGCCCTCGACGCCGCCTTTCTCGTGGGCGCCTTCGATGCCTGGG
>NZ_BOMZ01000107.1 GCF_016862455.1 Actinoplanes utahensis
CGCATCCTCGATCAGCAGATGGCCCTCGGCGAGCAGGACCGCGACCGCCAGCCGCACCGTCGCGCTCTTGCCCTCGATGACCTGCTCGATGTTGGCCATGATGGCTTGGGCCGCAGCGCGGAACTCGGCGCTCGTCAGCGGGCCTACCGGCTCACCCCAGGTCGGCGTTGTCACGGGCCTCCTCCAAAACGTGTCTACCCCCGTAGGGCGGAGATCACCCACCGTCAAGGGCACCGTAAGGTCGCGGGCGCCCAGCGGCCGTGGGCCTCCGGCGCTCGCCGCCCGTCCCCACAGGTTATCCCCGTACATACGTGTTGCCGAAAGGCCTGATCGGGGCCCTGTTGATAACGGCGAGGGGGGAATAGGGACGAACTCGTGCCATCCGCCATCCCAGGCTGGTCGCCTGTGGACAGCCGGGAGTATGTCACGCGCCCGCCATACCGGTCGCCGTCCGTGACGGGCGGGGAGTATCATGCATCGCATGGCTCGGTCTGTCCTGCTCCTTAGCCGGCCGTGCTGATTCGCTGACCCAGCGGACCAGGCACGGCAACCCCTCCTGCGCGAGGGGCTTTTTTATGCCCTTCGCAAGGCCCGCGCCGCAGGCCCGAACGCCGACGACGAGACGTAGACGACGAGATGGTGAAGATGAGCGAGACCGAGACCCCGCCCTTCCGTTACACGGCCGTGATGGCCGACGAGATCGAACTGCGCTGGCAGGACTTCTGGGACAAGAACGGGACTTTCCACGCGCCCAACCCGGTCGGTGACCTGGCCGACCCCGGGCATCCGCGGGCCGGCGCCCCCAAGCTGCACGTCCAGGACATGTTCCCGTACCCGTCCGGCGCCGGCCTGCACGTCGGGCACCCCCTGGGTTACATCGGCACCGACTGCTACACCCGCTTCCAGCGGATGGCCGGCTTCAACGTGCTGCACCCGATGGGCTTCGACGCTTTCGGCCTGCCCGCCGAGCAGTACGCGGTGCAGACCGGCACCCACCCCGCGGTCACCACCGCGGCGAACGTCGAGCGGTACCGGCAGCAGCTGCGGCGGCTGGGCCTGGCGTACGACGACCGGCGCTCGTTCTCGACCACCGACCCGGAGTACTACCGCTGGACCCAGTGGATCTTCCTGCAGGTCTTCAACTCCTGGTTCGACCCGTCGGTGGGCAAGGCGAGGCCCATTCAAGAGCTGATCGACGCGTACGAGTCAGGCGCTCGCGGCCCGGAATGGGCCGGCCTGTCCGCCGTCGAGAAGCGCAAGGTGATCGACGGGCACCGCCTGGCGTACGTGTCGGAGGCCCCGGTCAACTGGTGTCCCGGCCTGGGCACCGTGCTGGCCAACGAGGAGGTCACCCCGGACGGCCGGTCCGAGCGGGGCAACTACCCGGTCTTCCAGCGCAGCCTGAAGCAGTGGATGATGCGGATCACCGCGTACGGGGACCGTCTGGTCGAGGACCTGGACGCGCTGGACTGGCCGGAGCCGGTCAAACTGATGCAGCGCAACTGGATCGGCCGGTCGAAGGGCGCGCACGTCGACTTCCCGATCGACGGCAGCCACATCCGGGTCTTCACCACCCGCCCGGACACCCTGTTCGGCGCCACCTACATGGTGCTGGCGCCGGAGCACGAGCTGGTCGAGTCGATCATCCCGGCGGCCTGGCCGGAGGGCACCCACGACGTCTGGACGGGCGGGCACGCGACCCCGGCCGAGGCCGTCGCGGCGTACCGGGCGACCGCCGCGGCGAAGACCGAGGAGGAGCGGACCGCCGACGGCAAGGTGAAGACCGGCGTCTTCACCGGGGCGTACGCGGTCAATCCGGTCAACGACGAGCGCGTCCCGGTGTTCATCGCCGACTACGTGCTGGCCGGTTACGGCACCGGCGCGATCATGGCGGTGCCCGGGCACGACGTGCGTGACTTCGAGTTCGCCACGGTCTTCGAGCTGCCGATCGTGCGTACCATCGCGACCCCGGAGGGCTTCGAGGGCGCCTACGTCGGCGACGGCGAGGTGATCAACTCCGGGTTCCTGAACGGTAAGAACAAGGACGACGCCAAGGCCGCCATGATCGAGTGGCTGGAGGCGAACGGCAAGGGTGAGGGCGCGACCACCTACCGGCTGCGGGACTGGCTGTTCAGCCGCCAGCGGTACTGGGGCGAGCCGTTCCCGATCGTCTACGACGAGACCGGCCTGCCGATCGCGCTGCCCGAGTCGATGCTGCCGATCGTGCTGCCGGACACCGACGACTTCTCGCCGCGCACCTTCGACCCGGACGACGCGGACACCGAGCCGGAGACCCCGCTGTCCCGGATCAAGGAGTGGGTGCAGGTCGAGCTGGACCTGGGCGACGGCCTGAAGACGTACACCCGCGAGACCAACACCATGCCGCAGTGGGCGGGTTCGTGCTGGTACGAGCTGCGCTACCTGGACCCGAAGAACGAGAAGTTCCTGGTCGACCCGGAGAACGAGGCCTACTGGATGGGCCCGCGCGCCGACGGCGACGCCGGTGGCGTGGACCTGTACGTCGGCGGTGTCGAGCACGCCGTGCTGCACCTGCTGTACTCCCGCTTCTGGCACAAGGTGCTGTTCGACCTGGGTCACGTCTCGTCCTTCGAGCCGTTCAAGAAGCTGTTCAACCAGGGCTACATCCAGGCGTACGCGTTCCGTGACGCCCGCGGCATGATCGTGCCCGCCGACGAGGTCGTCGAGCGCGACGGCAAGTGGTACCTGGGCGACCAGGAGGTCTACCGCGAGTACGGCAAGATGGGCAAGGGCCTGAAGAACGTCGTCACCCCGGACGAGATGTGCGAGCAGTACGGCGCCGACACGTTCCGGGTGTACGAGATGGCGATGGGCCCGCTGGACGTCTCCCGCCCCTGGGACACCCGCGCGGTCGTCGGCTCCCAGCGCTTCCTGCAGCGCGTCTGGCGCCTGGTCGTCGACGAGGAGACCGGCGCCGTCCGGATCGGTGACGAGCCGCTGGACCCGAAGACCCGCAAGATCCTGCACAAGGTCATCGCCGGGGTTCGGGAGGACATGGCCGAGCTGCGGTTCAACACCGCGATCGCCAAGCTGATCGAGCTGACGAACGCGCTGACCCCGCTGCCGGTCGCCTCCCGCGAGGCGGTGGAGCCGCTGGTGCTGATGCTGTCCCCGTTCGCCCCGCACATGGCCGAGGAGCTGTGGGGCAAGCTGGGACACGAGGGCTCGCTGGCGTACACGGACTTCCCGATCGCCGACCCGGCCCAGCTGGTCGCCGACGCGATCACCTACCCGGTGCAGGTCAACGGCAAGGTCCGCGGCCGGGTCGAGGTCTCCCCGGACACCGCTGAGGCGGACGTACGGGCGGCCGCGCTGGCCGAGGTCGCCGAGGTGCTGGCCGGCCGCGAGCCGAAGAAGGTCATCGTGGTCAAGGGCCGCCTGGTCAGCGTCGTCGTCTGACACCACCCACGAGAACGGCCCGTCGCGAACCCTCGCGGCGGGCCGTTGCCTACCCCCGGCTGGTCGTCACTGCTGTCTCATCCGCGCCGAGACAGCACTGACGACCAGCCGGAGTTGACCTTGCGGCGGGGAGACCTCGCGGGGACCGGGTGGGCGGTTCCGGTGCGGGCGGAGAGCAGTTCGCGGCGTACGAGGGAAGCGGTCTTGATCGTGAAGAAGATCTTCAGGCGGCGGCGCGGGCCGCGTCGCGCCGGGCCGTGTGCCGCCACCGGAGGACGATCGCCGTGGAGATCGCGAAGCTGACCAGCGCGGGCACCAGGGTCAGGAAGTTCATCTCGCCGGGCGCGACGACGGCGGCGCCGATCACGGCGTAGGTGACCGTGGACGGGATCGCGGCGATCGTGGTGCCGAGCAGGTAGCGGTTGCGGCACACGCTGGTGGTGCCGTAGGCGTAGCCGACCAGGCCGAACGGGGCCAGCGGAAGGAACCGGACCAGCAGCACCGCGGCCAGGCCACGCCGGTTGAGCCAGCCGTCGAGGCGCGCCAGCCGGCTGCCTGCGCGGGCCTGGAGAGCGCCGCGCCCGGCCCAGCGGCCCGCGTAGTAGGTGGCGACCGCGGCGATCACCGCGGCGGCGAGGGCGGCGGTGCCACCGGTGAGCGGGCCGAGCAGAGCGCCGCAGGTCATCGTGATGATGGTGCGGGGGACGAGCACCGACAGCAGCATCCCGCCCATCACCGCGACCGCGAAGACCGCGCTCGGGCCCATCGCCGACAGGGTCTCGGCGATCTCGCGGAGCGGCAGCAGCGCCGCCGCCCCGCCGAGCGCCCCCACCCCGGCGGCCAGCAGGGCGAACCGTGCGAGGCGCTTCCGCCAGCTGGTGGGTCCGGCCTGATCAACGGTCTGAGGGTCCACGGAGTCGATGCCCCGTGGGGCGTTCAGCGTGTCGATCATGCAGGCCTACCGCCCCAGCTCTCATCGGTTCAGGTCAAGGTCATGCAGGTCATACCGGTCGTGCCGGGCTTGCCGCGGTGAGCCGCTCGTTGCGGAGCTGCTCGGTCCAACTGTCGTCAAGCGGCGCAAGCCTATCCGCGCCGGTGGACCAACGCAGTAGCAGATCGGCTATCGCTGGGTTGCGGGCGAGCGCCGGGCCGTGCGAGTAGGTGCCGAGGATCTTGCCGGCCCAGGCGCCCTCGGTCTGGCCGTCGTTGCCGATGCCGCCGGTCACCCGGGCCAGCGGCGCGGCGTGCTGGCCGACGTGGGTCCGGCCGCCGTGGTTCTCGAAGCCGGTCAGCGGGGGCAGACCGAGCCGGGGGTCGATGTCACCGCGCAGCTCGCCGACCGCCCGCGTCTCGCCTCGGTCGGAGGAGATGTCGAGCAGGCCGAGACCGGCGCACTTGGCCCCCTTCGCGTAGAACGAGTGACCGAGCAACTGGTAACCCGCGCAGATGGAGAGGACCGAGGCGCCCCGGGCGACGGCCTGGTGCAGGCCGCCGTCGGCGAGCAGGCGCTGCGCGGCGAGCGCCTGCGGGCCGTCTTCGCCGCCGCCGATCAGGTAGATGTCGGCGCCGTTGGGCATCCGCTGGTCGGAGCGGATCTCATAGGTCTCCACCGGGATGCCGCGGTCGGCGGCCCGGCGGGCCAGGATGAGCAGGTTGCCCCGGTCGCCGTAGGTGGAGAGCAGATCCGGGTAGATCCACACGATCCGCAGGGCCTCAGTTGACACGGTCCAACTCCGCTCGGATGTCCTGGAACGCCGTGTAGTTGGCGATCACTTCGAGGCGGCCGGGCGGCACGGCGGCCAGCGCCTCGTCGAAACTCTGTACGTGCCGGAACGGCACCTGGTTCACTTGCAGGCGCACGGCCAGGTCGTATGCCCGGTCGCCGGTGATCAGCACCGGCCGGTCGCGCAGCGGCGAGAAGTCCACGTCGTAGAGCCACGACGTGTCCAGGCCGTCGGGGTCCCGCGCGTTGATCGAGAGCAGGGTCGGCGCCTGGTCGGCCATGTCGAAGGCCTCCAGCCAGCTCGCCGGGTTCTTCGCCAGCAGCAGCCGGATGTTGCGGCCGTCCTTGTCGACCTGGGCGTAGCGGCCGGCGATCGACGCCACCCGGGCCAACCGGGGCAGCGCCTCGATCGGGCGGACCCCGAACTCGCCGGCCACGGCCAGCGCGGTCGCGGCGTTGCCGATGTTCACCTTGCCGGGCAGCTGCAGCTTGACCAGGTGCCAGTCGCCGCGCGGGTCGATCACGCCCTCGTCCTCGACCACCCACTGCGGGCGCGGCCGGCGCAGCGGGCAGCCGGTGCACCACCACTCGCCCTGGGCGCGCTCGATCGGATGACCGCTCTCCGGGCAGACGAACGAGTCGTCGAGCCAGCGCTGGCCGGCGCTGAACCAGGTGGTCTGCGGGCTGGCCGAGGCCGCCCACACCACCATCGGGTCGTCAGCGTTGGCGACCACCTTGATCTCCGGGTGGCCGGCGAGGGTGGTCTTCCACAGCTGTGCCATCATCGCCACCTCCTTGGCCCGGTCGAGCTGGTCGCGCGAGAGGTTGAGCAGCGCGACCACCTTGGGGCGGGTGGCGTCGATCACCTGAGCCAGGTAGTGCTCGTCGACCTCGAGGACGGCGAACGGGGTGTGCCCCTCCCGCGCCAGGGCCGAGGTGTGGCCGGTCGGCATGTTGGCGCCGAACGAGTTGGTGGCGACCCGGCCGAGCACGCCGACCGCGGCCGCGGTGAGCCGGGTCGTGGTGGTCTTGCCGTTGGTCCCGGAGACCAGAGCCACAGCACGCCCGGACGCGAGGTGGGCCAGGAGGTCAGGGTCGATCTTGAGGCCGATCCAGCCGCCGATCACCGAGCCGTCGCCGCGGCCCGCGGCCCTGGAGAGCGCCGCAGCGGTCTTCGACACCGAGGTCGCGACCTTGGCGATGAGTGGCATCTTCCCGTCCGTCACGCCAGCGAGGGTACCGGAAGCGAAGGTCACGTCGCGTTGCCAGACGGTCAAGATCACGAGGCGTTCGGTGTTTTCCCCGGTCCGGACGATTCGGACGTGGCCGCGGCCGGGGCACTGATTTTTTGTGTGTTCTGATTCACCCGTAACCTTCTACGCACCGTGTTTGGGTGAAAGCGATCTGTAATGGCATTTGTCTCGTGGAGGTAACAAACTGGACAGTAACTAATATGCCAATCACTCTACGTGATCAGCCTGGGGCTGACGATCATGGCGGAATTCAGGTAGCAAGGATCCGCCGGTGGCACTCCGCCCGCCGGCCGCACCGGATCGGTTAACGCCGAGCCCTGCCCCGGGCCGGACGGTGCGACACCGCAGTAGTAAGCCGGACCACAAGGCATTCGGGGGCAGGGACGGGGGACCCAATACCGGTCACTTCCGCATCGTCGCTCCGGCGGCGTCTCGGGAGGACCTCGGGGTGAAGCCGCCCACCCGCGGCCGGGCAAGCCTTCCCGCCCGAACCCGACAGCTAACCTCGCAGGCGTGCCGGAGGGAATTCTCTACCGTGCACGGACATCGTTCGAGCCGTCCTCGCCATCGCCGCCCGTCCACCATGGGCCCTGGCACCGCCGTCCTGTCGCTGGGGCTGTGCCTCTGCGCGGGCCAGCTGTTCGCCTCGTCGCCGGCCGCCGCGGCGGCCGCCGCCCCGGTGAACGCCACGACAGTCCCGGTCGCTCAGGCCGCGGCGGCCGCGAAGGTCACGCCGAAGCAGACCGTCTACACCGCCTCGCGGAACATCCCATGGGGTTCCACCCTCAAGGTCACCACGAAGGTGATCAACCCGAAAACCGGCAAGATCGCCAAGGGCAACGTCAGCTTCCAGGCGTGGAGCAACGGCGCGTGGCGCACCTGGAGCACCAAGGCGTCCACCAACGGCTGGGTGACCTTCACCGTCAAGCCGACCTCCAACGTGCTGTTCCGGACCCTCTTCGCCGGCTCCGGGTACAACTGGAAGCTCAGCCCCAACACCAGGGTCACGGTGCGGGCCAGCGGCGCCAAGGTTCTCGCCGAGGCGAAGCGGCACAAGGGCGCGCTCTACCTGTACGGCGCTTCCGGGCCCAACCGCTTCGACTGCTCCGGCTTCACCAAGTACGTCTACAAGAAGGCGGCCGGCAAGTCCCTGCCGCACAAGGCGAATCTGCAGCAGAAGTACGGCACGGGCATCGCCAAGAACAAGAAGCAGATCGGTGACCTGATCGTCTTCCGGAGCGGGTCGTACGGCTCGCACGTCGGGATCTACGCCGGCAACGGCTACGTCTACGACTCGCCGCACAGTGGCGCCCGGGTCGGCCTGCACAAGATCTGGAACAACAACTACGTCGTACGCCGCCTGGTCGCCTGACCGGTCCGCGCCCCCTTCTCGGGGCGAGTGCCGCACCGTAGTAAGTAAGGAATAGCAGCGCCGCTGAGGGGCGTGACCCGATCCAGGGGTCACGCCCCTCAGGCGTCTGCAGGCTTCCGTCCGGCCTTCCGGCCTTCCGTCCGTCCGGCCGTCCGGCCTTCCCGTCCGTCCGGCCTTCCCGTCCGTCCGGCCTTCCGGCCGTCCGGCCTTCCCGTCCGTCCGGCCTTCCCGTCCGTCCGGCCTTCCGGCCGTCCGGCCTTCCCGTCCGTCCGGCCTTCCGGCCGTCCGGACCGCCGCGCTCTTGCCGCGGGTCGTTCCCCCTCTCTTCCGGCGAGCCCGGGGGTTCCGGGCATCCCGGCTTCTCCACTTCCTTCCCCGGTGGTCCTCCACTTCCCTCCCCGTGCGCCCTTCGCGCCCTTCCGGGAGGCGTCGGAAGACCGTTTCGGCGGAGGGTTGGCGACCCCCAGTGCTCGATGTCGGAAACCAGACGAAGTGGATCTTGATAGCTCCCTCCACTCGGCTCCACCGCCCGTGAACAGGGCTAACGTCCGCGAAAACGCTTCGCGGGGGTTCGCTTTCGGGTTGCAGGTGGAGTGAAGTGGAGTAGAGTGGAGCGCAGTGGCAGGGCGGAGGAGCGACGCCGGACCTGCCGGCCCGAGTTGACAGGCGGCCCACTTCTCCGCGAAGGAGCGGGCGGCCACGGCAAAGGGGTGGGGGCCGATGTTTCTCGGCACGCACACCCCGCGCCTCGACGAGAAGGGCCGGCTGATCCTCCCGGCGAAGTTCCGTGATGAGCTGGCGGGAGGTGTCGTGATCACGAAGGGGCAGGAGCGCTGTCTGTACGTGTTCCCGATGCCGGAGTTCCAGCGCATCGCCGGTCAGCTGCGGGAGGCTCCGGTCACCAACAAGGCCGCCCGGGCTTACAGCCGGGTGTTCTTCGCGAGCGCGCATGACGAGGTTCCCGACAAGCAGGGCCGGGTGACGATTCCGGCCCATTTGCGGGAGTATGCCAGTCTTGGCCGTGATCTCGTGGTGATCGGTGCGAGCACCCGGGTCGAGATCTGGGACAAGCAGTCCTGGGACGACTACCTCTCGGCGAGCGAGGAAGAGTTCGCCGACATCGAGGAGGGGGTGCTGCCCGGCGGACTGTAAGGCGTGGCACTCGGTCGAGCCGCCGGTTCGGCCCGGACGTCCGAGGGTTGTTCGCGACCTATCGCAAGTAGCGGCTTGCGAAAGGTTCTCGCGGCGGTCTCCACCGTCGCGAACGATCCTCACGCCGCCGTAACGCGAGATCTCCAGCCGCTCCCGCTCCTGGCGCCTCTTCCCCGGCGCCAGGCGCGTGTTCGGACCGGTTCGCCGGCTCGGGACATGAGAGCGGATGGGGATCTGGCGGTACGGATGGACGCCCCGGGCCGGACAGCACCATGGAACAGACGAGTGAGACGCGAACGGGTACGGCGATGGGGGTCGACATGGGGGAGCCGCGGGGCACGCATGTGCCGGTGCTGCTCGAGCGCTGTCTGGAGTTGCTCGACCCCGCTCTCGGATTGCCGGGCGCCGTCCACGTCGACTTCACGTTGGGTCTGGGCGGGCACGCCGAAGCGGTCCTGGAGCGATATCCGGCCGTGGTCCTCATCGGACTGGACCGGGACACCGAGGCTCTGGCGCACGCACGTCACCGGCTGATCCGGTTCGGCGACCGGGCACACCTGGTGCACGCCGTCTACGACGAGTTGCCGCGGGTGCTCGACGAGCTGGGGGTCCCGGCGATCCACAGTGGGCTTTTCGACCTGGGTGTCTCGTCGTTGCAGCTGGACGAGGCGGACCGCGGTTTCGCGTATTCGCAGGACGCTCCGCTGGACATGCGCATGGACCAGTCCCGGGGGTCGACCGCCGAGGAGATCGTCAACAGTTACGAACCTGGTGATCTTGTTCGCGTTTTGCGGCAGTACGGCGAGGAGAAGTTCGCTCCCCGAATCGTTCAATCGATCATGCGGGAGCGGGCGAAGGTGCGGATCACCTCGACGGCACGGCTGGCCGAGCTGGTGAAGGATGCCATCCCCGCCGCCGCGCGGCGAACGGGTGGAAATCCCGCAAAAAGAACCTTCCAGGCGTTACGCATTGAGGTCAACAGGGAGCTGGAGGCGCTCGAAGGGGCGGTTCCGGCGGCTCTGGACGCGCTGGCGCCCCGAGGGCGCCTTGTGGTGATGAGTTATCAATCGTTGGAGGACAGGATCGTCAAGCGCGCACTCACCGCGAGGTCGCGTAGTACCGGGCCGGTGGACCTGCCGGTCGAACTGCCCGGTACCGGTCCCAGCCTGAGGCTCCTGACCCGCGGGTCGGAGCTGCCCAGCGATGCGGAGGTCGCGGCGAACCCGAGGGCGGCCTCGGTGAAGCTGCGAGCGGTGGAGCGGATCGACGAGCAGGAGCAGGCCCGTCGGTTCGACAAGCAGTTCGGGGCCGGCCGCGAGCGGCCCCGGTTGGCCGGGCCGTCCCGGGGCGGGACGCCGTAACGGCACTGAGTTTCAAACGCATGGGGGACCACGGCGGTTACGCCCGGGGCGAGCGATGAGGGGGAGGGAAGAGCATGAGCGAGCGATCCGGAGCGCCGCGGTCGGGGGGCCGGGCGCAGGCGCGCACCACAGCCGGGGGGCTGGGGCGCCGGGTCGGCCGCGATGCCGGGACCGGGACGGGCGCGCGGGGGCAGCGCCGGTCCGAGGGGGCCGACACGCGCCGGTCAGGGATCCGGGGCCGGGAGGCCGTGGAAACGGTCGCGCCGGTCGACGGCGCCACCGCGCTGGACATCGGGACGGCCGGGGAGCCGCAGCCGGCGCCGAGCGGCCGGCCGCGGCTCTGGGTGGCGCCGCCGCTGCCGATCCGGGCGCCGCGGGCCACCTTCGCCGCCGCGATCGTCATGGTGATCGTGGCGAGCGTGGTCGGCATCCTGCTGCTCAGCACGGAGACGATGGAACGCTCGTTCCGTCTCGCCGCCCTGCGCGACCAGAAGGCCGAGCTCGACAAGCAGCACTCGGAGCTGCAGCGGCAGATCGTCGAGAAGTCGGCGCCGGGCAGCCTGCACGCTGCCGCCCGACGGCTCGGTCTGGTGCCGGCCACCGATCCGGCAATCATCAAGCTGCCGAGTGGTGAGAAGATCGGCACGCCGAAGCCGGGCGAGGGTCCGGCCTCGCCGACGGCCGGGCGGTAACCGGCATGGCGCCGCGAGCTGACGACGACACACCGCGCCGGGGCGACCAGCCCCGGCGCGGTTCGTCGCGCGACCTGCCGGGCGAGGAGCACACCGACGACCCCCGGGAGGGGCGGCGCGGGCGGTCCAGCATCGGCGAGGCGCGGGCGTACACCCCGCGCGGGCGGACGGTCGCCGAGCGCGGCCGGCTGCCGCGTAACGGCGCTCGCGGGGGCGACCCGTTCCGGCCGGCGCTTCAGGTGCTCGACGGCGGCGAGAGCGGCCAGCGGGCCACCCGGGGGCGCGGCCGGCCGGTCGAGCCACCGGCCCCGCGGGAGAAGGACAAACCGCGAGACCGGGAGAAACCGCGCGAGCGGGAGAAGCCCCGGGACCGGGAGAAGCCCCGCGAACGCGAGCGGCCCCGTGAGCGGGAGAGGCCGCGCGAGCGGGAACGCGAGCTGCCCCGGGCCGGGGAACGGGACGCGCGTCCCCGTACCCCGAAGGAGAAAGCCGGACCACGGCGGACCGCCACCAGAAGGCCCGTCCCGTCCGAGCCGCCGAAGCTCGCCAACAGCACCCGCCGCCTGCGGCTGGGCACCGTCCTGGCGCTCTCGCTGTTCGTCACGATCGGCGTCCGGCTGGTGGTGCTGCAGGTGGCGACCTCCCCGGAGGAGGCGGCGAGCCTGCTGGAGCTGCGCGAGGGGCGGCTGAGCAGCGTCACGCTGCCGGCGCCGCGCGGCAGCATCCTGGACCGTGACGGTCACCCGCTCGCCCACAGCGTCGAGGCGCGGTACGTCTTCGCCGACCCGCAGAACGAGTTGCTGCAGAAGAACCTGCCGGCCGTCGCCGAGCAGCTGGCGCCGCTCGTCGGGATCCAGAAGTCCGTGTTGATGGAGCGGATGAAGCCGAAGTTCGTGCTGGGCAAATGGACCCGGTTCCGGTACCTGGCCCGGGGTGTGAACATCGCCCGTGCCGACCAGGTGGACGCTCTGAAGCTGCCCGGCATCTACACGCACTTCGACGAGCGCCGGGACGTGCCGGGCGGCGACCTGGCGGCGAACCTGGTCGGTTTCACCGGCGACGAGCAGCGCGGCCTGGTCGGGCTGGAGGCGCGCTACGACGAGCTGCTGCACGGCATCGACGGCAAACGGGTCTTCGAGGTCGGCGCGGGCGAGCTGGACGCGCCGATCCCGGGCGGCTACCAGCACGACACCCCGGCCCAGCCGGGCGACTCGCTGAAGCTCACCATCGACCAGGACCTGCAGTTCCAGGTGCAGCGGGTACTCAACGAGGCGGGCCGGGCGCGCAACGCCACGGTCGGCGCCGCGGTGGTGCTGGATGTCAAGACCGGCGAGGTGCTGTCCCAGGCGAGCTACCCGACCTACAACGCGGCGGACCCGGAGAAGTCCCGGCCACGGGACCGGATCGACGTGGCGAGCAGCGTCGTCACCGACCCGGGGTCGACGCACAAGGCCTTCATCTTCGGCGCCGCGTTGCAGGAGGGCCTGGTCAAGCCCACCGACACGTTGACGATCGGGCCGGCGATCAAGAAGGGCGACACCCCCTTCAAGGATGTCCACTGGCAGAAGTCGGGCACCCGGATGACCCTGCCCGGGCTGCTGGCGTACTCGTCGAACGTCGGCACGATCCTGCTCGCCGACCGGCTCGGCAAGGAGAAGGTGTACGAGTACCAGCAGAAGTTCGGGCTGGGTAAGGCCACCGGCGAGGGCATGCCGGGCGAGGCCGAGGGCAAGCTGCTGGCGCCGGGGGACTGGAGCGGCTCGTCGTACGGCTCGGTGCCGATCGGGCACAGCGTCGACGCCACGCTGGTCCAGATGGCGGCCGCCTACGCCGCGATCGCCAACGACGGCGTCTACATCCAGCCGCACCTGATCAAGTCGACGATCTCCGGTGACGACGAGAAGGAGACCCCGGCCGCCGCGCCGCGGACGCACCGCGTTCTCGACACCGAGGTGGCCCGCGAGCTGCGCCTGATGATGGAGGCCGTGGTGAGCGTCAAGGACGGCACCGGGCGGGCCGCGCGGGTCGCGGGGTACCGGGTGGCCGGCAAGACCGGCACCGGCAAGATGCTCATCGACGGCGAGTACACCAGCCACAACGCCAGCTCGTTCATCGGCATGGCGCCCGCTGAGAACCCGCGGTTCGTGATCGCCGTGTCGATGGACGTCAGCAGCGGCGGTGGCGGCGACGTGGCGGCTCCGGCGTTCAGCGAGATGATGTTCTACGCCCTGATCCGTAACGAGGTGCCACCGTCCAGTAGCAAGTCGCCGAACTTCACGATCAAGGAATGACGCGGGTCGCATGGCGTTGACAACGGGCCCCGGGGTACGGGGTAGGGTCTGACGCCGTGTCCGGCATTCCACGTCCCGAGACCGTCGAACCGCGCCTCACGTCGCGGCTCGCGGAACTGTTACCGGCAGCGCTGACCGGCGGTGACGTCCCGGTCACCGGTGTCACGCACAGCAGCCGAGAGGTTCGTCCGGGTGATCTCTACGCGGCCCTGCCCGGCGCCAACCGGCACGGCGCGGAGTTCGTCGCGGACGCCGCCCGCTCCGGCGCGGTGGCCGTTCTGACCGATCCGGCCGGTCGCCCGGCCGCTGAGGCCGCGGGACTGCCCGTGCTGGTGGCCGACGACCCGCGGGCGGTGCTCGGCGCGGCCGCGGCAGCGATCTACGGGGAGCCGTCCCGGCGGCTCACCATGATCGGCATCACCGGGACGGCCGGGAAGACCTCGACGTCGTACCTGGTCGAGGCCGGTCTGCGAGCCGCCGGCCTGGTCACCGGTCTGGTCGGCACGGTGGAGACCCGGCTGGGCGAGCTGGTGGTCAAGAGCGTGCGCACCACCCCCGAGGCCACCGACCTTCAGGCGATCCTCGCCGCCGGTGTCGAGCGCGGCGTCCAGGCGGTGGTCATGGAGGTCTCCAGCCACGCGCTGGTGATGGGCCGGGCCGACGGGATCCGGTTCGCCGCCGCCGGTTACACCAACTTCGGCCAGGACCACCTCGACTTCCACCCGACCACCGAGGACTACTTCGCGGCCAAGGCGCGGCTCTTCGACGGCCGGGCCGACGCCGCTGTGCTGAACCATGACGATCCGGCGCTCGCGCCGCTGCGCACACCGTCCACGGTCACCTATTCGGCCGCCGGGGACACCGCGGCGACCTGGTGGGCCTCCGACGTGCGGCCGTCCGATTTCGGTCAGCGGTTCGTCGCGCACGGCCCGGACGGGCTGACCGTCGAGGTCGGCGTGGCGCTGCCCGGCCTGCACAACGTCGCCAACGCGCTGCTCGCGCTGGCGCTGCTGGTCGCGACGGGCGTGGACGCCCGGGTGGCGGCCGAGGGCATCGGCGCCTGCAACGGCGTCCCGGGCCGGCTGGAGCGGGTGGCCTCGCCCGGTGAGGTCCTCGGTGTGGTCGACTACGCGCACAAGCCCAACGCGATCGTCGCGGCGCTCGCGGCGCTGCGCGGCCTGGCCGCCGCGCGGCACGGCCGGCTGATCTGCGTCATCGGCGCCGGTGGCGACCGGGACCAGGGCAAACGCCCGCTGATGGGTGCGGCCGCCGCGCAGGGCTCGGACCTGGTGATCATCACGGATGACAACCCCAGGACCGAGGACCCCGCTGTCGTACGATCGTCGATCCGCGCCGGCGCCGAAGAGGCGTCCACCGGCGCGAAGGTCATCGAAGTGCCGGGCCGCCGCGCCGCGATCGACGAGGCCGTGCGCCTGGCCGCGCCCGGTGACGTGATCGCGGTGCTCGGCAAGGGCGCCGAACAGGGGCAGGAGGTGAACGGCGAAGTGCTGTCGTTCGACGACCGGATCGAACTCGCCGCCGCGCTGGAGGCCCGCGCATGATTCCGCTGACCCTGGGCGAGATCGCCTCGATCACCGGCGGCCGGGTCGTCGGCGACCCCGCCGTGACCGTGACCGGCGACGTCGAGTACGACACCCGCAAGATCGGGCCGGGCGGCCTGTTCGTGGCCTTCGCCGGCGAGAAGGTGGACGGCCACCACTTCGCCGCCGCCGCGCTCGCGGCGGGTGCGGTCGCCGTGCTCGGCACCCGCGAGACCGAGGCGCCCGGCGTGGTCGTCGACAACCCCCTCGACGCCCTCGCCGCCCTGGCCCGGGTGGTCGTCTCCCGGCTGGACAAGCTCACCGTGGTCGGGCTGACCGGCTCGTCCGGCAAGACCACCACCAAGGACTACATCGGCCAGCTGCTGTCCCGCCTCGGCCCGACCGTGGCGCCGGCCGGCTCGCTCAACAACGAGCTCGGGTTCCCGTACACCGTGCTGCGGGCGAACGAGGAGACCCGTTTCCTGGTCCTGGAGATGGGCGCCCGCGGGATCGGGCACATCCGGTACCTGACCGAGATCGCCCAGCCGTCGATCGGCGTGGTGCTCAACATCGGGGCCGCGCACCTCGGCGAGTTCGGTTCCGTGCAGGGGACCGCGCAGGCCAAGGGCGAGCTGGTGGAGGCCCTGCCGCCGTCGGGTGTGGCGATCCTGAACGCCGACGATCCGCTGGTGGCCGGGATGGCCCCGCGTACCCGGGCCCGGGTGGTGATGGTCGGGTCCTCCGGCTCGCTGACCGCTTCGGACGTCTCCCTGGACGCCTCCGGCCGCGCCTCCTACCGGCTCACCTCCGGTGCGGAATCCGGCCGTGTCCGGCTCTCCGTGGTGGGGGAGCACCAGGTCGCCAACAGCCTGGCCGCCGGCGCCGTGGCGCTGGCCGCCGGAATGGCGTTCGAGGACCTGGTCACCGCACTCGGCGAGGTCGGCATCGTCTCCGGCCGCCGGATGGACGTCTTCACCCGCGCCGACGGCGTGACGGTCATCGACGACTCCTACAACGCGAACCCCTCGTCGACCGCGGCCGCGCTGCGGTCGCTCGCGTCGATGGGCGCGGGGAAACGGACCACCGCCGTCCTCGGCTACATGGCCGAACTCGGCGAGCACGAGGTGTCCGGGCACGCCGAGGTCGGCCGGCTCGCCGCCGAACTGGGGGTGGACCGGCTGATCGCGGTCGCTGTCGAAGCCGGCCCGATCCTGGACGGCGCGGCCGGCGTGGCCGGATGGCGGGGCACGGGGCTACTCGCCGCCGACCAGGCCGCCGCGATCGAGATTCTGCAAGCCGACCTGCGCGCCGACGACGTCGTGCTGGTCAAGGGTTCCCGGTACCGCACATGGGACGTCGCCGACCGGCTGCGTTCTACAGGAGGTTCAGCCCTGTGAGGGCAGTCATCGTCGCGGCCGCGGTCGCCTTTCTCATCTCGCTCTTCGGCACCCCGATCGCGATCCGGGTCTTCTCGGCGCTCAAGGCCGGTCAGCCGATCCGCACCATCGGCCCGCAGACCCATCTGGGCAAGCGGGGCACCCCCACGATGGGCGGTGTGGCGTTCATCCTCGCCACCGTTCTCGCGTACGTCGCCGGGCACCTGGCCCTGACCACGCTGCCGGACCGGCAGATCGCCCAGGAGAAGCCGACCATGACCGCGCTGGTCCTGCTCGGCGTGTTCGTCTTCTGCGGCGCCGTGGGCTTCATGGACGACTTCCTGAAGGTGCGCAAGCGCAACTCGGACGGTCTCAGCGCCAAGGGCAAGCTGCTCGGCCAGCTGATCATCGGTACCGGCTTCGGTATCGCCGCGCTCTACTTCCCGAGCACCAACGGCCAGACCGTGGCCAGCGAGAAGATCTCCTTCATCCGGGACGTGAGCTGGCTGGACGTCGGCAAGGTCGGCTCGGTCATGGTGTTCGTCTTCGTGATCATGGCGATGTCGAACGGCGTGAACCTCACCGACGGCCTCGACGGCCTCGCCACCGGCGCGTCGATCCTGGTGCTCGGCGCCTACTCGCTGATCGGCTTCTGGCAGTACCGGCACTGGTGCGGCGACGAGGACTACGTCGGCGAGGCCGGCTCGCTCACCGCGCAGCACTGCTATCAGGTACGAGATCCGCTGGAGATCGCGATGATCGCGGCCGCGGCGGCGGCGGCCTGCGTCGGCTTCCTCTGGTGGAACACCAACCCGGCCCGGATCTTCATGGGGGACACCGGCGCGCTCGCGCTCGGCGGCCTGATCGGCGGGCTGGCGGTGGCCACCCGGACCACCCTGCTGTCGGTCATCATCGGCGGCCTCTTCGTGATCATCACGATGTCCGTGGTGATCCAGATCATCTCGTTCAAGACCACCGGCAAGCGGGTCTTCCGGATGTCGCCGCTGCAGCACCACTTCGAGCTGGCGGGCTGGAGCGAGGTCAACATCGTGGTCCGGTTCTGGATCATCGCGGGTATCTGCGCCGCGATCGGCCTGGGCCTGTTCTACAGCGACCACTTGGCGGTCATGGGCTGATCCATATCGGTGAAGACGCCTGAAGGGGTCGCGGCCAGTCGGCCGCGGCCCCTTCAGATTTTCGTAACGGTCCATCCGGCCGTTTCGTCTTGTGGTGATTTATGCGTCCTTAGGCTGTCAATCAGCCCTGGGAACGTTGTCGGGCGGGTGGCATGGCATCCGCCGACAGGGGGTTCCCGGGCGCGAATCCGAGACTCACAGAGGATGGAAACCTATGAGGTCACGCCTCCTGCTCGCATCCGTCGGCGCGATGGGAATCATCTTCGCGACCGGCTCCTCGGCGGCCGCCGTGGGCCAGATCGCGCCGACCGGCGCGGCCCCGGCCGACATCAAAGTGTGCGTGAACAAGAGGTCCGGCGAGATGCGCTGGGTCAGCGCCTCCGCGACCGGCTGCCGTACCGGCGAGGTTCTGCGCTCCTGGGACGACGAGGGCCCGAGGGGCCCTGCCGGGCCGAAGGGAGCCACCGGGCCGAAGGGCGAGGACGGCGATGCCGGCCCCGCCGGCCCCGCCGGGCCCGCGGGTCCGGCCGGACCGGAGGGTCCCGCCGGCCCGCAAGGAGCCGCCGGTGCGGCGGGGCCGGCCGGCCCGCAGGGAGTCGCCGGTCCCGAAGGTCCCACCGGAGCGCAGGGAGCGCCCGGCGGTACGGGTGACAAGGGCCCGGTCGGCGACAAGGGTCCCGTCGGTGACAAGGGTCCCGTCGGGGACAAGGGTGCGGCCGGCGACAAGGGCGTGGTCGGTGACCAGGGGCCGGTCGGTGACAAGGGTCCCGTCGGGGACAAGGGTCCGGTCGGCGACAAGGGCCTCACCGGTGACCAGGGTCCCGTTGGTGAACAGGGCCCCATCGGGGAACAGGGCCCTCCCGGAGAATCGGGCGCCGTCTTCCAGGTTTGAGCACCTCCCTCCGACGGCAGGACGGCTGTGCCGTTCCGGCCGCGTGATGGCGCAGTACAGCTGACCGATACGTGACGGGAGCCGAACGACCGGCGGGTGACGATCACCCGCCGGTCGTGGCGCACGTGACAAAGGCTCAGGCGACACGCCATCGACGGTGCGCACCGATGCGGTGAGTGCCGGACGATGATGGGGGTATGGCGGACGACCGTACTCAGACGGCCCGCCCGTCACTGAGCCGGCAGCTGCTGCCCGCGGTGCACGGGCTGCTGGCCAGGCCCCTGTCGTCGTACTACCTGCTGATCTCCAGCTGCAGCCTGCTGCTGCTGATCGGCCTCACCATGGTCTTCTCGGCCACCTCGGTGAAGGCGTTCGCGGAGAAGAACAACGCTTTCGCGGAGATCAGCAGCCAGTCGGTGTACGCGCTACTCGGCCTGGTCGCGTTCTGGATCTGCCAGCGGCTCCCGGCGGCCACTCTGCGGACCCTGGGCAAGTACTTGCTCGGCGGGGCGGTCCTGCTGCTCACCTTCCTCGCCGTGCTGATGGCGCTGGGCTCGGCCGGGGTGCTGAGTCCGCCGGACAAGCCGCGGATCGGCCCGGTCTGGGCGTACCTCAACTGGCTCTATTTCGGCCCGGTCAGCATCCAGCCGGGCGAGCTGGCGAAGCTCGCCATCGTGCTGTGGGGCGCCGACATGCTCGCGCGTAAGGGCCCGGCCCTGGCGCACTGGCGGGAGCTGGCGATGCCGCTCTTCCCGGTGGTCGGCCTGCTCTTCATCCTGGTCGGTTACAACGACCTGGGCACCATGCTGGTGCTGCTGGGCCTGATCGTCGGCCTGCTGTGGGCGGCCGGTGTCCGGTTGCGTGTCTTCGGCGCGCTCGGCGTGCTCGGCCTGGCCGGTGTGGTGCTGCTCATCGCGGCCGCCTCCCGGGGCGCCGGCTCCGGCGCCGAGGGCGCCGACAACTACCGTCTCGCGCGGCTCACCTCGTTCTTGCAGCCGCTGGAGAGCTGTGACGTCTCCAGTCCGGCGGGCAAGTGGTGTTATCAGCTCGTCCAGGGCCGGTCGGCGATCTTCGAGGGCGGCTGGTTCGGGGTCGGCCTGGGCGAGAGCGCGCTCAAGTGGGGCTGGGTGCCGGAGGCCGGCAACGACTTCATCTTCGCGATCGTGGCCGAGGAGCTCGGCGTGGTCGGCTGTGCCGTGGTGCTGGCATTGCTGTCGGTGATGGCGTACACCGGGTTCCGGATCGCCCGCCGCTCCGCCGACCCGTTCCGTCGTCTGGCCGCCACCGGGATCACCACCTGGCTGGTCATCCAAGCGGTGATCAACATGGGCGGCGTGGTGAAGCTGCTGCCCATCACCGGTCTTCCGCTACCGTTCATCTCCGCTGGTGGAACGGCACTCGTGGTGACCATGGCAGGCATCGGGATCCTGGCGTCGTTCGCCCGTGCGGAGCCGGACGCGGCGCGAGCCCTGAACGCCCGTCCGACGCCTCGATGGGTACGACTAGTCTGGGCCCCGCTGCCGCCGCTTCCCCCGCCGCGGCGGCCGGCGCAGCGCCCGCCTGCCCAGAAGAAGGCAGGTGAAGAGGCTTCAGTCAGGGCGGGGGGCGAGAGGAGACGGTGATGGGTCCGCTGCTGCGGTCGGTCGTGCTCGCCGGAGGAGGCACCGGCGGTCACATCTATCCGCTGCTCGCCTTCGCCGACGCTCTGCGGCGCCACTTCCCACAGATCCGGATCACCACGCTGGGCAGCCCGAAGGGCATGGAGAACCAGCTGATCCCGGCCGCCGGGTACGACCTGCGGGTCATCCCGGCGTTCCAGTTGCCCCGGTCGCTGAACCTGGACCTGCTGCGCACCCCGGACCGGATGATCCGGTCCGCCGCCGCGGCCGGTGAGGTCATCGACGAGGTGCAGGCCCAGGTGGTGGTCGGTTTCGGTGGGTACGTGTCGGTCCCGGCCTACCTGGCCGCCTGGCGCCGGGAGCTGCCGATCGTGATCCACGAGGTGAACGTGCCGCCGGGTGTCGCGAACCGGATGGGCATGAAGTTCACCAAGCGGATCGCCGTCGGGTTCCCGCACCAGCTGGAGCAGGCCGAGTCGCTGCGCAACGCCCGGCTGGTCGGTGTGCCGCTGCGCACCGGGATCACGCACATGGACCGGCCGGCGCTGCGCCCGCAGGCGCTCTACCACTTCGGGCTGCGCCCGGACCTGCCGGTGCTGTTCGTCTCCGGCGGCTCGTCCGGCGCCCGCACGATCAACCTGGCGGTGGCCGCGGCGGCGAAGCGGCTGGCCCACGCCGGCATCCAGGTGCTGCACGTGCAGGGCGGGCGCAACGACCCGTTCGAGGTGCCGAACGACCTGCCGGTTCCCTATGTCGTCGTGCCCTACCTGTCGGACATGCAGCTCGGTTACGCTGCCGCCGACCTGATGCTCTGCCGGGGTGGCGCGATCACGGTGGCGGAGACCACGGCGCTCGGCATGCCGGCGATCTACGTGCCCTATCCGTTCAGCAACCAGGAGCAGCGGCGTAACGCGCTGCCCGTGGTGGAGGCCGGTGGCGGGCTGCTCGTCGACAACAGCGAGCTGACACCGGACTGGATCGAACGCAACATCATCCCGCTGGCCCGGGACCGGCAGCGACTCGCCACGATGGGGCACGCCGCCGCGGGCTACGGGCGCCGTGACGGCGACGAGCAGCTGCTGCGGTACGTACTTGAAGCGGTGAGCTGATCTTGATTGAGGGAGTGGAACTGTGAACACGGCGGAGCTGACGCCGGCCGGTGAGATGACCGCCGAGGACCTGGGCAGTGTGCACCTGATCGGGATCGGCGGGGTCGGCATGGCCGGCCTGGCCCGGCTCCTGCTCACCCGGGGCGTGCCGGTCTCCGGCAGCGAGCTGCGGGAGTGGCCGGCCCTGGCCGCGCTGCGCGCTCTCGGGGGCACCGTGCACATGGCCCACGAGGCGTCCAACCTGGACGGCGTGGACACCGTGGTCTATTCGACCGCGATCCCCAGGGACCACGTGGAGATGGTCGAGGCGCGCCGGCGCGGGCTGCGGGTGCTGCACCGCTCGGAGGCCCTCGCCGCGGCGATGACCGGCCGGCAGACCATCGCGGTGGCCGGCACCCACGGCAAGACCACCACCACCTCGATCATGACGGTGATCCTGCAGCACGCCGGGCAGGACCCGTCGTTCGTGATCGGCGGCGAGATGTCCGCGGCCGGGTCGAACGGGCACCACGGCACCGGGCCGCACTTCGTGGCCGAGGCCGACGAGCACGACCGGTCGTTCCTGATCTACCGGCCGCACGTCGCGATCATCACCAACATCGAGGGCGACCACCTCAACAACTGGGGTGACCTGGAGACGCTGAAGGCCGGCTTCCTGGAGTTCGGCGGGCTGGCCGACGGGTTCGTGGTGACCTGCGCGGACGGGCCGGGCACCGAGGAGCTGATCGCCGGGCTGAAGGCGGCGGGCAAGACCGTCTACACGTACGGCGAGTCGGCCGGCTCGGATCTGCGGATCTTCGACGTGACGTCGTCGACCAGCGGGGTCCGCTACCGGGCCGAGCTGGACGGTCAGGCGCTCGGCGAGTTCAAGCTGGCGCTGCCCGGCACCCACATGGGGCTGAACAGCGCGGCCACCGTGCTCACCGCTCTGAAGCTGGGCATCCCGCTGGCGAAGATCACCGAGGCCCTGGAGTCGTTCCCGGGTGTGCGGCGGCGGTTCGAGCGCAAGGGCATCGCGGCGGGCGTGCGGGTGTACGACGAGTACGCGTACCACCCGACCTCCGTGAAGGCCGCGCTCCGCACCCTGCGCGAGGTGGCCGGGGACGGGCGCCTGCTGGTCGTCTTCCAGCCGTACCGGGTGTACCGCACCCGGGACCTGCAGGCCGAGCTCGCCGACGGCCTCGGGGTCGCCGACGAGGTGATCTGCATGGAGGTGTTCGGGCCGGGCGAGACCCGCGGCCCGGGTGAGGGCGGCCGGGCGCTGACCGCGGCGATCGAGCTGCCCGAGGAGCAGAAGGTGTTCGTGCCCGACTGGGAGGACGTCCCGGCCGAGGTGGTCCGGCGCAGCCGTCCCGGCGACGTCGTGGTGACCATGGGCGCGCCGCCGATCTCGCTGATGGGCGACGAGTTGCTGGCCGCGCTCGCCGAGGCGGACCACCAGCCGGATCTGGCCCGGTAACACCGTGGCCGGCGGGGGCGCGCGCAACTGGCGGCTGGTGCGGGCGGACACGGATGCCGTGCCGTCCTCGGCCCGGCGTTTCATGGCCCGGGCCCGGCAGCGGCGCCTGCGCGCCGCCATGCCGTGGCTGATCGGCGCCGGCGTCCTGCTGGCCGGCGGCGCCCTGGCCTGGGTGGTGTACGGGACCGCGGTGCTCGGCGTCCGCGAGGTGCGGGTGGTCGGCACCGAGTCGCTCACCGTCGACCAGGTGCTGGCCGCCGCCGCGGTGACGCCGGACCGCCCGCTGGCCCGGGTGGACCTGGACGAGGTCGGTGACCGGGTCCGGGACCTGCCGGCCGTGGACCGGGCGGTGGTGGCCCGGAGCTGGCCGTCGACAGTGGTGATCGAGGTGGTCGAGCGGGTCGCGGTGGCGGCGGTGCCGTCCGGCACGGCGTTCACGCTGATCGACGACGACGGTGTGCCGTTCCGCACGGTGGGTGCCCAGCCCGCCGGTCTGCCGCTGGCCCGGCTCGCCACGCCGGGTGGCGCCGACGGGAACACCCGCTCGGCGCTGACCGTGCTGGCCTCGCTCACCGACGAGCTGCGCGAGCAGCTGGTGGCGGTGTCGGTGGAGTCCCCGGTCAAGATCCGGCTGGAGTTGCGCAAGGGCCGGGTGGTGATCTGGGGCGACGACACCAAGAGCGACCGCAAGAGCACGGTCGCCACGATGCTGCTCCGGGAGAAGGGTGACGAGATCGACGTCAGCGCACCCCGGGTGGTCAGCATACGATAAGGATGCGCTTAAATGGACAAAGCGTTCTGAACGCTACAAAAGCGTACGAGGTTACGGGTGAGTCGGATACTCACCTCGTTAGCGGACGCGACACGCCGCCCCGGGTCTTTGGCTGAGGCGGCATGTCCGCATACGTTGCCTCGAGAGGTTCGAGTGGTTGACATAACTCTGAACCTCTAGTAGAGGGTGAGGGTTTCCTCGCCCTCCCTTGTACGGATGCGGATGTCGAAGTGCGGTTCCCGGGACCGCAGGGGCCGTCGACATCCGCCAACCCCGGAAGGGATGGCTGAGCCCGATGACACCTCCGCACAACTACCTCGCGGTCATCAAGGTCGTCGGCATCGGCGGTGGCGGCGTGAACGCCGTCAACCGCATGATCGAAGTTGGGCTCAAGGGCGTGGAGTTCATCGCGATCAACACCGATGCGCAGGCGCTGTTGATGAGCGACGCCGACGTCAAGCTGGACGTCGGCCGGGAACTGACCCGGGGCCTCGGCGCCGGCGCCCAGCCCGAGGTCGGCAAGAACGCCGCCGAGGACCACCGGGACGAGATCGAAGAGGTGCTCAAGGGCGCCGACATGGTCTTCGTGACGTGTGGCGAGGGCGGCGGCACCGGCACCGGTGGCGCGCCCGTGGTCGCCAACATCGCCCGCAAGCTGGGCGCGCTGACCATCGGCGTGGTGACCCGGCCGTTCAACTTCGAGGGCAAGCGCCGCCAGGTGCAGGCCGAGGCCGGCATCGACGAGCTGCGCAACCAGTGCGACACCCTGATCGTGATCCCGAACGACCGGCTGCTGGCGCTCGGCGACCGCGGGATCAGCATGATGGACGCGTTCCGGCAGGCCGACCAGGTGCTGCTCTCCGGCGTGCAGGGCATCACCGACCTGATCACCACGCCGGGTCTGATCAACCTGGACTTCGCCGACGTCAAGAGCGTCATGAGCAACGCCGGCAGCGCGCTGATGGGCATTGGCAGCGCCCGCGGCGACAACCGCGCGGTGGAGGCGGCCGAGAAGGCGATCTCCAGCCCGCTGCTGGAGCAGAGCATGGACGGCGCCCGCGGCGTCCTGCTGTCCATCGCCGGCGGCTCCGACCTCGGCCTCTTCGAGATCAACGACGCGGCGCAGCTGGTCACCGACGCGGCCCACCCGGACGCGAACATCATCTTCGGCGCGGTCATCGACGACGCCCTCGGCGACGAGGTGCGGGTCACCGTGATCGCGGCGGGCTTCGACGCGGGCTCGCCCTCCTACAAGCCGGCCGAGGCGCCCCGCAAGGTGCCGGCGCCGTCGACCGGCAGCAACCTGCCGCCGATCCCGGCCACGCCGGTCGCCCCGCCGCCGGTGACGACCACCCCGCCGCCGCGCAGCCGGGTGCTCTTCGACGACGTGGACGTGCCGGACTTCCTGAAGAACGGCTCCTGACCGGGGCCGTTCGGCCCGCGTGACGCCGGGGCTCCGGGTGGTGCATCCCACGGGGCCCCGGCGTGGGAACCAGCACACGGAACCTCTCTCGTACCCCTCACGAAGGTTGAACCTTGACCGACGCCGGACGGCGCGCCGAACTGGCCGCCAGCCTTGATCGTGTACGGGAGCGCATCGCGCGCGCCTGTCTGGCGGCCGGAAGGCCGCCGGACGCGGTCACCCTGACCGCGGTGACCAAGACCTACCCGGCGAGCGACGTGCTGTTGCTCGCCGGGCTCGGTGTCACCGACGTCGCGGAGAACCGCGACCAGGAGGCGTCCGCCAAGGCGGCCGCCGTGCACGCCGAGGGCGTGCGGCCGCGGTGGCACTTCGTCGGCCAGTTGCAGCGCAACAAGGTCAGATCGGTGATCGGGTACGCCGATGTGATCGAGTCGGTCGACTCGGTGCGCCTGGCCGGGGCGCTGGGCCGGGCCACCGTGGAACGGGAGAGTCCGATCGATGTTCTCGTCCAGGTGAGCCTGGACGGAGATCCGGCGCGCGGCGGAGTGTCGGGAGATGATCTCTGGCGGGTATCCGACGCGGTGGCCTCATCGGACGGTCTGCGGCTGGCGGGTGTCATGGCCGTCGCGCCACGCGGCGAGGACCCCGGCGCGGCGTTCGCCCGGCTGGAGGTTCTGGCTGGTCAGATGGCTGTTCGGTACCCCGGCGCGAGCACCGTCTCGGCGGGCATGAGCGGCGACCTGGAGGCCGCGGTCCGGTACGGGGCGACACACGTACGGATCGGTACATCTTTACTCGGGATGCGAAACTCGCTGCGGTAGCCTTGCGGCGGGCAGCAAACTACACAGGTGTTGTTTTACGCGACGTGCCATGCGGGCATCTCCGCACGGCGGCCGGCGCGTCCGACGACGCAGCGTCGCAACGGGTCGGGGGTCCGCATCGGACCGGGGTTCCCGACTCGTGAGGGGGGACGCGGCACGCCAGGGGGCGCGAGCCGCAACAGCGGACAGAGGGGTGGGGGCATGGACTCTCGGCAGGAGACGGGCTGGGCTTTCGACTCCCGAACGGGAGGACGGGCATGAGCGGTGGCGCGTTTCGTAAGGCAGGCGTCTGGCTCGGTCTCGTCGAGGAGGACGACGACCGCGGCTATGACGACCGCAACTACCGGGAGAGCTCCTACCGGTCGCGGGACCGTGACCGGGACCGCGACCGTGAGCGCGATCGTGACCGGGATCGATACTCCACCGACCGCTACGCCGACGAGTTCGCCGACGAGGAGGAGGAAGAGGAGCGCGCCGTCCCACGGGCCCGGCGTGAGCGTCTCACCACCGCCCGCACCGAGCTGGACCGGGACGAGAGCGAGCGCCTCGATCGGGCGAGCGTCCGCTCCATCACCCGGCCGTCCCCGGTCGCCGAGCAGTCGAACGCGCTGACCTATCCCACCCGGGACAACACGGCGCTCAAGCCGCAGCCGGTGGCCCACCCGCAGCCGGTGGTCCAGCGGCAGGAGGAGGAGCAGCGATACCAGATCACCACGCTGCACCCGACCACCTACCGGGAGGCGCGGACGATCGGCGAGCACTTCCGGGACGGCGTCCCGGTCATCATCAATCTCACCGAGATGGATGAGTCGGACGCCCGGCGGCTGGTCGACTTCGCGGCGGGTCTGGCCTTCGGCCTGCGGGGTACGATCGAGCGCGTCACGAACCGTGTCTTCCTGCTCTCTCCGGCGAACGTCCAGGTCACCGCGGAGGACAAGGCCAAGATCGCCGAGGGTGGCTTCTTCACCCAGGGTTGATCGTCGACCGGAAGCCGATAGACCCGAACGAGGGATCCACCTGACGTGCTGTCGATCGTGTTCCAGATCCTCTACATCCTGCTGTACCTCTTCACCATGGTGCTGTTGACCAGGTTCGTGCTGAGCGCGGTACTCCAGTACGGTCGGCGCTGGCAGCCCAGCAGAGGCGCCTCGGCCGCACTCGAAGCCGTGTGGAGCGTCACGGATCCACCCCTCAAGGCGTTGAGGCGTGTGATCCCACCGCTGCGCATTGGTAACGTGAGTTTGGACCTGGCTTCCATCGTGCTGCTGGTTATCCTGTTCGTGCTCACGGACTTGGTACTGAGAAGACTGATTTCGCAATACAGCTAGACAGCAGCCCCAACCGCGGCCGCGACTGACCCGAGGAGTTTCGATGCCGCTGACCCCGGCCGACGTTCATAACGTCGCCTTCAAGAAGCCCCCGATCGGCAAGCGGGGGTATGACGAGGAGGAGGTCGACGCCTTCCTTGACGAGGTGGAGCGCGAGCTCGCCCGTTTAATCGAGGAGAACAACGAGCTGCGCGCCCAGGTGGAGCGCGGCGGCCGGGGTGGTGCCCCCGCCGGCCCCGGTGCCGACCCCCGCCTCACGGCGGAGCTCAACGAGCTCAAGGCACAGCTGGACCGGGTGCAGCGGGACAAGACCGCCGCCGAGCAGGCGGCCCGCCAGATGCAGGCCGAGCTGGAGCAGGTGCGTGCCCAGGGCCCCGGCCCGGGTGCTGCCGCGTCCGCCGCCGACGGCGAGCAGCAGGCCCTGCGCGTGCTGATGATGGCGCAGCGCACCGCCGACGACCACGTCGCGGACGCCCGCCGCGAGGCCGACAAGCTGCTCTCCGACGCCCGTTCCAAGGCGGAGGAGGTCACCCGCGAGGCGCGGGCCAAGGCCGACGCCCTCGAGCGGGACGCCCGTCAGCGGCACCAGGAGGCCATGGGCGGCCTGGACGCGAAGCGGACCGCGCTGCAGAAGCACATCGAGGAGCTGAAGCAGTTCGAGCGGGAGTACCGCACGCGCCTCAAGGCGTACCTGGAGAGCCAGCTCCGTGACCTGGACGGTCGTGGGCAGGGTCTCGAGGCCGAGCTGACCCGGGCCGACTCCAGCCGTGCCGTCGGCGGTTCCGGTGGTCTCGCCGCGGCCGGCCTCGCCGGGTCGTACAGCGGCGGCCGGACCAACTCCATCGAATCGGGCCGCTGAGCCCAGCCCCCGCACCGCGACGAGGATGAGCCATGATCGTTGCTACTCTCCTGCTCATCCCCGTCGCGGTTCTGTTTCTCGCGCTCGGCATCGTCAACGGCTCGAGCAGTCTTCTCATAACCTCGATCGTGGTCAGCCTGCTGGCCGCGGTCGCTCTCGTGATCGGCCTCCGGCAGGCGGCCGCACGGCGCGCGGCTGAGTCCTCCGCCGCGCCGGCCGCCCGGGTGAGCCGGACCGGCCGCCGTGATCCCGAGTTCGACGACCTCGATCCGCCCCCGCCGCCCGCTCCCGCGATCTTCGACGAGCCGGTGGCCTTCGCGGACGATTCTGCCCCCGCGCCGACGGTGTCCGCAGGCGAATCAGGCAGCTACGAGCGGGCCGGCGTGGACGAGGCGCGGGCGGCCGGCGCCCGGGACGCCGCCACCCGTCTGGGCGACCGGGAGCCGGTCCCCGCAGACTATGCCGATTCCGACTCCATGGTTGATTCGCCCCGTACCGCCGCCCGCGCCACGGATCCGGATGAGCACGCGTGGCGGCCGGCCACCGCGGCCGAGGCCGACGAGTTCGACGAGCCGGACGACGACGATCCCGACGACGAGCCGCTGCCGCAGTCGGTGCGGCCCGCCGACGCCGTGCTGGTGGCCCGGTTCGACACCGAGGTGCTGGTCGTCGACGGCCGGCCCCGCTACCACATGGCCGACTGTCCGCATCTGGTCGGCCGGCTCACCGAGCCGCTGCCGGTGAACGAGGCGGTCGAGCTCGGTTTCAGCCCGTGCGGCCTGTGCCGGCCGGTGGACCGTCTGGTCGCCGCCGTGGCGCATCAGCGTTGAGAGCCGGGGCGGGCGTCTCCGTGCCGGTGCGGGTGCGGCCGGGCGCGGGGCGGACCCGGGTGGGTGGCCGTCATGAGGGACCGCACGGACCGGCGCTGATCATCGCGGTGGGCGCGCCCGCGGTCGACGGCAAGGCGACCGAGGCGGTCCGCAAGGCTCTGGCCGCCGCGCTCGGGGTGCGGCCCGGCGAGGTGTCGCTGCGCCTCGGCGCGACCAGCCGGGACAAGGTGTTCACGGTGACCGCCCCGGCAGCGGAGTGGGAGCGGCGGCTCACCGGACTCCGTGACGGCGACTGCGACGTGTGATCAAAGAGTCACGTGGGGTGTATCGTCGGTTTTCCGGCGGCGCCCTCGACGTTCTGCCACGATTCGTCCCTTCTGCGGGCGGTGACGGGTTGTCGGCATAGTTCACGTTCCGTATCCTTGCCACCCTCGCCGAGTGCGCGGCCGTTGTTCCCGCCGCGCCGTTCGTGCAGGTGGGCCCATGCGAGCCGACACGGGGACATGACCAGGGGACACGAGACGGGCGGCCCGGCGAGCCGGCCGGAGGTGTTCCGCAACCGTTGATCGCCGCGCTCGCCGCGGCCGAGGGAGCGACGATGGCCAAGGCAACCGACACCCGTTCCGGCTCGGCCACACCGGCCGTGGACCGCAGCCGCAGCGCGGAGGAGACCGAGCGGATCCGGGAGGCGCTGGTCGCGCGGCTCGACGAGCTGCAGGCCGAGTACGATCAGGCGCTCAGTGAGATCACCGTGCTGCAGCGCGAGCGGCTCGCCGACTCGGCCGGGGACGACCAGGCCGACACCGGCACCAAGACGTTCGAGCGGGAGCAGGAGATCACGCTGGCCAACAACCTGCTCGAGCGGATCACACAGGTCGAACGTGCGATCGATCGGCTCGGGTCGGGCAATTACGGTTGGTGTGAGCGGTGCGGCACCCAGATCCCGGTCGAGCGGCTGGCTGCGTTCCCCTCCGCCACCCTCTGTGTCTCGTGCAAGCAGTTGGAGGAACGACGCTGAACGCCGACGAGCAGGTCACGCCACGGTTCGCGACCCGTGCCGTGGCCGTCCTGGCCGCCACCGCGGTGGTCGCCGTGGTGGTCGACCAGTGGGTCAAGCACCTGTCCACCGAGAACCTGGAGCCCGGCGAGCCGGTCCGCATCCTCGGTGGCCTGATCTACCTGTCGCTGCTGCGCAACAGCGGAGCGGCGTTCAGCTTCGGCAGCGGGATCACCTGGGTGTTCCCGCTGATCACCTTCGTGGTGGTGGGCGTGATCGTCTGGATGGCGACCCGGCTGCGGTCGGTGCCCTGGGCGATCTCCCTGGGCCTGGTGCTGGGCGGCGCGCTCGGCAACCTGGGCGACCGCCTGTTCCGCGCGCCGGCCGTGTTCCACGGCCACGTGGTCGACATGATCAGCGTGTTCGCGCCGTACGGGGAGAAGTTCGCCGTGTTCAACATCGCGGACAGCTGCCTCACCGTCGGTGTGTGCCTCGCGGTGCTGCTGGAGTTGACCGGACGGCAGCGCGACGGCAGCCGGATCACCAAGGAGAGCCCGGCTCCGGCCGGGGCGACGGACCCCGCCGGGGCGACGGAGGACAAGGCATGAGTGGGCAGCGTTCTCTGCCGGTTCCGGACGGGCTCGACGGCATGCGGCTGGACCAGGCCGTCTCCCGTCTCTTCGGGCTCTCCCGGACCGCCGCCGCCACGCTGGTCGAGGCCGGCGACGCGATGGTCGACGGGGTGCCCCGCCCCAAGTCGGAGAAGGTGGTGGCCGGCTCCTGGCTGGAGGTGACGCTGCCGTCGCCGGCCGCGCCGCCGCCGTCGTTGGTCCCCGCGCCGGTGCACGGCATGGGCATCATCTACAGCGACGACGACATCGTGGTGGTGGACAAGCCGGTCGGCGTCGCCGCCCACCCCAGCCCCGGCTGGACCGGCCCGACCGTGGTCAGCGGGCTGGCCGCGATGGGGCACAACGTCGCGACCAGCGGCGCGGCCGAGCGGCAGGGCATCGTGCACCGGCTCGACGTGGGCACCACCGGCATCATGGTGGTGGCCAAGAGCGAGCAGGCGTACAGCTTCCTGAAGCGGGCCTTCAAGGAGCGCGAGGTGGAGAAGCGGTACCACGCCGTGGTCCAGGGGCACCTGGACCCGCTGCGAGGCACCATCGACGCGCCGATCGACAGGCATCCGACCGCGGACTACAAGTTCGCGGTGATGTCCGGCGGCAAGCCGAGCGTCACCCACTACGACACGGTCGAGGCGTTCCGGTCGGCCAGCCTGGTGGACGTGCGGCTGGAGACGGGACGGACGCACCAGATCCGGGTGCACTTCTCGGCGATGCGGCACCCGTGCGCGGGTGACATCACCTACGGGGCCGACCCGACGCTCGCCGCCCGGCTGAAGCTGAACCGGCAGTGGCTGCACGCGCGCGAGCTGGCGTTCACGCATCCCCGGACGTACGAGGAGGTCAGGTTCGTCAGCGACTACCCGGACGACCTGAAACACGCGCTGGACGTCCTCCAGGACGCCGGCTGACCGTCGGGAGACAACGTGGGCCCCGCGCATCGCATGCGGGCAGTCCTCGTCCGGTTCGAGGGCTCCGCGCTCCGGTTGCAGATCATGACCGGAACGGCGGTGGCGGCTACCTTAGCGCTGGT
Source organism: Actinoplanes utahensis (assembly GCF_016862455.1). GTDB lineage: Bacteria > Actinomycetota > Actinomycetes > Mycobacteriales > Micromonosporaceae > Actinoplanes > Actinoplanes utahensis. The sequence goes on from NZ_BOMZ01000107.1 coordinate 31,104, forward strand.
CCTGGTGGTCTTCTGGGCCGACCGGGAGCTCCCGATCCGGCCGGAGACCGGCGATGTGCTGCGGGTGGGCGTGGTGGAGGGGCAGTCGGTCACCGGCTACCTCGACTCGTCCCGCGACGAGCTGGCGCGGCTCGTGGACCCGTCGGCGCCGGTCGCCGGCGACACCTGGGCGCTCGTCGCCTTCGGTGAGTACACCGAGGCGGGCCTGCTGGCCGGGCTGCTGGCGGGTGGTCAGGTGGCCCAGGTGTACACGCGGGCCCCGGTGGCCGGCGCCCGCACCGCCGTGGTCCGCATCCCGGTCTACCGGCTGCCGGCGGACGTGACGGCGGGCATGCTCGGGGCGGCGCTGACCCGCGACCGGGAACGCGCCGACTATCTGCGCCTGAGCCGGGAGCTGACCGGTTCCGGTCGCAACGAGACACGACTGCGGGCGGCGTACGAGACCGCCGCGCGGATCGCCGCCGAGGAGGCGGCCGCGTACCGGGCCGGGTGTGCCTGCGTCTTCGCCGCGGTGGTGCGCGGCACGCCCGCGGTGCTCGGCACGATCGCGGCCCGGCCCCGGGTGCGGGTGGTGGACCCGGCGCCGGAGGTGCGGCAACTGGACCGGACCGAGTTCCGGCCGCCGCTGCCCGAGGAGGTGGAGGTGGTGTCGCCGGAGCCGGCCCCGGCAGGCGTGCCGTCCGGGCTGGCCGGCGTTGCCTCCGGACCCCCGGGACCGTTACCGTCGTCGATCGGGACGGATGTGACATCTACCTCACCGGATGATTCAGGCGGCACGCCTTCCGCCGCCGTATTCCCCTCCGAGGGGGCGGTTGCCGTACCCTCTGCAACGGATACGAGCCCTGCTCATGAAGGGTTGGATGTCTCGCCGGGAGCATCCAGCGGCGATTCCGGCCGTTAAGTTCTCCGTTCGCGCATCGTTCGGCCGGGTTACGCAGGGACGACCGGGGGCCGTCATGTGATCAAGAACGACCGGGGGATGGGCGGTCGGCCGGTGGCCCGAATAGGGTTTGCCTCCGTAGCCTGTCAGGGGCGGGCGAGACCATCGCCGCGAAAGTAGTCGGGTAGGCGCAGAAAGGACGAGCCGTGGACGGGACCGAGACCGGCTGGGGCCGGCCTGCGGAACCAGCCCCGCGCTGGCGGGCGTTGCTCGACCGTGCCCGGCATGGCCGCAGCGAGGAGCCGGAGGAGGCTCCGCAGCAACCGGAGACACCCCCGCAGCAGCAGTGGGGCCAGCAACAGCAGCAACCGGGCCGGGGATCGGCGGCGGTCGGCCGCCCGGTCAACCCGCTCGACCCGCGGCCGAGCCGGCAGGGCGGCTTCGAGCGGCCCGCCGAGCAGCAGCGCCCGCCGATGCCGCAACGGCCGATCAACCCGCTCGACCCGCGCTGGCAGAACCGCGGCGAGACCGAGCAGCCGCACAGCTTCTTCGACCCGCCGCAGCGGTCCGCGGCGGCGCCCCCGCCGTCCGCGCCACCCCCGCCGCCGCCCGCGCGGGAGTACGGATCGGCCTACCCGCCGGCGCCCGCCCCCGCCCGCGACTATCCGCCGCCGAACGGATACGCCCCGCCGCCGGCGGCTCCCAGCGGGTACGCCCCGCCGGTCACCGGATACGTGCCACAGCCCGCCGCGTACCCGCCACCGGTCGCGCCCCCACCGCCGGCCCCGGTCCCGCAGCCCGGACGGGCCGCCGCGCCGGTCTCGCCGGCGCCCGCCGCCGCGCGGATCGAATGGCGGCAGAGCCGCACCGACGACGGCGTGGACCGTGCCGTGTCGGTGATGCGCCGCAAGCTCGGGCAGCCCCGGGTGCTGGCCTTCGCCAACCCCAAGGGCGGCGTGCACAAGACCACCGCGACCGTGCTGGCCGCGGCGACCATCGGCAGCGTCCGCGGGCGCGGTGTGCTCGCCTGGGACGACAACGAGCTGCGCGGCACCCTCGGCCTGCGGGCCGGCAGCGCCCGGCACGCGCGGACGATAAAGCACCTCCTGGCCGACCTGATGCGGATCGAGGGCCTGCACGGCGACGTCCTGCTCCAGGAGCTGGACGCCTACCTGCGGCACGCCTCGGACGGCTCCTACGACGTGCTGGCCGGCGAGGAGAACCCGCGGTTCGCTGCTCGGCTGGACCAGGCCACCGTGCGCCGCGTGATGGACCTGCTGCGCCGCACCCACGACGTGATCTGCGTGGACACCGGCAACAACGTGGAGAGCGTGAACTGGCAGACCGTGATGCGGTCGGCCGACCAGCTGGTGATCACCACGGTGCCGCGGGAGGACGCCGCGTTCACCGCGGACTGGATGCTCGACGTGCTCGAGGAGAGCGGGATGGGCGAGATGGTGTCCAGCGCCGTGACGCTCATCTCCTGCCCCTCGCCGGGCCACCTGCCGCTGCTGGAGGACTTCCGGAAGCACTTCGCGACCCGTACCCGCGCGGTCGCCGTGGTGCCCTACGACCCGGCGCTCGAGGTGGGCTCCTCCATCGAGTACGGGGATCTCCAGCAGGAGACGCGGCAGGCGTGGTTGCGCGCGGCGTCGGTGATGTTGGAGCCCTTCGCGGAGTAGGTTTTCGTTCAGCGCCGACGGTTCGCCGTCGACGAGGGTCTCAACTTGTCGTACGCCGGGACTAGGCTGCACGGCACCGTCAACGGAAGAGGGGGTTCCGGGTGTCTGACTCGTTTGTGCACCTGCACGTGCACACAGAGTATTCAATGCTCGACGGGGCGGCCCGGATCAAGGAACTCCTCGCGGAGGCGAAACGGCTCGGCATGCCGGCCGCGGCGATCACCGACCACGGCAACATGCACGGCGCCTACGACTTCTACAACCAGGCGAAATCCGCCGGGATCACCCCGGTCATCGGGGTCGAGGCGTACGTCGCTCCCGAGTCCCGCCTGGACAAGAAGCGGATCAAGTGGGGCCGTCCGGAGCAGAAGTCGGACGACGTCTCCGGTAACGGTGCGTACACGCACATGACCATGTGGGCACGGAACGCGGTCGGCCTGAAGAACCTGTTCCGGCTCAACTCGCGCGGCTCCATGGAGGGGCAACTCGGTAAGTACCCGCGCATGGACTTCGAGATCATCGCGGAGCACGCCGAGGGCATCATGGGCACCACCGGCTGCCCGTCCGGCATCGTGCAGACCCGGCTCCGGCTGGGACACTTCGACGAGGCGCTCAAGTCCGCCGCGATGTACCAGGAGGCGCTCGGCAAGGAGCACTACTTCCTGGAGCTCATGGACCACGGTCTGTCGATCGAGAAGCGGGTCCGTGACGGCCTGCTGGAGATCGGCCGGAAACTGGACATCCCGCCGCTGGTGACCAACGACTCGCACTACGTGCACGAGGAGCAGTCCGCGGCGCACGACGTGCTGCTGTGCGTGCAGACCGGCAGCAACGTGGCCGACCCCAACCGGTTCCGCTTCGACGGCTCCGGCTATTTCGTGAAGTCGGCCGACCAGATGCGTGCCGTCGACTCCTCGGAGGCGTGGCAGCAGGGCTGCCGCAACACCCTGCTGGTCGCCGAGAAGGTGGACATCGACGGGATGTTCACCTTCAAGAACCTGATGCCCCGGTTCCCGATCCCCGACGGGTTCACCGAGGAGGAGTACTTCCGGCACGTCGCGTTCGAGGGCCTGCGCAAGCGGTTCCCGGACGGCATCCCGGAGACGCACGTCAAGCAGGCCGACTACGAGCTCGGCGTGATCATCCAGATGGGCTTCCCGGCGTACTTCCTGGTGGTCGCCGACTTCATCCAGTGGGCGAAGAACAACGGCATCGCGGTCGGCCCCGGCCGTGGCTCGGCGGCGGGCTCGCTGGTGGCGTACGCGATGGGCATCACCGACCTCGACCCCATCCCGCACGGCCTGATCTTCGAGCGGTTCCTCAACCCCGAGCGTGTCTCGATGCCCGACGTCGACATCGACTTCGACGACCGGCGCCGCGCCGAGGTGATCCGCTACGTGACCGAGAAGTGGGGCGAGGACAAGGTCGCCCAGATCGCCACCTTCGGCACGATCAAGGCCAAGGCCGCGATCAAGGACTCGGCCCGGGTCCTGGGCTACCCGTTCGCGGTCGGCGACAAGATCACCAAGGCGATGCCGCCGGACGTGATGGGCAAGGGCATCACCCTCGGCGGCATCTTCAACAAAGAGGACAAGCGGTACGCCGAGGCCGGTGAGGTCCGTGGCCTCTACGAGACCGACCCGGACGTCAAGAAGGTCATCGACACCGCCCGGGGCATCGAGGGCCTGATCCGGCAGACCGGTGTGCACGCCGCCGGCGTCATCATGTCCGCCGAGCCGATCATCGACCACATCCCGCTGATGCGCCGGGCCAGCGACGGCGTGATCATCACGCAGTTCGACTACCCGACCTGCGAGACGCTCGGCCTGCTGAAGATGGACTTCCTCGGCCTGCGCAACCTGACCATCCTCGACGACGCCAACCGCAACGTCGAGCTCAACCACGGCCAGAAACTCGACCTGCTGTCGCTGCCGCTGGACGACCCGAAGGCGTACGAGCTGCTCTCCCGCGGCGACACCCTGGGCGTGTTCCAGCTCGACGGCGGGCCGATGCGGTCGCTGCTGCGCCTGATGAAGCCGGACAACTTCGAGGACATCTCCGCCGTCCTGGCCCTCTACCGCCCCGGCCCGATGGGTGTCGACTCGCACACCAACTACGCGCTCCGCAAGAACAAGCTCCAGGAGATCACCCCGATCCACCCGGAGCTGGAGGAGCCGCTGCGGGAGATCCTCGAGCCCACCTACGGCCTGATCGTCTATCAGGAGCAGGTGCAGCGCGCCGCGCAGATCCTCGCCGGCTACAGCCTCGGCCAGGCCGACCTGCTGCGCCGGGCGATGGGTAAGAAGAAGAAGGAGATCCTCGACAAGGAGTTCGTGCCGTTCCGTGACGGCTGCCGGGAGCACGGCTACTCCGACGAGGCCATCCAGGCCGTGTGGGACGTGCTGGTGCCGTTCGCCGGCTACGCGTTCAACAAGGCGCACTCCGCGGCGTACGGCCTGGTGTCCTTCTGGACCGCCTACCTGAAGGCGCACTACCCCGCGGAGTACATGGCCGGGCTGCTCACCAGCGTCGGCGACGACAAGGACAAGATGGCCATGTACCTGGCGGAGTGCCGCCGCATGGGCATCCAGGTGCTCCCACCGGACGTGAACCAGTCGGCCGGCCCGTTCACCCCGGTCGGCAAGGACATCCGGTTCGGTCTCGGCGCGGTCCGTAACGTCGGCGGCAACGTGGTCGAGGCGATCGTCCGGTGCCGCAAGGAGAAATCCGAGTACAACGACTTCTACGACTTCCTGTCCAAGGTCGACGCGGTCGCCTGCAACAAGAGGACGATCGAATCGCTGATCAAGGCGGGCGCGTTCGACTCGATGGGGCACAGCCGCAAGGGCCTGCTCGCGGTGCACGCCGAGGCCATCGACGCGTACGCCGATGTGAAGCGCAACGAGGCCGCCGGTCAGTTCGACCTGTTCGGGGCGTTCGGCGACGAGGCCGGTGGCGGATCGGCCGCGGTCAGCATGCCGCCGATCGGCGAGAGCGAGTGGGACAAGCGCGACAAACTGGCCTTCGAGCGGGAGATGCTCGGCCTCTACGTCTCCGACCACCCGCTCGCCGGTCTGGAGATGATGCTGGCGAACGCGGCGGACACCAGCATCGCCGCGCTCAACGAGGAGGGTTCGGTCCCGGACGGCTCGGTCGTCACCCTGGCCGGCATCCTCACCGGCGTGCAGCGGCGGATCACCAAGCAGGGCCGCTCGTGGGCGTCGGCCACCCTGGAGGACCTGGCCGGCGGGGTCGAGGCGCTGTTCTTCCCGAACACCTACGAGCTGGTCGGGCAGTACATCGCCGAGGACGCCATCGTGGTCGTCAAGGGCCGGATCGAACGCCGCGACGGCGCCCCCCGGATCATGGCGATGGACATGTCCATCCCGGACATCTCGCACAACCCGGATAGCAAGCCGGTGACCCTGACGATGCCGATCACCCGGTGCACGCCGCCGCTCGTCGACGAGCTCAAGGAGATCCTGGTCAGCCACCCCGGCGACACCGAGGTGCACGTCCACCTGCAGAACGGCAGCCGGACCACGGTCATGCGGCTCGGCGGGCTGCGGGTCGCGGCGACACCGGCCCTGCGCGCCGACCTCAAGATGATCCTCGGCCCGTCGGCCGTCGCCTGACGGCGCGGGCTGATCTGGGAGGATCGCAGGGTGCACCCGAGTGAGCAGCCGGCCGGACCGCCCCCTCCGCGGGAGGGGATGTCCGGGCCGCCCGTAGCCCCGGAACACGGCGGGTTCCCCGGCGCGCCCGGGATGTCGGCGGGGCCGGCCGGGTTCGGTGGGCCGCCGGGGGTGCCGGGGCACGGCGGGTTCGCTGCGCGGCGGCCGGACTGGCGGCAGTTCATGCTGCAGGGCAGCACGCGGCCGTGGCGGCGGACGCTGCGGGCCGGGCTCGGGGTAGCGGTGGCGGTCGCCCTGCTCGGTGTGTTCCTCGGGCTGGCGTGGGGATGGCTCGCGCCGACGGTCCCGGTGGTCGACGCCGGTGAGTCGGGGATCCTGGTCACCGATCCCTCGCCGGAGCAGTACATCGCTGCCGACGGCTGGTTCACGCTGCTCGGGCTCGGGTTCGGGCTGATCGTGGCGGTCGGGGCGTGGCTGGCGCTGCGCCGGGACCGCGGGCCGGCGCTGCTGATCGGGGTGGTCGCCGGCGCCTATGTGGCGGGCCGGTGGGTGGCGCCGGCGGCGGGCGAGTTCCTCGGCCGGGGCGCCTACGAGCAGTGGATGGCGACGGCGGCGCGCGGGGCGACCTATCTGGCGCCGCCGGAGGTGCAGGCGGCCGGGCCCAAACTGGTGCCGGCGTTCGTGGCGGCGATCGTGCTCACCCTGCTGGCCGGATGGTCCAACGATCCGGATCTCGATCTGCCGGGCGCCCAGCCGGGGTATGGGCCGAATCACGCCTATCCTCCGCCGTACGACGCCCCACCGCCGTACGCGCCGCAGGTGACGGCCGATCACACGCCTCCGGCCAGGACGGGATCGCCCTACGCGCCGCAGGTGACGGCCGATCACACGCCTCCGGCCAGGACGGGATCGCCTTACGCGCCGTCTGGCGCAGCCACGCCCTACGCGCCGCCTGCCGGAGGCTCGCCTCACGCGCCGTCGGCCGGGGCCGGGCCGGAGGGCTCGTCCCATCCGCCGCCGGTGGGGACCGACCCCACCGGGGCGTCGTATGGGCCGCCACCGGTGGACCCGACGGCCGCGTCAGGCGCCGATCTGCCTCCTTCGCACGGCGGCGAGCAGAACCGGCGGGACTCGTAGCCGAGTAGACCCGCCCGCCGGCCGTGTTACGGCGCGCACCTCGCACGGGGCGACGGGGCTGACCTGGCGCGGTCGAGGGCTGTCCCGGGCGTACCGGGAAAGCGGTGTGAGCCGCCCGTCGATCGAAGCGTGTCGACTTCGGGTGGAACGGTGCGCCGTAAATGCACACGCTGGACGGGGCTGGTGCTGCTGCAGCGGATCCCGGCGCGGAACGGTCCGGTTGCGGTTTGTCCGGCTGGTTGTCATTGCTGTCTCAGCTACTGAGACAGCAATGACAACCAGCCGGGGGTTGACCGGGACGGGCATGCATGAGTGGCACCGGGCGACGGTGGTGAGGCGGGGCCTGCCGTGGCCGCCGCGAATCACGGGACGCTGCGTGGCCCGTACCGGAGCATGGTGTGAGAGAACAGCCGCGGACCGGAAGCGGACCACCGCCGTAGCGGGCTGGTCGCCGTCGATCCACCGGAGGAAGCGGACCCGGCGGGGAGAGCAGGTCGGCGTACGGGTCAGTTGGGGCTGGCGGGGCGGGCCAGGTCGGAGAGCGGAACCGGGACCGCGCGGACCCGGGCTAGCAGGCCGGCCTCCCGGTTGAGCAGGCGCAGTTCGGCGCGGAGGCGGCTGGCGGTGTCGGGCATGGCCAGGAGCATCTGGCGTTCCTCGACGGTCAGCTGGGCGGTGGCGGCGACCAGGTGGGACAGCACGGTGGCGTCGTCCGGCACCTGGTCGAGGACCTCGCTGTTGGGACGCAGCAGCTCCAGGTAGGTGCGGAAGGCGGTCAGCACCCGCGGCGCCAGGATCTGGGCGGTCTGGCTGGGCTCCTCCTCGTCGGGAAGCCAGCGGACACGGGCCGTGAGGTACGGCTCGGCGCCCTGCTCGACGCTGAGGACGGTGAAACGGCGCCGACCCACCGTCATGATGTCGAAGCGGCCGTCCGGCAGCTCGGTGACATGGCGCAGCTCAGCGGTGCAACCGACGTCGTAGAGATCACCGGCGGCGACCAGCGGCTGCGGGGGAGCGGCGTCCTCGCCGGGGTCCGGGGCGACCTCGCTGCCGTGGCGCAGCGTGACCACGCCGAACTCGTGCGGTGTCTCCGCCGAACTGGCCACCAGCTCACGCACGAGGGCGCGGTAACGCTCCTCGAAGATGTGCAGGGGCAGCACCAGACCGGGGAAGAGCACCGTGCTCAGCGGGAAGACCGGCAGCCGATCGCTCACGCGTTCAGCCTAGTCCCCGCAAGACCATGGTCAACCCGCCGCGAGAGTCGCGACCGCCGCTATTCGGCCGCATCGTCTCGGCTGTGATCGATATCGCGCCTCGGTGCCGTCGGATCTCGCGTGCCCGGCTCTCCTGATCACCGGCGTGCCGGCCGCCGGCCGGGAGCCCTCGGGCGTTCGTGGTGGCCGTATCGAGATCCCACGGTCCGGGCCGAGGGCGTCGCCGGAGGGAAACCCGGTTTGGCGGCGGCCTAGACTGGGCGGCGTGCTGAATCGGATCGACCTGCGCGGCGCCCGTCGGGACCCGCGCGGACTGCTGCCCCGTGCCCAGCTCGACGTCTCCGTGGCCGTCGAGAGGATTCGCCCGCTCGTCGAGGCGGTCCATGAGCATGGCTTCAGCGCGATCCGGGAGGCGACCGAGAGATTCGACGGCGTCACCCTGGAGCGCCTGCGGGTGCCGGCCGAGGCGATCGCCGCGGCCGCTGAGACGCTCGACCCCGAGGTGCGCGCCGCGCTGCTCGAGGCGATCAAGCGGACCCGCAAGGTGCACGCCGACCAGCGCCGCACCGACGTGACCACCCAGGTGGTCGACGGCGGCACGGTGATCGAGCGCTGGGTGCCGGTGCGCCGGGTGGGGCTCTACGTGCCGGGCGGCCTGGCCGTCTACCCGTCGACAGTGGTGATGAACGTGGTGCCCGCTCAGGAGGCCGGTGTCGAGGGTCTGGTGGTGACATCGCCGCCGCAGGCCGCCAACAACGGCCTGCCGGACGCGCGGGTGCTCGCCGCGTGCGCGCTGCTCGGCGTGACCGAGGTGTACGCGGTCGGCGGCGCCCAGGCGATCGCCATGCTGGGCTACGGCTCGGACGGCGTCGACGAGGGTGACCGCTGTGAGCCGGTCGACGTGATCACCGGGCCGGGCAACATCTGGGTGACCGCGGCGAAGCGGCTGCTGCAGGGCCGGGTCGGGATCGACGCGGAGGCCGGGCCGACCGAGATCGCCATCCTGGCCGACGAGACCGCCGACCCGCGGCACGTCGCCGCCGACCTCATCAGCCAGGCCGAGCACGACCCCCTGGCCGCGAGCGTGCTGGTCACCGACTCGCCGGCGCTGGCCGACGCGGTCGAGGTGGAGCTGGAGAAGCAGGTCGCCACGACGAAGCACCAGGAGCGGGTGCGCACGTCGCTGACCGGCGAGCAGTCCGGGATCGTCCTGGTCGACGACCTGGAGCAGGGCCTGCGCGTCGTCGACGAGTACGCCGCCGAGCACCTGGAGATCCAGACCCGGGACGCGCGCTCGTGGGCGATGCGGGTCCGCAACGCCGGGGCGATCTTCGTGGGCGCGTTCGCGCCGGTGTCGCTGGGCGACTACGCGGCCGGTTCCAACCACGTGCTGCCGACCGCCGGCTGTGCCCGGCACTCGTCGGGGCTGTCGGTGCAGTCGTTCCTGCGCGGCATCCACATCGTGGAGTACACCGAGGACGCTCTCCGGGACGTCGCCGGGCACGTGGTGGCCCTGGCGAACGCGGAGGATCTGCCGGCGCACGGCGACGCGGTCAAGGCGAGGTTCAAGCAGTGACGACGATCGACGATCTGCCGATCCGGGACGATCTGCGGGGACAGACGCCGTACGGCGCCCCGCAGCTGGACGTGGCCGTCCGGTTGAACACCAACGAGCACGCCTTCGCCGTCCCGCAGCCGGTGATCGAGGCGATGCGCAAGTCCCTCGACGCCGAGCTCGCCGACCTGAACCGGTACCCGGACCGGGACGCGGTGGCGCTGCGCACCGACCTGGCCGCCTACCTGGGCCACGGCCTCGGCCACGAGTCGGTGTGGGCCGCCAACGGGTCGAACGAGGTGCAGCAGCAGCTGCTTCAGGCGTTCGGCGGCCCGGGGCGGACGGCTCTCGGGTTCGGCCCGTCCTACTCGATGCACCCGCTGCTCGCGGCCGGCACCGGCACCCGCTGGATCGGCGCGCTCCGCGACCCCGACTTCGGGCTGCGAGCCGACGCGGCGGTCGCCGAGATCCACCGGCACGACCCGGACCTGGTCTTCCTCTGCTCGCCGAACAATCCGACCGGCACCGCCCTGGACCCCGCGGTGATCGACGCGGTGCTGGGTGCGGCCCGCGGCATGGTGCTCGTCGACGAGGCCTATTTCGAGTACGCCCGGGCCGGCACCCGCAGCGCGATCGAGCTGCTGCCCGGGCACCCGAGGCTGGTGGTGACCCGGACCATGAGCAAGGCGTTCGGGTTCGCCGGCGGCCGGCTGGGCTATTTCGCCGCCGATCCGGCCGTGGTCGACGCGGTCCAGCTGGTGCGCCTGCCGTACCACCTCAGCGCGCTGACCCAGGCCGCCGCGCGGGCCGCCGTCTCGCAGAGCGCGGCGCTGCTCGCCACCGTCGAGCAGATCAAGGTCCAGCGTGACCGGATCGTCTCCGTGCTGCGCGGCCGGGGCGTCCAGGTCGCCGACAGCGACGCCAACTTCGTGCTGTTCCGTACCGGGGACGACCAGCGAGCCGCCTGGCAGCAGTTCCTGGATCGGGGCGTGCTGATCCGCGACGTCGGCCTGGCCGGCTGGCTGCGGGTCACCGCCGGAACCGAGGACGAGACCACCGCCTTCCTGGACGCCGCCGAGGAGATCCTCTCGCGCGAGGGAAGCGGGCCCGACGAGCACGGTGCCGGGGTTTCCGCTCGCGGCACTGACGAGCGAAGCGAGGAAGTGCTGTGAGCAGGACCGCGCGGATCGACCGCGTCACCAATGAGACCAAGGTGCTGATCGAGATCGACCTCGACGGCACCGGCAAGGGCGACCTGAGCACCGGGGTCGGCTTCTACGACCACATGCTCAACCAGCTCGCCAAGCACGGCGGGTTCGACCTCACCGTCCGGTGCGAGGGCGACCTGGAGATCGACTCGCACCACACCATGGAGGACACCGCGATCGCACTCGGCGAGGCGTTCGCGACCGCGCTGGGCGACAAGCGCGGCATCCGGCGGTACGGCTCGGCCACGATCCCGATGGACGAGGTGCTGGTCCGGGCCGCCGTCGACCTGTCCGGCCGGCCCTACGTGGTGCACGACGAGCCGCTGCTCACGCCGTACATCGGCCCGGTCTACGCGACGAGCATGACCCGGCACATCTTCGAGGCGTTCGGCCACGCCGCCAAGGTGACCCTGCACGTGGACGTGCTGCGCGCCTGCCGTCCCGGCGGTCACCCGGACGCGCACCACGTGGTGGAGGCCCAGTTCAAGGCGTTCTCTCGGGCGCTGCGCGAAGCCGTCGAGATCGACCCGCGCAACGCCGGGTCGCTGCCGTCGACCAAGGGTGTGCTGTGACGTCCGTGGTGATCCTCGACTACGGGTCGGGGAACCTGCGCAGCGCGGAGCGGGCGGTCGCCCGTACCGGGGTGGACGTCACGGTGACCAGCGATCTGTCGCGGGCGGCCGAGGCGGACGGGCTGGTCGTGCCCGGCGTCGGGGCGTACGCGGCGTGCATGGCCGGGATCGAGGCCCTCGAGGCCGGGCCGGTGATCGCGGAGCGGGTGGCGGCCGGCCGGCCGGTGCTCGGCATCTGTGTCGGCATGCAGATCCTGTTCGAGTCCGGGGTGGAGCACGGGGTGGAGACCAAGGGGCTCGGGCTGCTGCCCGGCTCGGTCACCAAGCTGTCCGCCGAGCGGATCCCGCACATGGGGTGGAACACGGTGGCCGTTCCGGACGGGTCCCGGCTGCTCGCGGGACTCGACGGGGAGGCGCGGTTCTACTTCGTCCACTCGTACGCCGCTCAGGATCTCGATCTGCTGAGCGAAGCGAAGGTGACCACCGCGAGTCACGACCTGCCGTTCGCGGCGGTGGTGGAGGCCGGTGCGCTGAGCGCCGCCCAGTTCCACCCGGAGAAGTCGGCGGACGCCGGTTTCGCGCTGCTCAGCAACTGGGTCAAGACACTTCCGTGAGCAAGGAACGTGCCCGGCGGCGGGCCGAGCGGCTCGCCGTCCTGGACCGGGAGAAGGCCGCCCGCGCCCGGAGAGTGGCCCGCCGGGACCGTCGCCGTGCCCTCGTGAAGAGACTGAAGCCGCGTTTCGGCCGGGACGGCCGGATCTACCACCGCAGCCGGCGGCAGCGGATCGGCATCGTGGTCGTCACGCTGCTGGCCGTCGCCGCCGTCTGGACGCTCGTCCCAGAACTCGGCCTCCGCATCATCCTCACCGCCATGCTCGTCCTCGCCGTGCCGGCCCTCGTCGTCGTGGTGCTCGGCCGCCGCCCCTAGCGTTCGTCTGGAGAGACATGACCCTGCAACTCCTTCCCGCCGTCGACGTCGCCGACGGTCAGGCCGTCCGCCTGGTCCAGGGCGCCGCCGGTTCGGAGACCGCCTACGGCGACCCCCTGGAGGCCGCTCTGGCCTGGCAGAACGACGGCGCCGAGTGGATTCACCTGGTCGACCTGGACGCGGCGTTCGGCAAGGGCTCGAACGCCGAACTGCTCGCCGAGGTGGTGCGCCGCCTCGACGTCAAGGTGGAGCTGTCCGGCGGCATCCGCGACGACGCGTCGCTGACCCGGGCCCTCGCCACCGGCGCGCAGCGGGTCAACATCGGCACCGCCGCCCTGGAGGACCCGGAGTGGTGCGACCGGATCTGCGGCGAGTACGGCGACCGGGTCGCGATCGGCCTGGACGTGCGCGGCCGGACCCTGTCGGCGCGGGGCTGGACCCGGGACGGCGGCGACCTGTACGAGGTTCTCGCGCGGCTGGACAAGGCCGGCGCGTCCCGGTACGTCGTCACCGACATCACCAAGGACGGCACGCTGAAGGGCCCGAACCTGGACCTGCTGCGTGAGGTGTGCGCGGCCACCGACAAGCCGGTCATCGCCAGTGGCGGCGTGTCGAGCCTGGACGACCTGCGGGCCCTGGCGACGCTGGAGCCGATCGGGGTGGAGGGCGTGATCGCGGGCAAGGCGCTGTACGCGGGCGCGTTCACCGTACGAGAAGCGCTTGCCGTTCTCGGTTGATCCGCCACGCCTCGCGTAACGCCTGTTCGGCGGCCCGGATGGCGGGCCGGGCCGCTGAGGAGTCCCGCCAGGCGATGACCACTCGCCGCATCGGTGCCGGATTCAGTTCGACGATTCGGACCTTTTCCGGCAGATCGCTGCGCGCAAGCCGGGGGATGAGCCCGACTCCCAATCCCGCCGCGATCAGCGTCAGTTGAGTCTCGAACTCCCCGACCTGGAAGTCCGGGACGACGCCCGGCAGGCGGCGGATCAGGTACTCATAGCAGACGTCGCCCGCACGGACGCCGATCCAGCGCTCGCCGCGCGCCTGCTCGAGTTCGATCTTTCCGGACAGATGGTGGTCGTGCGGCACGACCAGGTCGGCGTGATCAAGGCCCAGCTCAGTCCGGGAGATGCCCTCGGGATAGCGCAACGCCACCTCCGGCCAATCGTCGAGCACCGCCACGTCGACATGACCGCGCCGGAGCAGCTCGAGACCCTCGTGCGGATTGACCTCGATCAGCCCGATGCTCAGCGACGGATGCTCGGCCGCCAGCTTGTGCAGCGCGTGCGGCATGAGCGCCCGGCAGGCGGTCGCGAACGCCGACACGGTGAGCCGCCCGGTCACCGTGTCCCGGTGTGCGGCGAGCGCCGCCTCGGCTTCGTCCATGCCGGTCAGCACCCGCTCGGCGTGATCGGCGAGGAGCCGCCCGGCCTCGGTGAGCCGTAGTCTCCGCCCGTCCTTCTCGACCAGGGTGGCGCCGGTCTCCCGCTCCAGTTTGGCGAGCTGCTGGGAGATCGCGGACGGGGTGCAGTGCAGCGCCTGCCCGGCGGCGAGAACGGTGCCGTAACTGGCGACGGCGTGCAGAGCCCGGAGCCGGCCCAGATCGATCATGTAGCGATGCTACATCGACGGTGTAGGTTATTTCGCTGGTGCTTAACTGTCACGCCGGGTGAGGGTGGCCGCATGAGACCGCGTGACCTCGCCCTCGCCGTCGCCGTGGCGGCCGTCTGGGGCGTCAACTTCGTCGTGATCGACACCGGGCTGGAGCACTTCCCGCCGCTGCTCTTCTCCGCTCTGCGCTTCGGCCTCGCCGCCTTCCCGGCCCTGCTCTTCGTGGGCCGCCCGCAGGTGCCCTGGAAGTGGCTGATCACTGTCGCGCTGGTGCTCGGGGTGGTCAAGTTCAGCCTGCTGTTCATCGGCATGCGGGCCGGGATGCCGGCCGGGCTGAGCTCGCTGGTGCTGCAGAGCCAGGCGATCTTCACGATGCTCTTCGCGGTGCTGTTCCTGCGGGAGCGGCCCCGGCCGATGCAGCTGGCCGGCCTGGGCGTGGCGGTCGCCGGGGTCGCCCTGGTGGCCACCCGGATGACCGCGAACCTGCCGGCCTTCCTGCTGCTGCTGGGCGCGGCCGCGGCCTGGGGCGTGTCCAACATCGCCACCCGCAAGGCGTCCCCGCCGGACACCCTGCGATTCATGGTCTGGGTCAGCGCGCTCGCCACCGGCCCGCTGCTGATCCTCACCCTGATCGTGGACGGGCCGGCCGCCGACCTGGCCGCGCTGCGCGCGATCGACACCGAGGCCGTGCTGGCCCTGCTCTACATCGCTCTGCTGTCGACATTGGCCGGCTTCGCCGGCTGGGGACATCTGATGCGCCGGTACGGGGCCTCGACCGTCGCGCCCTTCTCCATGCTCGTCCCGTTCTTCGGCATCGCCTCGGCCGCCCTGATCCTCGGCGAGCCGGTCCACACCGTCGACGTCGCCGGCGGGGTCCTGGTCGTCGGCGGCGTGCTCCTGGGACTGGTCAGGGCCCGGTCCGCGACCACCGAACCGCTGGTTAGGGTGGGGGCATGACGGTCGCGGTACGTGTGATTCCCTGCCTGGACGTGGACGCCGGTCGGGTGGTGAAAGGCGTCAACTTCGTCGACCTGCGGGACGCGGGCGACCCGGTCGAGCTGGCCGCCGCCTACGACGCGGCCGGCGCCGACGAGCTGACCTTCCTCGACGTGACCGCCTCCTCCGACGACCGCGGCACCATGCTCGACGTGGTCCGGCGCACCGCCGAGACGGTGTTCATCCCGCTCACCGTGGGCGGCGGCGTCCGTTCCCCGGAGAACGTGGACGTGCTGCTGCGCGCCGGCGCCGACAAGGTGGGCGTCAACACGGCGGCCATCGCCCGCCCGCAGCTGATCAAGGAGATCGCCGAGCGTTTCGGCAACCAGGTCCTCGTGCTGTCGCTGGATGTGCGGCGGTCGGCGGAGCAGCCGAGCGGCTGGGAGGTCACCACCCACGGCGGCCGCCGCAGCGCCGGGCTCGACGCGATCGAGTGGGCCGAGCGGGTGGCCGGGCTGGGCGCCGGGGAGATCCTGCTGAACTCGATGGACGCCGACGGCACCAAGGCCGGGTTCGACCTGGACCTCATCCGGGCGGTCCGCAAGGTCGTCGACATCCCGGTGATCGCCAGCGGCGGCGCCGGGGCGGTCGAGCACTTCGCGCCGGCGGTCGACGCGGGCGCGGACGCGGTGCTCGCGGCCAGCGTCTTCCACTTCGGCGACCTGACCATCGGCGAGGTCAAGGACAGCCTGCGCGCGGCCGGGAACCCGGTCCGCTAGCGCGTCGATGCCGGGTGGATCTCAGCCGCCCGGGGCGCCCGAAAGGCACCCACCGTCGTGTCAGCGGCCGTCGGCGAGCCGCAGGCTGTATTCGCGGACGGCGGCGTTGTACGCCTGCTCGCCCAGATCCCAGTCGGTGTAACCGGGCTCGGCGGCCCGGTTCAGTTGCGTCTGCAGGGTCATCACCGCCGAGGACAGGCCGCTGAACGGCCGGGTCCGCCACAGCTGCTCCCCGGCCGGGGCGACCTCGATCATGTCGTCCTCCACCAGGATCAGCCCGGCCCCGGCCAGCCGGCGCACCGACTCCTCCAGGTCCTCCCGGCTCGGCACGCTGTGGTGCAGGAAATCGGCGGCGGCCAGCAGGTCGGCCAGGGTCGCCCCGGTCACCGGCAGCGCCGCGTGCAGTGCCCGGTCACGCTCCAGGCGCTCGGCGATGACCGCGGAGACGAAGATCCAAGCGTCGTTCCAGTTCCAGTCACCGGCCCCCATGCCGCAATGATGCCGTGCCGTGGCGTCACCGGGAAGCGAATGTGTCCGGAAGATCACTGCGGACCGGCTGCGGCACGGTCAGCTTCGGCAGGAACAGATGCACCAGCGGGCCGATCGACACCGCATAGGCGATCGTCCCCACGCCGACCGTGCCACCGAGCAGGAATCCGGCGCCCAGCACGGTCACCTCGATGCCGGTGCGGACGACCCGTACCGACAGTTTCGGGAACCGCGCCGCGAGCCCGGTCATCAGGCCGTCGCGCGGGCCGGGCCCCATCCGGCTGCCGATGTAGAGGCCGGTCGCGAAACCGTTCAGCAGGATCCCGCCGACCAGATAGCCGACCCGCGCCGGGATCGCCTGCCCGGCGGGAAGCACCGCGAGCGCCGCGTCCGCGGCGAAACCCACGACGAGCAGATTGGCCACCGTGCCGATTCCCGGCTTCTGCCGCAGCGGGATCCAGAGCAGCAGCACCGGTACGCCCACGAGCAGCACGATCCACCCGAAGCTGATCCCGGTCACCTCGGAGAGGCCCTGGTGGAAGACGTCCCACGGGTTCAGCCCGAGCCCCGACTCGACCATGAGGGCAATGCTGACGCCGTAGAGAACGAGCCCGGCGAACAGTTGCGGGACGCGGCGATAGAGGTTCATGCTGCCACTCTTCATGCCAATCGGCCGGTGCTAAAGTGCCAATCCTCTGGAGGTGGCTATGACGACGTCGGTTCGTGGAGACCAATTGGCCCGGTTGCTGGGGCGGTGGCATGCCCTGCCCGGCCGTCGGCGCAGCCCCGACTACGCCGCGCTGGCCGCCGCCGTCCGCGGTCTGCTCACCGACGGCCGGCTCGCTCTCGGCGTGCGCCTGCCCGCCGAGCGGGAGCTCGCCGAAGCCCTCGCGATCAGCCGCACCACCGTGTCCGCCGCCTACCGTGCGCTCCGCGAGACCGGCCACCTGACCAGCCGGCGCGGCGCCGGCAGCTGGACCACCCTGCCGCACGGCCACCGGGTCGCCTCGTCCGGCCTGTGGGCCCCCGACGACGACCTCGACATGATCGACCTCGGGGTGGCCGCCTCGGCCGCGCCGGTCGAGCTGGTGCACGCCGCCCGCGCCGCCGCCGACGACCTGCCCCGCTACCTGGGCAGCTCCGGCTACCACCCGATCGGGCTGCCGGAGCTGCGGGCCGCCGTCGCCGACGGTTACACGGCTCGCGGTGTGCCCACCTCGGCCGAGCAGATCCTCATCACCAGCGGCACCCAGCAGGCCCTCGACCTGGTGCTGCGGTTGAGCGTCCCGGCCGGCGCACCGGTCCTGGTGGAGACGCCGACCTATCCCAACGCGCTCGCCGCGCTCGCCGCCCGCCGCGCCCGGATCAGCACCCACGGCCTCGACATCGACCACGGCTGGGACGGCGAGATGCTGCTCGGCGCGCTGCGCCAGACCCGGCCGCGGATGGCCTATCTCATCCCCGAATTCCACAACCCGACCGGCCACCTGATGCCCGCCGAGCTGCGCGAACGTCTCGTCGCCACCGCGCACTCCACCGGCACCGAGCTGATCGTCGACGAGGCTTTCGTGGACCTGCCCCTCGACGACCCGGCGATGCCGCCCCCGGTCGCCGTCTTCGACAGGCACTCCCGCGTCACCTCGATCGGCGGGATGAGCAAACCGTACTGGGGTGGCCTCCGCATCGGCTGGGTCCGCGCGTCCGCCCCGCTGGTGCAGCGCCTCGCCGCCATCCGGGTCGGCGTCGACATGGCCAGCCCGGTCCTGGAGCAGCTCGTCGCCGTACACCTGCTGCGCCAGTCGGCGGACATCGTCGCCGCCCGCCGCGCCCAGCTGCGCTTCCGCCGCGACGCCCTCGTCGAAGCCCTGCGCGACCAGCTCCCGGAATGGCGTTTCCGCATCCCCGGCGGCGGTGTGACGCTCTGGGCCGAGCTCGACGGGCCGATCTCCAGCGCCCTCTCCCGCGCCGCCGAGGACGTCGGGGTGCGCCTCGCCCCCGGCCCGCGCTTCGGCCTGGACGGCACTCTGGAACGCTTCGTGCGCCTCCCGTTCACCCTGGCCGCCGACGACCTCACCGAAGCCGTCCGCCGCCTCGCCTCCGTCCGCCACGATCTCGACCACGCGGCCCGCCCGACCTGGCGCACCCCGACCGTCATCGCCTGACCGCAACCGGGCCACAACTCAACCCGCTCCAGGGGATGCCGATGACAGCGACGTAACCTCATCGGCTCCTCGGAGGCTTCATGTCAAGCAGCAGAACGCGGCAGCGGGTTGCCGCGGTAGTCGCCCTGGCGATCGGGGCGGTCCTGGCGACAGCGCCGCCCGCCCACGCCGCAGCCCTCACCTCCGTCAGCTGGGCGACCTCCCAGCCGCAGCCGAACGCTGCCAACGTCCGCTACACGTGGACCTTCACCACCGCCACCACCAGCCCCAACGATCTCGCCGCAGTGACCATGACGGTCCCGGTCGGCACGACGAGCGGTGTTCTCTCGGTGGCCGACTTCTACGGGATCGGGGCCGGCAGCGTGGCGCTGGTCGGCAACGTCGTGACCTATACGGTGGCCCTCCCGGCGGCATCCATCGCCGCGGGCACCCCGATCCTGATCTCGATCGACGGATTCATCAACAGCGGCACTCCCGGCGATGCCACCAGCACGGTCACCACGCAGGACAGCGTGGGCAACGCCACCATCGACTCGGCCGCCAGCAACACCCTGACCTTCAGCAACAGCAGCACGGCGGTCACGGTCGTGGTGCCCCGGTCGACCGCGTTCACCAGCGACACCACCGGCATCACCATGCTGATGGACCCGTCGGTGACGGCGCTGGCCACCCAGACCAGGGATGTCTCCCTGACTGTCAAGACCAACGCGATCAACGGCTACACCCTGCAGACCAGGATCAACCAGCAACTGACGACCTCGGGTGGCACGGTGCTCTCCGCGGTGGCGGGCACGGTCGGCGCGTCGGTGCCGGCCCCGGCGGCCAACAGTTTCGGATACACCATCTCCAGCGCTTCCCGGGCCGCCGCGGTACAGGGGCAGCTCGCTACCGGGTACGCCGGATACGACCATCTGGCTCCCGCGAACATCGCGGTCTACGGCGGGGCCACGAACAGCGACACCTACGTGCTGCGCAACCGGGCGGCCGTCAACCATCTGCAGGCGACCGGTAAGTACACCGGGTCGATCACCTACACGGTTCTGCCCTCGTACTGACGGATTCCTCGTACTGACCGAAGATGGGAGGCACCGGTGCGGAAGCTCATGGCACTGACCGCTGTTCTGACCGCCGTTCTCGGCCTGGGGACGCCGACCGGCGTGCTCGCCGCACCGATGCCCCCGGCCCAGACCAAGACCGGATCGGCCGACTTCGCGGTCAGTACGACATCGGACCGGCTCTACCCGGACAAGAACAACGAGATCCGGACCGTGCTCACCATCGCCAACAACGGCCCCCGGGAACTCGCCGTGGAGATCCGGTCGGTGGGGGTCGACCCCGGTGACAACGGCCAGGTGTCCTTCACCGGCCGGCCCGACGCGGCGTGGTCGTCGGCTGTCGAGTACCCGAGCTCGCTGCGGCTCGCGGCCCAGGCCTACAAGCGGGTGCCGGTGACGCTGCGGGTGCCGCCGAACACGCTTCCGGACATCTACCTGCTCGGCTTCGTGGTGGAGGCGCAACCGTCCGATCCGAACGCCGGCATCCGTCTCTACCACCAGATCGGCGCGCTGGTCACCGTCGAGATCCCCGGCGCGAGCGAGCGCGAGATGGAGATCGAGGTGGACCGGGCCGCCTTCTTCCACCTCGGCGCCGATTACCAGCACACCTATGAGGTCCGCAACGTCGGGACGGCGGCGTCGCTCGGCCGTGGCCAGGTCCGGATCGACTCCCGGCTGACCCATGAAAACGTCGGCGTCTACCAGTCCAACGCCGAGCTCCAGCTCTTCCCCGCCGGAACGAAGCGGGACCTGACCTACGAGTACGAGGTACGCGGCCTCTTCCTGCTGGCCGAGCCCAAGGCGCAGATCCTGTACGGCAACGGCAACGGCATCGCCCACGTGGCGGAGGCGACCGGCCAGACCGTGCTGATCATCCCGTGGCCGACGATCATCGGCCTCTGCGTTCTCCTGGTGCTGCTGCTGTCGTACTGGTACTACCTGCGCCGTCGCCGTGCGGCTCAGCGCCGGGAGCTCGAGGGGCAGCGGACGAGGTTCCGCCACGCTGCACGTTCGTGGCGGCCGGCGTGAACCGGCTGAGCCGGGCCCGCGCCGCGCTGGTCGGGGTGATCGTCGTGCTGGTGGCGCAGATCGTCACCGTGACGGCCGCCCGTGCCGCGGTCTCCGGTGACCTCACCACCTCGGCCGGCTCGGTCGCGACCGGCCCCGCGACCTCGCTCGCGATGGCCGCCCGCGGCATGACCCTCGTCGACTCGGATCTTTACGTGGCCGACTACCTGGCCAACGCCATCCGCAAGATCGACCTGATCACCGGCATGTCCTCGGTCTACGCCGGTATGGGCGCCGCCAACAATCTCGGGGACACCGGCCTGGCGACCGTCGCCGGTATCAACCAGCCGATCGACGTCGCCGCCGACGCGGCCGGCAACATCTACATCGCCGCACAGAGCAACCAGCGCATCCGCAGGGTGGACCTCGGCACGGCCAAGATCTTCACCGCCTACGGCGATGGCACCACAGCGATGCTGAGCAACCCGCAAGGGGTGTCGGTCGACCCGTCGGGCAACATCTTCTTCACCGAGCATCCGACCGCCCCGAACACCGGAGTCGCCCGCATCTTCAAGATGACCGGCGCCACGGTCACGACCTTCGCCACCATCTCCACCGGCCGGCTCAGCGACATCGCCTTCGACAGCGCCGGAAACGTCTACGTCGGTGACTGCCAGAACCACGTCATCCTGCGGTTCGACGCCGCGGGCGGCGCCATGACCGCGGTGGCCGGAACCGGCACGGGCCTGTCCGGCCTCGCGGCCGAGGGAGCGCCCGCAGCCGGGGGCGGCATCTTCTGCCCGCGGGGCCTCGTCGTCGATCCGTCCGACGTGATCTATTTCGCCGACTCGGGCAACGACCGGGTCCGGCGATTCACGGTCGGCGGCACGATCAGCACGGTCGCGGGCACCGGCACGGCAGGGATCTCCGGCGACGGTGGCGCAGCCGCCGCCGCGACCCTCGACCAGCCGTACGGACTGGTCCGCGACGACGACGGCACGTTCTACGTGAGCCAGGGCGACGACATGGCTCTGACCAACGCGTACTGGGGCATCCGCAAGTTCACGGTGGGTGGCACCATCTCCACCGTGGCGGGCAACACCTGGCCCACCTACGCCGGAGACGGCGGGCCCGCCGCCAACGCGCAGCTCTACCGCCCCGGCGGTGTCGCGTTCGACGGTTCCGGCGCCATGTACATCGCCGACTCCGGCAACAACCGGATCCGCAAGGTCACCGGTGGGATCGTCAGCACCGTGGCCGGCACCGGTCTGACCGCGAACAGCGGGATCAACGACGGCGGCCCGGCCACCGGGGCGAACCTGTCGAACCCGCAGGACGTGTTCGCCGGCAGCGACGGCACGCTCTACATCTCCGACACCTGGCACCACCGGATCCGTAAGGTCACCCCCGGCGGCGTGATCAGCACGATCGCGGGCACCGGTGCCGCCGGCGTCCTCGACACCGGGACGGCGACGACCACCCGGATCAGCTACCCGTACGGCATCACCGTCGCGAACGGCAAGATCTACTTCGCCGACCACGGCAACAACGCGGTCCGGATGATCAGCGGTACCACCATCACCACGATCGCCGGCACGGTGGATCCGTTGACGGCGACGTTCAGCGGCGACGGTGGCCCGGCCACCTCGGCACGGCTGAACGGGCCGCGGGACGTCGTCGTCGACGCTTCCGGGGACATCTACATCGCCGACAGCGGCAACCGTCGCGTCCGCAAGATCCACAACGGGATCATCACCACGGTCGCCGGCACCGGAGCCGCGTGGACGGTCTCGACCGATGGTGGCCTCGCCACGGCGTCGGACATGGACAACCCGCTCGGCCTGGAGATCGACGACAGCGGCAACCTGTACATCGCCGACGGCTCCCACGTGGTCCGGCGGGTGGACAAGCACGGCGCCATCAGCACCGTCGCCGGACGGCAGGGCAGCCCGTCGTACGCGGGTGACGGTCTCGCCGGCACGGATTCCGCCTCACGGCTGTACACCCCCGCCCGGATGGCGTTCGACTCGTCCGGGTGGCTGCACATCGCCGCCTCCGGCGAACTGCGGGTCCGGACGCTGATCATCGAGAACACGGCCGCCTTCTTCTGGATCAGCGATGCCACGATCAACCGCACCGGTGTCGTCTACGGCTGGGAATTCGTGTCACGGACCGCCACGGCTGTCAAGAGCATCACTTTCACGGCACCGTCCGCGATCGCCGGCACCACCGGGCTCTACACGGTCAGTGCGGTCAACCTGCCGGCGACCGGCACACTCAGTTTCAACCCCACCGGTCGCGTGGTGACCTACACACTCGGCACGGCGGTGACGATACCGGCGGGCCGGCACCTCTACCTCTCCGTCGGCGGGTTCACCAACGGCGGCACGACCGGTCTCTACCCCAGCACCGTCACCACGTTGACCGCCGGCGGCGCGACGATCGACGAGTCCCGCGCCGGCCCGATCTACCTCGGCAACACGGCGCCGGTCTTCGTGCAGCCGGAACCGTCGGCGAGGATCACGGCGCCCGCCTCGATGATCCTCCACGTCGACCCGTCGGCCGCCGCAGGCAACACCGTCACCTCCACCGTGACCGTGCAGACGAACGCGGCCCACGGCTATTCGGTCACGGTGGCCGGCACCGCCGTCACCGGCACCTCCGGCACGCTCACCCAGGCGTCGTCGACGGGCCTCACGGGAGCGGTCGCCTCCCCGGCGGCCAACCGGTTCGGATACACCGTCACGGTCGGGGGAGCCGGCCAGTTCACCGGGACCAGCGGCTCCTACGCCGGCTACCTCCCCGCCGGCGAGGCCATGGTCACCGCCAGCCGGCCGACCTCGGTCAACGGCGACGTCGTGCAGGTGATCAGCCGGATGAAGGCCGACTACCTGCAACCTCCGGGCGTCTACACCGGCACTGTCACCTACGGCGTGACCGGCGCCTACTGAACCGACCACATCCCTCCGGTACGGACGAGGACTCCATCCGGACCGCGCCCGGTTCGGCCACGGCGCCGGGCGGGGCGTGCCCGTTCGGTGACCGGCGGCCCCGCGCTCCAGCAGCGCGTCGATCATCACGACGTTCCGTATGGTGCCGGGGCCGATGGGCGACCAGCCGGTGACCATCGCATCAGCCGGCAGGCGGCGCTACGGCCGTGAGCGGGGCGGATGTCGCGTGGCGCCGGCGGGACTCGTGGTCCGGCGAGGGACGGCCTCGTGCGTACCGGCATCGGGTGTGAAGAGACCTGAGCCGGGGCAGGCCCTGGGCGAACCGCAGACGACGAGGCCGGCGGACCCCTGCGGGTGCGCCGGCCTCGTCGGAGTGCGGGTCAGATCTGGGCGAGGGAGCCCGCGTACATCTCGTCGATCTGAGCGGCGAAGTTGGACTCGACGCTGCGGCGCTTGATCTTCATGGAGGGGGTGACCTCGCCGGCCTCGATGCTGAGGTCGCGGGGCAGGAGGGCGAACTTCTTCACCGTCTCCCAGCGGTTCAGCTTGGCGTTGAGCTCCTTGATGTAGCCCTCGACCAGCGCGATCGTCTCCGGGGCGGCGACGATCTCGGCGTAGGACTTGCCGGCCAGCGGCCCGGAGGCGGCCCAGGCGACGATGGCCTCCTCGTCGAGGGCGATCAGCATGGTGACGAAGTTGCGGTTCTGCCCGACGACGATGGCCTGTGAGGTGTACGGGCAGACGGCCTTGAACGCGCCCTCGATCGCCGACGGGGCGATGAACTTGCCACCTGACGTCTTGACCAGGTCTTTCTTGCGGTCGGTGATGCGCAGGTACCCGTCGGCGTCGAGTTCGCCGATGTCGCCGGTGCGCAGGAAGCCGTCCTCGGTGAACGCCTCGGCGGTGGCGTCGGGCAGGTTGTGGTAACCGCGCATGACGGGGGCGCCGCGCAGCAGCACCTCGCCGTCGGCGTCGATGCGGACCTCGAGGTCGCCGAGCGCCTGCCCGACCGAACCGATCTTGAGCTTGCCGCGCCGGTTGACGAAGTTCGCGGCGGAGGCCTCGGTCATGCCGTAGCCCTCGAGGATCGGCAGGTTGGCCGCGGCGAAGAACTCGGAGATGTCGCGGCTGAGCGCGGCCGAGCCGCTGACCAGGACCTTGATGTTGCCGCCGAGCTTCTGCTGGAGCTTGCTGAAGACCAGCTTCTCGGCGATCGAGTACTGGATCGCGAGACCGGCCGGGACCGGCTTGCCGGCCTGCAGGTAGCCGACCCGCTTCTTGCCGGTGGCGACGGCCCAGCTGAAGATCTTCGGCTTCAGGCCGGTGCCGGAGAGGCCGCTGGTGACGGTCTTGTTGTAGACCTTCTCGTAGATGCGCGGCGGGGCGCACATCAGCGTCGGCTTGATCACCCCGAGCAGGTCGATGAGCCGGTCGACGCGGCCGTCGACGTAGGTCGGGACGCCCACGTGCAGGATGCCGCAGAGCAGCGTCTTGCCGAACGCGTGCGACATCGGCAGCCACAGGTAGTGCAGGTCGGTGGGGGAGAACAGGCCGAGGTCCTCCTGCGCGACGCCCTCCCAGGTCCAGCCCTTGTGCAGCAGCTCGACGCCCTTGGGGCGGCCGGTGGTGCCGGAGGTGTAGATCAGGGTGGCGACGTTGTCCGGCCCGAGCTGGGCGATCACGTCGTCGATCAGGCCGGGGTTGCGGGCCAGCGCGTCGGCGCCCAGCTTCTCCAGGTCGGCCAGGGTGATCTGGGGCGGGGTGGCGCCGGCGTCGGCGGGCCCGTCGATCAGCACCACCTTGGTGATCGCGGTCTCCGCCCCGGCGATCTTGAGGGCCTGCTTCGCGTTCTCCGCGATCAGGATCTTGGAACCGGAGTCGGACACGATGAACGTGGTGTCCTCCGGCTCGGTGGTCGGGTAGACCGTGGTGGCCGCCGCGCCCGCCACGTTGATGCCCAGGTCGGCGAGGACCCACTCGAGCCGGGTGTTGGACAGGATCGCGACCCGGTCCTCCAGGCCGATGCCCAGCTCACGAAGGCCGGCGCCGATCGCCTTGACCCGCTCGCCGACCTGCCGCCAGGTCAGCCAGTCGGCCCCGGTGTCGGTCGCGTTCGGCCCGGCGAGCGCCTGCGCGTCCGGGGTCTTGGCCACGCGCTGGAACAGCATGTCCGGGATCGACCGGTAGGGAACCTCGAGAGCCATCGGGCGCCGCCTTAACCACATCAACGGGGGGGTACGAAACGTATGTGTTACCGCACAGTAATGGTCGTGCGGCAGCACGGCTAGATCCTGATCAACCTGCGCCGGTGGTTCCATCCTAGTCAGCCCACCATTACGTTGTCCGGCATGACTTTCCTCGTGATCGGCGGCACCGGCGTCGACACCGTCGTGCCGGTGGCGGATCTTCCGGTGCTCGGCGCCGACTCGGCCCGTCCCCGTGGTCCCATCACCGACCACGTGTCGCACACCGGCACGTGCGTGGCCCTCGCGCTCAAGGCGCTCGGTGAGCGGGTCACGGTGATCGACACGGTCGGTGACGACGAGCCGGGCCGGCGAGTCGTCGCGGCGTTCGCGGAGTGGGGGATCGAGCTGCGGGCCGCGCCCGCCCCGGCCGGGACGCGGCGGGCGGTGAACCTGATGAGCCCGGACGGGCGGCGTCTCTCCCTGTACGACGGCCGCGACGTCCCCGGGTACCGCCTGCCCGAGGAGTTCCACCGCCCGCTGCCCGCCGGCGTCCGGCACGCCCACGTCACGATCATGGATTACGCCCGGCACCTGCTGCCGTCGCTGCGCGAGTCCGGCGTCACCATCTCCACCGACCTGCACGACTGGGACGGCGCGAACCCGCACCACCTGGACTTCGCGCTCGGCGCGGACATCGTCTTCGTCAGCGCTGTGCAACTCGCCGAGGGCGCGCCCGCTCGGATCCTGGCCGAGGGCCGGGCCACCAAGGTCGTCGTCACCGACGGCGGCAAGGGCGCCGACCTGTACACCCGGGACGGCACGGCGCACCGGGACGCCGTCGATCCGGGCGCGCCGATCGTGGACACCAACGGCGCCGGCGACGCGTTCGCGGCGGCCTTCCTGAGCGCCTGGCTGGGCGGGGCGGACGACGGCGCGTGCCTGGACCGGGCGGTCATCGCCGGGGCGTACGCGTGCACCGCCCCGGTCGGCGCCGGCGCCTTCATCGACCGGGACACCCTGGCCGGCCGTTGGACCTGATCCTCGAACCGGAGCCGGGCGGGGAACGGACCGCCGCGGTCTACCGCGCGCTGCGGGCGGCGATCGTCGACGGCCGGGTCCCGTCCGGGCACCGGCTGCCGTCGACCCGGGCGCTCGCCGCCGACCTGGGCATCTCCCGCGGGAGTGTGGCCGGGGCGTATGAGCGGCTGACCGCCGAGGGATTCCTGGCCGCGAAGGTCGGCGCCGGGACGTTCGTGGCGTTCGGCGCCCCGCGGCCGGCGGCCCGGCGGACGTCCGGCGACCCGTTGCGGCCGCGTGCCGGCTGGACGTTGCGGCCCGAGCCGGCCAGCGGGGAGGCGCCGGCGCCCCGGTACGACTTCCGGGCCGGCATCCCGGACGCCCGCCTGTTCCCGTTCGACACGTGGCGGCGGCTGGTCACGGCGGAGCTGCGGCTGGGCGCCAACGGCCCGGGGACGTACGCCGAACCCGCCGGCCATCCCGCGCTGCGTGCCGCGATCGCCCGCTACCTCGGGTACGCCCGGTCGGTCCCCGCCACCGCCGGCGAGGTGGTGGTGACCAACGGCACCCAGCACGCCCTGGACCTGATCGCCCGGGTGCTGCTGCGCCCCGGCGACGTGGCCGCGGTGGAGGAGCCCGGCTATCCGCCGGCCCGCCGCCTGCTCACCTCTCTCGGGGTACGGGTGACGGGCGTCCCGGTCGACGCCGAGGGTCTCGTCGTGTCCGAACTGCCGGATCGCGCCCGGCTGGTCTACGTGACCCCGTCGCACCAGTTCCCGCTGGGCCGGGTGATGAGCCTGGCCCGCCGGCAGGAGCTGCTGGCCTGGGCCCGGGACCGGCGGGCCGCGATCGTCGAGGACGACTACGACAGCGAGTTCCGGTTCTCGGCCCGGCCGCTGGAGCCGCTGTGCACGCTGGACCGCGGCGGCCGGGTGCTCTACGTCGGCACCTTCTCCAAGAGCATGCTGCCCGCGATCCGGACCGGGTTCGTGCTGGCCCCGCCCGGTCTGCGACCGGCGCTGGTGGCGGCCCGGCAGATCAGCGACGGGCACGGGCAGACGGCGGTGCAGGCGGCGCTGGCCCGGTTCATCGACGACGGGATGTTCGCCCGGCACGTGCGGCGGGCCGGGCGGGCGTACCAGGACCGGCACACCCGGCTCACCGCCGGCCTCGCCCGGATCCCCGGCCTGCACGTCATCCCGACCGCCGCCGGCCTGCACCTGACCGTCCTGTGCGACTCCGGCGATCCGCGGCGGACGGTCGCGCGGGCCCGCCGCGCCGGGGTCGCCGTGGAGGACCTGGCCGCCTACACGACCGAGCCCTCCTCGCAGCGTGGCCTGGTCGTCGGGTTCGGCGCGATCGAGGCGGAACTGATCGAGGAGGGCCTGGCCGTCCTGGAGCGGCTGATCGCCCGGTAGGCCACGGCGCCGCCGGCGATCACCAGGCTGAGCAGTGCGGGCGGCCCGGTGAGCCAGAGCAGCGACACCACCGCGGTGAAGGCGAGACCGGCCACGATCCGCTGCCACACGCCGGGCAGCAGGCGCAGCGCGGCGGCCGTGCCGATCACGTAGACCAGGGTGAAACAGCCGGTGGTCAACAGCGCCGAGGTGTGCAGGTCCAGTGGCAGGAAGACGCATCCGATGCCGGCCAGGAAGATGAAGGTCAGCGAGCGCCGCCGGCCGCCGAAGACCCGGGCCGGCAGTGCGCCGTCGGCGGCCAGGGCCACCCCGAGCCGGCTCGACCCGGCGAAGTAGGCGTTCACCGCGCCCAGGGTCAGCACCACCGCGACCACCGCGGTGATGATCCGGACCGGGCCGCCCAGGCCGATCGCCAGCAGATCGGCGAGCGGGGCCCGGCTGCCGGCCAGCGCCGGTCCCAGGGCGAGCACGCTGACCAGCGCGACGGCCAGGTAGAGGACACCGACGACGGCGACCGCGATCAGGGTGGCCCGGGGCACGTCCCGGCGCGGGTTGCGGTACTCGCCGGAGAGCGAGGACAGCGCCTCCCAGCCGGCGAAACCCCAGACCAGCAGGGCCGCCGCGGCGCCGATCCCGGCGAAGCCGTGCGGGTTGAACGGGGTCAGGTTCTCCCAGCGGGCGTGCGGCAGCGCGGCGATCACGGTCACCACCAGCAGGGCCGCCAGGGACACCGACATGACCACCTGCACCCCGCCGGAGACGCGGAGACCGAACCAGTTCATGACGTACGCCGTACCGACGATCACCAGGAACGTGGCGATCTCGGTGACCCTGCCGCCGCCGATGACATCGGAGACGTACCCGCCAGTGAAACCGACCGCGACCGGCGCGCCGAGCGGCACCGCGAAGTAGAAGCACCAGCCGACCGCCGCCGACACCCGCGGGCCGAACGCCATCTGCGCATAGGTGGAGACCCCGCCACCGTCCGGGTACCGCGCGCCGAGGGCGGCGAAGGTCCAGGCCAGCGGGGCGGAGAGAACGATCAGGGCGAGCCAGGCGACCAGGGAGGCGGGGCCGGCCGCGTCGGCGGCGAGCGCGGGCAGCGAGATCAGCCCGGTGCCCAGGACGGCGCCGACGGAGAGGGCGGCGCCCTGCGCGACGGACAGGTCGGTACGTGCGGTCATGGCACGAACCTAGAGGCCGATCGGCGTCGCGGACGAGCCGATTCCGGCCCGGATCGATGGGCCAATCAGAGGCCGAGACGAGCGGTACGGATCCGCTCCTCCAGCTCCGGGCTGCCCTCGACGGTGACCCGGGTGGCGCGCTGCCGGCCGAAGAAGAACAGTGCCAGCTCACCGGCGTCCCCGGTGATGCGGACCTGCGGATCGGCGCTGTTGCGGACCGCGGACAGCCCGGTCGCCTGGATCTCCGCGGTGATGCCGAGACGTTTCAGCGCGGCCCGGGACAGCAGCTTCACGTTGCCCCACAGCGTGGCGTCCATGGCCTCACCCAGCACGCGCGGCTCCCACTGGCCGTCACCGCGCCGGACGTCCTCGTGGTGGATGAACATCTCCATGGTGTTGGCCAGCGGATCCACCAGCGGATTGCTCACCGGGCTCCACATCGGCGGGGTGCGCAGCTGGGCGATCAACTCCTCGTACGGCAGCGCCGCACGGGCCAGGCGGACGCGTTCCCCGTACCCCGCCAAGGGTTTGATCACCATGCCGGCCGCGGAGTCCGGCCGCCGCTCCCGCACCACGATGTGCGCGGCCAGGTCCCGCGTGGTCCAGCCCTCGCACAGCGTCGGCGCGTCCGGTCCGGCACTCAGCAGCAGATCGGCGAGGAGGTCGCGCTCCACCCGGGCATAGTTGGTCATCAGTCGATGATAGGCGTGTAATCGTGGCCACACTGTAAACAGCGGGCGGGCCGGGTGGGTAAGGTCGAAGCTGCCGACTAACACTTACCACGTCAGGTCATCCATGTGAGCAGCAAGACCAGCAATGACGTGCTGGGACGGGGTCTGCGAGTGCTCGGCCGGGCGATCCGCACGGAACCCCGGCTCTTCGTCGTCAGTGCACTCGGAAGCAGCCTGTTCGGGCTATTGATCGTTGCAAACTCGTACATCGTCGGTGGGATCGTCGGCCGGGTCGTCGTGCCCGCGCTCGCCGAGCGCCGGGTGAGCACCGGCAGCCTCGCGCTCGTCGTCGCGGTGCTGCTGGGGATCAGCGGGCTGCGCGTGGCGACGATCTTCGCCCGCCGGCTGGGCGCCGGTTTCATGCAGTTCCGGCTTCAGGCGCGGTACCGGCGCGCGGTGACCCGCCGCTATCTGGCGCTGCCGCCGGAGTGGCATCAGCGGCACGCCACCGGCACCCTGCTCTCCAACGCGAGCTCCGACGTGGAGGCCACGTTCGCGCCGATCGCGCCGATGCCGTTCGCGGTCGGCACGATCGTGATGATCCTCGGGGCGCTGGTCACGCTGTTCCTCACCGACTGGGTGCTCGCGCTGGTCGGGGTGGCGCTGTTCCCGGCGCTGTTCGCGCTGAACTTCTTCTACTCGCGGCGGATGTCGCCGCGGCAGATCCAGGCGCAGCGGATGCGGGCCAAGGTCGCCGCGGTGGCGCACGAGAGCTTCGACGGCGCCCTGGTCGTCAAGACGATGGGCCGGGAGGCCGACGAGTCGCGCCGGTTCGGGGTCTTCGTCACCGAGCTGCGCGACGCGCTCGTGTCGGTGGGCCGGCTGCGCGGCGTGTTCGACCCGCTGATGGAGAGCCTGCCCAGCGTCGGCACCCTGGCCGTGCTGCTGCTCGGCACCTGGCGGCTGCAGACCGGCGCGATCGGGGTGACCGAGCTGATCAGTGTGGCGTTCCTGTTCACCGTCCTGGCGTTCCCGGTGCGGGCGATCGGCTGGGTGATCGGCGAGCTGCCGCGCAGCGTCGCCGGATGGGAGCGGGTCGAGGCGGTGCTGACGGCCGAGGGCGATCTGGCGTACGGGTCCGGCGACCTGCCCGCCGGCGGCCCGGCCGAGCTGCGGTTCGAGCGGGTCGGCTACCGGTACGCCCAGGGCCCGCCGGTGCTCACCGACGTCACCTTCACGGTGCCCGCCGGGAAGACCGTGGCCCTGGTCGGCGCCACCGGCTCCGGCAAGTCCACGGTGGCCGCGTGCGCGATGCGCCTGGTCGACCCGGACTCCGGCACGGTCTCGCTGGACCGGGTGAAACTGCCCGACCTGTCGGCGCCGGCCCTCGCCGGGGCGACCGCGCTGGTGCCGCAGATTCCGTTCGTGTTCGACGACACGGTCCGCGGCAACGTCGCCCTCGACCGGCCCGGCATCGACGACGACCGGGTGTGGGCGTCGCTGCGCCTGGCGCAGGCCGACCGGTTCATCGAGGGTCTGCCGGAGCAGCTGGACACCGCGGTCGGGGAGCGGGGCACGTCCCTGTCCGGCGGGCAGCGGCAGCGGCTCACCCTGGCGCGGGCGCTGGCCGGGCAACCGCGGCTGCTGGTGCTCGACGACGCGACGAGCGCGGTGGACCCGCGGGTGGAGGCGGCGATCCTCGGCGCGTTGCGGCAGGCGGGGACGTCGCTGCTGGTGGTGGCGTACCGACGGGCCAGCATCGCGCTCGCCGACGAGGTGGTCTACCTGCATCAGGGGCGGGTGGTGGCGACCGGGACGCACGCGGAGCTGATGGAGTCTCAGCCGGGATACCGGGACCTGGTCACGGCGTACGAGAAGGATGGCAAGTGAGCGACCTGGGCACCTTCGCCACGATCCGGCGGGGGCTGTCGCTGTCGCCGGAGCTGCGGACCGGGCTGGCCGGCACCCTGGGCCTGGCGATCCTCCAGATGGCCGGGCGGGTGGCCGTGCCGATCGCCGTCCAGCAGGGCATCGACCACGGCATCAACGGCCCCGGCGGCCCGGACACCCGGTTCGTACTCGGTGTGGTCGCCGTCACCCTCGCCGTGCTGGCCGGGTCCACCGTGTGTGGCTATCTGATGACCCGCCGCCTGTTCACCGTCAGCGAGACCGCGCTCGGCGGGCTGCGCTCGCGTACGTTTCGACACATCCACGACTTGTCGATGCTGCACCAGCAGTCCGAGCGGCGCGGTTCGATGGTGTCGAGGGTGACCGGCGACGTGGACCAGATCTCCCAGTTCCTGCAGACCGGCGGCATCCAGCTGCTGCTGTCGGCCGGGCAGCTGATCGTCTCCACGGCGGTGATGTTCGTCTACTCGTGGCAGCTCACCGCTGTGGTGCTGCTCGCCTTCGCCCCGGCGATCGGGGTGATCCGGTTCTTCCAGAAACGGCTGGCCGCCGCCTACCGGACGGTCCGCGAGCGCAGCGGCACGATGCTCGGCACCGTCGCGGAGAGTGTGGTGGGCGCCACGGTGATCCGGTCGTACGGGGTGGCCGGCCGCACCGGGCAGCGCCTCGACACCGCCGTCGACGAGCTGCGGCAGGCTCAGCAGAAGGCCATGCGCACCAGCGTCACCAGCTTCTCCAGCGGTGAGATCTCGGCGGGCCTGGCACTGTCCGGGGTGGTGGTGGCCGGCACCCTGCTCGGTATCGACGGTGACATGACGGTGGGCCGCCTGACGGCGTTCCTGTTCCTGGTGACCCTGTTCATCCAGCCGGTGCAGATCGCCACCGAGCAGCTCAACGAGGCGCAGAACGCGGTCGCCGGCTGGCGGCGCATCCTGGACGTGCTCGATGTGGACCCGGACGTGGCCGACCCGGACGACCGGGGTGTCGCGCTGCCGGAGGGGCCGCTGTCGGTGCGCTTCGACCACGTGTCGTTCCGCTACCCGGGCGGCCCGGTGGTGCTCGCCGACGTGGACCTGACCCTGGACGCGCGCCGCAAGTACGCGGTGGTCGGCGAGACCGGCAGCGGCAAGACGACGTTCGCGAAACTGCTGACCCGGCTGATGGATCCGGCGGAGGGCCGGGTGCTGCTGTCCGGGACGCCGCTGACCGAGGTGCGGTTCTCGTCGCTGCGGTCGCGGGTGGTGATGGTGCCGCAGGACGGGTTCCTGTTCGACGCGACGGTCGCCGAGAACATCCGGTTCGCCGAGCCGTCACTCACCGACGATCAGCTGCGGACGGCGTTCACCGAGCTGGGGCTGGGGGACTGGCTGGCCGGTCTGCCGGCGGGGCTGGACACGCCGGTGGGCGAGCGCGGGGAGACGCTCAGTGTGGGGGAGCGGCAGCTCGTGGCGCTGGTCCGGGCGTATGTCGCCGATCCCGACCTGCTCGTGCTGGACGAGGCGACGAGTGCCGTCGACCCGGCCACCGAGGTACGCCTGCAGCACGCCCTGGACCTGGTCACGCGGGGCCGCACCACTGTCGCGATCGCACACCGGCTGTCCACGGCGCAGGCCGCGGACGAGGTCATCGTGGTGGATGCGGGCCGCGTCGTGCAACGCGGCCCGCACTCCCGTCTCGTCGCCGAGCAGGATTCGATCTACGCCAAGCTCTACGCCAGCTGGTTGGAACAGACACGCTGACCGGCCTTCCGCGGAAGGCCGGTGAGATGAGCGCGTCGCTCGCAGCGGCCGCGGTGTCGCGACCGCTGCGAGAGGCCCGCCATTTCAGCGATTCAAGAGCCTGAAGGGCTTATCGGGCGTAGTACTCGACGACGAGCTGCTCGTCGCAGAGCACCGGGACCTCGGTGCGCTGCGGGGCCCGGATCACCGTGGTGCGCAGCTCCTCCAGAACGGTGGAGAGGTACGGCGCGGTCGGGCCGTCGATGTGCGCGCCGGTCGCCGCGATCTGGAACGGCGGCTTCTGCCGGCTGCTCTCCCGGACCTCGATGACCTGACCCGGCTTGAGCTTGTAACCGGGGCGGTCCACCTTCTTGCCGTCCACGGTGAAGTGACCGTGCACGACCAGCTGGCGGGCCTGGTAGATGGTCCGGGTGAAGCCGGCGCGGAAGACGGTCGCGTCCAGCCGGCGCTCGAGCAGCGTGACCATGGTCTCGCCGGTCTTGCCCTCGGCCTTGTGGGCGGCGTCGTACGCGGCCCGCATCTGGACCTCGCTGATGTTGTACTGGTGGCGCAGCCGCTGCTTCTCCAGCAGACGGACCTGGTAGTCGGAAGCCTTGCGACGGCCACGGCCGTGCACGCCCGGCGGGAACGGCCGCCGCTCGAAGTACTTGACGCACTTACGCGTCAGAGGGATGCCGAGGGCGCGCGACAGCTTCGCCTTGGGTCGAGAGTTGTTCAACTGCGATCTCCTGTTACGGTAAGCCTTGCCTAACTTAGGTAAGCCTAACCGGTGCCCGGAGGTGCTCGTCATGCAACCCAGTCCCGCCGAGATCGCGCGCACGCTCGCCGCCGGTCACCTGCCCGCCGTCGCCCACATCGCCTGCCGTCCCGGACCGATTCCGGTCAGGCACGTCACCGATGCACAGGGACGCGTGCTTCTGCTAGTGCCCAGCGAGGGTACCCTCGCCGCCGCACTTCGCCCACAGGACGGTAACGACGACACCGCGCTGGTATTGGACATCAAGGATGTCCCGCCCATGGCGACCTCCCCGTCGCTGGGCCGGGTCTGGATCTCCGGATGGGCGGTGAGACTCGACGGCGACGACGCCCGGGCCGCGGCCCTCGACTACGCCGACACCGACGCCTGCGGTGACCTGCTGGACATCGGCGAAAGCCAGTCGCTGTACCGGATGGAGGTCGCCGAGGTCCGTTACGAGCGTCACGAGAAGCTCGTCGAGATCGACCCGGACGACTACGCCGAGGCCACCCCCGACCCGCTGCGCGCCGTCGAGTTCGATCTGATCGCCGACCTGGCCGACCACCACACGGCCGAGATGAGCGATTACGTGCGCCGCCAACTGGGCGGGAACGCCCGCCCCGACGACGACCCCAAGGTCGTCCGGATGGACCGGTACGGCTTCCTCGTGCGGATGGGCGGCCGCAGCGCGCGCCTGGCCTTCCCGCGCCCGGTCACCGACCGGCACGATCTGGCGCACCTGCTGCACCCCATCCTGTGCCGGCGCTGCTGCGACAGCAGCGCCGCCTAGAACGAGACGGGATCCCCGGCCGTCCTTCTGCCGCCGTCAGGCCGCGGGATCCCGTCTTCGAGCCCTGCCACCCGGTGCCGCGGGTGGCAGGGCTCACATCGTGACGGGTCCTCTCACAGCGAGAGGATGCGGTCGAGGAACTCCCGGTAGCCGCGCATCGCCATCCGCATGCTCTCGGTGTCCGGGGTGCCGTTGCCGCGCAGCGGGTCCAGCTCGTCCCGCTCGGCCAGCAGCACCTCGGTGAGCTCGTTCACCGCGTCGGTGAGCAGGTCGTGCGCCCGGGTCAGAGCCCGCTCCGGGTCGTCGACGAACTCCGCCTTCACCTCGTGCCACGCCGCCCGGAAGTGCCGTGCCGCGTCCTCGTCCCAGATCGTGCGGCCGGTCACCAGCTCCTCGGCGGCCTGGTCGCTCGCCGGGACCGGCTCGTCCATAGAGGAGCGGCGGCCGATCCGGCGGACCGGCTCGGCGTCCTCCAGGCTCGCCGACCGGCGGGTCTGCTCCGGGCGCACCACCGGCACGGCGACGGTCAGCGACTCGGCCGCCGGCGGGAAGGCCCGGAAGTCCGGCGGGGTGGCCACCGGGGCGGGCGGAGCCGGCGGGGCGGGCGGGGTGACCGACGCCACGCCGAAGGCCTCCGGGGCGCGGCCCAGGCTGTATCCGGACGTCGCGAACCCGTAGCCGCCCTCGGCCGAACCCGGCAGCCCCGGGTATCCGACCGGCTCGGGCGTCTGGTCGATGGTCAGGTCCGGCGGGGTCCGGGTGGCCGGGATCTGCACCGCTGCCTGACCGGTGGCGGCCTGGGCGGGCGACACCGGCGCCGGAGTGGCCGGGTCGTCCGGCTGCTCGGGCTGCTCATGCTGCTCGGGCTGCTCGGGCAGGCCGGACACCGGCCGCAGGGCGCCCGCCGGGTGGTCGGGGGTGAAGTCGGCGGCCGAGTACGGGTTCGGCGGGTACGCCGGCGACACCGGAACCCCCGAGGTCGGCGTGGCCGGCGGGGTCGTGCCGGGCACCGTGGCCCAGCCCGCGGCCGGGCGTGCCGAGTCGGCCGGGTTCTGTCCCGGCGCCTCCTCGGCCGGCTCGCCGGCCCCGTCCGGGCCGGCCTCGCCGGTCTGGGCGTAACCGGGTGCCCCTGCCCGTCCGTTCATGTCGTCACGTCCGTTCTCGTCGCTGGGTTCCGCCGGCTCGGCGGCGTCGTCCTCGTCCTGGCCGGCGTCCCGCGGCGTCTGGTCCACGGGCTCGTCCGCCGCGGTGGTCTCCTCGTCGGCCGGCCCGTCACCGACTTGAGAATCGCCGGCTCCGCTCTCGTCCGCCGGCTCGGCGCCGGCGCCGCCGAAGAAGGATCTTCCGGCGCCTCCGCCGAGGCCGAAGCCCCCGAAGGAGTCGCCAGGCGGTTCCTCGGACTGTACGGCCTGGCCGGGGTCCGCCCGGTCCTCCGGCGGCCCCGAGTGATCAGGATCGCCGTGCCGGCCGGCAGCCGGCGGGTGGTTCGTGGCCGGCTGGTGCGGGACCCGCCCGGCCGCCCGGTTCAGGCCGAACGGGTCGGCCTCGCCGTTCGGATGGCGGGTGGCCGAGGCGATCGGCGCCAGCGGCGGGATCGGCCGGCTGCGGAAGCCGCCCAGCAGGGAGCCGGCCAGCAG
Source organism: Actinoplanes utahensis (assembly GCF_016862455.1). GTDB lineage: Bacteria > Actinomycetota > Actinomycetes > Mycobacteriales > Micromonosporaceae > Actinoplanes > Actinoplanes utahensis. The sequence continues at coordinate 68,192 of NZ_BOMZ01000107.1, forward strand.
ATCGGCGGGCGTCTCCGGTGGTTCGGGACGGCCGGGCGGCAACGGCTCGGGTGGGCTCTCCGGCTCCGGCCGGACCTGCCAGAATCGGGCCAGGCCAGGGGAGGGCCGGGTGTTGTCGGGGCTGGACGTCGGCTCCATCTCGGTTCACCACTCCCGTCGCGAGGCCGCGCCGCCGCCGGGGGCGGCGGGAGCCGGGCAGTCTGGCACGTACCGCGCTTCCCGGCGACGGTACCGCTGTACCCCGCCGAGCACACCCCCGGTTACCGGATCGTGGGCCCACCCCCGGTCGTCACCGCCGCCGCACGCGATGGGGGACAATCCTGAATCGTGTCCGTACCCGAAGCAGAGACCACCCTGGACCCGGCGATCGCCGCCCGGCTCAAGCGCACCCCCGACGGCCTCGTCGCGGCGGTCGTGCAGGAGCACGGCACCGGCGACGTCCTGATGCTCGCCTGGATGGACGACGAGGCGCTGCATCGCACCCTGAGCACCGGCAAGGCCACCTACTGGTCCCGCAGCCGCGGGGAGTACTGGGTGAAGGGTGCGACCTCGGGCCACCACCAGCGGGTGGTGAAGGTGTCGCTGGACTGCGACGGCGACGCGCTGCTGGTCACCGTGGTGCAGACCGGCGCGGCCTGCCACACCGGCACGCACACCTGTTTCACCGACGACCTGTTGGAGGGCCAGTGACCAGCGGAGTGGTGAGCCCGGACGAGACCGTCTTCCTGCAGCGGGCCCGCGGCACCCGGGTGGTCCCGGTGACCCGCAAGGTGCTCGCCGACGGGGAGACCCCGGTCGGGGTCTACACCAAACTGGCCGGTGGGCCGGGCACCTTCCTGCTCGAGTCGGCGGAGCAGGGCCTGGCCTGGTCGCGGTACTCGTTCGTCGGGGTGCGCAGCGCGGCGACGCTCGTCGAGCGGGACGGCCGGGCCCGGTGGCTGGGCGTGCCGCCGTCCGGGGTGCCGCTCGACGGCGACCCGGTGGTGGCGCTGCGCGCGACGGTGGCCGCGCTGACCGGCGGCGAGCCCGACGGCAGCCTGCCGCCGCTGACCGGCGGGATGGTCGGCTACCTCAGCTACGACCTGGTCCGCCGGTTCGAGAAGCTGCCGTCCACCGCGGCCGACGACCTGCGCCTGCCCGAGCTCGGCATGATGCTCGCCACCGACCTGGTGGTCCTGGACCACCACGAGGGCTCGGCGCTGCTGGTGGCGAACGCGGTGCTGGACGACGACGCCGACGACGCGGCCCGCCTCGCCGCCTACCACCAGGCGGTCGGCCGGCTCGACGCGATGACCACCGCGCTGTCGCGGCCCACCCCGCCGATGGTGTCGCTGGTGGACCGTCGGCCGGCCGGTGAGCCGGTCAGCCGGACCCTGCCCGGCGACTACCAGAAGTCGGTCGAGGAGGCCAAGGAGGCGATCCGGGCCGGCGAGTGCTTCCAGATCGTGGTGGCGCAGCGGTTCGAGCGGCCCACCGACGCGAACGCGCTGGACGTCTACCGGGTGTTGCGGGCCACCAATCCGAGCCCGTACATGTACCTGCTGCGTTTCGACGACTTCGACATCGTCGGCTCGTCGCCGGAGGCGCACCTGAAGGTCAGCGCCAACCGGACCGCGCTGCTGCACCCGATCGCCGGGACCCGCTGGCGCGGCGCCACCCCGGAGCAGGACGCGGCGCTCGCCGCCGAGCTGCTCGCCGACCCGAAGGAGCGGTCCGAGCACGTGATGCTCGTCGACCTGGGCCGCAACGATCTGGGCCGGGTGTGCGAGCCGGGTTCGGTGGAGGTGCCGGAGTTCGCCCGGATCGAGCGGTACAGCCACGTCATGCACATCGTGTCGACGGTGGTCGGCCGGCTGCGGCGGGACCGGTCGGCGTTCGACGCGCTGGCCGCGACGTTCCCGGCCGGGACGCTGTCCGGCGCGCCGAAGGTCCGCGCCATGGAGATCATCGAGAGCCTGGAGCCGACCCGCCGCGGCCTCTACGGCGGCACGGTCGGCTACTTCGGCTTCGCCGGCGACATGGACATGGCGATCGCGATCCGGACCGCGCTGCTCAAGGACGGTGTCGCCTACGTCGGGGCGGGCGCCGGCATCGTGGCCGACTCGGATCCGGCGGCCGAGGAGACCGAGACCCGCAACAAGGCCGCCGCGGTGCTCGCCGCGATCGCCTCCGCGGAGACCCTGCGCGCCGCCCGATGACACGCCACCGGCTCGCCGCGGTGCTCGCCTGTCTGGCCGGCGCGGCCCTCACCCTGTACGCGGCGACCCGCGTCTGGGCGGTGCAGGTGGAGCAGCGGCCCGGCCTGTCCGACCTGCGCACCGAGCAGACCGGCTCGGACGTGCAGCCGTGGCTGACCGGTCTGGCGCTGGTGGCGCTGGCCGGCGCGGGCGCGCTGTTCGCCACCCGTGGCGTGGTGCGGCGGGTGCTGGGGGTGCTGCTGGCGCTCTCCGGCGCCGGGATCGCGGTGGGCGCGGTGCTGGCCCGGGCCGGCGCCGACCCGGGCGCGGTCGGCGCGGCAGGCACGCTCTGGCCGGTGGCGTGCGTGATCGGCGGCGCGGTGGTGGCGGTGGGCGGCGTGGTCACGGCGCGGCACGGCCACCGGTGGGCGGCGATGTCGTCACGGTACGAACGCCGCCCGGCCGGGCCGGTGGAGAAGGAGGAGACGCCCGGCGGCCGGGCGCTCTGGGACGCCCTGGACCGCGGGGAGGATCCGACCGCCGGTTAGCGGGTGCCGGCCAGCGACGTGCCGCGCTTGGCGGCGCGCAGCCGGTGGCTCGGGGCGGGCCGGTCGGCGAGCATGGCGGCCACCGCGCGGGCGGTCTCCGCGCGGGCCGCCGCACGGGCGCGGTCGGCCTGGATGGCGTCCCACGCGTTCTCCCGGGCGGTGCGCACGTTGGCGGGGCCGACGACGGCGCGCTGCACGCCCGTGGCGACCTCGGCCGCCACGGAGACGAGGACCCGCGAGACGAGGGCGAAATTCATCGGCTGGTGCGAATCAGTGGCCATGGGTCGACTCCGCATCATCGTCCGGCTGGCTGACGGTGCGGCGGCTTCTGTCCCATGGAGCGCGTGGGAGCGAAACCGGCACCGGGACAAGTCTGCCCGACTCCCATGATGGGGGAGTCCTATTTCCGCATGGTGACGCCGCCGTCAACGAAGGGATGGCATCGGCCGAAAGGGGGAAGGAGACCTGCACAGGGGTTCCCCGCGGATCGCCGAATGTGAAGGATGAGACATCGGTGACAGGCAGCCTGGCATTATGCCGCAGTCCATTCGGTGAGGCGCGCCATACCCCCAGGAGGTCGTCACACCCTGTCACCTCCTAGCATCAGGCCGAAGACACCCGGAGAGGGGAGTCATTAGGTGACATCCGATCAGGCGGCAGCGGGCAGTGGCGGTCCCGCTCGCGGAGCGGCAAAGCAGAACGTCCTCGAGGAGATCCTCGCCGGCGTCCGAGAGGACGTCGCGGCGCGGCAGGCACAGGTGCCCCTGGAGAGAGTCCGGGAACTCGCCGCGGCGGCCCCGCCGGCGATCGACGCGTACGCGGCCCTGCGCAAGCCCGGGGTGGCGGTCATCGCCGAGGTGAAGCGGGCCTCCCCGTCGAAGGGCGCGCTCGCCGACATCCCGGACCCGGCCGAGCTGGCCGGGGAGTACGCGGCCGGTGGCGCCCGCTGCATCAGCGTGCTCACCGAGGGCCGCTGGTTCGGCGGCTCCCTGGACGACCTGGCCGCGGTGCGGGCCGCGGTGAAGATCCCGGTGCTGCGCAAGGACTTCGTGGTCTCCAGCTACCAGATCCATGAGGCCCGCGCGCACGGCGCCGACCTGGTGCTGCTGATCGTGGCGGCGCTGGAGCAGAACGTTCTGGTCGGTCTCCTGGAGCGCATCGAGTCGCTGGGCATGACGGCCCTCGTCGAGGTGCACAACGAGGAGGAGGCGGACCGGGCACTGGAGGCGAACGCGAAGGTCATCGGTGTGAACGCCCGTGACCTGCGCACCCTCGAGGTGGACCGGTCGGTCTTCGAGCGGATCGCGCCCGGCCTGCCGCAGAACGTGGTGAAGATCGCCGAGTCCGGTGTCCGCGGCCCGCACGACCTGATCCGGTACGCGTCGGCCGGTGCCGACGCCGTGCTGGTCGGTGAGGGCCTGGTGACCCAGAAGTCGCCGCGCGACGCGGTGGCGGAGCTGGTCAACGCGGGCAACCACCCGGCCACGCCGAGGCCGGTCCGGTGAGCGTCGAGTCGCTGCCCGACCTGGCCGGGCACTTCGGCCGGTACGGCGGCCGGTTCGTCCCGGAGGCCCTGATCAAGGCTCTGGACGAACTGGACGCCGCGTACCGCTCGGCCAAGGCGGACCCGGAGTTCCAGGCGCGGTTCCAGGATCTGCTGCTCAACTACGCGGGCGTGCCGTCGCTGCTGTACCGGGCGACCCGGCTGTCCGAGGCGCTGGGCGCGGACGTCTGGCTCAAGCGGGAGGACCTGAACCACACCGGCGCCCACAAGGTGCGCAACGTGCTGGGCCAGGCGCTGCTCGCCAAGCGGATGGGCAAGCCCCGGGTGATCGCCGAGACCGGCGCGGGCCAGCACGGCGTGGCCAGCGCGACCGCGGCCGCCCTGCTGGACCTGGAGTGCGTGGTCTACATGGGCGAGACCGACACCCAGCGGCAGGCGCTGAACGTGGCCCGGATGCGGATGCTCGGCGCCACCGTGATCCCGGTGACGAACGGTTCCCGGACCCTCAAGGACGCCCTCAACGAGGCGCTGCGGGACTGGGTGTCCACCGTCGACACCACCCACTACCTGCTGGGCACCGCGGCCGGGCCGCACCCGTTCCCGGAGCTGGTCCGTGACTTCGTCGGCGGCATCGGTGTCGAGGCGCGGGCGCAGAGCCTGGAGCAGATCGGCCGGCTGCCGGACGCGGTGGCCGCGTGCGTGGGCGGCGGGTCGAACGCGATCGGCATCTTCCACGCGTTCGTGCCGGACGCCGGCGTGCGGCTGTACGGCTTCGAGGCCGGCGGCGACGGCGTGGCGACCGGCCGGCACGCGGCGTCGATCACCGGCGGCTCGGTGGGTGTGCTGCACGGCAACCGCACCTATCTGCTGCAGGACGACGACGGGCAGACCATCGAGTCGCATTCGATCTCGGCCGGCCTGGACTACCCGGGTGTCGGCCCGGAGCACGCCTGGCTGCACGACGCGGGCCGGGCGGTCTACGAGCCGGTCACCGACGCCGAGGCGATGGCCGCGTTCCAGCTGCTGTGCCGTACCGAGGGGATCATCCCGGCGATCGAGAGCGCGCACGCGCTGGCCGGCGCCGCGAAGATCGCGCCCCGGCTGCGCGAGGAGCTGGGCCGCACGCCGACGATCGTGGTGAACCTGTCCGGCCGCGGTGACAAGGACGTGCACACCGCCGGCGCGTACTTCGGGATCCTGGACCAGGCGGAGACGCTCGTGCCGGGGGAGAACACGTGAGCATCTCGGAGACCTTCGCCAAGGCGAAGTCGGAGGACCGCGCGGTGCTGATCGGCTGCATGCCGGCCGGTTTCCCGACGGTCGACCACAGCATCGAGCAGATGATCGCGATGCACGAGGCCGGCTGTGACGTGATCGAGGTCGAGCTGCCGTACTCGGACCCGGTGATGGACGGCCCGGTGATCCAGAAGGCGAGCGACATCGCGCTCGCCAACGGGGTCCGCACCCGGGACACCCTCAAGATCATCGAGGCGGTCGCGTCGGCCGGGGCCACGGTCGTGCTGATGACCTACTGGAACCCGATCGAGAAGTACGGCGTCGACGCGTTCGCCCGGGACCTGGCCGCGGCCGGCGCCACCGGGCTGATCACGCCGGACCTGATCCCGGACGAGGCGGCCGAGTGGATCGCCGCCTCCGACAGGCACCGGATCGATCGCACGTTCCTGGTCGCGCCGTCGTCGACCGACGAGCGGATCCGGATGACCCTGGAGAACTGCCGGGGCTTCGTCTACGCGACCGCGCTGATGGGCGTCACCGGCGCCCGGACCAGCGTCTCCTCGCAGGCCCCGGACCTGGTGGCGCGGATCCGCGCGGTCGACCCGGAGCTGCCGATCGGTGTCGGCCTCGGGGTCGGCAACGGCCGCCAGGCCGCCGAGGTGGCCGCGTTCGCCGACGGTGTGATCGTCGGCAGCGCGCTGATCCGCAGTGTGCTGGAGGCCCCGGACCGGGCGACCGCCCTGACGGACCTGCGCGCGCTCAGCGCCGAACTGGCCGACGGCGTGCGCACCGGCCGCTGAGACGTACCTGAGGGCATCGGCGAAATAGCCGGTGCCCTGGGCGTCACAGATTCGCTTCCCGCCGGTACCGTGTGCACCCGTGAACATCGCCGCCATCCCCAGTCCCACCGAGTCGGTGTGGCATGTGCTCGGGTTCCCGATCCGCGCGTACGCGCTGTGCATCATCGCCGGCATGGTCGCCGCGACGCTGTTGACGGAGCAGCGCCTGCGCCACCGCGGCGTGGCCCCGTGGGTCTCGCTGGACCTGGTGGTCTGGGCGGTGCCGTTCGGCATCATCGGCGCCCGGATCTATCACCTGATCACCTCCCCGCAGGAGTACTTCGGCTCCGGCGGCGACCCGATCCGGGCCTTCTACATCTGGGAGGGCGGCCTCGGCATCTGGGGCGCGGTGGCCGGCGGCGCGCTCGGCGCGTGGATCGCGGCCCGGCAGATCGGTCTTCCGCTGAGCATCTTCGCCGACGCCCTGGCCCCCGCGCTGCCGGTGGCGCAGGCGATCGGCCGGCTCGGCAACTGGTTCAACAACGAGCTGTACGGCAGCGCCACCACCCTGCCGTGGGGCCTGGAAGTGCACGACATGGACTCGTCGAACCAGGGTCACGCCAAGATGATCGACGGCGAGCCGGTGACGCTGCCCGGTCTCTATCACCCGGCGTTCCTCTACGAGCTGCTGTGGAACCTCGGTGTCGCCGCGATGGTGTGGCTGCTGGACCGCAAGTTCAAGTTCGGCCGCGGCCGCGCGTTCGCGCTGTACGTGATGGGTTACACCGCCGGCCGGCTGTGGATCGAGATGCTCCGTGAGGACACCGCGACCGAGTTCTTCGGCGTCCGGATCAACGTCTACGTGTCGATCCTGGTCTTCCTCGGCGCGGCGATCTACTTCGCGGTCGTCCGCGGCCCCCGCGACTACGTGGTGCCGGCCGACGCCCCGGACACCGCCGAGGCCGGCCGGGAGCAGGCGGAGAGCGACGTCTCGCAGGTCGACGTGTCCGCCGAGCCGGCCACCGGCGGCGCGAACCGGCAGCCGGTCGCCTACCAGGTGGTCAGCGAGGAACGCTTCCTGGAGTATCAGCGCACCGGGGTGCTGCCCGCGGAGACCGCCACCGAGCCGGTGTCCGCGACGGTGGGCAAGCCCGCCGAGCCCGATGCGGCCGCCGAGCCCGGCAAGACCGACGAGAACTGACGCCGGGGCCCGGGTGATGCGGACAGCCGTGGTGGTGGGCGCCGGGATGGCCGGCCTGGCCGCGGCGGGCGCGCTGTCGCGGTCCGGCTGGCGGGTGACGGTCCTGGAACGGGCGGAGCGGATCGCCGCCCCGCCGACCGCGGTGGTGCTGTGGCCCAACGGGCTGCGGGCGCTGCACGCGCTCCACCCGGACGGCGGCTGGCCGGCGATCGCGTCGCCGCTGCCGGACGGCGGGGTCCGCCGCCCGGACGGGCAGTGGCTGGTCGCGCCGCGCGCCCGGCCCGGAGCGGCGCCGGCGCCGGCCGCCGCCCACCTGGAGGATGTGTACGACGCTCTGGTCGCGGGTCTCGGTGACGCCGAGATCCGCACCGGTTTCGAGGCGACCACGGTCCGTACCGGTCCGGGGCAGCGCCCGGCGGTCGGTGACGGCCGCACGATGATCGAGACGGATCTGCTGGTCGGCGCGGACGGCATCGACAGCCGGGTCCGTGCCGCGGTGGCGCCCGAGTCGGTGGCCGTCGGTTCCGGTTTCGCCGCCTGGCAGGCCGTGATCCCGGCGTTCCGGCTGCCGCGCACCGACGAGAGCCGGTGTGTGGGCGGGGAGACGCTGGGCGCCGGTTACCGGTTCGTGGCGATCCCGCTGGGGGAGCGGGCCGCCGGCCGGGGTGGTGTCTACTGGGTGGCCACCGCCGCCGGCGCGGCCCGGCCGGAGTCGCCCGCCACCCAGCTGGCACTGCTGCGGCGCTGGTTCGCCGGCTGGCACGAGCCGGTCGGTGTGCTCCTGGACGCGACCCGCCCGGAGGATCTGGTTCCGCAGGGTGTCCGCGAGCTGCGGCCGCTGCCGCGTTCCTACGGTTTTCCGTGCGGCTCCGGCGGGATCGTGCTGATCGGCGACGCCGCCCACGCCATGCCGCACCACCTGGGGCAGGGCGCCTGCCTGGCGTTCGAGGACGCGGCGACGCTGTCGGCGCTGGCCGCCGCCGCGCAGCCGGGCGCCGATCTGCGGGCGGCCGTCGAGGCCTACAGCCGTCTGCGCCGTCCGCGCACCACCACGGTGGTGCGGCAGAACCGCCGGATGTCCGCGGTGGTCCAGGCCCGCGGCCGGCTCGCGCTGCGGGCCCGCGACGCCGCGCTCAATCACATGCGCCCGCGAATGCTGGCTCATCCGGGCGCCGATTGGAACCCACCGGAATAGGCGCGCGCTTTCCGAGGTGTTCCGCCGGGTGCGGCGATGCGTTTCCTCTCTTTCCCGCCTTTCTTGTACGCCGTGAATCGTCGCCACCCATTTCCGCCGTTCCGTGACTCCCGCGCGCGGTCGGCGGGTCACCGGGCCGCAACGCGGCCACCGGGCTGTGGCGGTTGGTTCCGGCCGGCTGTCAGGGTCGTCTCAGCGGCGCTGGGACGACCTGACGAGCAGCCGGGGTTCGGGCGTGGAACATCTCACAGCGCTGTTCACCCGTACGACACACTCGTCCGCCGGGGCCGGACCGGGTGCTCGGCGGCGTCCGGGCACCCGGCCGGTAAGGAGCCACTGTCGTGACGGTACTTACCACGTACCAGTATCTGGGATTTGTGACCAATCACGGACGCCGCGCCCGGCCGCCGGGTCCGCCGTGCCGCCCGCTACAGCAGCGCGGCCGCCGGTTCGGCGATGCAGGCCGTGCCCACCCGGCGGAAGCCGACCCGGGTGTACAGCCGTGCCACGTCGTCGTCCCCCGCGGACAGGAACACCAGGTCGACGTCGTCGGCCACCAGGCGCCCGCTGAGGGTGGCGGTGAGCTGCGAGGCGTACCCGCGCCGCCGTGCCGACGGCAGCGTGGCCACCCCGACCACCTCGGCCACGTCCCCGTCCCGCTGGCTGGTCGCGGTCGCCACGATCCCCTCGGCCGGCGACTCGGCCACCGCCGTCAGGAACGCGCCGCTGGCGAACAGTTCCCGCGCCTGCCGCACCGCCTCCGCGTCGAGTGGCTCGGCGGCGTCCCGCTCCGTGGGCCCGGCACCCTGGATGAACAGCGCCTTCTCGGCCATCTCCAGCGGCGCCTGGTAGGCGGGCGCGGCGAACCCGAGCCGGCTGACGGTGCGCGAGGCGTGCAGGTCCGCGGCGAACGTGGGGCCGGCCGGATCCAGGTAGCGCAGGGTGGCGTCACGCAGCGGCAGATCCGGCACGAGCGCGGCCGGGTCGAGCACCAGCAACGGGGCCAGCAACACGTCGAGACCCGCCGATCGGGCCACCGCCAACAGGTCCGGACTGGTCTCGTGTACCCACTCGAACGTTTCGGGAAGGCCCAGGTCACGCTGCCGGGCCCGGACTTCGGTGATCTCGGCTGCCGAAGGGGTGGGCGAACCCGGCCTGGGACGGGCATAGTAGGGCCAGCCCTCTCCCTCGCGGATGAAGAGAACGAGCGAGCCGATCTCCTCGATCCGCGCCCAGGGTCGGGGCATAGCGTCGTAGAACCGTTCGAGTCGGTCAAAGAGGCCGGAATCCGCTGGCGCCATCGCGCGAGACTACCGGTCGGCGTACCGGCTGTGCTATTCAGTTCGTCCGCGGATCGGTGCGCACCGGTCCGAGGTGTGATCAATCCGCATCTGGCGGAGATCAGAGCCTCTTAACGTAGACTCAAGAGACTTTGCAGGGCCGACGTCGTCCCGACCTCAGAATGAAACACCAGTGACGACAGGAGGCCCGGTGGCATATCCGCACCCCCAGGGGCTTTATGACCCTCAGTCGGAGCGAGACGCCTGTGGTGTCGCATTTGTTGCCGACATTCACGGCCGTCGCTCCCACGATGTGGTGGCCAAGGGTCTTTCCGCGCTTATTCGCCTCGATCACCGGGGCGCGCGTGGCGCCGAGCAGAACACCGGTGACGGCGCCGGCATCATGATCCAGGTTCCGGACGCCTACTACCGCGCGATCGCCGGCTTCGAGCTGCCGCCCGCCGGGTCGTACGCGACCGGCCTCGTGTTCCTGCCAACGGACCCCGACGATGCGGCCCGTGCCATCAAGGTCTTCGAGAAGTACGTGCTCGTCGAGGGCGGCGAGGTGCTCGGCTGGCGCGACGTGCCGGTCGACCCGTCCGACCTGGGCGCCACCGCCGAGGACGCCCGCCCCGCGATCCGCCAGGTGTTCCTGGCCGCGGACCGGCTCGTCGACTCGCCCGCCGGCCCCGCCGGTGAGCCGCTGAGCGGCATCGAGCTGGACCGGGTCGCGTTCTGCATCCGCAAGCAGGCCGAGCGGGAGACCTCGCAGCGCGGCGTCGCGGCGTACCTTCCGTCGCTGTCCTCGCGCACCATCACCTACAAGGGCATGCTCACCCCCGAGCAGCTGCCGGACTTCTTCCCGGACCTGGTCGACGCCCGGGTGCAGAGCGCGATCGCGCTGGTGCACTCCCGGTTCTCGACGAACACGTTCCCGTCGTGGCCGCTGGCGCACCCGTACCGGCTGATCGCTCACAACGGCGAGATCAACACGATCCGCGGCAACAAGAACTGGATGGCCGCCCGCGAGGCGCTGCTGTCGTCGCCGAACCTGCCCGGCAACATCAAGCGCCTCTTCCCGATCAACTCGCCGGAGGCGTCCGACTCCGCCAGCTTCGACGAGGTCCTCGAGCTGCTGCACCTGGCCGGCCGCAGCCTGCCGCACGCGGTGCTGATGATGATCCCCGAGGCGTGGGAGAACGACTCGGAGATGGACCCGGCCCGCAAGGCCTTCTACCGGTTCCACGCCAGCCTGATGGAGCCGTGGGACGGCCCGGCCGCCGTCGCGTTCACCGACGGCGCGATCATCGGCGCCGTGCTGGACCGCAACGGCCTGCGCCCCGGCCGCTGGTGGCACACCCGCGACGGCCTGGTCGCGCTCGGCTCCGAGGCCGGCATCATCGAGGTCGACCCGGCCGATGTGATCGCCAAGGGCCGCCTGCAGCCGGGCAACATGTTCCTGGTCGACACCACCGCCGGGCGCATCGTGCACGACGCCGAGATCAAGGCCGAGCTGACCGCCGCCGAGCCGTACGCGGAGTGGCTGCACGCCGGGCTCATCGAGCTGGGCGACCTGCCCGCCCGCGAGCACGTCATCTACACCCACGACTCGGTCATCCGCCGCCAGCAGGTCTTCGGCTACTCCGAGGAAGAGCTGAAGATCATGGTGGCGCCGATGGCGCGCACCGGCGCCGAGCCGCTCGGCTCGATGGGCACCGACACCCCGATCTCACCGCTGTCGACCCGGCCGCGTCTGCTGTTCGACTACTTCCACCAGCTGTTCGCGCAGGTCACCAACCCGCCGCTGGACGCCATCCGGGAAGAGATGGTCACCAGCCTGTCGATGACGATCGGCCCCGAGGGCAACCTGCTCAAGCCGGGCCCGGCGTCCTGCCGGCAGATCGTCCTGCCGTACCCGGTGATCGACAACGACGAGCTCGCCAAGATCCTGTCGATCGACGAGGACGGCGACCTGCCCGGCTTCAAGGCCGTCCGGGTCTCCGGGCTGTACCCGCTGCGCGACGGCGCGGCAGGCATCAAGGCCCGGCTCACCCAGATCTGCCGGCACGTGTCCGAGGCGATCGAGGACGGCGTGCGCATCCTCGTGCTCTCCGACCGCGACTCCAACGCCGACCTGGCGCCGATCCCGTCGCTGCTGCTCACCGCGGCCGTGCACCAGCACCTGGTCCGCGAGCAGACCCGCACCCAGGTGGCGCTGGTCGTGGAGTCCGGCGACTGCCGCGAGGTGCACCACGCGGCCACCCTGATCGGCTTCGGCGCGGCGGCGGTCAACCCGTACCTGGCCTTCGAGACCGCCGAGGACCTGATCGCCACCGGCGCCCTGGTCGGCGTCGAGCCCCGCACGGCCGTGCGCAACTACATCAAGGCGCTCTCCAAGGGCGTCCTGAAGATCATGTCGAAGATGGGCATCTCGACCGTCTCGTCGTACTGCGGCGCCCAGGTGTTCGAGGCCGTCGGCCTGGACAACAAGCTGCTGCAGCGCTACTTCGCCGGCACCAGCGGCCGGATCGGCGGCGTCGGCCTGGCGGAGATCCACGCCGAGATCAAGGCGCGGCACGAGAAGGCGTACCCGGCGAACCGGGCCGAGCGGGCGCACCGCCGCCTCGAGGTCGGCGGCGAGTACCAGTGGCGCCGCGAGGGCGAACTGCACCTGTTCAACCCGGAGACCGTCTTCCTGCTGCAGCACGCCACCCGCAGCAAGCAGTACGACGTCTTCAAGCGCTACACCACCAAGGTCGACGAGCTGGCCGCCCAGGCCGGGCACCTGCGCGGCCTGTTCCGGTTCAACCCGGACCGCCCGCCGGTCCCGATCGACGAGGTCGAGCCGGCAAGCGAGATCGTCAAGCGGTTCTCCACCGGCGCGATGAGCTACGGTTCCATCTCCGCCGAGTCGCACGAGACCCTCGCGATCGCCATGAACCGGCTCGGCGCCAAGTCGAACACCGGCGAGGGCGGCGAGGACGTCGAGCGCCTCTACGACCCGGAGCGCCGCTCCGCGATCAAGCAGATCGCCTCCGGCCGCTTCGGTGTGACCAGCGAGTACCTGGTCAACGCCGACGACCTGCAGATCAAGATGGCACAGGGCGCCAAGCCCGGCGAGGGCGGCCAGCTGCCCGGCAACAAGGTGTGGCCGTGGATCGGCAAGACCCGGCACGCCACCCCCGGCGTCGGCCTCATCTCCCCGCCGCCGCACCACGACATCTACTCCATCGAGGACCTGGCCCAGCTGGTCCACGACCTCAAGATGGTCAACCCGATGTCGCGGGTGCACGTCAAGCTGGTCAGCGAGATCGGCGTCGGCACCGTCGCCGCCGGTGTCGCCAAGCTCAAGGCCGACGTCATCCTGATCTCCGGCCACGACGGCGGCACCGGCGCGTCCCCGCTGAACTCCCTCAAGCACGCCGGCACCCCGTGGGAGCTCGGCCTGGCCGAGGCCCAGCAGACGCTGCTGCTCAACAAGCTCCGCGACCGGGTCACCGTGCAGGTCGACGGCCAGCTCAAGACCGGCCGCGACGTGGTCGTCGCCGCACTCCTCGGCGCCGAGGAGTTCGGCTTCGCCACCGCGCCGCTGATCGTCTCCGGCTGCATCATGATGCGGGTCTGCCACCTGGACACCTGCCCGGTCGGCATCGCCACCCAGAACCCGGTGCTGCGCGAGCGGTTCACCGGCAAGCCCGAGTTCGTCGAGAACTTCTTCATGTTCCTCGCCGAAGAGGTCCGCGAACTGCTGGCCGAGCTCGGCTTCCGCAGCATCGACGAGGCCATCGGCCGCGCCGAGGTGCTCGACGTGGTCGAGGCCATCGACCACTGGAAGGGCAAGGGCCTCGACCTGGCCCCCGTCCTCTACGTGCCCGAGCTGCCCGAGGGCGCCGCCCGCCGCGGCGTCGTCGCTCAGGACCACGGCCTCGACAAGGCCCTGGACAACCAGCTGATCGAGCTCGCCCAGCCGGCGCTGACCGGCGGCCAGCCGGTCCGCGCCGAGCTCGCGACCCGCAACGACCAGCGCAGCGTCGGCGCCATGCTCGGCGGCGAGGTCAGCCGCCGGTACGGCGGCAACGGCCTGCCCGACGACACCATCTCCTTCACCCTGCGCGGCACCGGCGGCAACTCGTTCGGCGCCTTCCTGCCGCGCGGCGTCACCCTGCGGCTCATCGGCGACACCAACGACTACGTCGCCAAGGGCCTCTCCGGTGGCCGCGTGATCGTGCGCCCCGCCGAGGACGCGCCGTTCACGGCGGAGGACAACACCATCGCCGGCAACACCATCCTGTACGGCGCCACCAGCGGCGAGGTGTTCCTGCGCGGCCGGGTCGGCCAGCGGTTCGCGGTCCGCAACTCCGGCGCCACCACCGTCGTCGAGGGCGTCGGCGACCACGGCTGCGAGTACATGACCGGCGGTGTCGTGGTCGTGCTCGGGCCCACCGGCCGCAACTTCGCCGCCGGCATGAGCGGCGGCAAGGCGTTCGTGCTCGACCTCGACCAGAACCTGGTCAACCCCGAGCTGGTCGACCTCGCGCCGCTGTCCGATGAGGAGCGCGATGTGCTGCGCGGCCTGGTCGAGAAGCACCACGCCGAGACCGACTCGGCCGTCGCCGGGCGCCTGCTCAAGGACTGGCCGGCCGCCGTCGAGCAGTTCACCGCGGTGGTGCCGCGCGACTACAAGCGCGTGATGGAACTGATCAAGACCGCCGAAGCCGCCGGTCGTAACGTTGACGAGGCGGTCATGGGGGTTACCAGTGCCTGACCCTAACGGTTTCCTCCGCTACGAGCGGCAGCTGCCGAAGCGGCGCCCGGTGCCGGTGCGGATCCTGGACTTCAAGGAGGTCTACCCGCCCGCGGGCGAGGAGCTCATCCGCGACCAGGCCACCCGCTGCATGGACTGCGGCATCCCGTTCTGCCACGACGGCTGCCCGCTGGGCAACCGCATCCCGGACTGGAACGACCTGGTCCGTACCGGCGGTTGGGCGGCCGCGGCGGACTCGCTGCACGCCACCAACAACTTCCCCGAGTTCACCGGCCGGCTCTGCCCGGCGCCGTGTGAGGCGGCCTGCGTGCTCGGCATCGGCGACGACCCGGTGACGATCAAGCAGGTCGAGGTGGAGATCGCCAACTACGCGTTCGGCGCCGGGCTCGTCCCGCAGCCGGCGCCGGTGGCGTCCGGCAAGTCGGTCGCGGTCGTCGGCTCCGGCCCGGCCGGACTCGCCGCCGCCCAGCAGCTGGCCCGGGCCGGGCACGCCGTCACCGTCTACGAACGTGACGACCGCATCGGCGGCCTGCTGCGCTACGGCATCCCCGACTTCAAGATCGAGAAGCACGTCATCGACGCGCGGCTCGCTCAGATGCGCGCCGAGGGCGTCGAGTTCCAGACCGGCGTCGACGTCGGCACCGACATTACCGCCGACGACCTGCGCGACCGCTACGACGCGGTGCTGCTCGCCGCCGGCGCGCTGGCCGGCCGCGACACCCACGAGACCCCCGGCCGGGGCCTCAAGGGCGTGCACCTGGCCATGGAGCACCTCGTCCCGGCCAACCGGATCGTCGCCGGCCTCGCGGACACCACCCCGATCGACGCCCGCGGCAAGCACGTCGTCATCATCGGCGGCGGCGACACCGGCGCCGACTGCCTCGGCGTCGCCCACCGCCAGGGCGCCGCGTCGATCACCCAGCTCGACCAGTACCCGCTTCCCCCCGACGTGCGCGGCGGCGTCAAGGACCCGTGGCCGACCTGGCCGCTGATCCTGCGCAACTACGCCGCCCACGAGGAAGGCGGCGAGCGCGTCTTCGGCGTCGCCGTCCAGGAGTTCGTCGGCGACGACCAGGGCAACCTGGTCGCGGTCCGTATCGCCGACGTGTCCGTCCAGCGCGTCGACGGTGTCCGCACCGTCGTCGTCGCCCCCGGAACCGAACGCGAACTGCCCGCCGACCTGGTCCTGCTCGCCATCGGCTTCGAAGGCACCGAGGACCAGCCGCTGCTGGCCCAGTTCGGGCTCACCCGCAACCGGCGCAACGTCCTCGACGCCGACGCCGGCTGGCAGACCGCGGCCGAGGGCGTCTTCGTCGCCGGCGACATGCACAAGGGCGCCTCACTGATCGTCTGGGCGATCGCCGAGGGCCGGGCCGCCGCCGCGGCCATCCACAACTACCTGGGCGCGGCCGGCGATCTGCCCGCCCCGGTCCGGTCGGACTCGCAGCCCCTGTCCGTCTGATCCACGCCACGCCCGCGGCCCGTCACCCCACCCGGGGAGGCGGGCCGCGGCGTTTCCCGGACCGCGCCGGAAACGGCCCGCCAAAACGGGCGTTAATGGCACGGGGGAGGATCCGCCGCAATGGCGTCTATCGATGATCGGCGCGGCGAGAAGAATTACCGGAGAACCGGGCCGGCGCCGGAGGAAAACGGGTTCGCGGGCCGGCCCGCGAGGCAGACGAGACCGGCACGGCCACCGCCTCCGTCCCGCCGGCGCGGCTCCCGACCCCGGCGAACGGCACCGCCATCGCGCGTTTCCGCTGGCAGGAGCGCTCGTGGCCCGTACCGCCGAAGGGGTTGGGGCATGTGCCGACGGACGCCGCAAGGCGACCGCTAGGCTGAACCGGCGGTCGCTGAAGCCCGCGGACGACGCAGCGCACCCCGCCACACCTCGCGGGTTGACCTCGCCGTCGACACCCGCAGTTCATGCCGAGGACGGGGGTCGGCCGCCGGGCCGCCCCAGGAGAAGGACTAGCCTGATGGCCGTGACACGCCGCGCAAAGATCGTCTGCACGATGGGCCCCGCAACCAAGTCACCCGAGCGGATGCTCGGACTTGTCGAAGCGGGCATGAACGTGGCCCGGATGAACTTCAGCCACGACACCCGGGAGAACCACCGGGAGATGTACGAGCTGGTCCGCGCCGCCGCCGAGCAGGCCGACCGCCCGGTCGCCATCCTCGCCGACCTCCAGGGTCCCAAGATCCGGCTCGGCAAGTTCGCCGACGGCCCGCACCGCTGGGAGACCGGCGACCGTGTCGTCATCACCAGCGACGAGATCCTCGGCACCAAAGAGCGCGTCAGCTGCACCTACAAGAAGCTCCCGCACGAGGTCAAGGTCGGCGACCGGCTCCTCATCGACGACGGCAAGGTCGCCATCGAGGTGACCGCCGTCGAAGGCGAAGACATCCACTGCCTGGTCACCGAAGGCGGCCCGGTCAGCAACAACAAGGGCGTCAGCCTCCCGAACGTCGCCGTCAGCGTCCCCGCCCTCAGCGACAAGGACGAAGAGGACCTCCGTTTCGCCCTCGGCCTCGGCGTCGACCTGGTCGCGCTCTCCTTCGTCCGCGCGCCCGAGGACATCAACCTCGTCCACAAGATCATGGACGAGGAGGGCCGCCGCGTCCCCGTCATCGCCAAGGTCGAGAAGCCCGAGGCCGTCGAACACCTCGAAGCCATCGTCCTCGCCTTCGACGGCGTCATGGTCGCCCGCGGCGACCTCGGCGTCGAGCTCCCCCTCGACCAGGTCCCCCTGGTCCAGAAGCGCGCCGTCCAGCTCTGCCGCGAGAACGCCAAGCCGGTCATCGTCGCCACCCAGATGCTCGACTCCATGATCGAGAACTCGCGGCCGACCCGCGCCGAGGCCTCCGACGTCGCCAACGCCGTCCTCGACGGCACCGACGCCGTCATGCTCTCCGGCGAGACCAGCGTCGGCAAGTACCCGGTCCTCACCGTCAGCACCATGGCGAAGATCGTCACCACCACCGAGGCCGGCGGCATGGGCGTCCCGCGCCTGCAGCACGACCCGCGCACCCACGGCGGCGCCCTCACCGTCGCCGCCTCGCAGATCGCCCGCAACATCGGCGCCAAGGCCCTCGTCGCCTTCAGCCAGACCGGCGACACCGTCAAGCGCCTCAGCCGCCTGCACTGCGACCTGCCGCTCTACGCCTTCACCCCGGTCGCTGAGGTCCGCAACACCCTCGCCCTCAGCTGGGGCGTCGAAACCTTCCTCACCGACTTCGTCGAGCACACCGACGACATGTTCCGGCAGGTCGACGCCAAGATGCTCAGCATGGGCCTGGCCAAGCCCGGCGACTACGTCGTCGTCGTCGCCGGCTCCCCGCCGAACGCGCCCGGCTCCACCAACACCCTGCGCGTCCACCAGATCGGCTCGCTCGTCGAGACCGCGAAGGTCTGACCTTGTTGCAGGGACAGGCCGCCGTCGACCAGCTTCTGGAACTCCTCGACCTGAAGCAGGTCGACGCGGCCACCTTCCAGGGCGAAAGCCCGCAAACCGGAGCCCAGCGCGTGTTCGGCGGCCAAGTCGCCGGACAGGCGCTGGTCGCCGCCGGCCGCACCGTCGACCCCGCCCGGCACGTCCACAGCCTCCACGGCTACTTCGTCCGCGCCGGCGACCCCACCGTGCCCATCACCTTCCACGTCGAGAACATCCGCGACGGCCGCAGCTTCTCCGTCCGCCGCGCCACCGCACGCCAGCACGGCAAGACCATCTTCTTCATGTCGGCCTCCTTCCAGATCCCCGAAGAAGGCCTCGACCACCACACCACCACACCCGACGACGTCCCCGCCCCCGAAGACGTCCCCACCATGCTCGACTGGGTCGCCAAATACCCCGACCGCATGGCCATGTTCAACTCCTCACCCCGCTCCGTCGACGTGCGCTACGTCGGCGTACCCGGCTGGGTCCCACCCGGCGACCGCGAGATCCAGCCCCAGCAACGCGTCTGGATGCGCTTCGACGGCCGGCTCCCCGACGACCCGCTCATCCACGCCTGCGCCCTCACCTACGCCAGCGACATGAGCCTGCTCGACGCGGTCCTCTCCACCCACGGCGAAGTCTGGGGACCCGGCGGCGTGATCGGCGCCAGCCTCGACCACGCCCTCTGGTTCCACCGGCCGTTCCGCGCCGACGAATGGTTCCTCTACGACAGCACCAGCCCCTCCGCCAGCGGAGCACGCGGCCTCGCCAACGGGCGCATGTTCACCCGCGACGGCAGGCACATCGCCAGCGCCGTCCAAGAGGGCCTCCTGCGCCGCATCGGCGGCTGACCCCCGCGGTTCACCTCCGCGGGACGCTCGCTCCCGGCGTCATCCGCCGTGTCCGCGTGGCGCTCGCGCGCCTGGTCGTGCGTTCCCGCCCGGCGCGCACGCGCGCCATGGCCCGCGCCTTCCGTGTGGGGCTCGCGCGCCTGGTCCGCGTTAGGTGCGTGGGGCTCTCACGCCTGATCTGCGTTTCCGCCTGGCGCTCCGGCCTGGTCCGCGCCTTCCGCGCGACGC
Organism: Actinoplanes utahensis; assembly: GCF_016862455.1. Lineage (GTDB taxonomy): Bacteria > Actinomycetota > Actinomycetes > Mycobacteriales > Micromonosporaceae > Actinoplanes > Actinoplanes utahensis. The sequence goes on from NZ_BOMZ01000107.1 coordinate 87,393, forward strand.
TCCCTGTCCGCGCTCTCGTACCGGGAGAGCCTCCGCTTTCGCGCCGGGAGAGTCTCCGCCCTCATATCGGAAGAGCCTCCGCTCTCGCGGGGAAGAGTCTCCGCTCTCGCGGGGAAGAGTCTCCGCTCTCGCGGGGAAGAGTCTCCGCTCTCGCGGGGAAGAACCTCCGCTCTCGTACCGGGATAGTCTCCGCTCTCGCGCCGGAAGACCCCGCCGGAGTGGATCACGACCTGGCGACCGGCCGACACGAAGACCCACCACCGGCGGGGCAGGGGAGACGAGCTCAACGCCCCGCGGCCGGCCGTTCCGCCCCCGCCACCGGCAACGGCCGTTCCACTCCCGCCGGCGAGTCCGGCACCACCACATCCGGCGGAACCTCCACCGCCGTCCCAGGCCGCGGCCCCGTGATCCCCGCCTGCGCCAACATCGCATCCAGATCAGCTGTCGTCCGCACCACATGATCATGAAAGCTGTCCTGCGCATGCCGCCCCACCGCGGCCGGCTCCGTCACCGTCGAACCACCCGGCCGGGCCCGATGCCGCGCCCGCGACCGCGGTGCGCCTTCCCCGTCCGCCAGCCCTGCCGCGTACCCCGCCACCCCGGCGGCCCGCTCCGGCGGCAACTCGAGGACATCCCGCCGCGGCGGCGCCATCTCCCGCAACCGCAACGCCGTCACCAGATCCGCCACCGCCCGCAGAATCCCGAGAGCGCCCAGTACCACCAGCACCAGATCCGCGGCCCGCGCGAACGGACTCGCCGAGAAGAACCCCAGCCCCGTCTCGAGCACACCCACGGTCACCAGCAGGCCCCACACCCGATCCTGCCCCCGGGTCATGAAACCCACCGCGACATCCACCGCGCCGCGAACCAACAGATACCACCCCACCAGCGACGCCGGCGCCGTGAACGACGAACCGCTCCCGGCCTCGGCGAGCAACACCCCGCCCGTCGCCGCGAACAACACCGCCAGCCCCGCGTTCAACCACCACGTCTTCGTCCCGGCCAGCGTCCGCAGACCCTCACACACCGCACCGAACAGCACCACCGGACCCGCGACCGCCGCCGCATCCCTCGGTTCCAGCCGCAACACCGCCCAGCCGATCACCAGCCACGCCGCCGCCGCGAACAGCAGGAAACCCCAGATGCTCGCGCGCTTCACGGTCAGAGGTGCGGAACCGGACGACAACATGAGGCCTCCCGCTGAAGCTGTCCCTGCCATGACAGCATCCAGCGCACTCACCGGCCCGCCGTTCGCCCAGATTGGGCGCGCCCCGGGACCCCTCCGGGCCGCCTCAAACCAAGATCAAGACCGCTTGCTGGTACGGAGTAACGCGGCTCACGATTTTGGTCCGATGAACTCGTCGAGTCGCGCCACCCCCTCGCGTTGGGCCACCGACAGCATGTTGGGCTTGCACATCCGCCATCCGATCCCGAGCTGGTCGAGCGATTTCCGGCACAGCCCCATGATGTCGAGGGACTCGTTCGAGAAGTGATAGCGCGGATACTCATACGTTTTCTTCGGGCGCCTTATCCGGTTGATGACACGGTAGCCATCGGAGTGAAACAGCCCGCGAAGGAATTCCTCGGCGTGGTGATCGACTATCTGCTCCTGCCATGGCACCAAGATGATTGCTCTTGTGTGCTTGGTCCCCGGCCCATGCTGCGGGAAAAGGCAGGGCCAGTGATTCGAGTAGCTCTGGACCGCGATGCAGCCGGTGCGGTTGACGCGTTGCACCTTCTTGGCCAGCACGCGCAGCATCGCCGTCTCGCAGGCATCGACGAGCCGAGGCCAGCCGGCCGTGCAATAGACGCGGAGAACCGGCACCTTCGTCGAGGTCACCAGGTGACCGTCGCCCAGGTAGAGGCCTAATAGATAGGCGTAATCCCGCTGATTCTCAAGATCGGCTGGTGGGTCCGAGCAGCGTGCGCACCGCGACGGATTAGCCTCACGTTCCGCCCGTCTTCGTGGGCGGTCCCCATAGAACCAGTGACCGACCGTGCGCCGTGGCAATCCAAGATCGCGGCAGATCTCACCGAAGGGAACGCCTTCGGCTCTCAGCTTCAAAGCTCTCGCATGGACCTGAGGGGGATGCATACCCCCATCATCGGATGGGGGTATGACAACTTTTCTGGTGCCGGGGACGGGAGTCGAACCCGCATGCCCTTTCGAGCGAATGATTTTGAGTCATTTGTGTATACCGATTCCACCACCCCGGCATGCTCGACCCGGCGAGACAAGGTCACGCCAACCCGAGCAAGTGACAGAGTACCTACTAGGCTTAGGGCGGCGACACCCACATACGGGGTGTCGCGTCATCGACGTTCTGGGGGTAGGGGTTTCCGTGGCCGACACGCAGGCTGGTGCCGAGCGCAAGCGGGTGCTCATCGCCGAGGACGAGGCCCTCATCCGCCTGGACCTCGCCGAGATGCTCGTCGAGGAGGGCTACGACGTCGTCGGGGAGGCCGGTGACGGCGAGACGGCCGTGCGCCTGGCCGAGGATCTGAAGCCCGACCTGGTGATCCTCGACATCAAGATGCCCATCATGGATGGGCTGGCGGCCGCGGAGCGGATCGCGGGTGGCCGGATCGCGCCGGTGGTGATCCTGACGGCGTTCAGCCAGCGTGATCTGGTGGAGCGGGCGCGTGCCGCCGGTGCGATGGCGTACCTGGTGAAGCCGTTCCAGAAGTCTGATCTGGTGCCGGCGATCGAGATCGCGTTGTCGCGGTACTCGGAGATCGCCGTGTTGGAGTCCGAGGTGGCGGGGCTGACGGAGCGTCTGGAGACGCGGAAGTCGGTGGAGCGGGCCAAGGGCGAGCTGATGACGAAGTATTCGATGACCGAGCCGCAGGCGTTCAAGTGGATTCAGCGGACGGCGATGGATCATCGGATGACGATGCGTGAGGTCGCGGACCGGATTCTGGCTGAGCAGCAGGCTGAGGGGGAACCTCCGAAATGAGACGTGCGGGCGCCGCGGTGGTGACAGCGTTGTTGTTGTCGGTCGTCGGGTGCTCGTCGAGTTCTGACGCTGAGCCGTCTCCCCTGTCTCTGGACTGGCGGGAGGCGGCTCTTCCGCTTGCTGCGGGGGTGTCGGGCGCGCCGGTGGTGCGGGATGCGGTGGCGTGTGGCGGTGCCTGGTTCGTGGTGGGCGGGGTGCGTGATGCGGCGAGGGTGACGAGTCCGGCGGTGTGGCGTGCGGGCGCGGACGGGGTGTCGTGGTCGCCGGTGTCGGTGGCGGCGGAGAGTTTCTACGGCAAGCAGAACGTGTTGTTCTCGGCGGCGTGCCGGGACGGCCGGCTGGTGGCGGTCGGTGACAAGCCGGGTGGTGCGCACGGTAACCCGCGGACGAGCTCGTGGTTGCTGGACGGCGGCGGGGTGTTGCGGGAGGTTTCGGCGCGCTTCGAGTTGTTCGGTGGTCCGTCGGCGGTGAACGTGTCGCGGTTGGTGGCGGGTCCGCCGGGGTTCCTGATCACGGGTAACCGGGTGTCGGGTGCGGCGGTGTGGTCGTCGGCGGACGGGTCGGCGTTCGAGGTCGCGGAGGGTGTGCCGGGTCTGGCGTCGGACGCGTCGGGTGTGACGTGGGCCGCGGATGCGGTGGCGGTGGACGGTGGTTGGGTGGTGGCCGGTGGGTTGATGCCGGCGGGCCGTCCGGATCGTGATCCGGTGGGCTGGCGGTCGTCGGGTGACGGGGTGTGGCGGCGGCTGACGGCGGAGGGCGCGTCGGGGGAGTACGAGGAGTTGCAGCGGGTGGCGCTGGCGGGTGGGGTGCCGGTGGCGTTGGGGTTGCGGGGTTCGGCGCTGGGCGTGTGGCGGTTGGAGTCGGATCGGTGGCGGCCGGTGGGGTCATTCGGTTCGGTGTCGCCGTCGGCGTGGTCGGGGGTTCGGGCGGTGGCGGTGTCGGGTTCGCGGTTGGTGGCTGCGGTGGGCGACGGGTCGGCGTTCGGGTTGTGGGTCTCCGACGATGGCGGGTCGGGGTGGCGGCCGCTGGTGTCGCCGCGTGCGGTTCGGGGGGTGTCGGGCAGCGGTCTGTCTGTTTCGGCTGGTCCGGGGCTTTTGGTGGTGTCGTCGGATGACGGGGTTTCGGGTCGTGTTTTCACGGCCGTTTCGGCGACGTGAAGGTTTCCTGCTGGGGGATGGTCCGTGAAGATCATTCTCAGTGGGTCGTTCGAGTGGCTCTCGGTAACGGTTTGGCAAGTGTGGCTCCAAGTTCTTAACTGTCGATGCGGAGCCCAGTACGCTGCGCCAACACGAGCAGTGCGCAGGTTCGTGGTGCGTGGGCGAGCGGGGGGATGAAGATCTTGTGGTCTCCGCCCGGCCTCGGTACGCCGAATCCTGCACCAGGATGAAAGGTCAGAAGCCTTGAGGCGTAACTATTCACGGGTTCTCGGGACGGTCGGTCTCGCTGCCGCCATGTTCGCTGCGGCTGGCTGCCAGGACTCGGGCGGCGGGAACACGGGCAGCACCGCTGCGGCGGGTTGTGGCGGCAAGATTGCGATCTTCGGCGCGTTCACGGGTGACAATGCCGGTCTGGTGATTCCGTCGCTGAACGGCGCCAAGCTGGCGATCAAGCAGCACAACGCGGCGAACGCGGACTGCCAGATCACGCTGCAGGAGTTCGACACGCAGGGTGACGCCGCGCAGGCGACGCCGATCGCGAGCCAGGTGGCGGGCGACCCGTCGTTCCTGGGTGTGATCGGTGGTCACTTCTCCGGTGAGTCGGACGCGACGATGCCGGTGTACGAGGCCGCTGGTCTGGCGATGGTCAGCCCGTCCGCGACCCGGACGGACCTGACCGCGAAGGGCAACAAGTCCTTCTTCCGTGTGGTCGGTAACGACGGCACGCAGGCTGGTGCTGTGTCGACGTACCTGAAGTCGCAGAACGCGGCGAAGGTCTTCATGATCGACGACGGTTCCGCCTACGGCGCGGGCATCACTGCCGAGCTGGAGAAGAACCTGGGTACCTCGCTGGCCGGCAAGGACAAGATCCAGGAGAAGCAGGCTCAGTTCGACGCGACCATCTCGAAGATCAAGGCGGCGCAGGCCGACTTCGTCTTCTACGGTGGCTACACCCGTGAGGCCGCTCCGCTGGTTCGCCAGATGCGGGCCGCTGGTGTGCAGGCGAAGTTCGTCGGCCCGGACGGTCTGTACGACCCGGCGTTCCCGCAGGGTGCGCAGAGCGGTGCCGAGGGCGCGATCATCACCTGCCCGTGTCTGCCGGCCGCCAAGGCGGGTGGCACCTTCTCGGCCGACTACGAGAAGGAGTACAAGATCGCGCCGGGTTCGTACGGTGCTGAGGGCTTCGACGGCGCGATGATCTACATCGACGCGTTCAAGGCCGGCAAGAAGTCGCGGGCCGACATCCTGGCGTTCGTGAAGGCGTACGACAAGCAGGGTGTCTCGAAGTACATCAAGTTCGCTGAGAACGGTGACGTCGACCCGACGAAGGTCGTGATCTGGTCGTACCAGGTCAAGGGCACCACGTTCGAGCCGCTGCAGGAGCTCAAGCTCAGCTGACGATAAGCGCTGAGGGTGCGGCCGGGGTTCACGCCCCGGCCGTCTTCATCGCAAGGAGAACTTGGTGAATTTCGACGAACTCATCGGCCAATTCGGCCAACACACCGTCAATGGCCTGTCCAAGGGTGCGATCTATGCGCTGATCGCGCTCGGTTACACCCTGGTCTACGGCGTCCTGCGCCTCATCAACTTCGCCCATTCCGAGGTCTTCATGGTCGGCACCTTCGCGGTGTTCGGCACGTGGACCGCGATGGGCCTGCAGAACAACCCCCCGCTCGGTACGGCGATCATCGCGCTCGTGGTCGGTCTGATCGTGGGGGCGGTCGCCTCGGGCGGCACGGCTCTGGCGATCGAGCGGGTCGCCTATCGGCCGTTGCGGAAGAAGAACGCGCCGCCGCTCGTCTTCCTGATCACCGCGATCGGCGTCTCGCTGGTGCTCGTCGAGGTGTTCGGCGTGCTGTTGCCGAAGCTTTTCGGTGACTCGGGTTTCACGATGTCGACGTTGTTCAGCCGTCCGCGGCAGCTGCTCGGTATGCCGACGGTTCTGGAGCACAAGAATCTGTTCACGATCGGTGACACGAGCGTCACCAACGTTCAGGCGATCGTCTTCGTGTCGGCGATGCTGATGATGTTCGCGTTGGACCGGTTCATCAACAAGACCCGGTACGGCCGGGGCGTGCGGGCGGTGGCGCAGAACCCGGAGACGGCCGCGCTGATGGGCGTCAACCAGGAGCGCGTGATCATGCTGATCTTCGTGCTGGGTGGTGCGATGGCGGGCGCGGCCGCGCTGTTGTGGAACATGCGGTTCGGCGTCACGCAGAACACGATCGGTTTCGTGCTGGGCCTGAAGGCGTTCACCGCCGCGGTGCTCGGTGGTATCGGCAACCTGCGCGGTGCGCTGGTGGGCGGCCTGTTCCTCGGCTTGGTGGAGGTGTACGGCGCCACCCTGTTCAGCAGTCAGTGGGAGGATGTCATCGCCTTCGTCGTGCTGGTCGTGGTGCTGATGTTCCGTCCGACCGGTCTGCTGGGCGAGTCGCTGGGGAGGGCCCGCGCATGAGCCAGAGTGTGAATGCGACAGCGCCCCACGTGGGCCGGATGGAAGCGGTCGGGGACCGGTGGCGGGCGTTGCCGAAGTGGCAGCGGTCGCTGGGTTTCGTTGCGTTCGTGGCGTTCCTCTACTACCTGCCCCTGCTCGGTATTCCCGGTCTGACCTGGTTCCGGACCGACTACATCCAGGGCGGCAGCAGCTGGGCCGGCACGCTGTTCACGTGTGCCATCTATGTGCTGGTGGCGATCGGCCTGAATGTGGTGATCGGCCTCGCCGGTCTGCTGGACCTGGGGTACATCGGCTTCTTCGCGATCGGCGCCTACGGTGTCGGCCTGTTCGGGTCGGTGAACTCGCCGGTGGTGAAGGCGATTCAGGAGAGGTTCGACCTGCCGGCGACGTGGGCGGTGGGCTGGGCGATCTGCCTGTTCATCGCGATCACGCTGGCCATGGTCTCCGGTGTGCTGCTGGGCTGGCCTACGCTGCGGTTGCGCGGTGACTATCTGGCGATCGTCACGCTCGGCTTCGGTGAGATCATCCGGATCGTGGCGAAGAACGTCACCACGGTCACCAACGGCAACGCCGGCATCTCGGCGATTCCCGGGCCGGAGGGCCCGCCGTCGGCGACGAACACGGTGTTCGGGCTGATCGATCTGAAGCCGTGGTACTGGCTGGCGATCACCTTCGTACTGATCATGGTGTTCTTCGTGCGGCGGCTGGAGCACAGCCGGGTCGGCCGGGCCTGGCTGGCGGTCCGTGAGGACGAGGACGCCGCGGCGGTGATGGGTGTGAACCCGTTCAAGTTCAAGCTGTGGGCGTTCGCGATCGGCGCGGCGCTGGGTGGTGTGGCCGGTGTGCTGTTCGCCAGCCGGCAGGCGTTCATCGACCCGACGAAGTTCGACCCGATGACGTCGATCCTGTTCGTGGCGATGGTCGTGGTCGGTGGCTCGGGCAACATGATGGGTGTGTCGCTCGGTGCGTTCCTGCTGGTTTACCTGCCGGAACGGTTCCGTGGAGTTGCCGACTACCGGTTCCTGGCGTTCGGTGTCGCGATGGTTCTGGTGATGATCCTGCGCCCGCAGGGCCTGATCCCGAGCCGGCGGAGAGCCCGAGAGTTGAAGGATCGTGCGGCGGAGGCAGAGGAGGCGCCCGCTCATGTCTGACGAGACCACCACGGTCCCGGCGCGGGACGTGCCGGCCCCGCCGGCGCCCGGTAAGAAGCTGCTCGAGATCGACAACGTGACACTGCGGTTCGGTGGCGTGGTCGCCCTCGACGGGGTCGCCTTCGACATCCACGAGGGCGAGATCCTCGGCCTGATCGGCCCGAACGGTGCCGGTAAGACGACCACGTTCAACGTGATGACGGGCGTCTACAAGCCGACGTCGGGTGCGGTCCGGTTTGCCGGGCAGCAGGTGACCGGCCGCAAGCCGCACCAGATCAGCCAGATGGGTATCTCCCGGACGTTTCAGAACATCCGTCTCTTCCCGGAGATGAGTGCACTGGAGAACGTCATGGTCGGCACCGACTCACGGCACAAGACGAGCGTGCCGGGGGCGCTGTTCCGGCTCTACCGGGTCCGGCCCAAGGAGCACGAGCTGCCGAGGGTCGACTCCGGTAACGGGGCGGTCCGGGCGTGGCAGCAGGCCCGCCGTGCCTTCGCGAAGGTGTTCGGGTTGTCCCGGCACATCCTGGAGGAACGGGCGGCCGAGGACAAAGCCCTGGCGCTCCTGCGGTTCGTCGGCATCGCCGACCGGGCCAACGACGCGGCCCGCAACCTTCCGTACGGCTACCAGCGCCGTCTGGAGATCGCCCGGGCGCTCGGCACCGAGCCGAAGCTGCTCTGCCTGGACGAGCCGGCCGCCGGCTTCAACCCGGCGGAGAAGGAGGAGCTGCTCGAGCTGATCCGTAAGATCCGGGCTCAGGGCATCACGGTGCTGCTGATCGAGCACGACATGCGCCTGGTCATGGGTGTCACCGACCGGATCGTGGTGCTGGAGTTCGGGCGGAAGATCGCCGACGGTTCACCGGCTGAGGTCAGCCGGAACCCGAAGGTCATCGCCGCGTACCTGGGGGAGTCCACCGATGATGCTTGAGCTGGACGATGTGACGGTGTCGTACGGGCGGATCGAAGCCCTGCACGGCATCAACCTCACCGTCAATGAGGGTGAGATCGTGGCGCTGATCGGCGCGAACGGCGCCGGCAAGACGACCACGATGCGGGCCATCTCCGGAACCCGGTCGCTGTCGAGTGGCCGGATCACCTTCAACGGTGAGGACATCACCAAGCTGCGGGCCGACCTGCGGGTCATCCGCGGCCTGTGCCAGTCCCCCGAGGGCCGGCAGATCTTCCCCGGCATGACGGTGCTGGAGAACCTGGACATGGGCGCCTACACCCGCAAGGACAGCAGGGGGATCGCGGAGGACCTGGAGAAGGTGCTCACCATGTTCCCGCGGCTGCGTGAGCGGCGGAAGCAGCCGGGCGGCACCCTGTCCGGCGGTGAGCAGCAGATGCTGGCCGTCGGCCGGGCGCTGATGAGCCGGCCGAAGCTGCTGCTGCTGGACGAGCCGTCGATGGGCCTCGCCCCGATGATCATCCAGCAGATCTTCGACATCATCGTCGAGATCAACCAGGCGGGCACCACGGTGCTGCTGGTGGAGCAGAACGCGCAGCAGGCGCTGTCGCGGGCACACCGGGCGTACGTGCTGGAGACCGGCCGGATCGTCAAGGAGGGCACCGGTCAGGACCTCCTGCACGACCCGGCGGTCAAGGAGGCGTACCTCGGCGTCGCCTGAGCGATCCTGATCACGGGGCGGTCTTCCCTTCCGGGGAGGGCCGCCCCGTGGTGTGCGCGGAACTTGTCAGACCCGGCGACTAGAGTCCTGGGGCGTGAGCGACGACGCCGTGACCCCCCGCCTGCTGCTGCTCGACGGCCATTCCCTGGCCTACCGCGCGTTCCACGCGCTGCCCAAGGAGAACTTCAGCACGGCGACCGGCCAGCACACGAATGCGGTGTTCGGCTTCACCTCCATGCTGATCAACATGCTGCGCGACGAGAAGCCGACGCACATCGTGGTCTCCTTCGACGTGTCCCGGGTGTCGTTCCGCACCGCGAAATACCCGGAGTACAAGGCCGGCCGCAAGGAGACGCCCAAGGAGTTCCACGGTCAGGTCAGCCTGATCAAGGAGATCCTGGCGGCGCTGCGCATCATCGTCGTGGAGAAGGACGGCTTCGAGGCCGACGACGTCATCGCCACACTCGCCTGCCAGGCACGGGACGCCGGGATGGAGGTGCTGATCTCCTCCGGTGACCGCGACGCCCTTCAGCTGGTCGACGACCACATCACCGTGCTCTACCCGAGCCGTGGCGTGTCCGAGGTGTGGCGGATGACCCCGGCCCTGGTCGAGGAGAAACAGCTCGTTCCGCCGCATCTCTACCGGGACAAGGCCGCGCTGGTCGGCGAGACCAGCGACAACCTGATCGGCGTCCCCGGCGTGGGTCCCAAGACCGCCGCGAAGTGGATCACCGAGTTCGGCGGCATCGAGGGTGTCGTCGCCAACGTCGACAAGATCAAGGGCAAGGCCGGCGACAACCTGCGGGCCCACCTCGCCGACGTGCTGCGCAACTACGAGCTCAACAACCTGGTCCGCGACCTGGAGCTGCCGGTCCGGCCGGCGGACGGGCGCTGGGAGGGCTGGGACCAGGAGGCCGTCCACCAGCTCTTCGACGCCCTGGAGTTCCGGGTCCTGCGCGAGCGGCTCTACTCCTATCTCGGCACGGCTGAGCCGGAGGCCGAGGCGGAGGCCGGTTTCGAGATCGACGGTCAGGTCCTGCGCACCGGTGAGGTGGCCGCCTGGCTGCGCGAGCACGCCGGCACCGCCCCGGTCGGCGTCGCCGTCACCGGCACGTTCGGCCGCGGCACCGGCACCCTCACCGGTGTCGCCGTCGCCACCGCCGGTGGCCCGGCCGCCTGGTTCGACCCCACCGCCCTCGACGAGGACGACGAGCGTGCCGTCGCCGCCTGGCTCGCCGAGCCGGCCCGGCCCAAGGTCGTGCACGATGCGAAACCGGCCCTGCTCGCCTTCCACGCCCACGGCTGGCGGCTCGCCGGCGTCACCACCGACACCGCCCTCGCGGCGTACCTGGCGAAGCCCGACCAGCGCACCTACGGCCTCGACGACCTCGCCCTGCGTTACCTCAAGCGCGAGCTCAAGGTGGAGGAGCCGGACAACGGCCAGCTCGCCCTCAGCTTCGAGGGCGACGGTGACGACCACGCCGCCGAGCAGGGTGTGATGCTGCGGGCCCGGGCCACCCTCGAGCTGGCCGACGTCCTGATCGCCGACCTGTCCCGGGACGGCGGCGAGTCGGTGCGGCTGCTCGCCGACGTCGAACAGCCCCTGTCGGTCGTGCTCGCCGAGATGGAGCAGCGGGGCATCGCCGCCGACACCGCTTACCTGTCGGAGCTGGAGTCGCATTTCGCCGCCGAGGTGAAAGCCGCGCAGCAGGCCGCCCACGAGGTCGTCGGCCGCGAGTTCAATCTCGGTTCGCCCAAGCAGCTGCAGGAGATCCTCTTCGTCGAGCGCAACCTGCCCAAGACGAAGAAGATCAAATCCGGCTACACGACCGACGCCGACGCGCTGACCAGCCTGTTCGCGCAGACCGGCGACCCGCTGCTGGAGCATCTGCTGCGCCACCGTGACGTCGCCAAGCTCAAGTCGACCATCGATGGGCTGCTCAAGTCGGTGTCCGACGACGGCCGCATCCACACCACCTTCAACCAGACCGTCGCCGCCACCGGCCGGCTGTCCTCCACCGACCCCAACCTGCAGAACATCCCGATCCGCACCGAGGAGGGCCGCCGCATCCGCCGCGCCTTCATCGTCGGATCGGGCTACGAGCAGTTGATGACCGCCGACTACAGCCAGATCGAGATGCGGATCATGGCGCACCTGTCCGGCGACGACGCGCTGATCGCCGCGTTCAACTCCGGCGCCGACTTCCACGCCGCGACCGCCTCCTCGGTCTTCCACGTCGGCCTCGACGAGGTCACCCCCGACCAGCGCCGCAAGATCAAAGCCATGAACTACGGCTTGGCGTACGGGTTGAGCGCCTTCGGCCTGTCCAACCAGCTGAGCATCTCCAACGACGAGGCCAAGGGCCTCATGGAGGAGTACTTCAAGGGCTTCGGCGGCGTCCGCGACTACCTGCAGACCGTCGTCGCGCAGGCCACCACCGACGGCTACACCGCGACCATCCTCGGCCGCCGCCGCTACCTGCCCGACCTGACCAGCGACAACCGCCAGCGCCAGGAGATGGCCAAGCGGATGGCCCTGAACGCGCCGATCCAGGGTTCCGCCGCCGACATCATCAAGATCGCGATGCTGCGGGTCGACGAGGCGCTGAAGGACACCGGCCTCAGCTCCCGCGTCCTCCTCCAGGTCCACGACGAGCTGGTCTTCGAGGTCGCCCCCGGCGAACGCGACACCCTCGAGGAGCTGGTCCGCCGCGAGATGGGCAGCGCCTACCCGCTGTCGGTCCCCCTGGAGGTCTCCATCGGCACCGGCCGCGACTGGAATGGCGCCGACCACTGACACCCGCCCGCGCCGCCTCCACCAGGAGGGCGGCGCGGATGCGTACCGTGACGGTGGGTTGACCTCGGGTGTGCCGGTGTTGCTCGGTCGGGTGATCCCGTGACTCTGCCGGGCACCCGACCGGGTGGTGCTCGTGCGCTGTTTGCGCTGATCTGAAACCCTGGGCCGATGCCGAGTCAATCGACGTCGATGGAGGTTCGCCCGGGGATCGCTCCTCATCGGAGCCGGGTGTCCCCGACAGGTTCCGCCACCCCGAGCGTTCCTGCCGCTGCCGCGGCACCGGGTGCGGCCGTTGCGGCAGCCGCGGCCGGGCAGGATGGTGTGGCGCTCACCGAGGGGCCGCTGGACCTCGACCGGGCAGGGCGTCTCGCCGGGACTTTCAAGGCGCTCGGCGATCCGGTGCGGCTCCGCCTCCTGTCGATGATCGCCTCAGCCGCCGACGGCGAGATCTGCGTGTGTGACCTGACCGAGGCCTTCTCCCTGACCGGCCCGACGATCTCCCACCACCTGCGGATCCTGCGCGAGGCCGGCCTGGTGCACGGCACCCGCCGCGGCACCTGGGTCTACTACCGTGCGCTTCCCGCCGAGCTCACCCGCCTGGCCGGCGTCCTCGTCGCCGACCGCGCAGCCCTCACCCCCGCCTGACGGCGCTGGGGCGACCGCGGACGGCGCCCGGTCACTTCTTCAGGGGGTCGTGGCCCCAGTGCATCAGCGAGTGCCGCCAGCGGGTGCCGGTGACGTCGCCGTCCGGGCGCTGCGCCAGGTGCCGGTGCACGTACCCGACCACCTGCCGCAGTGCTGCTCGTCGGCCCGCGGTCTCGGTCCGCCTGGTGATTTTCTGCGGGACGGTGCTGTGGACGCTTCATCATGGCTCCACCAACCCACCTTGGCACCTTCTGCGATATTTGTCGGCTTGTTATGCGTAACAAATATTCGCATTTGTCTACTCTAGTCGCCTGGCGACCTTGGCGCTTCCCACTCTTGCATCGACGTGCTTAAGATTGCTGGACATTGCGGAGGAATCCGTCGATGTTCATCTAAGAGTGGAGTGTGTCTTGACGAAGCTGACCCGGCGAATCACCGCTGCCGCTGGCTCGCTAGCCGCCGCCCTGGTCGTGACTGTGGTTCCGGCATCGCCGGCTGCCGCCGCTGAGTGCTCTACCTTACCCACCTCGGTTATCTGTGGTGAGGTATACAACAACTCGACCGAGGCTGTCTTCATCACCCGGTGGGGTGCAAGCGGCCCGACCGGTGCAGTTGTGGTGCTCCTGCCGGGCAAGAGTTCGCCGGCGCGCATGACGGATGTCGACGCCTTCAAGCTGCAGTGTCCCGGAACCGTCAGGGAAGGCGCCACTACAACGTCGCTCGGCGCTGACCAGATCCGGAACTGGCGGAGAATCCCAAGCACTTCGAAGGTCTACGTGACCTACCAGACCAACTGCGTCTGATCTTTGGGAAACGTGCATTACGCTCCGGGTGACTTCGGTGACTCGGAGCGGAATGACGCGTCGCACGCTGATGACTCAGGTGGTGAGCACCTGTTTCATGACTTTCGACTACTGGGCTTGGGCATGTCGCAGACGAAGATCGCGGTGCCGGGGAAGAGCTGGCCACGCAGCGGGCTCCACTGCCCCCAGATCTGCTCGTGGCCCTCCGGCCATTCCGGCTCGACCAGATCGCGCAGCACGAACCCGGCCGCCACCAGTTCCCTGACCCGATCGCCGAGGGTCCGGTGCTGCTCCAGGTAGGTGACCTCGCCGTCCTCGTCACGTTCCACGTACGGCGAGCGGTCGAAGTACGAGTTCCTCGCCAGCAGCCCGTGCTCGTCCGGCTCGTCCAGGAAGATCCATCGCATCGGGTGTGTGACGGAGAACACCCAGCTTCCGCCGGGCCGCAGCACTCTGGCCACCTCCCGCATCGCGGCCGCCGAGTCCGCCACGAACGGGATGGCCCCGAACGCCGTACACACGATGTCGAACGTTTCCGCCGCGAACGGCAGGGCCAGCGCGTCGGCCTGGACCAGGGGAACCCGTACCCCGCTGCGCTCTGCCGCGTCGCGTGCGTGCCGCAACATGCCAGCGGACAGGTCGAGGGCGACCGGGTGGGCGCCCTCACGGCGCAGCCACCGGCTGGCTGCCGCGGCGCCGGCGCCCAGTTCCAGGATCTTCTTCCCCGGTACGGGCCCGAGCAGGCGCGCGTCGGCCTCCCGCAGCCGCTCGGGGCACCAGAGGAAGTCGACGTCGCCGAGGAAGACGCCGTGCTCGTCCTGGTAGTCGTCGGCGTCGAGGTCCCACCAGGAGCGGTTGGCCCGGCGCGCCTCGGTCTCGGTCACGCGACCGTGGGAAAGGTCCGGTGAGGTCACCCGGCAACGGTACGGCAGGCGTGTCGGCCGTCCCGAATCACCTCATAAAGGGCATGCTGACGGGTTCCCGACCCACAATGTGCCGCGCTCCTCAGGAGGGCTTGCAACCTGTGGTAATGCGCACGGTAAGCTAGTCGATGCGCTCGCGGATCGTGTGCCTCGGCAGGGAGCAGGTTCCGTGGTCGCTGGTCCCGACATGATCGACTGCATTGAACAGACTGCTCGACGGAGTGGTCGTCCAGCTCGCTCGTGTCGCTTCCAGCGGCAGTTCCGTGGAGCGCAGAGACACCACCAATCCATTCCGTTCGGAGCAACTGTCCACATGACGAGCAGCATCGAGGCCACCTCGAGCGCCAACAAGGTCACCGTCGACGATCTCGGATCCGAGGAAGCATTCCTCGCGGCCATCGACGAGACCATCAAGTACTTCAACGACGGCGACATTGTCGAAGGCACCGTCGTCAAGGTCGATCGGGACGAGGTCCTGCTCGACATCGGCTACAAGACCGAGGGTGTCATCCCCTCGCGCGAGTTGTCGATCAAGCACGACGTGGACCCCGCGGAAGTGGTGTCGGTTGGCGACCACATCGAAGCCCTCGTCCTCACCAAGGAGGACAAGGAAGGTCGCCTGATCCTCTCGAAGAAGCGTGCGCAGTACGAGCGCGCGTGGGGCACCATCGAGAAGATCAAGGAGGACGACGGCGTCGTTCGCGGCTCCGTCATCGAGGTTGTCAAGGGTGGCCTCATCCTCGACATCGGTCTCCGCGGCTTCCTCCCGGCCTCGCTGGTCGAGATGCGCCGCGTCCGCGACCTGCAGCCCTACGTCGGCCGCGAGCTCGAGGCGAAGATCATCGAGCTGGACAAGAACCGCAACAACGTGGTTCTGTCCCGCCGCGCCTGGCTCGAGCAGACGCAGTCCGAGGTTCGTACCGAGTTCCTCAACAAGCTGCAGAAGGGCCAGGTCCGCAAGGGCGTCGTGTCCTCCATCGTCAACTTCGGTGCCTTCGTTGACCTTGGCGGCGTGGACGGCCTGGTGCACGTCTCCGAGCTCTCCTGGAAGCACATCGACCACCCCTCCGAGGTCGTCGAGGTCGGCCAGGAGGTCGAGGTCGAGGTTCTCGACGTCGACCTGGACCGCGAGCGCGTCTCGCTGTCGCTGAAGGCGACGCAGGAGGACCCGTGGCGTCAGTTCGCCCGGACCCACGCGATCAACCAGATCGTGCCGGGTAAGGTCACCAAGCTCGTCCCGTTCGGCGCGTTCGTCCGCGTCGACGACGGCATCGAGGGCCTGGTGCACATCTCCGAGCTGGCCGAGCGTCACGTCGAGCTGCCCGAGCAGGTCGTCCAGGTCGGTTCGGACGTCCTGGTCAAGGTCATCGACATCGACCTGGAGCGCCGCCGGATCTCGCTGTCGCTCAAGCAGGCCAACGAGGGCTTCGTCGAGGGCGAGGAGCACTTCGACCCGACCCTCTACGGCATGGCCGCGACGTACGACGCCGAGGGCAACTACATCTACCCGGAGGGCTTCGACCCGGAGACGGGCGAGTGGCTCGAGGGCTTCGAGAAGCAGCGCGAGACGTGGGAGAAGCAGTACGCCGACGCCCGCGAGCGCTGGGAGGCCCACACCAAGCAGGTTCAGGCGTCCCGCGACGCCGACGCCGAGGCCGCGCTCAACCCGGCTCCGGCCGGCGGCGTGACCACCTCGTCGTCGACCTCCACCTCGAGCTCGTCGGGTCCGGCGCGCTCGGCGGAGGAGCCGGCGGGCACCCTGGCCACCGACGAGGCTCTCGCGGCTCTGCGCGAGAAGCTGGCCGGCGGCAAGTGATCTGACGCGAGGCACCGCCTGACGCGAGTCAAGCAGCCGGTAGTACCCAGAAAGGCCGTCCCGATTCCGGTCGGGGCGGCCTTTCGCCGTCCGGCGGAACACCGCGGCCTCCCGGTTCCGCCCGCCAAGAACATCTGGCGATACTTAGCCCATGCTGAGAGTGGGACTGACGGGTGGAATCGGTGCCGGCAAGAGTGCGGTCGCCCGCCGTCTCGCCGAGCGGGGCGCGGTGATCATCGATGCCGACCTGCTGGCCCGCGAGGTGGTCGAGCCGGGCACGGACGGGCTGGCCGAGATCGTCGGGGCGTTCGGGTCCGGCGTGCTCACCGCCGACGGCACGCTCGACCGGCCGGCGCTGGGGGCCAAGGTCTTCGGCGACGAGGCGGCCCGCCGCCGCCTGGAGAAGATCATTCATCCCCGGGTACGAGCCCGGACCGTCGAGCTGACCACCTCGGCGGCGCCGGACGCGATCGTGGTCAACGACGTGCCGTTGCTGGTCGAGGCGGGGCTCGCGGCCACGTACCACCTGGTGATCGTCGTCCTGGCCGACCGTGACCTGCGGCTGGACCGGCTCACCCGCCTGCGTGGCATGCCCGCGGCGGAAGCCGCCGCCCGGATCGACGCGCAGACCGGCGACGAGCAGCGCCGGGCCGCCGCCGACGTGGTCCTGGTCAACGAGGGTGACCTGGACGGCCTGTACGCCCGCGTGGACGAGCTGTGGCGCGACCGGCTGACCGAGTTCGAGCGGAACCTGCGGGCCGGGCGTTCCGTGGTGAAGAGCCCACGATTGCGGATCCTGCCGGCCGACCCGGAGTGGCCGCGGACGGCGGCCCGGCTGATCGCCCGGATCCAGCATGGGCTCGGCAGCGGACATGACGTCCATCACATCGGATCCACCGCGGTGCCGGGGCTCCCGGCCAAGAACATCATCGATCTGATGCTGAGCGTGCGTACCCTCGACGAGGCGGACACGCTGGCCGGGCGCCTCGGTGAGCTCGGTTTCCCGGCCCGGCCGGGGGACTGGGCCGACCACGCGCACGGCATCCCCGGCGGCACCTGGCCGAAACGGCTGCACGGCTGCGCCGACCCCGGTTACCGGGTCAACCTGCACGTCCGAGTGGCCGGCTCGCCGGGCTGGCGGTTCGCCCTGCTGATGCGTGACCACCTGCGGGCGGTGCCGGAGGCCCGGGACGCCTACGCGGCGGCCAAGGAGCGGCTGGCCGCCGAACATCACGACCGTGCGGCGTACGCGGAAGCGAAGGAGCCGTGGTTCGCGGCCGAGGCGCGGGCCGCCGACGACTGGGCGGTGACGACCGGCTGGCAGCCGCCACTCTTCTGACCGGGACTCTCGCGGCCATTCTGACCAGGACTCTCGCGGCGGCCGGGTCCGCTGACCCACCACGGGTGCGCTCGCCAGGGCGTCCGGGGCGCAGCGACCGTGGTGCGGCGGCAGGGGACCGTGTGACCCGCATGCTGCCGGCAGCCGCCGCGAGCGGCCTGCCCGTCCAGCGTAGGCAGCCCGGCCGGGACCGTGAAGCCCGCTGAATGTGCACCCTGAGCACGCCGGTTCGCGAACTTGTCATACCCCCCACGTACGGTGGTGGCATGGCGCTCGACATCCCACGACTCGACGGCCGGTTCGAGGTCATCAGCGACTACCAGCCCGCGGGTGACCAGCCCGCCGCGATCGACGAGCTGGAGCGGCGGGTCCGCCGCGGCGATCGCCACACCGTCCTGCTCGGCGCCACCGGCACCGGCAAGAGCGCGACCACGGCCTGGCTCATCGAGCGGCTGCAACGGCCCGCGCTGGTGCTCGCCCCCAACAAGACCCTGTGCGCCCAGTTGGCGAAAGAGTTCCGCGAGCTGCTGCCCAACAACGCCGTGGAATATTTCGTCAGTTACTACGACTACTACCAGCCCGAGGCGTACATCGCCCAGACCGACACCTACATCGAGAAGGACTCGTCGGTCAACGAGGAGGTGGAGCGGCTGCGGCACTCGGCCACCATGTCGCTGCTCACCCGGCGCGACACCATCGTGGTGGCCACCGTCAGCGCCATCTACGGCCTCGGCACCCCGCAGGAGTACGTGGATCGTGCCGTCCGGGTCAAGGTCGGTGAGGACTTCGACCGTGACAAGCTGCTGCGCCGCCTCGTCGACATCCAGTACTCGCGTAACGACATGGCCTTCCAGCGCGGCACGTTCCGGGTCCGCGGCGACACCCTGGAGATCATCCCGGCCTATGAGGAGCTGGCCATCCGGATCGAGCTCTTCGGCGACGAGGTGGAGAAGCTCTACTATCTGCACCCGCTCACCGGCGACGTGGTCCGCGAGGTCGACGAGCTGATCATCTTCCCGGCCACCCACTACGGCGCCGGCCCGGAGCGGATGGAGCGGGCGATCCGCGACATCGAGGCCGAGCTGGAGGAGCGGCTGGCCGAGTTCGAGCGGCAGGGCAAACTCCTGGAGGCGCAGCGCCTGCGGATGCGCACCGCCTACGACATCGAGATGATGCGCCAGGTCGGCTTCTGCAACGGCATCGAGAACTATTCGATGCACATGGACGGGCGCACCTTCGGCGAGCCCGCCTACACCCTGCTCGACTACTTCCCCGACGACTTCGTCACCGTCATCGACGAGTCGCACGTGACCATCCCGCAGATCGGCGGGATGTACGAGGGCGACGCGTCGAGGAAGCGGATCCTCATCGAGCACGGGTTCCGGCTGCCCAGCGCCGCCGACAACCGGCCGCTGCGCTTCGACGAGTTCCTCGAGCGTGTCGGCCAGATGGTGTTCCTCTCCGCCACCCCCGGCAACTGGGAGATGGGGCAGGCCCAGGGCGAGTTCGTGGAACAGGTCATCCGCCCCACCGGCCTGGTCGACCCGCAGGTGGTGGTGAAACCCACCAAGGGCCAGATCGACGACCTGATGCACGAGATCAAGCTGCGCACCGAGCGGGACGAGCGGGTCCTGGTCACCACCCTCACCAAGAAGATGGCCGAGGACCTCACCGACTACCTCCTGGAGAACGGGATCCGCGTCCGTTACCTGCACTCCGAGGTGGACACGCTGCGCCGCGTCGAGCTGCTCAAGGAGCTGCGCAAGGGCGACTACGACGTCCTGGTCGGCATCAACCTGCTCCGGGAGGGCCTCGACCTGCCCGAGGTGTCGCTGGTCGCCATCCTCGACGCCGACAAGGAGGGCTTCCTGCGCAGCGGCCGGTCGCTCATCCAGACCATCGGCCGTGCCGCCCGGAACGTCTCCGGCGAAGTCCACATGTACGCGGACAAGATCACCCCGTCGATGCGTGACGCCATCGACGAGACCGACCGCCGCCGCGCCAAGCAGATCGCCCACAACGAGGCCAACGGCATCAAGCCGCAGGCCCTCCGTAAGAAGATCCACGACATCCTCGACGACATCTACAAGGAGGCCGAGGACACCGACGAGGTGGTCGGCAGCCCGGCCGCCAGCGGCAGCGGCCGGCAGATGTCCCGCGGCAAGGCGTCGGTGGCCGAGACCCGCGCCCGGGGCCGGTCCGCCGCCACTCCCGCCGCGAGCGCCGGCATGGCCCGGGCCGAACTCGCCCAGCTCATCCAGGAGCTCAACGACCAGATGCTCGGCGCGGCCCGCGAGCTGCAGTTCGAGCTGGCCGCCCGGATCCGCGACGAGATCCACGAGCTGAAGAAGGAGCTGCGCGGCATGGACTCCGCCGGCGTCCAGTAACCATCCCCGGCGATCCACGCGTGCCCATGCCACATCCCGCCGGGTGGCATGGGCACAAGCGTTCCCAGGGCGCCGGCTCCTGTCAGCTGGCTCTCACGGTTGTCTCGGGGTTGGTGAGACAGTGCTGGC